>JAEZSP010000020.1 GCA_023421735.1 Bacillota bacterium | reverse complement strand
TACCGGACGCCAAAGTGGGTGAAACAGTAGAATACGGCGGCCTCCTGGGTCGCGTTGTGGTGATGGATGCAGGCCAGAGCGGTGCCGAACGGCTCATCGCCAGAGGTGGACGCATCCCTGCACCGCTGCAGGGCATCCGGAACTAGTTATTACAGTGACATTGAATCGTTTTCAGCCACGTCGATTAGCTTCGACGTGGTTGACTTTTCAAATGTTAGCCGTTAAAATAACATGGCATATGCGCATGGATTTGAGAAGAACAGACCCGCTATATGGTTCGATGCGTAGGGAGTCGAAGCAATACCAAGTTCCTGTCTCATCAGGATAGAGGGCCCGCCTCCTAACCCGACGAGTTATGGGGCAAAAATTGAATAACGAGTTCCCGTAGCTCAGCAGGATAGAGCGAACGCCTCCTAAGTATGAGGGGTTCTCATACCGGGAGTGCATAAAAAACCGAATATTGATGTATATGTTCCTGTAGCTCAGTAGGATAGAGCGTTCGCCTCCTAACCCGCTGGGATAAAGTACAAAAATCAAATAATATGTTCCCGTACCTCATCAGGATAGAGGGCCCGCCTCCTAAGCGGGATGTGGCGCGTTCGAGTCGCGCCGGGAACGCCAGAAACCCCGTTGCGAAGCCACTTTCGGGGTTTTTTTGTGTCCAAAAATACTCCGAATTTTATACTACACAAAAGTAAAAACAGCCTACCTTTCGAGGCTGGTTTTTAGCGCCTGAGAACGAGAAAAAACACCGCTGTCAGGAGTCTTTATACTACATTTTACTACACTTTTTATATAACGCTTTATTATTCTATAGACTTTATAGTACAAAACTGGCCGAACGCGGCTGTATTTGGGCGTTGAAATACATTCGTATTCATCAATTATACAACCAATAAATATGAAGAATTATAGGAGGAAACAGAGTCATGGAACAAATGAATGGAAACGAATTGCGCAGTGTTTTGATTGAAAAGAATTTGATCGACGAAGCCGGAACAGTCAATGCTTTTAAAGTTAACTGCATTTCCGGAGCGCATACTTGGCCGCTTTTGAGCGAGGTATGGAATCTATATCAGAATGATGTAACGCCAATGGAAGAATTGCAGGTTTTCCTAAATGCTGTTTTTGAGCAGGTACAATATGATATTCTGATCGGCATACTGAAAGTTCTGTATAACTGTTGCGGGCTACTCATTCCCGACGACTTACAGATGATCTTTGATTGCGAGGAGAAAGAACTGAAGGAAGTCTATCTATATGAGTTTTTGGAGGACTTTCAGGATATTATGTATGACTTGTAGGAGTAACATGTGTGATAAAGTAAAACAAAATGGTTAAATGGTGATTTCTGATTAATTATCATAGAATACATTTTGTCCATGAAATTAACAAGCAAGTGTTTTTTAACAAGTAACTTTTCAGGTCGTTGTCTATGCAATATTCTACTTGCCCAAGTTTATTAAAACAAATATAATATAAATAGTAAAAATTACTGATATATCACAGCAGATAATATTATTGTTAAGAATCAATGATATAACTTGGCAGCAAAATAAGCAATGCAATATGGGCTACTGATATGCTCAAAAACACATCATACAATTATACATTGCAATATTGCTAGATGAGGAGAAAATGCAAATACCAATTAAAAATGACGGTGGTATATATAGTCTGAGTGGATTTGCTTTTCAAATTCGAGTATTTTTTTTACACTTAGCATCATTAGACTATGGTAAACAGATTGGCTTTGAGACATTGGATGATATCGGCATACAAAATTTTTGTGTAGATAATATCAATAAATACTGTGATAGAGCTATTAGCGTGAAACAAACTAAATCTGGTGTTTCAGAAGCAATCCAAGTTAAGTGTACTCAAGTAACAACCACATCATTTATAAAGATTTTATATAATTGGCTTATAATCGAAAACAGCAATCCGGAAATTGGTCAATTTACATTGGTTACTGATAGAAAGCACAAACCACCTGCTGAACTATTTCCTAATAATATCGAAAGCTTATACAATGATATTATTAATTCAAGTAATGACGAATCTGCACTAATTACGAAGGTTAAATTGATATACGATAAAAAAGAAACAGAATTTAAAGTTGCTTTTGATAAAATTAAAGAAGGCTATAAACAAATTAGTTATGATAACGTTGATGATGAAATCCGTGTAGGTTTTTCCAAGTTTCTTTTGAGGCCGAATGTTACAGAAACAACCTACAATTTACGTGTGAAGGAACTATTAAGCCACTTTACAGCTGAAATAATTGAATCAGCAAATAAGCGAGAACCATTTGTATGTTCATTTGAGAATCTATGTAGGCAAGTTGAAGACACCATAAAAAATATTAATGACGATAAATACTTACCGCAATTTAGCCAATATATGAAGTTGCATAGAATTGACTTTGGATGTCTTGAAATCGCTTCATCAAGGGAATGTAAGCAACTTGAAAGCTGTAGTAAAAAACGTAGTTTTATAGAGAAGTTTCTAATGTATAAATCTTATTACGAAGATTACAAATACAGAAATCTCGGAAACAATAAAGTTGACCTAATTGACAATATAGAACAAATGTCTTTTGATAATTTCTCAATGGAGAAAGAAAAGCTTCAATTATACGGCAATGATATTCCTTTTAATCGCTTAGATGGTACGATACAGCGATCAAATATGTATGCTGAGAATGATCCCATTCGCCTTGGATCAGCAATACATCTTACTAAAGAGTCTACGCCATTTGAAATATTAATCTCTTGGGAGGATGCAGACAATGCGGCAAAATGATATGCAGGCTGAGGCAATAATGATCAGTACTTATTGCGGCATTATTAAAAAAATATTAAATGAGTACAAGGTACTAAGTCTCTACAAAGCTATAACTTTCGCCTATATATTAAAAAAGAATGAATATCAATTTAATGACATTTATAACGGACACAATAATATTGATGTCGTAAATAAGTGTTTATCTCAGTTAACTGGGGCCTTTTCTGACTATTGTGACAATTTACCTTTTATATTAAAAGCTCTACACATACTAATAAAAAACAATATCATAGATTTCAATACAAAAGAGCTTGTTATTATACCATTGGATTCGCCGCAATTACCTACTAAAAGCAACCTCAATTTCTTCATCAATAAAGCAATTGAAGAAAGCAAAAAGGTTTCTGATAGGCAGTTCTTAAAAGAGGTAATGTATAATGTTTAAAATTAAGAAGCTTACAATGTACAACCCGATTGGTGAGCAATATACGTATGTTTTTAGTGAAGGAATTAACTATTTTCAAGGGAAAAACGATACAGGAAAAACTGAGTTTTATAAGTTTATCGACTACATGCTTGGTTCCTCTGAGCAAATTAATCACCAACCATGGTTTTTGGATTCACTTGAAAAAGCTACTATTGAAATATCCTATAATGGTTTAGAGTATATATTTACTCGTAGCGTTGACCCTAATATTAATTATTTTCATTACCGTGACGAAGAAGAAAGTAACACACCAATTGATGCCTCGGAATATAAAGACAAGCTAAATACGATATTTACTCCGAATGAGGAGCTTCTGAAGGATATTAGGACTTTTACTGGAGAAAACCTTACTTATCGATCATTTACAATGTTTAGTTTCCTTGGTGAAACAGGCCAAGGGTTGTTATATGACTTTTTTGATAAGTGCAGTCAAATAGAATATGCAGTGAAGTTATCACCAATTTTAGATTTTATTTTTAATAGAAATCTAGAAGAAATCTTTTATTTGCGAAAGGAACTTGAAGAATTACAAAAGGACATTGAACAACTACAAAATAAAGCAGAGCGTTTCGAATTTGTATTTCATCACGTTAATTTGCACCTAAACAAGCTAAGTATTAAGACAATATATAATGGGCATAATTCCAATAAAATTAAAGAGCAACTTCGTTTGATAAAGGAATTACAAGAAACTAATCCGGACAAAAACAGCAAACCTGTCTCAGAATTATTAGCACTTTATAATAATATTAATGAGCAAATTAAAGTGTATGAAAATGCAATACTAGACGGTAAAAGGATTGAAAAAGAAAACCAAAATAGACAAGAGCTACTTGCTACTTTGTTAAACTTATCAGAGACAGTTCCAGAAATGTTATATCTCACTCAACCGATAACCACTTTACTGGAAGAACTCGATAAGAGTATAGCATTTAGCCAATATTTAAATAGCGATGCTACAATTAAAGAACTGAGAAAACAAAAGAGTATAATAAAACAGGAGATCGAAAATGCGGATAATCGTTTTCAACATTTCTCTCTTGATCAAAAAGCACGGAGTATAGCAATTGTTGAGGAATACCTAAGTATTGATATAAAATATGATGAAGAAGAGTTACTTAAGAAAAAGAAAAAAGCGAGAGATATTAGAAACCAGATAAATCAGCTACAAAAAGTAGATGATCGTTCTAAGATTGACCAGCTTTCAAGTGTGATCACCAAGCTATACCAATCTGCATCTATAACATCAGAAGTAGTGAAAAAAGATATTAGTCAGAATGGATTTCATATTCAATACGAAAAAAGGGGAAATTTATTAAAACCTTTAGTACAGAGCAATGATGGTGATATTAACTATTATACTGGAAGCATGGCACGACATACGTTAATACAGCTTTGTGGATATTTGGGTTTTCTGGATATGCTAATTAGAGAGAATAGGTATCCAATTATTCCTGTGTTGGTAATTGATCATATTTCTAAACCTTTTGATCATACAAATTGTGAGACAATTGGGGTCGTGTTGGATTCAGCATACAAACTAATAGGAAAAGAAAATTTACAGACATTTATTTTTGATGACGAAGAAAGTTCTGATATTGGTGTCCATCCAGATCACGAAGAAAATCTTGTAACAGATTCAAAAACAGGGTTCAGTCCCTTTTATCAAAAAAGCAGCTAAAAAAATCAATTATTAGCCATCTGCAAATACTGGATAAGTATTTACAGATGGTTTTTTTATTCTCAAAAACGAAAAGGAGGAAACCATTATGACAAAAATTATCGCCCTAGCCAACCAAAAAGGAGGCGTGGGCAAAACAACCACCGCCGTTAACCTCGGCATCGGTTTAGCACGACAAGGTAAAAAGGTGCTGTTGGTAGATGCTGACGCTCAGGGTAACCTCACGGACAGTCTCGGGTGGAACGAGCCTGACAAGTTGCCGGTTAGCCTCGCTACCCTCATGACCAAGATCATCATGGATGAGACCATCGAGCCTAGAGAAGGCATCCTGCATCATGTTGAAGGTGTTGACCTCATGCCCGCCAATATTGAGCTATCTGCCATGGAAGTATCGCTGGTCAACACAATGAGCCGCGAGATCGTGCTGCGAAACTATCTCAACGAAGTCAAGATGGATTATGACTTCATCCTCATCGACTGTATGCCCTCGCTCGGCATGGTCACCGTGAACGCGCTCGTTGCTGCCGACAGCGTAATCATCCCCGTCCAGGCGCACTATTTACCCGCAAAGGGAATGTCACAGCTCTTGCAGACGATCAACCGTATCAAAAAGAACATCAACCCCGACCTGAAAATTGAAGGTGCGCTGCTGACTATGGTGGACACACGCACCAACTTTGCGAAGGACATTTCCTTTGTGCTGCGCCGGGACTACGGGGACAAATTGCGCGTTTTCAAGACGGAAATCCCGCTTGCCATCAAAGCAGCGGAAACGAGCGCAGAAGGCAAAAGCATTTTCGAATATGACCGGAATGGCAAAGCGGCTGCGGCATATGAAGCGCTGACGAAGGAGGTGTTAAACGGTGGCAAGCAACGTGAGAAACATGAAGCTGACATCAGTCGATGATTTATTCAGCAGCGAGGCAAGCCGACAGGCTGAACAACAGCAGCAGGGTGAGCAGGTCTTAAGTATACCCATCTCGGAGGTTCACGACTTCGCAAACAACCCATACCACGTTCGCAAAGATGCTGAACTCATGGACATGGTGGAGAGTATTCAGCGGGTAGGTGTACATACGCCCTGTATCGCTCGGCCACGGACAGAAGGCGGATATGAGCTGCTTTCAGGACATCGGCGTAAACTGGCTAGTACGCTGGCAGGTGTTGAAACACTTCCTCTCATTGTTAGAGAGATCGACGATGATGCAGCGACCATTTTAGTCGTGGATGGGAACATCCAGCGTGAAACCATTTCGTTCAGCGAGAAGGCTAAAGCATATAAAATGAAAATGGATGCATTACGACGGCAAGCTGGAAGGCCAAGCAAAAACAATCCCCGACAAGTTGTCGGGAATTATGAGAGCGCAGATATTGTTGGCAAAGAAAGCGGTGAAAGCGGCAGACAAATTCAAAGGTTTATCCGCCTCACAGAGCTTGCTCCGCCTTTGCTCCAAATGGTGGATGATAAGAAAATGGCTTTTAATCCTGCCGTTGAGCTTTCTTACCTGCCGCAGGAGCTGCAAACTGAATTGCTGGACGTTATGGATCAAGTCGATTGCACGCCGTCGTTGTCGCAAGCCCAGCGCCTTAAACAAGCGGCACAGGAAGGAAAACTCGACCGGAACGGTATCGAGTTGGTCATGAGCGAAGAAAAACCCCAGCAGAATAACGTGACCATCAAAGGAAATCGTCTCGAAAAATACTTCCCCAAAGAATACACACCCAAGCAAAAGGAGGACATCATAATCAAAGCGCTCGACCTATATTACAAAAAGCTCGAACGAACCAAACAGGAAAAAGAATACGAACGATGAGACGCCCAAGCTCATGAAGCAAGGGCGTTTTTTCATGCCGTTTTTTATGAAAGGAGACTTAGATGCTGTTTACAGAAGGTGAACTCAGCTCGTTTGAGCGTATGATGCAGGAGGTTCCGCGGCCACCCGGAATACGAAGGACATTCGAGGCTAATCAATTGCGCGGCCCGACAATTCAAGATCGCAACTGTCCTGATTGCTTGTTTTACGACTCGAGGCGTAAGCAATGCAAGCAGGATAAATGCGTCGTGCTTAATGCCCAGCCTAAATAGCTGGCACGTCTACACCAAGGGGGTAGTCTGACTATTTTCGGGGTGATGGCTGAATGCGGTCTTCCCCCCTCTCCTGCACCTCTCCCCCAAGTTACCAGCCGAAATACCAGCCGGAAAAAAGAAATTAAAGAACAAATACTAGGAGGTAAAACCATATGAAGTTATTCAAGAACCGATATGTCATCGGAATACTCTGCATCATCACTGCACTGCTTATCGTTTTTTTCGCAGTCCCTGTATTGCAAAGCAGCAATCAAGGTGATTATGTGAGTGCTGTTCGTATCAAGCAACCCATAGAGGCAGGTACTCAGATCACCGCAGATATGCTTGAAACTGTGAAAGTACCGGAGAAGCTCATCAACGGTGGTATCAGTGACGCTTCATCGGCGGTTGGCCAATACGCCGTCGCTGACTTGTACGCTGGGGATTATTTAACGACGCAGAAGCTCTCAGGCTCTATCACGGAACATTCTTCTTTCCCGGCTGGTACAGCAAAAAGCAAGATCGTGGTGTCGGTCACATTGCCCACACTCGCATCGGGCGTATCCGGACATCTGCTGCCCGGAGATGTGGTGACTGTGATGGCGATGCCCAAGGGCTCCGTCAATCAATCGTTGGGTTTAGAGCCGGAAGCGGGAGAAGCCGATTTATCCAGTGTGATGACCTATCCTGAACTGCAGTACCTTGAAGTGTGCATGGTAACGGCCAACGACGGTTCGGATGCCAGCGTTGAAGCAAAACTTGAAAATGGCGTTAAGAACAATCTTCCCGTCACAGTTTCGTTTTACGCAACGCTAGAGCAGGCACTGCTGCTGGCGGAGCTTGAAAATAACAGCATCATACACCTCGCGTTCGTTGCACGTGGACAAAGTGTGACGCAGTACATATCCGACGCTGTGCTCACTGAAATGGAGGTGAACTGACATGGTTATTGCTGTTTGGGGACGGGACGGAATCGGCAAGAGCGGTCTCTGCGATGAGCTCGGCAAACTGTTCGCCAAGACGGGTGTAACGGTCATTATTGACACAGACCTGACACAGCCCACATTGCCGGTGCGATTGAACGGAGCAAAGATTGACTCAAACGCGTCGCTGGGCAAGGCCATTGGAATGGGTACATCGGATGCGGCACTCTACTTGCATCAGCACTCGAAACAGAAAACCCTCTTTTATGCGGGGCTCACCGATCAGGATGAATACATGTCATATGAGCTTGGGCTCGAAGCGGACAACGCAGCGCAGGACTTTGTTGAGCGGTGCATGGAGCTTGCTGATACAGTCATTCTTGACCTGTCGGGGCAGCGCAGCGATCCGTTTCTGCCTGCTGCGCTCATCCATGCAGACAAAGTGATTGTCCTTTACACTCCCGATGTGCAAGGCATTTGCTGGATTAACAGCATAAAGCCGCTCATCAGCACCATGAATGCACAGGAGCGTATCCTGCCGGTGGTTGCGATGACCGACAGACATCACGACATTTCGGCTGTGGAAAAAGCGACGGATACGAAGCTCACCGTGACACTGCCTTATGTACACGGATTCCGGCAGGACGGTATAAGCAATGGCGCGACACGTGCCGCCAAGCGGTATTACCAAGAAGTGAATAGACTTCAAGCGATGCTGAAAGGGGCTGATGCGATATGAGCCGGACATTCAGAGAGCTGGCCTATGAACGGCAAAACAACACGCCGCAAGCCAAAGATACCTATGAAACGCTGCTTGACCAGGTGCGTGCTGCCGTATCCAAAGACCATGCGGAGACACTTGCACACAGCATCACGGAAAAGGATGCTGCTGAAACGGTCAAGCGGCTTATTGGCGAACATATCAGCGGTCATCAGCTTTATGTTAACGGCCTGTCGATGCAGCAGCTGGCCGAGAAGTTGTACGGTGACATGGCCGGATTTGGCTTTCTGGACAAGTACATTACCGACCCGGACGTTGAGGAGATCAACGGGAACTCGTGGCGGGATATCGAGATTGTAACGCACTCCGGCTGGCGCAAGATACCGGAGCGTTTTTTATCTCCCCAACATGCCGCTGATACGCTGCGCAAAATGGTACGCTTAGGCGGTCTGGTGCTGGATGGCACAAACCCCATCGTGGACAGCTACATCACTGAGGGCATTCGCGTTTCGGCCATGATCCCGCCTGTTGCGGACAGACGCAGCGGCGTTGTGTTCTCTATCCGACGTCAGCGTATGGCGAAGGTGTCAAAAGAGCAGCTCGTCGGCTGGCGTACAGCGACGCCGGAGATGCTGGAGTTTTTGACGTTGTGCGTCAACCACGGTGTGTCAGTCGGCATTGCGGGCAAGACAGGAAGCGGCAAGACGACAGACATTGCTTATTTACTGAACGCAGTGGATAACAGCAAACGCATATACACCATCGAGGAAACGCGTGAGCTCGATTTGTTCAGCGAAGACAAGGATGGAAACACTCAGAACCGCGTGATTCACACCTGCACGCGGCCAAGCGATCTGCAGAACGCCGATATCGACATGAACGATCTGTTGCGCAAAGCGTTAAGATTCTCGCCGGATATCATCGCAGTGGCGGAGATGCGCGGTGCGGAAGCGATGGTGGCGCAGGAAGCCGCCCGGACAGGGCATGTTGTTGTGACCAGCCTTCACGCTAATTCTGCGCGCAAAGCCTATGGACGCATACTCTCCATGTGCCAGATGTCGGGAACCAACATATCCACCCAAATCCTCATGGATTTTGTGTCCGAGGCCTTCCCCATCATGGTTTTCAAGAAGCAGTTGCCGGACGGAACGCGCCGGATTATGGAGATCGTCGAGGCGACTAGCGTGCAGAACGGTGTCGTTCAGGCCAACACACTCTTTCGCTTCGAGGCTGATACCGGAAAGTACGTCCGGGAGCATGATATATCTGACGAGCTGGCCGAAAGTTTGCGCAGCAACGGTGCAGATAAAACCGTGATAAAGAGGTTCAGGGAGGTGCGAGTATGACGATTCAAATCCTATGCGCTCTTCTGATCATGGTAGGCTTGTTCTTGTTGTTCAAGATTCGCCTGTCTGAGATTGCAAAGCCCCTTCACAATCTGCGTGAGAAAAAGAAGCGCATACGGCGCATTACCGGTAAACCAAAAGGGAAGCTGGAGGCAACGTTGGACAGCGCCAAAGAGATGCTGACGGCTGCGGGCATGAGCGGACAGGTCGCCTCATACCGATGGGCGGTTGCCATACTGGCGCTGCTCGGACTGCTGATTGGACTCGCACTTGATAACGTCCTCGCGGCCCTAGTGTTGGCCGGTGGGTTAGGGTGCTCACCGCTGATTGTGATTCGCATCCGCACCGGCGATTATATACGAAGCCTCGATGAAAAGCTGGAAAACGCGATGGGCACAGTCACCAACAGCTATGCGGCATCGGGCGATCTGATCGGCGCGGTACAAAGCAGTTTGCATCTGCTCCCTTCTCCGTTGGATGGCGTGTTCCGCCAGTTCTATATCGAAACCCAATTAGTTGACTCTGATATGGTCAAAGCAATCCACCGTTTGCGCGAACGGATAGACAACCGGTACTGGCGTGATTGGTGTGACGTGCTGATTCAGTGCCAGCGAGACAGGCAGCTCAGATACGCACTGCCCGGTATCGTGGGAAGGCTCGGTGAAATGCGGCGTGTTCAGATGGAAACAGACACCGTGATTCGAAAGCAGCTCGGCGACTACATTGTCACGGTGATGATCGTGCTCGGAGCCATCCCGCTGATGGGCGCGATGATGCCCGACTGGTACAGCATGCTGACCACCACATTGGCCGGTAAAATCACGTTGGCTGTGGTGCTGGCTGCGGTGCTCGCAACGGCGGTCTGGGTCGCGCAGCTGTACCGACCTGTGGAAGGCGGTGAAAAGAGGTGACGCTAATTCTTTATTTGCTATCTGCTTTGCTGCTGTCGCTGGGGTTTTATCGTATAGCTCAGGAAGTATTCGCTATCCCGTCCGGTCAATCCATCCAAGCGATACAGAACATTCACGGAAAGCGGAGCTTGTCGCAGCGATTTCAAGATGTGCTGCTGCCTTTGGCAAGGCTTCTCTCAAAGCTATTCCCCATGAGCGAATACAGAAAGAAACGGCTGGAAGCGGATTTCGCACGGCTGCATATTGCGCAGCAGCCAGAGGATTTCCTCTCGCAAGCAAAAGCGAGATCGTTATTGCTGGCACTGATCGGAGCAGTGTTCATACCTATTGGAATTCCGGTTCTGGCGCTGCTGACTGCAGTCATATCGGTGCTGGCCTATTTTCAGACAACCCAAACAATACGAAAAAAGGTAGAGGCACAAAACCGCAAGATCGAGGCCGAGCTGCCCCGACTGATGGAAACGCTGATCTATTCGCTGCAGGACAGCCGCGACCTGATATCGTTCTTCGAAAAGTACAGGGAAGTGGCAGGCAAAGCGCTGGGTATGGAGCTTGACCGGCTGATACTCGACATGAAAACCGGCAATCCCGAAACGGCGCTGCGTAGCATGGACGCACGGCTGGGTATTCCATCATTTTCAGCGCTGTGCGCGGTGCTGTGCGGTGTGCATCAGGGCGTTGACCAGCAAACCAGCCTTTTGGTGCTGGAGCAAGACATGCGAACAAAAGAACGCGAGTCGCTTCGAAGGCTAATGGAGAAGCGCCCCGGTCGCATCAAGGCGGCATCGTTCATATTGACGATGCTGCTCATATTCCTCTTCATGGTTCCCCTTGTAATCCTCATTATCAATAACCTGCAGTGCGTCGGGTTTTAAGCCATAAAATTCGCTTTTAGCGGCAGCGCGGAAAGGAGGGCTGCTGTTTTTGTTGTCCGCGATAAGCGGGTTTTTAATAAACACCTCAACTAAACAAAAATTGAAAGGAAGTACACTGTATGCTGAAAATCAAGAAAACTGTCAAACGTTTTATCTCGGAGAAGAAGGCGGAGGGCTTTCTGGATGTCGCCATGAAGATTCTGATCGTTGTGGTCATCGGTGCGGCGATTCTGCTCATCCTGAATGCGGCTATGCCCGATCTGTTCCAAAACCTGATCGACAAAATTAGCGGCGAATTGACCGGTGTGAACGTGCTGCCGTAAGCGACAATGTGGTGTGGGCTGCCGAAAGGCAGCCCTGCCATAACAAAAGGAGGAGAATATGAAACGCAAATTCATACGTGATCAAACAGCAGAAGGCTATATCGATGTCGCCATCACCATGCTGATCATTTTTGTATTCATGGCGTCTTTGCTGGCGCTTTACCCCATATTCACAGCCCAGCAATCGCTGAATCAGACGGTACAGTATACGGCCCGAACCATCGAGCTTTACGGCAAGGCAGACGACGAGACGCTGGAATCCATGACAGCAGACGGAGACTTTCTTGTGCCGGACAGAGTGGATGTTAAAGCGGAATGGCAGGATGCTGCTGCAAAGACCATTCAGCTTAAAGAGCCGTTTACCGTTACGATGACGAAAACCGTCCCTATCGTCATTCTGCGGCCAGCACTGGGTGAGCCTGTTGTGATTAATGTGCAGATTACCGCTACCACGCGCGGCATTTCGGAGGTGTATTGGAAATGAAGCGTTTTTGGAGAGACGATACCGGCAGCTCACTCTTATGGATGGTTTTTCTCATATTGATTCTTATCACATTGTCTGCCGTGGCTTATGCGGGCGTGACCGTGTATGCCAAATATCAGGCTTGCGAAGCCGAGGTGCAGCGTGCGGCGACCATCACCGTGGATAAGAACATGCTTAACGCCAATGTGCGAGATCTGATACTGGATGTACCGGCTGACACTGCTGAGGAATCGTTCTATGCGAGCTTAACCGATACTGGCTGGACACTGGAGGACGGATGCTGGAACCGGTATGAAGACGGAAAAGCCGTATACGGTCTTGAGGATATGTCCGTCGTTGTTGACGGCAAGACGGTAAGCATCAGCGCGACGATGGTGATTCCCATCCCATGGGAGATTGGCGACATCAGCAAGGTCAGTATCCCCATGAATGTGCGGTCATCGGTGCTGTATATCGGGTGACGGAAAGGAGAATCTGTTGAAAAAGAAAAGAAGAATCGCCATTATCATATCCGCTACGCTGGTCGTGCTGATGACATCTCTGCTGTTTATGTCCACGACGCTGGCCGTGAATGTCAGCTCGCGCAGCGTCACGGATATGTTTGACTACAACGGCGGCAGCGGCTGGAAAAGCCTTGATACACCGGAGCATTACGTTGCCGGAAGCTCACCGGAACAGGTGGCCTACTGTCTTCAGCACAGCAAAAGCAGCCCAAGCAATGCCGCCTACAGCGACTCTGACATTTTGGACAGCTATTCGGCGCGCGTGCAGACGGGGCTTCGTATTATCCTCGAAAACGGTTACCCATATGCGACGGGTGGTTTGACTGCGACGGCAGCACGATATGCCACCGCCAACGCCATCCGGTTTTGGCTCTCGGAAAACGGCGAAAGCGGACAATACAACTTCACCAATCTCGGCGCTTATTCCGATGCGCAGCTCCGCAGCTATGCGGCCGGCGGACAGATTGCCAGCAAGATCAGAGCAAGATCAGGATACATAAGCGTGCTTCAGTTTTCGATAGAGCTGCTGATTCAGGCACGTGCGCAGGGTCTGATGCCGCATGACATCGCGCTTTCCGCGCCCTCCATGTCCATCAGCGGCAATTATTTCGTCGGCACTGCGTCAGTTTGGCTGGCGAATATGAACGGCGGATACTCTCTGAATACTTCCGGCCTTCCAGCAGGCTCAAGCGTGTCCGGCTATACGGGGCAGTCTGGTGATGCGCTGACCATATGGATACCGCTCAACGAAGCCAATGCCAACCGGTCATTCAGCATATCTGCAATTGGCCGCGACAACCGGCTGAGAAGTAATATGTTTGCCTATTCGCCGAACTCCAGTAGCCTTCAGCGCGTGATTGTCGCCAAGTCTGCCGAATACAACGAGGCAAAGACAGTCGTAGTAGCTTTTGGCACGCCGCAGATCTATGCCGATTTGACAGTCACGGCGCTGAACACAAATAAAACCGTCTACAATGCCGATGAAACGGTCACGGTTACAGCAACGGTTATGAACCAAGGTCTTCGCTCCGCGAGTGGTTTCTATGTGGCGCTGACCTCTGCCGATCTCACGACACAGACGAAATATGTATCTTCACTGGCGGCAGGAGGAAGCACGAGTATCACTTTCTCGTACACGGCTGGCCGGTATGCGTCGGATAAGACCATAAGCATAACGGCGGCAGCGGATTCGACCGGCGCAATACCCGAGAGCAACGAGGGCAACAATACCCGCGCGGCTTCCTTCAAGGTGCTGGCCTATATCCCGCCTTTGCCAGACCTGACGGTGACGGCACTAACCGGAAACAAGGCGATGTATGAAGCCGGTGATACGATGACCATCACAGGGACGGTGAACAATATAGGGGCAAGCGCGGCAGCTGCCACGACGGTTCAGCTGACCGTATCGGGCATTGGAACCTTCACCACAAATCTATCCGCAATGAGTGCAGGAGTCAGCCAGACGGTTACGTTTACCTCCACAGCGCCCACATCATTAAACGCGCAGAGCATCACCATGACGGCAATGGTCGATCCCAATAATCTGGTTGCGGAGAGCAACGAGAGCAACAATAGCAAAACAGTGACGCTATCTATCAACGCACTTAGGCCGGATATAGAGATCGTGGAATCCACGATTACCGACTGGTACGTTGGCATGGAGGTCACGGTGTCGGCATCAGTGCGAAATCGGACGGCTCAGCCTGTTCCGTCCGTCATCATGAAGCTATCGATTGGCGGCACGTTCTATACAGAAAGCATTCCTATTGCCGGAAACGGCAGCAACCTTGCGGTATTCAGAATCACAGTACCCAAAGCCGGAAGCTACGCCGTAGAAATCATCGCAGACCCAAATGGCGCTTTAAACGAGACTGACGAGGGCAACAACACGCTGACAAAGAACATTCAGGTGATGGCTATTCCGGACAGTATTGTGGCCGACCCCGACAGCAGCGAAATGGAGCAGCGTGATGACGAGTATGGGCTGACCAACCCGCCAACCGCGACATCATCCTCCTACCATACATGGCAAGAGGTTCGACTGGAAAACGGCAGCTACAACACAAAGACCTTCTATGCCCGTTTGACCACCACGTTCGCTATTGCGCCGGACAGCCGTATCGCTTATGCCGATATGCCGCGTCAGATGGAGTCGGGCTTTGGATTCGGCGTTCAGTGCACGACCACATTAACCACCAACTATGATCATCCCGAAAAGCTTGTTGGTGCGCAAATGGTTTGGGTGCGGTATCCCGAAAGTGCGTATGGGCAGATCGCTGGCTGGCAGAATGTCAGGGATAGCTTGGAGATTGCAACAGGTAACGCCGGAGACAAGATGATGACTTGGCAGCTTGCCGTCTATCCGCATTCAGCGACAGGAAGCCGATTGCATTATACGCCGCTGTGGTACCCTGATGCGAGTTATACGGCGTGGGTGCAAGCGTTTTATGCGTGGTCGCCGGTAGGACAGCTCTATGAACACAAAACCGACACGCTCACCATTGAGGGCGATATGTATGACAGGATCACAACGATCAAGAGGTAACTGAATATGAACTCTATCCTTGGCATCCTAATGGATGCTTTTTTTATTGCCTTCCTTTTATGGTGCAGCTACACGGACATACGGAAGCGCATTGTTTCCAACATGACAGTTATTCTGCTTCTGTGCCTTGGAATTGCACACGTCGTACTCATGGCACTGGCCGGAATCCCATGGTGGACATATCCTGCGGGAATGGTTATGGCTGTTCCTTTTTTCTTAGCTTGGTTGAGAGGCCATATGGGTGCGGGCGACGTCAAGCTTGTCATGGCAATCGGTTTGTACTTGGGGCTGTTAAATGCCGTGATTGCATTTGCCCTGATGGTTCCTTTGCTCGCCATTCTTATGATTCGATCCCAAATCAAAACCAAAAACTTTAAGGGCACAATTCCACTCGCCCCGGTACTGGCTTTTGGCGCAATTGGTGTTGTATTGCTCCAATTGCTGTACGTTTTATTTCAATTATAAAGGAGGATTAAGCAAGATGAAGATCCTTATTACTGTGGCACTTTGTCTGTTTATCGTGGGTGCGCTGGTATACTTTCAGATCAAAAAGCGCAGAGCGAAATGAACATGGATCGGCAAAGGGGCGGCGCGCCCGTCCCTTCTTTATCTAAGAAAGAATTGAAATAGGCTTGTGAGAAACTGCAGAACAAAACACGGAATGAGCCGGAAAGGTAAAGGTGACAAAATGGTTTTTGAAATCAGCGCTGCAACTCCAGATGAAAGCTTGCTGTTCTACTCAAACGAAGAAAGAGACAAGGAGTTTGGCTGCATCGGCCATCTCCGGGGCGACTTTGGGCAAAGCGGCAAGGAATTTTGGACGACCTGGTGGGATCATTTGAGCGAGCTGAAAACGCAGGATTTCAGGGATGCGTTTGATGTGTTTGTTAGAGAACTTCGGGAGCAGGGACTTTTGAAGGATCGGGGCAGCATGTTGGCTTACTGCAATAGCCGCCCGGAGGCTAGGATTAATAGCTCATGGGATTTGAAAGTATACGGCTTTCGTACTCAGTCCGGACAATATCAATTTTACATCCGTTGCTTTCCCCATCAGGGAGACTACAACTTCTATATTTACTGCTACAACAATGTGAAGCAAAGGATTCAAGAAAAAGGTGATGGTGATAGAACGCCGCTATCCCCAAAGAAGAAAAAAGACCAGCCAGAAAGGTAAGGAGGAGAAAATGAACGACTTGGCAAGATACAAGTTATGTGCGGGGCTAACTGTTCCCCCAGCCGCAAAGCTCATATATTTCTATCTACTGGACAAATCAAATGGGCATAATATCGCCATATCAGTGAAGCAGCTAGGAAAAAATATCGGTCTTTCGCACTCTGCAACGAGAAAAAGCCTTCAACGACTAAAGCGCATGGACATGATTGATATTGCTCCCCGATTTTCAGATGATGGAGGCAGGCTTTCAAATCGATACAGGATAAAGTGAGGAGTCGATTATATTATGTGACGGAATCAATATTGTCAATGCGATAGAGGCAGAGCTTTCTGTCTCTGTCGCACTATTCTATCAAGGAATATTGGATATATTTGTCGAAATAATAATCTGCGATGAAATCATGATTCTATAATTTATGTGAAGTTGAACCCTAATACCCACGTATTTCATAAAGGGGGTAATGATTATAAATACCATTTCGTATTGTAAATCAAAATATTATGGCCAGTTTGACACTGCGACATTACTAAAAGAAGTTCAAAAACATATTGACCCTTCTGTGACAAAGATCAGTAAAGAATTTCAATTCATTTTTCATAAAATACTCTATACTGATCCTTGTTCTTATTGGAATGAAGATGTTTATAATCAAACATCTTCATTACTCGAATCACTTTTTCAGAGCTATGAAGATCAGCTTGAAATTGATGAATCCATCTTTAGTTATTTTCTAATGGGCTACAACTCGTATTGCCAATTATCTGATGTTATTTTAGACTTAAGAAATTTCAACCTTACGCAAGAAATAAAAACAAGACTGTACAGATTGCCTACTTACACAGCCTTGTTAGAAAGTTGTTTATCCAATTTTTTAAGAGTTATAGCTACCTTAACAGGAAAAGGAGTTGGAAAAGACTATTCTACGCAAAACACGCTTGGTCAATTAATCAACGTAATAAATTCAAACGGTTACAGCGAGATTGTAAAAAACGTTGATGTCAATCTAAGAAATGCTATTAATCATGGCAAGATGTTAATGAAAAAGACTCCCAGTGATCAGATATGCTTCTTCTACGTAGAAAATAATATTTTGAAATGTAAAGAAATGGATACATACGAATTTGATAAAATAATTGATGCTACATATGATTCGGTTAGTGCCGTACTCCTATCACTCGCAGTGTTTATAAATAATCACATGGTATTATTGAAAATTGATGAGTCGAAGAAAGAGTACGTATCCTTTGCTCTTCTTGCTATGCGTTTTAGTTTCCCCGGAATTTGCTGCCAAAGTATAAGTGATACAGGTAATTTAAAGCAGTTAAATGTTGAAATTGAAATAGAGAATACTGACCGCACATACATTGCTCAAATTGCTTCATTGCTTTCTATTATGGTGTTTGATAAGCATGACGATTATGAGCAATATATGTTTAACTTCAGTAACCCACGGATGATGAATGGTTGGGTGCGATACATAAATCAAGAAGTCTTGGACATGACCAACTGGACAAAATCTTTTGATGTTGTTCTATCCGAAGCCATCGAAAGACAAGACGTTGTTATATTTGAGCCATCAACCGAAGAAGTTGATTTAAACGAAATCAAATACTTTTGCTTTCCTAACTACAACTCCAAAACTTTTAAAATCAACAACGTGCAAGAGGCAAGTAATGAGCACCGCAAACGATTAAGAGCAGCTCTGTATATTGGTGAAATAACTGAAAAACAAGAAATCTTAACAATTGTGAATCAAGCTGTTGAATGGTTAAAAACAGTAAAAAATCCCCCATCACCTACCATGTATCACAAATATGGTGATGTGGCTGCTGATTCCATATACATTAATGTTTATAAAAATGATGAGCGAAAGAGCAAAGGGCTTTATCCCAACAATGAAAATTTTGTATGCTTTGTTGACTACAATATTGACGGAATTACTTCTTTGGAAGATGGTGGCTTGCCAAAAGGACTTTGGAACTCTTTTCATCATGAAAAAATAGAAAATACATATATTGCTTGGAGACAGGGAAAATACATTACAAGGCAAGTTGTAAAAACAGGTAGAAATGACCCTTGCACATGTGGTAGTGGATTAAAATATAAAAAATGTTGTGGGAAATAAAGCAAGAAACTTATGGGAATCCTCCTGCTTTTTATAAAAAATGCGAATTTCACTTAGCGTTTATAACTAGCGAATCTCGCTAATTTGAGAACAGTCCAAAAATCCATGTAATTAACTAATTACCTAGACGGCACACAAGCCGTCTTTTTTATACCCATTTTTCTGAAAGGAGCATAACGATTTGGCAACCAAGCAGCAAAGAATATTCGAACTTATTGAGCAGACAGTTAATCGGATAACGGACAATCCTCGTGCATGGGCAGATTTCCTGAAAACCGCAGCCCGCCTATATAAGTATCCATTTGAGGAACAAATCCTCATCTACGCCCAGCGCCCAGACGCCGCTGCCTGCGCTTCCATTGAGTTCTGGAACAAGCATATGCGCCGCTGGGTTAACCGGGGTGCGAAGGGAATCGCCCTCATCGATGACAGCTCGGGTAGAATGACGCTAAGACATGTCTTCGACGTGTCGGATACGCACAGCTTGGAGCATGCGCCGTTCCAACTATGGCAGATGAAAAAAGTGTATCAGGTGCAGGTGATAGAGGAATTGTCCCATCAATTCGGCGATACGGATGAAACGACCATTGGTCTTGAAAATCAACTTAGAGATATTATTCGTAACGCTATTCAGGATAATATGGCGGATTACATTACCGAACTTTTTAAAATTCAAGACGGCAGTTATCTGGGCGATCTGGATGAGCTGAGTGCAGACGTTATATTCAGAGAGGCGCTGACTGACAGCGTTTCCTACATGGTATACAGCCGGTTGGGGCTGGATATAAAAACATTACCCGAGGACTTGTTCAAAGATATTTTCAACTTCAATACCTTCGATACGGTCATGCAGTTGGGCGGCGCGGCCAGCGATATATCGGAGATGGTACTGCGTCAGATTGAGCGCACCATCAAGAGCATCGAGAGGCAGGAGCGCGACAGGCTTGCAAAGCCGGAGCACATAAAGGAGAATATAAGCAAAGATGAAAACGAAAGGAGCGGAGAGCATGGAAATTACATACACGCAGCAGGGAGACTACCTGATACCCGACCTGACGCTGGGCGAATCGGAGACGCGCTCCATCGGCAAATACGGGATGCTGAGGAAGTCGTTCCTCAAGAACCACAGGAAAGGAACATACGCGGGAATGTTGCTGTCCGAGAAGCTGGACGGCCACTTGGCGGAGACCGATCAGACAGCGCGGGAACAGGTGAAGGCGGCTATGGCGCAAATGGCACAGGAGCAGGGCGTCACGGAGGCGCTGAAAGCCGAGGACCCGATGAAATGGGCGGGGCTCATGAACATGATCAAGCTCCAGGCGGAGGAAGCGGTGCTTCAGAGCTTCATCTACAGCTAGCACTATTCCCTACAAAAGAAGTACAGATTGAAGCAATCGAGCAGGCAGAGGCAGAAAAAACCTCTGCCTTTTCTATTTCACAGGCCGATATCGACGAAATGCTGACAAGAGGTAGCGGTGTTGCAGACGGTAAATACCGAATCTATCAGTACTTTATGGAGCCACGCTCACTGCAGGACAAAGTGACGTTTCTCCGTCAGGAATATGGCATTGGCGGGCACAGCCACGCGCTAAAAGATGCCGATCATAGCTGGGAAAACCACGACGGTAAGGGCATCAAGCTCACCAGAGGTTCGTTGCTTAGCCCCGATTCTGAAGTCCTGTTGACGTGGAGCAGTGTAGCAAAGCGTATTGGTGATTTGATCGTTGCAGACCGCTATCTCTCGGATTCGGAAAAAGCACATCTGCCGGTTTTTCAGGAGGAACAACAAACTCGTAACGAACTACGGGAAGCCGCAGAGACAATGACGGATACGCGCCATGATACTCAATACCGGTATGCACTTGGCGATACCGTCAATATCGGCGCAAATAAATATACCGTCATTGGATATAACGATGAAACTGTCACCTTAAAGGACGAGAAGTTTCCGCTGCTGTCCAAAGAGATGTCCCGTGCAGAGTTTGACCTCCGATTGCGCGAGAATCCGCTCAACGACGGCCTTTTTGTACAGAATGTCGCGCGTGAAGTCGTGGAGGAAACAGAACCAGCCGGGGAAAAAGATGTACTTGAGATTGGTACAGATCTGACAATTGACGGACGACGCTTTGTGATCGATAGCGTGGATACCAAGTGGGATAAGGTCAGTCTGCGCGACGTAACCTTTGCCGACGCAGTTGGTTTCCCTATCTTCCGTTCTGAAAGCATTGCCTTTGTGCAATATGCGCTTGAGCATCAAGAACCTGATCTGCCCGAGAAACAGTCTGCCGAAGTCAAACTGAAGAGCATCGTTCTGGACTTTACCCAACCACGTATAGAAAAGAAAAATTTTTGTATCACAGATGACAAACTAGGCCACGGCGGTGCGAAAACAAAATACGGATTCAACATTGCCGCCATCCGCACCTTACAAGCCATAGAAGCAGAAAACCGAATGGCCACACCTGCCGAGCAGGAAATCCTCTCTCGGTATGTGGGCTGGGGTGGAATCCCACAGGCTTTCGATGTTGAAAACGCTTCATGGGCAAGTGAGTATGCTGAGTTAAAGCAGCTGGTGACAGAGGATGAATACACCTTTGCGCGGGAGTCTACGCTGAATGCGCATTACACCTCTCCCATCGTAATCAAAGCCATCTATCAGGCAATTGAAAACATGGGCTTCAAGACGGGCAACGTGCTGGAACCCGCCTGCGGCATCGGCAACTTTTTCGGGCTTGTGCCGGAGAGCATGGCCGAAAGTAAGCTGTACGGTGTGGAACTGGACAGCATCACAGGGCGTATTGCCAAACAGTTATACCAGTCAGCCCGCATTGCTGTGCAGGGATATGAGGAAGCGAATTTACCGGACAGCTTCTTTGATCTCGCCGTCGGCAATGTACCGTTCGGTTCCTACGGCATTGCGGATAAGAGATACGACAAAAACCACTTTCTGATTCATGATTACTTCTTCGCCAAGACGCTGGATAAGGTCAGACCGGGCGGCATTATTGCGTTCATTACGAGCAAAGGAACGCTGGACAAACGCAACCCCGCCGTACGTAAATACATTGCACAGCGCGCAGATTTGATCGGCGCGATAAGGCTACCCAACAACGCGTTTACCGCAAACGCGGGAACGCAGGTCACATCGGATATCTTATTCCTACAGAAGCGCGACCGTCCCGTCGAAACCGATCCGGACTGGGTGCATCTTACCCAGACCGAGGACGGCATCCCCATCAACAGCTATTTTGCGGCTAACCCCGACATGATGCTGGGGACAATGGCGTTCGATGACATGATGTACGGCAACCATAGCGAGACCACCTGCATACCGTTTGAAGGCGCTGATTTGGCCGACCAACTGAGAATCGCCATTGAAAACATCCATGCGGAGCTGACCGATTACGAGCGAGATGAGTTAGAGGAAAGCGAAACAGAGTCCATACCCGCTGACCCGAACGTGCGCAATTTTTGCTTTGCACTGGTGGACGGGCAGGTCTATTACCGCGAGAACTCGCGCATGAACAAGATTGAGGTTTCCATCACGGCAGCAAATCGGATACGGGGCATGATTGAACTTCGCGACTGCACACGCCGACTTATCGAATACCAGCTGGAGGGTTACCCAGACGAAGCCATCCAGCGCGAGCAGCAGAACTTGAACAAATTGTATGATGGTTTTACGGCGCAATATGGCCTGATCAACAGCCGCGCCAACGACATGGCGTTCTCGGATGACAGTTCGTACTGTCTGCTTTGCTCTCTTGAGGTAATTGACGAGAACGGCGAGTTGGAGCGCAAGGCGGACATGTTCACCAAGCGCACCATCAAGCCGCATACGGTTGTGACCTCGGTGGACACGGCCAGCGAAGCGCTTGCGGTATCCCTCGCGGAAAAGGCTTGCGTGGATCTCCCGTACATGGTGAGTCTGACGGGACTGTCCGAGGAACAGATTGAAGCAGAGCTTCAAGGCGTCATCTTCAGGGATGTCGGCAACGTGGAGCCCGGATTGGTACCAAAGGCTTTTTTCCAAGTGCAGCGGTGCCCGCTTGTCACGGCGGATGAATATTTGTCGGGCAATGTGCGCCAAAAGCTGAAACAGGTCAGATACCTTGTGAGTATTCTGCCTGACGAGCAGGCGCTGAAATTGAAATCAAACGTTACAGCGCTGGAAGCCGTGCAACCCCAGGACTTGACGGCAGGCGAAATCGACGTACGGTTGGGTGCGACATGGTTACCGCAGGAGGACATTCAGCAGTTTGTAATCGAGTTCTTAAAGCCAAGCTACTATGCAGAAAGCCGAATTAAAGTCCACTACTCCCCTTATACCGCATCATGGAGTGTTGAAGGCAAGAAAGCCGATTACGATGGCGTGCTAGCCAACGTCACCTACGGGACTGATCGTATCAACGCCTATCAGATCATCGAACAGACGCTCAACCTCAAGGATGTCCGAATATTCGATAAGAAGATCGACGAGGACGGCAAAGAGGTGCGTGTGCTGAACCGGAAGGAAACCACGATTGCGCAGCAGAAGCAGCAACAGATCAAGGACGCGTTCCGCGAGTGGATATGGAAGGATCATAACCGGCGCGAACGGCTTGTCTGTCTCTACAACGAGAAGTTTAACAGTATCCGACCGCGCGAGTATGACGGAAGCCACCTTAGATTCTCTGGTATCAACCCGGAGATCTCGCTGCGACCGCATCAGGTAAACGCCATCGCACATATTCTGTATGGTGGTAACACGCTACTAGGGCATGTCGTTGGCGCGGGTAAGACGTTTGAAATGGTCGCTGCGGCAATGGAGAGCAAGCGCCTCGGGTTGTGCAGTAAGAGCCTGTTTGTTGTGCCTAATCATTTAACCGAACAATGGTCGGCTGAGTTCCTGCAGCTTTATCCCAGCGCAAACATTTTGGTTGCGACCAGAAAGGATTTTGAAAAGCGCAACCGCAGGAAATTCTGCGGCAGAATTGCCACCGGCGACTATGACGCGGTGATTATCGGCCACAGTCAGTTTGAGAAAATACCAATGTCCATTGAGCGGCAAAAAGCCACGCTTCAGGAACAGCTCGACGAGATCGTTTTTGGTATTGCGGACGCCAAAGCCGCCAAAGCGGAGCGGTTTACGATCAAGCAGCTGGAAAAGACGAGAAAAGCCATCAAACTCAAGCTGGACAAGCTCAACGATACCAGTCGTAAGGACGATGTTGTGACGTTCGAGGAACTCGGCGTGGATCGTCTATTTGTGGATGAAGCGCATAACTTCAAGAACCTGTTCCTTATCACCAAGATGCGCAACGTGGCCGGTCTTGCACAGACCGAGGCGCAGAAATCCTCCGACCTGTTTATGAAGTGCCGGTATCTTGACGAGTTGACAGGCGGGCGCGGCGTGGTGTTCGCGACGGGTACACCCATCAGCAATTCCATGACCGAGCTTTACACCATGCAACGGTATTTGCAGTATCAGACGCTGCGTAGCCAAGGCTTGCAGCACTTTGACGCATGGGCATCGACATTTGGCGAAACGGTAACGGCCATTGAGCTTGCGCCCGAAGGTACGGGCTACAGGGCAAAAACACGGTTTGCTCGGTTTTATAATCTACCGGAGCTGATCAGTATGTTCAAAATGGTCGCCGATATCCAGACTGCCGATATGCTGAACCTGCCTGTACCGGAAGCGGAGTATCACAACGTGGTGATCAAACCGAGCGAGCACCAGCGGAATATGGTGTCAGAGCTGGCCGAGCGCGCGGAGAAAGTGCGCAATGGAATGGTGGACGCGACCGAGGACAATATGCTCAAAATCACGAACGATGGGCGCAAGCTGGCGCTGGATCAGCGCCTGATCAGTGAGCTGTTGCCGGACGATGATGACAGCAAGGTCAGCGCCTGTGTGGACAATATCTACCGTCTGTGGGAACAGAACAGAGATAAACGGCTGACGCAGTTAGTGTTTTGTGACCTTTCGACGCCGCATTATGATGGCAGTTTCAACGTGTACGACGATACCAAGCGTAAACTAATTGAAATGGGCGTACCGGAAGATGAGATCGCGTTTATCCATGACGCGAATACGGAGATACGAAAGAGCGAGCTATTTGCCAATGTCCGTAAGGGCAACGTCCGTATCCTGCTGGGCTCCACTTTCAAGATGGGTGCGGGGACGAATGTGCAGAAGCGGTTGGTGGCTGAGCATCATCTGGATGTGCCGTGGCGTCCATCGGATATCGAACAACGTGAAGGCAGAATCATCCGGCAGGGTAACGACAACAAACAGGTGTATGTTTTCAGGTATGTCACTGAGAATACCTTTGATTCGTATATGTGGCAAACCATCGAAAATAAGCAGAAGTTCATCTCACAGATCATGACCAATAAGAGCCCAGTTCGGAGTTGCGAAGACATTGACGAAACGGCGCTCTCCTACGCCGAGGTCAAAGCCTTGGCCACCGGGAACCCATATATCAAGGAGAAGATGGATCTCGATATTCAGGTGGCACGGCTGAAGCTACTGAAGGCGAGTCACTTAAGCCAACGGTACGCGATGGAGGACAATCTGCACAAGTACTTCCCTTCCCAGATACGGCAGACTGAAGAGCGTATCCGAGGATATGAGCAGGACATCGCCCGGCAAAACGAGTTTGCGATGGAGGATGGTCAGAAGTTTTCGCCCATGACAATAGGCGGTATTCAGTATGATGAAAAGGAGTTCGCCGGTAAAGCGTTGCTGGACGCGTGCAAAGCTAAGACCTCTCCAGAACCTGTAGCGATTGGAGAATATCGCGGTTTCACACTGGTATTGTCCTTTGATACGTTTTCAAAGGCATTTCAGTTAACGCTTAAAAACGTACTCAGCCATTCGATTATCTTAGGCAGCGATGTATATGGAAACATATCGAGGATAGATAATTGTTTGTCCGGGCTGCCAGAGAAAATGGAACTATGTAAACGCGGCTTGGAGGATTTGCTGCGACAGGTGGAAGAGGGAAAGCTGGAGGTCGATAAGCCATTTGCGCAGGAACAGAAGCTGGCGGAAAAAGCCGCACGGCTGGCTGAGTTGGATGCATTGCTCAACATGGAAAAAGGCAGTTCAGAAATGCTTGACGGTGAGCCGGAGCAGGAGGATGAAAGGGAGATAGACTATTTGTCACGATAAGAGCATTGATTATATCGTTAAGGGCATCGGAGCAATCCGGTGCTCTTTCCATACAAGGAGTTGATTATGGCAAAGAACACGAGACAGAGTTATGTCACCAGGGAGCAGATTGAACAGGCGAAGCAAATGGACTTGCTTTCATATCTACACACGTATGAGCCGGATGAACTGGTGAGGATTAATTCGGACATTTACACCACTCGTACACATGACAGCCTGAAAATATCCAACGGCAAATGGTGCTGGTGGTCGCGGGGTATCGGCGGCAGGAGCGCGCTGGATTATCTCATCAAGGTGCGCGGCATGGAGTTTGTTGAAGCTGTTCAGCATGTTTGTGGCTATGCGCGACATACCCCATTGCCGCCTGAGTTTACAGTGAAACCACCGCAAAAGCTGCCATTTGCTCTGCCAAGGCCCTATGCCAATAACCAACGTGTGCTGGGATACCTGACTGGGCGTGGCATTGACCCAGATATATTGACGTACTGCATCAAAACACAACGGTTGTATGAGGACGAAAACCACAACTGCGTCTTTGTGGGATTTGACGGCAGTGGGCAAGCGAAATACGCAATGCTGCGCAGTTCCAGTCCAACATCGGTGTTTCTGCGGGAGGCGGAAGGAAGTGATAAGCGTTACGCTTTTGCTCTACCGTTCCACCAATATGCGGATACATTATATCTGTTTGAAAGCGCCATCGATCTACTTTCGTTTGCCACACTGCGAAAGGACGCCTGGCAGGACTTTAATTACCTCTCGCTGTCGGGTGTTTACCAGCCCAAAAAGACAATCGCCGAAACACCTTTGCCTGCTGCGCTGGCGCAACATCTACATGAATATCCCTATGTACGTCATATTGTCCTAAGCCTCGATAATGACGAGGCAGGCAGATTAGCTGCGCAGATGATCTGCGCTCTGCTGCCGGAACGCTATACCACGGAATTGCTTTTGCCGGATAAAGGCAAGGATTACAACCACCAGCTTCAGATTGAGAAAGGGATATCGCCAGCCATCCGCATGCGCGGCGAACCAGAAAGATAACAAAAGAAACGAGGAGGTTTTTTAATGAACATATTAGTTGTTGAACCCATGAAGAAACCGTATATGAAAGATATCGACTCCGGTCTGCATTCCCTGCAGCGCGCGGTGGGCGGGTACATCGAGGCGATATATCCATATGAAGATAAAGTTGGACTGGTATGCAATGAAGAAGGAAAAATCGAAGGGCTTCCGCTCAACCGTGCCATCTACAGCAAAAGCGGTGAGATGTTCGATATTATTGCCGGCACCTTTCTCATCGTGGGATTGAGTGAGGATAACTTCAGTGAACTGACCAGTGAACTGGCTGAAAAGTATGCAAAGCTCTTTGAATCGCCTGAGATGTTTTACTCGATTAACGGTCAGATTGAGGTGCAGAAGGTGGAAGCGCCAGCAGCTGAACCACCATCTGAGGAAGCGGAGCAGCAGGAATTACCGCAGCGCCAATATTCAATCTATCAGCTCAAACGCTCAGATGATCTTCACGGTATTCGGTTTGAATCTTATGATTACCTCCAGAAAAATGGTATCAAATGTGATATCCGCAATTACGACCTGATTTATTCCGGCCATATGAAGCCCAATGAAACGCTGGAAATCCTATTCTATAAATTCAACATGGAGCATCCGGAGGATTTTAAAGGGCATTCATTGTCTGTAAGCGACGTGGTTGTCGTCAAAGAACGAGGTAAAAGCACCGCGCATTATGTGGATAGCATCGGATTTAAACAGGTAGACAACTTCGATAAAGGCCCTGTTAGAACCCCGGAGAGTCGAAGCATACGTGGCGCTGAGAGGTGATTTGTTTCCCGCAGGTATATCGGTGGGCAGCTCTGCAGTCTACTACCAAGCACTGAATTTGTGTGACCACAAATTCGCTTGTAAGGGAGACCCTTAAACCCCAGTTAAAAAGGAGGTGAATTTATGAGAAAGCGCGCGCATCGCATATGGGCGCATCTTTCTGATGACGAACTTGAAGCGTTCCGTTGCAGCGTTAAAAAGTCTGGTTTATCGCAGGAGGCGTATCTGCGCGCGCTCATCAAAGGTCGTGTACCGAGACAGCCGCCGCCTGCTGACTTTTACGCCATGATGAAGGAGCTTCGCGCTATCGGCAACCGCATCAATCAGATAGCAGCAAGAGCAAATGCTGTTGGTTTTATCGATGCCGAACAATATGAAAGGTATGTGCTAGAACTGCACGAGGCAATTCTGCGGATACAGGCGGCGGTCGTACTGCCGGAAAGGATATGACATGGCAACCACAAAGATATGGGACGTGCGCGGTTGGATTGGCAAGGTAATCCGGTATGCGGAGAACCCTGATAAAACGGAGAACCCCGAATGGAGCGCTGCTGAGTGTGAGGAATTGCAAGACGTCATGGAATACGCCATGCAGGATGCAAGCGAACGTGGTCTAGTCGATGTACTGGAATATGCGGCGGCAGATTTTAAGACAGAGCAGCGACATTTTGTTTCAGGCATCAACTGTAACGTAGAGATCGCAAGGCAGCAGATGATACTTACAAAAAAACAATGGGATAAGGAAGGCGGCATCGTCGCCTATCACGGGTATCAGAGCTTTGCATCGGGTGAGGTTACACCAGAAGAGGCACATCGTATCGGTGTGGCACTCGCAGAAAAGTTGTGGGGTGATCGTTTTGAGGTCATCGTGGCCACGCACCTGAACACCAATTGCGTACATAATCATTTTGTTATCAACTCGATATCTTTCAAGGATGGTTTGAGATATTACGACAATAAAGCAAGTTACGCACTCATGCGTCGCACCTCTGACGAGCTATGCAGGGAAAACGCATTATCGGTCATATCCGACCCGAAAAGCCGTGGCAAACACTACGTCGAATGGAAAGCCGAAGACGATGGACAGCGTACATGGCGCAGCGCAATTTGCGAGGATGTGGATCAGGCCGTTATGGTATCCATGAGCTTTCAGGCGTTTATTCGAAGTATGAAAGACAAGGGTTATGAGGTAGTTACGAGCGGCAAATACATGAAAGTGCGTCCCCAGGGCAAGCAGCGGTTTGTGCGGTTGCATACGCTTGGGGACAACTATACCGAGGAAGCTATAAAGCAGCGAATCCTCCGGCAGAGGATGCCAGAAAGACCGCCAAAACTAGCGCCACCTATTGTTAAACGTGTGAAGGTGCGCGGAGATTTCAGACTCTCCAGAGTCACATGGAAAGGGCTTCGCGCTCTATACTTCTACTACTTATACAAGCTCCGAGAAGCGCAGCGCCAGCCGACAGGCAATGCGCCTTTTTTATTACGCGAGGACTTGCGGTTGATGGGCGCTATCTCCGAGCAGGCTAAGCTTTTATACCGTTACAAGATAGATACGTACGAGCAGCTTTCTGATAACCGCGAGAGCATTTTGCAAAAAATCGATCAGTTATGTGACGAGCGCCGAACTCTTAACAATAAAAAGCAACGAGCCAACACGACAGATCAATGCACATACCAGATCGCCGGGCGCGTCGCGGAGATTACTAAGCGGCTAAAATCCCTTCGGCGGGAGCTTTGGTTATGCGGACAGATCGAGGAACGCTCCGTGCGAATGAAAGAACGGCTGGTGAAAACGAAGAATGCCGAACGAGCACTTGAAGGTGCTCAGGTAAAAGAGGAAAAGATACCAAAACTAAGATGAACGCTTGTATGGCAGCTTAATAAACAAGCCCAATCTCTCCCAAATAATAATTTGTTTACACTATTATGTGTGGTATAATTACTAATATAATGTCGAATTGTAAGCATATATAGAGCGTGGCAGTTTGTCTATAATGCGAAACTCGTAAAGCATCAGGGTTATTTATAATAAAACGAAACAGAAGGGAGGTGAGAAAATGGAATACAAAAAGCCTGTAATCTTGGCAAAAAGTACTGTACAGATGGCAGAATGCAAACCGAACAGCAAACCGTGTGGAAGACCTTGTAATCCACCAGGACCAAGTGGGCGCTAATGGACAATTAGATCAATGGCGACGATGTTATGCATATAGCATCGTCGTCTGTTGCTATGGAGTTATTAAAATGTATTTCAAAAAAAAAGCTAGTATTATGTTCAGAAACTATGAGTCTTTTGGTTATATAACAGACAATAGAAATTTTGGATATAAACAAGCGAATCAAGGCGAAAATGATGACATTGGAGATAAAATTGTTTCGCAGAGCGGAGCGGTATTTTTATCTGTTTTAGGTGGAAAACCACAGTCACTTGATGATATTGCAAAGAAAATAATCATGCAATTTACAAATGTGGACATTGAAACAATTAAGATGGATGCAGAAGAGTTTTATTGCTTACTGGAGTCAGATGGATTTATTGTATCTGGCGAAACAATTCAGGAATGCAATGAAAAAGACACAAGATTTTCATACAAATTAGTGGAACCAAAAAACGAAAAAAAAGATTGTTCTCCGACTAAAGGTGAAAAATCTACACAAGATTTTTTTGAGGAATACTTTAATAATGAACCTCAACTAACAAATTTGCACATAGAAATTACCAGCAGGTGTAATGAGAGATGTGTACATTGTTATATCCCACATGAAAACAAAGTAAATCATATCGAACCGGATTTATTTTATAATATTTTAGAGCAATGTAACAAAATGAATTTATTGCACGTGACGTTAAGTGGTGGAGAACCAATGATCCACGACAATTTTTGCGATTTTCTAATAAAATGTAATGAGTATAATTTTTCTGTAAATGTTCTTAGTAATTTAACTTTAATAAATAATGAAATAATTGAAGAAATGAAAAGAAATCGTCTCTTGAGTGTTCAGGTATCATTATACTCAATGGATTCCAATATTCATGATGCAATAACCCAAATTAAAGGAAGTTTTGAAAAAACTAAAAATGCAATATTAAAATTAAAGGAAAACGATATACCTTTGCAAATTAGTTGTCCAATAATGAAGCAAAACCTAAATAGTTATAATGATGTTGTAGTTTGGGGTAAAGCTCACAATATTAATGTTGGGAGTGATTACGTTATCATAGCGAGATATAATCATACAACACAAAATCTGAGTAGCCGTCTGTCTATAAATGATGTCAAGGAGTTTTCTAACCAAAGAATTGCTAACCAACCCGAATATTTGGAGCTAATAGAAAAGGAAGCTGAGAAGAAAAAAAATATTAATCCAGACGATAATGTTTGTAGCGTTTGTTATTCATCAATTTGTATAGCAGACAACGGAAATGTATATCCATGTGCTGGTTGGCAGGATTATGTTGTTGGGAATATAAATGAAACATCTCTAAAAGATATTTGGAACAATTCAATTAAAGTAAAATATCTAAGAAGCTTACGCAAACGAGATTTCCCAAAATGTATTCAATGTCCTGAAAATGATTTTTGTACTATGTGTATGGTTAGAAACGCAAATGAAAATCCTTTAGGTGATCCGTTAGCAGTCAATGAGTATTTCTGTAATATCGCAAAACTAAATAAAGAAATGGTTTCTGAATGGAAAGGTAATCTCGCTAATTCTCAGGGAAAATGTTAATGAAGCGTTTATTCCGCCGAATAAGCGATTATAGCAAAAATGCGAAGTTCACTTGATGGTAGGATTAATGTAAATCATAACATAGAAACCTTACACAATTTCTCGTGATAAGAAGAGATGCAAATAATATTATTGGTTGTAAAACATCACAGATATATAAATATTGGTTAATAACGACAATTGGAAAGGATAACAAAAATGAATTTGAATAAACAGGTCTTTGTGGCTTATGCATATGGTATTTACGACAAAAGAGATTACAGAAAGATTTTTACTGATATAGAAGAAAAATATGATGTGCGATTTATATTTGCAGATGAGAAGATTACAAATATGCATATTATGCAGAAAATAATTAGTTATATAAAATCATCTGATTTTTCTGTATTTGATATTTCTGGGTGGAATCCTAACGTGACATTAGAACTGGGATTTGCAATGGCAACGACATCGGATTGGTATATCTGCTTTAACCCGGAAAAAACCCTGCAAGATGAAGTACCTAGTGACATAAAAGGTATTGACCGACTTCAATATAAAAGTTTTTCGGATTTTTCTGACCAATTGATTGCACTAATCGAGCAAAGATACCCCAAAAAAGATAGAAAACCCATTAATGAGTATATCTTAAGCTTGCAAGATGATGTAATAAGCTTACTAACAAAGCAGCCAGGGCTTAGTATGTCTGACATAGCTGACTTCCTTCAAATTTCGGTTAAGTTAGCTCAGCTTTCTGTTACTCCGCTTTTAGAAATAAGAATAAGAGTGGAAGGGCAGAAACGTGGAGCGAAATATTACTTAATATAACACCGTGTCAAAAATAAGTTAATGTTACAACATGTCTAGCTATTGCGGAGTTTGAGGGGGAAGCGTATGAGCGAAAAAGATATGCTGAAAAAGTTAATAGATGAACCTAAGCTACCTAATGTTAGCGAGTGGGTCTACGAAGTCGAGTCTTTTTTACAAAAAACAAAGGAGCATAACAAGGAAGCACAGACTTTGATAGACGGCATAAAAAGCCAAGGAGCCGCGTTCAATCGCGCTGAGAATTTAGTTGCTTTGCTTCGACAGCTCTACAAACGTAAGTATGATGGGGTTTCGTTGCCCCCAATAATAAAACGTAATCAAATTTTCGTGGCAATGTTATTTTCGTCTGAAACAGATAGGATTTATGAAAACGCACTTAAACCCGTCATTCAGTCGTTGAATTACTCCGCTATGAGGATTGACGAGAAACAGTTTAACGGATCCATTATTGCCGAAATCACAACGGAAATCGCTGATTCGGTTGCTTTGATAGCAGACCTGACTGGAAACCGTGGTGGTGTTTACTACGAGGCTGGAGTTGCGCGGGGGTTACAGCTTTGCAACCATCCAATAAAGTTAGTTTTCGTTTGTCTCAAAGAATTCTTCAATTCTGAGCGAGTTCACTTCGATGTACAGGGCGACAACATAATTCTCTACGAAAATGTAGACGACTTGAAAAGCAAACTCACAGCACGGCTACAAACTGTACTTACAAAGGATGGCGACTAATGAGCAAGAGATGAGCGTGTTATGCTTGCCCAAATTTGTGAACTGTCCATTATCCATATAACTCTAAATTTTAAGGAGGCTCTTGTGAATAGTAATAATAGTGATTGGCCCATTCTACGCAAAAAACTTGTTGAAGTCTTAAAAGAAGCTGAACAATTTCACTCAGGTAGCGATGATAAGAAGTGTTTTTTAACCGCATATCAACTCGCGGTTTTACTATATAAGAAAAACAAATCTCTTGTCATAAGTTCAAGCTGCCCGAAAAACATTGGCGGTAAAGGAGAGGGCTCCTATGACTCATTGTCGCGATATATAGCTAATATGTTGGCAAAAGATCTGCAAAAGGATATTAAAGTAGAGTTCATTAATATAAGCGGACTAGAGCAGTTTTCTTTTCGCGATGAAGATGGGATAATTAAAGAGCCTTCGAATACATGCTTTTCAATGTTCCGATATATAGGATAAAGAATATGGGGCTCCTGTCCACTTAAAAACTTTTATATTGAAGTCATTGAATATAAGAGGAAAATCAAATGAATGATGTTAGATTTGAGATGCTGAATGCAAAAATTAAAGAGTTATATTCGATAATAAATGAATTGGAGATGCAATTTCCCGGACGACATTTCACTCCTGATGGCCATTTAGTTGGGAGTATTGGCGAAGTGCTTGCAGCTAGTTATTACGGATTGAAGCTATTACCATCATCTTCCGAAACACATGATGCAATTTCGAAGGACGGTAAGATGGTACAAATTAAAGCTACCCAAGTAAAAAGTGTTAGTTTATCAAGTGAACCTGAACACCTTATAATTCTAAAAATACTGCGTAGCGGCGATGCTAACGAAATATATAACGGACCTGGAAATCTTGTTTGGGAGGCTTCTGGCAAGATGCAAAAAAACGGACAAAGAAGTATTTCGTTGAGCAAAGTTAAAAGTCTGATGAATAATGTTCCGTTAAGTGATAGATTGGAGCGGGTATAATAACTCTCAGTTATCCATATAACCTCTAGGTAAAACAAAGATCATAATGATAAATCAGACGTATCCCCACGGGAGGCGTCTTTTTTTGATACCCAAAACAACAAAAAGGAGTTGATGTACATGACCCAAACAGGAGATGCGGCAGAACAGGTTGTCAGCATGGCAACTAATTTGACCGTAAAAGGGATTGAAGTGGCAACCAATCTCGCAGGTAAAGCAGCACTGTCACTCGCCACATTCCTCATCGCGGCGCTTAAGGATCAGAAGCGCACCAAGGGCAAGACGAGGATGCAGGCGTTCAACGGCAAGCCGACGAAGGTGTTTGTCATCAAGACGAGCGAACTCAGACGCTTTGCGGAAGAAGCACGCAAGTATGGTGTATTGTACGCCGCTGTGTTGAATCGCAAGCAGCAAGACGGATTGTGCGACATCGTGGTGAATGCCAATGATGCCGCCAAGGTCAATCGAATTGCGGAGCGATTTGCGCTTTCCACCGTGGACGTGGAGAAAATCCGCGAAGATATCAAGAAAGCTCGGGAAACCAAGGCTAAGCAGCCGGACGCCGAAAAGGAACGCTCTGCCCCACCGTCCGAAAAGACCGGACATACCATGGACGATAACATGCTGGATGAGTTGCTGAACGGCCCTAAGAAAACGGAGCACAAGCAGCCTTCGGACATGACAAACCCTACGAAGGCGGGGACGGAAAAATCGACTCCGTTCGCGCCTTTCTCAAAAACCAAAGGAGATACCGCTGAGCCCGAGCGCCCGTCTGTGCGCCGACAAATCAAAGAGATCAGGAATGAACGACAGCAAAAGAGTGCCCCTGCCAAGGACAAGACACGGCAGACCACTCACCAGCAGCCTGCACGAAGCAGGAAAAATAAGAATTCATCGAAAGGAAGGTAAATCACATGGAGAACTTCGACAACTTATTTGAGAGCCAAAGCACTGGATTCAACAATGACCAGCCGTTCGACAAGGAAGCCTGGGCACAGCGCAAGCAGGCGGAGCGCGCCAAGCTTTACGAGGCCATTGACGGAATGACGGATTTAATGTTTTCCAGTCCCAAGACTCTTTCCGACTATCTCGTTATGCAGTCACGGCTCGGCAGGACGAGCGTCGCCAATACGCTGCTGGTGCTGGCTCAGAAGCCAGATGCCACATATGTCATGAGCTTCGACGATTGGCACCAGCGCGGGCGCTCCGTCAAGCGAAATGAAAAAGCCCTGATGGTGCTGGAAGCCAACGGCGAATATCAGCGCGAGGATGGTACAACGGGAACCAGCTTCGATGCAAAGCGTGTGTTCGATGTTTCGCAGACGCAAGGCAAACCGTTGCGCGAACGGGAGCAGGCCTCAATCCGCTCAAAGCTCAAGGCGCTGGTGACGGATACGCCTGTTCCCATCAATGTGTCCGAATCCATTTCACAGGAGATTGGCGCGCTGTATTCGGATAAGGATAACACAGTCTATGTCGCCCGCAACATGGATGGCGAAGCACTGTTTGCCCATATCGCCTGCGAGCTGGCTCACGCTGAAAACATGACCGACGAGCCGTCCCGCGACGCCTTCATTTCAAGCTGCGCTGCGGACATCGTCTGCCGCCGATATGGCATCTCATATGCAGCATCAAGTGAACAGATTGCCGACAGCGTGACAAGACTGGATACCGCCAGCAAACGCGCGGTGTTAGGCCGCATCCGCGAAGCCGCCTGCGATATCATGGAGCGTGTGGACAGAAACCTGTACGCCGAGCGGCAGCAGCAGAAAAACCAGCCGGAGAGGTGATGCATATGGAGGACAAACGCGTCATCGAGGTGGACGAGTACCAGCAGCGCCTTATCATCGGCTCGTTGAACGAAACGCGCAATGAGCTGGTGGCGCAGGGACGTGACACCGACTTTGTGGATGAAACGCTGCTCGATGTAATGGACGCGCCCACCCGGAAGGAGAGAAAACGAAATAAGGAATTAGAACGATGAATAAACCAAATGCAAATAAGACAAGCCTGGTCCTTTGGGGACTGGGGCTTCTCCCTGTGGTGTGGGCGGCGTTAATCGTCGCTCCTTTTTTATCACAGGGGCTTTCGGGCATTATGACCGCATTCACAAACGGTATGAAAGACCCAACGGCTATATCGTGGTGTACCGATTCGCCCAAAGCCGTTCTGATCTTCTTGCTGACCTACGGTTTGGGCATCGGTATCTATTACGCCATGAAACGCAATTACCGCAAGGGCGAGGAACACGGCAGCGCCAAGTGGGGTGACCCGAAGCAGCTTTACCGTAAATATGCGGACAAAAGCAAGGCAGACAACATACTACTTTCACAGAACGTTCGCATCGGAATGGATGGGCGCAAGCACCGGCGCAATCTCAATGTTATGGTGGTGGGCGGCAGCGGCAGCGGCAAGACGCGCTTCTATGCCAAGCCCAACGTCATGCAATGCAACACGTCATTCGTCGTGCTCGATCCCAAAGGAGAAATCCTGCGGGATACGGGTCATCTGCTGAAACAGCAGGGTTACGAGCTGCGCATCCTCGACCTCATCCATACGGAGCGTTCACACGGCTACAACCCGTTCACCTACCTTCGAGACGACAAGGACGTGCTGAAACTCGTGAACAACATTGTACGGAACACCACGCCAAAAGGTGCGCAGAGCAACGATCCTTTCTGGGAGCGCGCGGAGACGGCGCTGATGGAAGCGCTCATCCTCTACCTCGTTCATGAAGCACCGCCGCATGAGCAGAACTTCCCGATGGTCATGGAGATGATCGGCGCGGCGGATGTGCGCGAGGAGGACGAGGAATACGCCAGCGTTCTGGACGAGCTGTTCGAGCGGTTGGAGATGCGGGACCCGGAGCATCTGGCGGTCAAGCAATATCACATCTTTAAGCTGGCTGCAGGCAAGACAGCCAAGAGCATCCTCATCAGTCTGGGCGTGCGGCTGGAGAAGTTTAACCTGCCGCAGATAGCGAGCGTGGTCAGCCACGACGAACTGGACTTTCCCACTCTGGGCGAAAAGAAGGTAGCACTTTTCGCGCTGATCCCCGATAACGATTCGTCGCTCAACTTCATCATCGGTATGCTCTACACGCAGCTTTTTCAGGAGCTTTACTATCTTGCTGACCATGTGTACGGCGGACGGCTGCCCGTTCATGTCCATTGTGTGATGGACGAGTTTGCGAACGTCGCCCTGCCCGATGAGTTCGACAAGATACTGTCCACCATGCGCTCACGGGAGATCAGTGTCAGCATCATCCTGCAGAACCTTGCGCAGCTCAAGGCGTTGTTCGAAAAGCAATGGGAATCCATCGTGGGCAACTGTGATGAATTCGTTTACCTTGGCGGAAACGAGCAGTCCACGCACGAGTACATCAGTAAGCTGCTCGGCAAAGCGACCATTGATACCAATACCTTCGGTCAGAGCAAGGGCCGCAGCGGCAGCTACTCGACAAACTGGCAAATCGCTGGACGTGAGCTGTATACGCCGGATGAGGTGCGTATGCTTGATAACCGCTATGCCCTGCTGTTTATACGCGGAGAGTGCGCTGTGCAGGACGGCAAGTATGATATCCTGCGCCACCCGAACATCAAACTGACCGTGGACGGCGGAATGCCGCCGTATGTGCACGGCCAGATTCCCCTTGCCCTCGATATGGATGACATCTTTCTGGATGGCGATTACGCCGACTATGAGGTGGTGTCTGACGAAGAGATCAACAAAATACTCAACAAAGAAACGGAGGAACGAAATTAATGAAGATGTCCAAAAAAATGAGGCTGCTTTGCAGCGCCTTCTGTGCCATTGTGCTGGTGTTCTCTATCTCGGTGACGGCATATGCCGCCGATGACGACCCGATCAAGGTGGTCAGCAACCTGTCGGATTTCATATTCGGCCTGATCCGTGCCATCGGTCTTATCTTGCTGGCGTTCGGAATCGTGCAGGTGGGCTTGTCGCTCAAGAGCCACGACCCGTCACAGCGTGCCAACGGTTTTCTGACGCTGGCAGGCGGCGTGATCATCACCTTTGCCAAAGAGATTTTGAATCTCATCACGGGAGGCTGATATATATGTTCAATCTTCCGATAACAGAGCACATGCACATCCATTCGCTGGACGGTGAGCTGCGGGAAGCGACGATTGTGGAAAAGACCGGCGACAACAAGTATGTGGCGGAGTATGGCGGTGTGCGCTGTTCCGCTATTTTTAATCCGTTCGTTGGCCGCTTCTATGTGGATGACAAATATGGCGTGATTAAGGACAAGACGCCCGGCAGAGATGAACCCTGCCGGTAATGAAAATTGCATAGGCAGGCCTGCCAAGGAGCAGGTCTGCCTTAAGAGACAGGAGGCAGGGTATGGGCATTATCGACAATCTGAATAATGCACTTGATACATGGAATCAAAAGCTGTCTGAAATATGGCAGATCATCACACAATCCCCCGAGAGCTTCAAGGGCGGCGATATCTGGAATGTGATTCTGACGATTAACGACGCGCTAAAAGCTATTGGACTGGCACTCTTGGTGCTGTTCTTTGTGGCCGGCATCATACGGACTTGCGGCAGCTTTGCGGAGATCAAGCGACCGGAAGTGGCACTAAAGATATTCATCCGGTTCGTACTGGCTAAAGCTGCAGTAACCTACGGACTTGATATCATGATGGCGTTCTTCCGAATCGTGCAGGGCATTATGTCTACAGCGATGAATGCCGTCGGTTCAGGCGCGCAGAACAATATCGTGCTGCCGGACATCATCGTACAGAAGATCAACGAGGTGGGGTTTTGGGACTCGATACCGCTATGGGCTTTAACGCTCATCGGCGGCATATTCATCACCGTGCTGTCGTTCATCATGATCATGAGCGTGTATGGACGGTTCTTCCGGCTGTATCTGTACACAGCCATTGCCCCGATACCGATATCAACGTTTGCTGGTGAACCGACATCGCAGATCGGTAAGAGCTTTTTGAAGAGCTATGCTGCCGTCTGTATGGAAGGCGCGATTATCGTACTCGCCTGCATCATTTTCAGCGTGTTCGCGGCGTCGCCGCCCGAGATTGCTGAGGATGCCAGCGCCGTGAGCATTGTGTGGGCGTATGTGGGCGAGCTGATATTTAACCTATTGGTGCTCACCGGCGCTGTGAAAATGTCTGACAGAGTCGTGCGCGAAATGCTTGGGCTCTAGCCTTGTACGCTATCCGTTTGAGCACGCTTAAAACGGATTCTCTTTCGAATCGTTACCACCCAGCTTAAAATCACAAGGCCGATCAGCGCAAACCAGATCACCGTCACAAGCATTTCATTCTGGTGCAGCCAGTCTGGGAAAAAGACCGGAACGACGATGGCGTACAACACGGGTATTGTGAGACGGAACAAAGATGCAAAGCGGAAAATCAAGTTCACAACAATCATGAGCAAGAGTATGAGCAGTGAGATGTATGGCATATGGCTGACCTCCTGTTTTTTTCTTGCTTTCATTATCTATGATGCAGACGAAAAAGCAAGTCTGCCGATTTAACACATTTGGAGGTACAAACATGGAAATCAAGATACCAAAGGAGATTCGGGAATATACCGAAGCCGTTTTTTTCGGGCTGTCTATCCGACAGTTCATATTTTCAATACTGGCGGTCGGCATTGCCGTGCTGCTGTACTTCGGGCTGCAAAAGGTCTTGGGTACCGAAACAGTCAGCTGGCTGTGCATACTCGGAGCCGCGCCGTTCGCCGCGATGGGGTTCATCCGGTACCACGGCATGAAAGCGGAGCAGTTCATCGCGGCATGGATCAAGTCTGAATTCCTCATGCCGAAAAAGCTTGTATTCAAGGCTGAAAACCTGTACGCAAAAACAATATTGAAGGGAGAAAGATAATGCTGTTTTTTCAAAGACTTTTGAAGCAGGACAAGGAACGCTTCACCGTGCCGCAGAGCGTCCAGCAATCCATACCGATCAAGCACATGTGGCCGGACGGTATATTTCTGGTGGGCGGCAAGTACTCAAAATGCTGGCGCTTTGACGACATCAACTACAGCGTCGCTTCGGATGAGGATAAGAAGGCGCTGTTCCTTGATTATTCCGATTTGCTCAATTCGCTGGATGTGGGCGCGACGACGAAGCTCACGATTAACAACCGCAGGCTAAACCAGGTCGATTTCGAAAACTCGATCCTCATCAGTGAGATAGGCGATAACCTCGACCGGTTCAGAAAAGAGTATAACGCCATGCTGATGGATAAAGCAACGGGCAGCCATAACAGCATCGTTCAGGAGAAGTATATCACGGTCAGCGTTCGCAAGAAGAGCATCGAGGAAGCAAGGAGCTACTTTAATCGAATCCATAACGAGCTGTCCTCAAGGCTGGCACAGCTTTCCTCGCGCGCCGTGGAGTTGGATGCCGGAGAGCGGCTGCGTATTTTCCACGATTTCTTCCGCATCGGGCAGGAAACAAGCTATCATTTCAACCTCAAGGATACGCTGCAGAAAGGTCATGATATTCGGGATTACATCTGCCCCGACAGCATCGAGTTTGAGAAGGACTGCTTCCAGATGGATAACCGATACGCACGGGTGCTTTATCTGCGTGAGTACGCGTCCTACATCAAGGACTCGTTTATTACCGAACTGATGGAGCTGAACCGGAACATGATGCTGTCCATCGATATTCTGCCCGTACCGACCGACGAGGCAGTCAAGCTCGCGCAGAACACGCTGCTCGGAATTGAGACCAATGCGGCGAATTGGCAGCGGAAGCAGAACCAGAACAACAACTTCTCCGCTGTGCTGCCGTATGATATCGAGCAGCAGCGTAAAGAAACCAAGGAGTACATCGACGACCTGACCAGCCGCGACCAGAGAATGATGTTTATCGTCGTAACGCTCGTGCTTGTGGCTGATACCAAGGAGCAGCTCGAATCAGACACGGAAAGCATCCTGTCGGTTGCGAAGAAGCATATGTGCCAGATGTCTTCGCTCAAGTGGCAGCAGTATGACGGGCTGAATACCGTGCTGCCGTACGGTCAGCGCCGGATTGACGTTCTTCGCACCATGACCACCGAAGCTGTCGCAGTGCTCATGCCCTTCCGTACTCAGGAGATCATGGATACTGGTGGCATCTATTATGGGCAGAACGCCATATCAAAGAACCTGATCATTGCCAACAGACGGCTGCTGCTGAACGGCAACGGCTTTATTCTAGGTGTAAGCGGCAGCGGCAAATCGTTTGTGGCGAAACGGGAGATCGTGAACCTGATACTTTCCACAGATGATGATGTGATCATTGCTGATCCGCAGAATGAGTATGCGCCGCTGATTCGTGGCCTTGGCGGCACGGTGATCGAGGTATCGGAATCCTCCAAGCACCACATCAACGCGATGGATATGTCGGCAGGCTACAGCGACTCGGACAACCCGCTGATATCCAAGAGCGAGTTTGTGCTGTCGTTCTGCGAACAGCTTGTGGGTACGGGCAAGCTCGGTGCCAGAGAAAAGTCTGTTATCGACCGGTGCATGACAAACGTGTACAGGCAGTACCTAAAGAGCAACTATACGCTGAAACCGCCGACGCTCAAAGACCTTTATGAAGAGTTGAAGAAACAGCAGGAGCCGCAGGCCAAGGATATCGCGCTGTCGCTCGAGATGGTGACGAACGGCAACTTGAACGTGTTTGCGCATCAGACCAACGTGGACGTGGACAACCGCCTAATCGCATATGGTATCCGCGACCTTGGGAAACAGCTGAAAACCGTGGGCATGCTGGTGATGCTGGACGCCATCCGCAACCGTGTTGCCAAAAATCGTGAAAAGGGCAAGCGGACGCATGTGTTTATCGATGAGATGCATATCTTTTTCAGCAACGAGCTTTCGAGCAACTTCCTGTCCGAGTCTTGGAAGCAGTTCCGAAAAGACGGAGCGCTGGCGACAGGCATTACTCAGAACGTCGAGGATTGTCTCAAATCCGTGACGGCGCGCACGATGCTCGCGAACTCCGAGTTTATTGTGATGCTGAACCAGGCCCCGACAGATCGCATGGAACTTGCAAAGCTGCTGAACATTTCGGAAACGCAGCTGTCGTATATCACAAACGCGGAAGCCGGTCAGGGCCTGATCAAGTGTATGGCGTCCATCGTGCCGTTCACTGACAAGTTTCCGAAGGATACCGAACTGTACAGACTAATGACGACCAAACCGGATGAAATGAAATGGCTTAAGAAATAAGGCAAGCGGCAGAGCCGGGAAGAAAGATCTCCCCGGCTTTTTGCTGTCTGCCGGAAAGAGGATGAGTATGAAGGATATACGGACAAAACCAAAAGCGGATAAGCCGAAGGTCTTGGATCAAGCCGCCCGTTTGCCCCAGCATATGAAAAACACTTTGGTGAATTCACGAGATAAGGCTAAGGAGATCAATTCAAAAGATGCTCACAATACCCCTGAAAATTACGCAACCGATCAGGTATCGGGGAAGGCTTCTGACGTCGCACATAAAGCAGCCAATCATACTTTTAACATGTCAAAGCAGATTGCCAACCGCAGCAGGCAGGCGCTTAAGAAGCAGTTTCAACAGAATGCGAGCAGGACCGGACGCAAATCAGCCAAACAGGCCATGAAAGGAACGATAAAGACGGTTGATAGGAGCGTGAAGACTGCCAAGTATACCGTGAAAGCGACGACGCGGACGATTAAAACCAGCGCTCAGGCGGCGAAGACTGCCGCCAAAACAACACAAGCGACGGCAAGGTTATCGATACGCGCAGCTCAAGCAGCAGCGAAGGCTGCTGCAACGGCAATTAAGCTGCTGGCCAAGGCGGCAGCAGCGGCGGTAAAGGCAGTGGCGGTGGCGATTAAATCATTAGTTGCCGCTATCGCTGCAGGCGGGTGGGTTGTCCTCGTTATGGTCATTGTCGTGGGTGCGATTCTGTTTATCGTGAACTCTGCATTTGGGCTTTTTTATTCGAACGAAGAAACCGGTGAGGATAATACGATGCCGATGTCACAGGTTATTGCAGAAATCAGCGGTGACTTCAGCATATATGTTAATCAGCAAGTAGCTGATGCCTCGGCAGGTCATGATAACGTCACAGTGGTGTATGACAGTGGCATTGACGGGGACAGCGACAGCGTCAACAACTGGGTGGATGTATTGGGTATCTATGCAGTAAAGACCAGCATGGATCAAACGGAGCCGACCGAGGTCGCCACGGTAACAACAGAGAAAAAACAGATGCTTAAGGACATCTATTGGGAGATGAACACGGTCTCAACCAAAACAGAAACCGTTGAAGAGACCGACCCCGATGATGAAGATGCGGAACCAATCGAGAAGACGATAGTCCATGTCAGCATATCTTCTGAAAGCTATTCGGATGCCGCAGAGAGATATGGTTTTACTGAAGAGCAGGATGAGATGCTGGAAGAGATGATGGTTCCTGAATATCACCATATGTTCATTGCGCTGATCGGAATAGACTGCTACGGAGGAATGACCGCGCCGGAACTGGACGCAATACGAAACAGCCTTCCGAATGATATTGGCGGTGATATCGTGAGATATGCTTTGACACGCTTGGGTGACCCATACTCTATGGACAAACGCGGTCAAGGCAGCTATGTGGATTGCAGCTATCTGGTGAGATGGGCTTATCAGCAGGCGGGCGTGACTTCCTATAAGGCGGCAACGGCAGCTGAACAGGCACGTTACTGTGTGAATAACGATATGATCATCTCTAAAGATGAGCTTAGGACTGGGGACGTAATCTTCTGGCGGAAGAACGGGTGCAATTGCGGAAGGTACAAGGAGATCCATCATGTTGCGATTTATATTGGAAATGGAATGATCATAGAGGCAAGCTCCAGCCAAGGATGTGTTCGGATAAAAGAGCTTTGGGGTGAAGGCGGCGGAGGAAAATGGGAGGTTACTTATTATGCAAGGCCATTCTCTGAAGACTAAATAATATTTATTCAAAGTGGGTGTTTACACTATAAAAGTATTAGTGAAATGTATCAATAATGTAGGACATTTGAGTTTATCCTTTCACAATAAAAAATAGTACCGCCGCTCCGTTGAATGGGAAGCCCAGTTATGGTGCGGGTGTACAAGACACCGATCTTTCTTAAAATGGGTTGGCTCTTTTTTACCATCTACATATAATCATTATGTCGCACGCACAGTACTATTTTCACTAGAGAAATTATTCAAAATCGCATCAATAAACTTTTCAGAGTTATCAATGTCAAGACTAGAAATCACATTTAGGACACGCTCCAGAATTCTCTTTTCGGTGTTTGTAAGGCCATCAATGGCGTTAAGAGCTTTATAAGAGGTTGCGCCTTTGAGTTTGCCAATTATCATGTCTAATTCCTCAAAGGCAATCCCTTGAAAATATTCACCGGTAGAATCCTTAGTGGCAGAATTAGAAACCGCGCTTTGAGCAGACTTGAGCTTCTGGGAAATCGCACCTTTCTTTGGAGTCGAGATCCCCACACTAATTGACTCATTGGCCGCTTGAACGGTCTTATCAATCTTCTCTATTGCGTTGGATAATTCTGAATTTCGCTGTAATGAGGCGGTGCGGATATCTTTTACAATAGTAGCAGAAAGATGAGAAAGCTGCTCAAAAAGGATGAAGTAGGCGGTATTTTTCTCAAAATTATCTCGTCGTGCATTAGGAATAAGCTGCTTATCCACTGCAAACAATTCTCCGATAGACCAGCCGTTAAACCTTGCATCCTTAAATACCACATTTAGAGTCTGGTTGTCACCAATAAGGATATTACCTTTGCGTAGTCTAATGCCCTTGACGGCTTTATCATTGATGCTACCAAGGTAATTTGTTTTTGCCAGCCAGCCAATAGCGCAAATGTCTCCATCTTCGTGTTTGAACTTAATAGTATCAATGTCCTGAATGTAATCCGTAAGACCTTTACTTCTATCGACTATAAACTCATCGCGATATGGCTTGTAAATGGGCGTGACAATGGTGGCAAAGACCACGGATATGTTGTAGACATCAATACAATAGCCCTCACGCTTCAGGCGATTAGTGATTTCTTTTCCCCATACAAAGTCCGGGCTGTAAGGAGCCGGGACATTCTGTGTTAAGTATTCGACAACCTCATCGTATGAATTTAGCTTTGAACTTTCTTTTACGCCGTCCATCTGCACAGAGAAATAATGCGCGGATTCTTTTTCTGGAAGTGTTTCGATTGTGTAGATATTTTTGAGTACATCGACAATGGTAACATCTTCACCCATATCGTTCGCTAGAAGCTCAGCCAGCTTTTCAGCGTTAATCACTATTTTTGTCGCGACGGCCTCATTCGGTGTGGATGTAAAGAAAGTGAGTTTGTCGCAATAGCTAAGAGCGCTTAACCTGCCAATACCCCTGAATCCTCTAGAATTCTCCGAAGATTTTTTCGAGTTGCCGATGCTTATAAGAGTTTTCTCAGCTTCTTTTCTCGAAATACCAAGGCCATTATCTCGGATTATGACGCGCTTATCCAGGGGGGCGAGCCGAATGGTAATTTGGTCATCGCCGGACTTCAGGACGCCTTGGGCTACCGCATTATCAATGGAGTCAACACAGTTCTGAACATACTCCCGAAAGACTACAAAAGGGTCAGAGTACATACCGGAGGTTAGGGACTCCAGAGTGTGTTTTCCTATAATTATGTTTCCACTCATTGGTTCCCCTCCAAAAGATTATATAACTTGAGTTGAATGTTGTTAGATATAGATTTGCTTATTTTCCTCAGAATCTCCGCACCCTTCTCCGAATCAACTATGGAAAGCAGCTTTTGCTCGAAGCTTTCCTGATAATCCTTAAGAAATACGGCTAGCTCAATCATATCCATAGACAGAATATAGTTGTAAGCAAGTTTGTGCACCTGCTCTGGAAGCGCACCGAGATCGATATAGCGGCGGTAAACGCGAATCAACTCAAAATCGATATACTCGACACCGCTTTTTTTGCAAATGGTATCCCACTTAGCAAGTTGTTTATCAACTGCAAAGTCCGCACCAGATATCTGAGCAAGAAGGTCTTTTACTCCTGCCTTGCCGAAGAAGCTGATGAAATTCGAGAAGATATAGATCTGTTGGCCTTCGTTTCTTGCCAGAAGGTTGAGCAAATCTTGATAAAGAGATGGACACTCTTCAGTTACAAAGTTATAAACGAGCTTGTATGTTGGGGAGCTTGAATCAATTTTGCCAAGCAGGGCAAACAGCCGAGGCGTAGTCAAATAGAGCAAGAAAAGTTTGCGTTGCAGAGATGAATTAATCCCAAGAAAAGTTTCCGGGAGATATTCATTGCTTCCGATAAGGTCGATGAAATCCTCATGTTCTGGGCCAAGCTGATCAAACAGATCAATCCAGATGGCTATCTTCTTTTGGTCGCGCTCCCATTCACTTTTTCTGATAGCATATTCCTCTTCAGTTTCTTTTGTTTTTCCACGCGAAGTCTTGCTTATCTTGCCTCGATTAGCAATAAGTTTTTCCGGCATACTGAGGAAGCGCACAAATTCCTCAGCGCTCTTACCGAAGTCTGCCTCAAAGAAATTCCGGCTACAGACGCCTTTGCCTTGAGTCGGAACTAACATCCGCTGAACAGCGCGCAAGTACTTTGCGTTCCACATTGATCCAATATAGCCCCGTTCATATGCCGATAACGGGATATAGCGCATTGGGAAAGAGAAAGCAGCAATTTTCTCTTCAATAGGGCGTCCAATATTTAGCTCATCTTTAAGGTCAAGGGTAATACGCATGCGCTCATAGAGGTCTTCAGGTGTATCAGCGCGATATTTTTTGCCTTTACCGCCGAAATCCTCACTGTTATACAACACGTAGTTGGACAGTTCATTAATGCCGTACTTGGCGCATAACCGGAGCGCCCGCTCGTAGATATCTCGGTCTTCAATATGGTCAAAGGCTACTCTGGCCGGTCGTAGAGCAATCTCGCCCAAACGCTTAGCTTTGGCATCGTTTAAGAATAGGGCATCAAGTCCTTGGTTAAAGTCTATGTAACGCTGAACAACCTTACCTGTTTTGGGATTAAGATAGGTTGCACCCTTGCCGAAACCTGCAGCGATAATATCATCAATTATTTCATTGAAGCGAGGCGAGCGGAGTACGTTATTATCCATCAGAATCAGGTCTTTTTTCGGGCCGAATTCTTTATCAATCGCCGCCATTCTATCCTTGATGTCAATATAAGGAACAAACGTGGGCTCTAAGGTCTGGACAGCGCAAAAACCGCACTTATTGCCGCAACCCTTGGTTGCGCTTAAAAAATAGGCATCGTTAAAAGGATAGTCATAGTCGATATCATCGAGCATAGAATAATCCGGTACAATCTGGTCTATACATTCATCCCCTAGTAGCCCAAGCTTTCTTGGCTCGTTCAACAATCCGCACACAGGATGAATACCGGTTTCTTCGTATATCTGTTCCGGCAACATAGTTGCGGCTATGCCACCGACAGTAATTTGGTCTAAGGAGCTTACCAAGGTCTTTGCGTACTCGATAGCCTCAATCGTTACCTTCCACTCAAAGGTGAACAGCGTAGTAACATAGATGTGGTCCCAGTTGGTACCGGCAAGCACTTTCGGGAGTTCACCCTTAGTAAACCGAATATAGTCATGCATAACATTCTTATGAAAATAAGATATTTTCATAAGACCAAGCGGCGGCTGTTTACACTTATAATTAGGTTCAATCAATAAAATGTTTGACATGGGTCACCACCTATGCGCTCACGTTCAAGACGTAGAGATAGTATCTCGGTCTTGTGAGCGCAACGTAAGATTCACAGAGCTGCTCTGTGGCTAAATTCGCCCCTTCGGTATGATTAAGATATATAACAATATCTGCTTCCATACCCTTGTAGTTCTTAACGGTACTGAAACGAATCGCGTCATCTGACATTATACTCTTTTTTTCGACTTTGTCGATCACGAATTGCCCAACAAGCTCTTCATCTTTCAAAACAGAGTTCTCGTATGGTTTATTTGAGAGAATGACAATAGATTTTGGCGAAACAAACTCTTTCTGAGTCAACCGATTAACGATATTAGTGAGAGCTTTCTTGCACTGACCGGCATTCTTGTAATCAAAGCATTCCGGCTCAATGCCAAGCAAGGTGCTGGCAACTGTCTCTCTGCCAAGGCCGGTGCGATTAATAGCGTTCTCGTATATTCTGCCGGTGTTTCGAATATTGTAGCGCAAGATAATTGGCGGATATTCGATGGCAAAAGAATTCTCAAAGTTTTTTGAAAAAACATTTTGATTTTCATCAAAAAACACGTAAAAGCAGGAATAATTCGGCTTCAGCAGTGCCCGAATTGTTAAGCCCATATCCAAATCGTAATCTTGAGCTTCATCAACAATGATGCAATTATATTTGTCCGAATCTGGAATGTCGTCCATAGAGTCAAAGAATCCTTTTCCAGCGGTCACTATTTCTTCATAGGACGTAGAAAATAGCTTGCGCATAAGCCCTTCGAAGTTAAGGCAAGTAATCTGGTCCGTATCATGCAATATTTCATGCTTAACATATTCGGTTAGGGCAGCACTGCAACAGGTGAACAGGACTTTCTTGCCCCCTTTGGCTTCGCTGATGGCCTTTTTAGCGCCGATAAATGTTTTGCCCGTACCGGCTCCGCCAACGAAACGAAGCTCGCGGTAATTATAGACCGCGTCAAGTATGCTGTCCTGAATAGCGTTAATTTTAGAAAACTCCTTTGCGCGGATGGGAATTAACGCCCCAGCTGCAGCAGACAGAGAAATGCGCTTATTTATGAGCGAGATAAAGCGTTGCCTCTGAGAAAAAGAAAACGGAATTGCAAGGTTTCGTTTGTTTTTCCAGTAGTGGAAAATCGCATTAACTTTTTGCTGCAGATTATCGATATCCGTCATATCAATCGTAACCTCGCGTGGGCTACCGCTACTAATTATTTTCTCTGATGAATACCAAGGGAAAGCTACTGCAAAGCCATAAGTACCATTGAACGACTGATGAAACTCTTCATGAAAGTATTTGTAAAAATGGCGCATACTTTTTTCTGCTTGCGTATATGGGCTACATTTGAGTTTTCTTGTTGACTCTTCGCCATTTTTCGTTTCTACGAGATACCAGACATCTCCGTCCTGAATAATATCCTTACCACCTTTAACTTCAACAGTAATATAGCCAAAGGAGGGGTCAAAGATAATGAAATCACTCTCACTATCGATACGCTTGCCATCCTCAGTTTCAAACCAGCGTACAGAATAAAAGACGTGGTATTTCTCTGGAAGTCTCCGTTCAAACTCTTCATACAAAAATTTTTCCGAAGGAGTATAATCGTAGTTTTCAATGTCAGTTGGATACATAATAGCCATGACCTAGTCCTCCCAGAAACCGTAATGTCTTGTTCCGGAGGCACGGTCTACGAAACCAATAACTAACGCACGATCCAAATCATGGTTAAAATGTTGGCACGAAACCTCATTCAGAAACAAGCATCCAGTACACGCTTTATAACGCTCGATGCAAATCGGATCAAAGATACACTTCTGGGCACTCGAGAAAGCCGTTTTCATCCACTTGTCAAAATAGGCTTCAAAGAGATTAAACAGTGCTCCCAAATTGAAGCCTTGAGAGTTTTGGCAATAAACTAGAACTGCCGGGACCGAAGGCAGGATATACTCAGAGATCGAGTTCTTATCCAAACCACACATTCCAGCCGCGCTCCGAATTAACAGATGCGAAAGTGTGTGAATTAGATTATAGACATAGAACGTGGCCGCATTCTGCGGATCAATCTTGGAGAAAGGCTTCACCAATTCCGGACGAATATTGTTCACAAACCAGAGCTTGACGGCGGATTCGTCGCTGAAATCAGGCAAATCGTCAGAAGCAACATAGTCGTTCTTGACTAGCCACTGGAGTATCTTAACGCGGTCAAATTCAAACAGTACGCCTTCGGTGTTGAGCTTTGCGGCATAGATGTTCTTAATTCCGTTATGTTCCTCGCGGAATGCATGGAGCACTACACCTTCTTCTGGCTCGGATTTTTCTCTGGTATAGCCATACGAGCAAGAAATAAATGGAATGCTTCCGCAGACTTGAACATCGGCAATGGCTCTCTTTTTCGCAATTACCTCGAATTCTTCAGGGTTGGCATTCGTGTTCAACATGCGCGAAATCGACTGTGCGTCTTTTAGAGACGAGCGGTCTTTAAGCTCTTTAACGAAAATGTACTCTAACAGTGCTTCGGAGGTTTTAGTTAAGCTCTCCTGAGATGAGAAAATTTGTCCGCGCAATTTATTAGCAATGTTTAAGTAATTGCTACCACAGTCTTTGTTAGCGATAGTTTTTGCAGCGTTATCCGCACTGGTATGGTCGAGCCCCGCCAGAATAAACATATCGTAGCTTTCCTTATACTTTTTCTGAAAAGATTCCGGGTCCGAAATAATACCTTTCTCAATTACCTCATTTAGCTCATCGCGGGTAATTATCCCTAGCCAACAGGCTACAGTAAGAAACGGGCCATGGCCTGTTTCGCTTATGAACCGCTCAACTTTCTCATTAATAATGTCAATTAAGCTTAGACTGTAAGCAAAATACTGCGCGGGATCAAGAGCAATCTTAGGAGCTAATCTGGTACCGCAGCTATCACAGATTTTGAACATCGGGATTTTCTCGCCACATTTTATGCAACGGAAATTATAATCTCCCAGCTTTCCACTCCAAGTGATATTTTCATTTGATTTGCACTTGCGGCAATAGACCGGATGTTTATCGGTTGCAAAGCCGCATTTGCAGAAGTAAATCTGTCGGAACTGCTTTAATTCAACATGACATCGACGGCACTTCCGATTCCGTTGATAGGAATCAGCGTCCTTAAACTGGTAGACGTGATGACATTCGGGGCAATAGAAGGTCAAAGGGCTAAGTTCCGCAACAATACCACGTTCATCGCTGTCATGCTTTGGATTGAGAACATTGCAATTCTCGACCGTTAGCCCAGTTCCATAGCCCACCGTATTGTCTATCGATGCACCTTCTCCAACTACGGTACCAAAGGCTTCTATGGCCTGATTCACGACGCGAATGAGGCGACGTTTGTTAATGCTATCGAGCTTTTCGCTATTCCAACGCTTAACATGCGCTATATAGTTATAACGTTCATCGCCACGAACCGGGAAGTCGATCCAGCTCTCCGGTAAATGCTTATATAAGGATTGGGAAACCCCTCGTTTCATCTGGTATTTCAAGCTAAATCCCTCCATCATTCAAGTTCGATAATTAGCGCAGTATCCGTATCCCGCAGACTGTTCATAATCCGGTATCCCATTAGGCTGAAGCCTGTAAAAATGTTTTCGTCGCTCCAGCTTCTATCCCCAATCTGGATAAAAAGATTGTCGACAAAATCGGAAATCTTCTGACTGTATTGGTTGCCTAGGTCTTGCGTCGCGCCATCATCTTCCGTGCAGCCATAGGCACGGTAAAGTTGCTCCTTAATAGTCTCTTTGTAGAGCAAGTTGTCCTTAATGGCTTTTCGTATATTCTTCATAAAAAACAGCGTTCCGGTCGAGTATTGCAGCTCGGGGTCATAAACTGTGAAAAGTAAGCCTGTGAAAATGCCCGGCAATGTGATATCAACTGCCTTCGTTGCCCAGCGGTTAATTGGTACTGGTTCAACCAACAGATCTTTGTATTTATGGATACTTGTGAAATTCTTCAGATAACTTCGGTCGGTTTCACGGCTGGGGCGAATCAGGTCGACAACAATACTGGTATGCTTGCGCCCGGTACGAGAATAGGCCTGAATGTATTCGGACATATTGCCAGGAATTCCGTAGAAGAACATGATATTAAACCTGTCGGCATCCACGCCATGAGAAATCATGTTAGTCGCAGTAATCAGGTTCACGCCATTATAGACATCCTTATTGTTTTCTACATCAGCAAGAACTTCACGAACATCTTGGAAGGACTCATCTCCGGTCATAGCACGGGTCTTGAATGGAATAATCCCCGCGCTGCTCAATTCTTCATTAACCGGAGTTTTGATCGCACCATCTACGTTATTGCCGTCGCGCTTGACATTGTTGTATTCGAGGAAAATCCAATAATCTTTGAGGATTTCTAGGGCTTCCTCAATGGTATCGATTCCGATGCCGGGGATAGCAAGGATCTTCTCCGGCGCATGATAATACTCGTGAACAGCCTCTCGCATATACTTCAACGAGTAAACTACGCTATAGACAATTGCTTTGCCATATGGCGCATAGCCTAATATCTGACGTTGCAGATCGTTATCATCAATTTTGGCATAAAAATTCTTATCTATGTAAGGCGATTCGCAAGGGAATCGAATCGGATTGCGACCATACAAATGGTAAACCTGCTCTTGGTAAGAAGAAATTGTTGCAGTTGCACCGATCACCTTGAGGTCACGCTTGGATTTTGAGAAATTCTTAATGAAATACTCAATAAATGACTCATAGTGTGCGGCATATGCGCCTAATGACTCGCGGAGCAAGTGCAATTCGTCCTGAATGAATAATGTCGGAGCAGGATCATACATGACGACTTTCTCATATTTATCTACTTCACACTTGCAGGTCGGTTCAATACATTTCCGCTTGGACGTATAGCCGTGGAGCGGGCATCTATATTCTGCACCATTTAAAATATTACGGAAATTCGCGTTGCAGCCAATAATTGCAAATTTATCAACTGTGCTAATAATCGCACTAGGCAAGAACCTATAAATCTCTGTGTCAACGACATAAATCGGCAGAATACCTCCCGAAGGGCAATCGTGATTGTCGCAGTAATGAATAAGCCTCCCCATATCTTCGTTGGCTGTAAGATGAACGGTTGGTTTGCCGCAGAAAGGACATATATCCAAGATTCTATGTTCGTCTCGTTGTTGTTGAGTCATTTCCCGGTACTGTGCGTACTCCTTTGCGCTCATGCTATTAGGCGTGTTATTGTCGCCCACAAAATAACCCAGCGAGAAACCCTCGGTTTTTTCAATGGTTGGGTCAGCACGGCGTATCAGCTCAGCTTGCGCTAAAATGTTAGCCAAACGCTGAATTTGCTGAACCGAGAGAAGTCTGAGCGGATAACGCAGAATGCTCGTTACGCCGTAGTTTTTTCCACGATGTCGATCGAAGAAAAGATTAAACACCAGCGCACCCAAGAAGGCTTCTGTTTTACCACCGCCGGTCGGGAAATACAGCAAAGCCATAGAAGAAAGATGTGTTTCCGCTTTTTCTTCTTCAGGCATCATATCTGGGTCGCAGGCTACGATATCTGGCAACATAGAAACGATAAACACTATCTGGAATAAACGCCAAGTTGAGTAGCCTTTTGCAGAAGCCGAGAAAGCCTGATTCATCTGGATGAAGCTCTCGCGAACTGGCGGGTAGTTTTTGAGCACGTTGATTCCGAGTTCGAAGTTTGAGATTTCATCCTCAAAGCCACGAATTTCACCCAGAAGCTTTTCTTTACCAACGGGAGTAAGTATAGGCTCTTTCTGTTGACGATAACGTAGCCAAGATTTAAACTCATTTCGCATATTCGAAAGAACGCCTTCGAGAGTATTAATCGGGTCATTAATTAGATCCGCGAACTTCACCGCAAGACTATCATTAGTGATAAGGCGATACTGCTCGTAGAGCGGGAGATGGTTGGTCTGTAAAGCGTTTTCCGCTTCGAAATACTTTACCGAGCAGTTATTGCTGAGTGCATATTGAGTTTTGTCATATTTATAGTCGTCAGCGAAGGAGTCAAGCTCAATCGAGCAGAATTTAGCCCCTTCGAGATTAACACGCATTCCAGAGTTAAACAATGTCTCTATTGTGGATTTATCGTCCTTGCGGGAGCGGTGTGCATTAGAGTAGAGAACGATAGAATTGTTGACGAGATATATCGAAACAAGGTAATCGGTTCCGATTTTCTTCACTTGAATATCAAAATAAATCTGCCAATTCTGATTTTGCTGCTCGACCTTGGAATTAACATTTTGCCGTAAGAAAGATGCGAAAGTTCTCTCATCGTAAAGGTCAGAAACTTTGGTCGACTCCGTTACCACCCTTAACATCGTCTCTGGGTCGGCATTAACACCAGCTTGGAGATCTTGTAAGAAGTCTTTCAATTGCGAGTTAAGAGTATGAGTCTCGCCGACAAAGCCACACTCGCCACTATCGTCAAGTATGTCTTTAAGCCAAAAGCTGATTTGAGCGCTTAAAGAGCTCAAGCTAACTTTTTTGTAAACTGGAATCAGTTTAAGCTGGATGTCCGCAAAAGGCTTTGGATTCTCTTCGAAATCAACGATAACCTCACTAAAGTCAGTGTAGTTGAAACTACCTTTGGACTCATTGATTTCTTGGACCATCGCCTCACGTTGTTCCTTGAGTAAAGGATAGACTCGATAATAAAAATCGCCTTGCGGAGTAATCTTAATATAAGCGGTGTCACGGTCGGCTCCACTTATGTAAAAGTCGGTACCAATACTTTCAATAAAGGTTTTTGAAGAATTGATGTTAGCCCCGTCAGAATCCTTTGCGGACATCAGTTTTCCAACAAGAAGTACATTTTCCGGGTTACTACCGACAATTCGCCTTAGACCTGAGCCAGTAATTCTGCCGATAAAGTTATGCAGAATGTCTGTCGATAACAATTGTCTTGCTTTTTTTAGTTTATCCATTATAAGTCCTCCACGCGTGCTCTACGGTAGAATACCGGAGACCAATTGAAGAAAAGATTTTATCTGCACCATCTGCGAGGCTAATAGGAGATTTACAGTAAAATTTGCTTAGGATGTAAATAGAACGTGCAAAGTCTTCTATGTTCTTAGCCTTAAACTCGAGCTCGGTAAGTTTGAGCGAAGCCGCATTGAACATTTCCGAGAGGACCGGCTCAAGTGTTTCATACTTTGCAAGTTCCTCCGGAAAAACGTGTTTAGCGAAGAGAATATACAAATAATCCCTAAAATTCTTTATTTCACGTTTATAGGAAAGCTCAACGATAAAATCAATAATGTCATCGACAGAATGCAAATCAGGCAAATCTGCTGCAGTAGAGCGGAAAGCCTTAACCAATTCATCCTCCTCGAGTGCCGTCCATTCATTAATGCTACGGGTAAGCACTTTGTTGAAACTCTCTATCGCAGTGCCGATTTCCATACTATCGAGGTCAATAGTTCCCTTGACGGCTACCGGTTCGGATTGCTCGGTTTTGTCCGAAAAGTCCATCGTAGAGATTTCAAATACATTGCTGCTGTTTTTACCTGAAAACTCAAAATATTCATTGGCGATAGCAGCCTTAGCCTTGAATTCACCATCACCCATTATTCCTTCACCGGCAATCACTAAACCGTCCGCTTCAAGCAAAGTGTTAGTATCAACGGTTGTGCGAACAAATAAATCACCGGAAACGCGAAGCTCTTCGCTAACCAAAGAACCGGAAGCCGAATAGCTGCCAAATTCAATCTTTTTAATTCTGGCTTTTCCGGCACAGAAAAAAGTCCCGCGGCAGACAAGTGAATCAGCATCAATATCTCCGTCCACAAATAGTGAGCCGTTAACAGTAATATTCTCGGCTTTAATATTGCCTAGTACCCTCAGATCATAGGTAGCGTGAATGTGCGCTCCCTCTAATAGAGCGCCGACAACGATGTAGCTTTCGTTGAAAACGACATCACCGTCGGATGAGATTGCTTCAGTTATGTTTTTACCGCCCAGAACATGGTCGCCGGAATTAAATTGGATAAGCTCTGCGCTCATATTATGGACCTCCTCTAATTCGAATCAGTAAGTAGCTTGTTAAAAATCGATTTTAAGCTTGTTTCAGACAGAATGATGTGTAAATAATCTTTGGCTCGAGTACAGGCTACGTAGAGAGAGCTAATATTTTTCTTTAAGTCTTCGGCACGCTCTTCTTCTAATACCACACCTGTATGTAAGTTTTTAGTCTTGTCGAAAGCACCCAGCGGTTTGATTCCGCAAACTACGACAGCTTGGAAATCGAGGCCGAGTACGGATTCAAAAGTGATCAGTGAAACTCCACCATCGCCATATCGTCCAGCCCACGTTTCATCGCCGCTATATAGCTTGACGTATGGAATATGCGCTCGATCCATTGCCTCAAGTAGTGCAGCTTCTATATAATAATGCATAGGCTTAAACTGACGGTTGTAGAAAATGACTGCAATTTCATCATAAGGGACGTGCTCGTGGTCATGGATGAATCTGATAGATTCAACTGCATGTCTCGCTTCATCTAAGGCGTTGCCGTCAAACTGCTTAATCGTTACCCCATTGCCATTTCGGAACGCTTTGCCTCTAAGGAATATATCAGGGTCATATTCTTCGTTAGGAATATGGTCTTGAATTATGTCTCGGGCATTTTGGGCGAAGCGGTTGATATACTCGTTAATCTCTACGCAGTTGCGGAAATTCTTTTCTATGCGCAAGTTTCTATTGCTTCCACGGAAAACGGGGTAACCATCACCAGCTTGCCATGGAGCTTTTCGTTTTCTCTGACGCTGTTTGATTTCCTGAGTTTTGTCACCGCAAACTACAAAAATATGATCTTCACTGTCTTTATTTTCAAGAAGGTTATAGCAGAACTTGTACCACGTAGTCTCGAACATCTGCACTTCATCGATGAAAATCCCATAGTAACGGTCAGAAATTTTTCCGTCACGCAAGGCGTTCATTGCTGCACCTCGACGAGCAGGAATCGCGTCCTTGCCGCCAGGGAGAAACATATTATTTGCTAGAATCAGCTTTCGGCACAATCCATCGAAGGTCAAGCAGTCAACGTTTCGTTCGGTGAGCCCGGCCCTCTCAATAAACCATGTATAGAGCGATTGCAGATTTCTATTAAAGCAGGTAATCAAGAACCGCTTATCGGGATTCATTTTAGCCGCCTTAAAACACTTAGCAATTAACAAAACGCTCTTGCCGCTGCCTGCGCAAGCCAGAATCAGCTGGTCACCTTTGGTAACCTTGTTTACGATATTAATCTGCTCTGTGTCGAGCCTGAAGGCGCGTGCTGCCGTATCGTCATCGCTGACCACCAGTAATTCTTCAGTGGCACCGGGCGTGCTATTGTTATCGTTTTTCAGAGCAAAACGCACGACTGTATATTCTGGAGCGATTCGATGGAGAATAGAGTTGATGTTTAACTCTGTAATTTCCATACACTTCTCGGAATTAGGCAACGCGGGATAAGCCAAGTAACTGTTTATGGTTTCTGCATAAGCACCACGTAAATCCGAAAATGTTTCGGCGAACATACAGCAGTGCTCGGCATAGTCCCGCACCGCTGGAGACATCCTTGTAAAATCGATGTCTTTTTTGTTCAAAGACGGAAGAACGCATATAAAAACAAATCTTACCGCTAGCTTGCCATTTTCGAGCAATGCCTTATTTGACCCGAGCTTCTGACCGATTGTCGTGACTGACGCCTCGATAATACCCGAAAGATACGATTCCAGAAAAATCGGGAACATATTTGGATTGTTTAGTGGCAAGAATTTACAAAACACGACGCCTTGGGTAGAAATAACTACATGGAGATACTCCCCGACCAGCATCGCAGGGTTTACTTTGAGCAGTAGAAAACCAAACTCTTCTTCATTATTGGTATGGCGCACAAAAACCTTTTCGTAGCGATTAAGGTCAAGCTGTTGAAACTCTGGTGGGAATAATTCCATATATTAACTACTTTCCGTTCAATGTGTTAATTATCTCTTGGATAATCTCGTCAACAAGGAATTTTGAAAGCTTTTTGGAAAGGATATCACTTACAGTTCTTAAAATCTGCTTACTCTTCTTGTCGACCGCAGAGTTTATCTGATTTAACTTGAAATTTTGACTTTCAGAAACCTCCTCAATCGTGGCCTCTATTTTCTTTTGAAGTTCTTCTTTTTGAGGCTTTAGCTCAGGCTTTACGCCGGTACGATCTAGGCGTTTAGCGGTTTCGGTCAATTCCTCAACAAGTTGCTCTTTATCAACCGATGAGTTGAACCCCTCCGCCATGACGTTGCTTGCGTTGGCAATTGTTTTATCAACCTCTTTCAGGACTTTAACCGAGGAATCATTCCTGGTTGTCGATGCCTCGCGTATCTTTTTTGGGATATCGATGCCGACAGTTTCTCCAAGTACACTGATCAGCTCTCTGTATGCGTCGTTCTGCTCAAAATCATCACGTCTGGCATTTGGCACTAGCTTGTCCGTCATAATAAAGATCTCGCCTTGCGTCCATCCGTTAAATCTGGCTTCGCGGAAAATCCCATTCATGGTTTTGCTGTCACCGATAAGGATATTGCCTTTACGAACGCGGAAACCACATAACTCACGGTCTGAAAGAAAACCATACCAGCCGCAGTTTCCATACCAGCCTAAGGCGTAGAGCTCATCGCTAACCTTGACATCAAAGTAAGTGATACTAGTGATTTCATCGACGGTTTTTTTGCTCCTATCTGATCGGAAGCGACTTTTATTGGGTTTATATACCGGCTCGAGATCAGACTCTTCTTCTCCTACAAAAATCGGGAATTCCTCGTCTTCGTAACCATTTTGGTTCAAGAACTTTTTAAGCTGAGATATGTAAATGAAGTGCCTTGATTGATAGGGTAATGGAGCAACCTGCGAGATATAACTCTTGATAGCATCAATGTCGAGCAAATCCGAAAAACCACTGACATCTTTCATCTCGACGAGGAAATAGTGCTTTTCATGTTTCTCAGAAACGATCTTTACAGTAGTTATTTCCTCAAGAACCGCAGATAAGCTCAGATCTTCATACTGCCCTGGCACTAAAAGCTGACGCAGTCTTTTACAATTAAAGGTCACCACTGTTTTAACTGGCTCGTTCTCCGCCGACGTAGAGAAGACCAGCGTATCGCAGTAGCTCATACCGCCAAGGCGACCAATACCTCTGAAGCCACGGTTATTTGCACTTCGTTTTTTCGAGTTACCGACGTTCATCAGCGTCGCTCTAGCTTCACTGCTAGAGATACCAGTGCCGTTATCTCGTATCGAAATATATGAATTTTCCGCACTGACAATAATGTCAATACGCATACTTTGTTTTTCTATCAAGCTGTTTTCAACGGCGATTTCCAAAGAGTCAACGCTATTCTGAATGTACTCTCTATAAACAATTTTAGGATCAGAGTACATCCCTGTAGTCAGTGACTCAAGCGTATATTTGCCAACTTGAACTTCAGTTGCCACGATTCACCTCACTGCAAAAAACTCTATCGTGCAAAGACTATAAGCATATAGAGCATAGAATATATATTGCTCCAGTATTATAGGGTTTGTTGCTTTTTAAGCACGTCCGCATTCTCAAAGTTGCCTTTTATTGTAGTTCCATAATCCCTGTTCTTTGCAGGAGAAGATTTGTTGCCTTATAGTAAATAAAAAAATAAATATACCCATATGTCATTATAGCCATTAGTGTTATTTATTTCAACAAATTTACCTATAAATCGATATTAATCCCACTTACTGAACTCGGAGTAAATAGTGTTTACTTATTCTTATGTCTTAAAGCATGAAACCCTTGAGGACCTACCCACCATAAAAGAAGTCCGTTTTTTCGTACAGAATATATTTTATATTGATATGAGAACAAATGTTCGATATAATAAAATAAAGGAGAATAAAATGAGCAACGTAATAGAAATTAAGAAGCATACACAACAAGCCAAAGATTGCTATTCGCCAATCAACGTCAATAACAAAATACTAACACCGGTCTATGATTTTGATTGCCCGGTACCCCTTTATTCAGATGAAGAGGGACAACTTTATACCGCGTTTTATTATTCAGATACCGGTAAAACAATGGTTATTCCATTCTTTAATGATACAAAAAGCATGATTGCATTTGAGAAGAAGATGGGGCAAATCAACATGGTAGCGTCAGAGTTTAGTTAATTCCAAGGAGACACGCATTATGAAAGAAGACATCCATATTAAAAAACTTGCACTGATAATTGATCGAGATAAGCAGTTTAATAATGAGGTTTTTCATAAAGCTAAACTGCTGCTTCGAATATATCGCGATGTTGTATGGAGAACACAAGAGGTTATGTATGATGCGAGCGCTGAAGCCTATGATTTCGGGGGTCGGAGAATTGCTGAACTTGCCGATTATCTTTCATATGATTTCGATAGCGATATTGATAAAGAAAAAGCAGAAAGCAAATTGCTTAGCATTGCGGAGACAAAATTCCTTGTGGATCTTGTTGATAAGGCTTTGCTTAAATTACACGAATATCCGGTTTTAGGCCAACTGTACTTTGATATATTGAATAAGCAGTATATCAATAAGGTTAAGTATACAGATACGGAGCTTATTGAAAATCTCAGCATTGAAAGGACTCAATACTATAAACGCAAGAAAGAGGCTATTAATCAATTTGGAGTTATTTTGTGGGGGTATATAATCCCGCCAATAAGAGACTACTTAGCTCAAGCTGTGAACCTAAAGTGAATTGTTTACGAACCAAAGATGTATCAACAAGGTACCAAAGATGGACTCGAAACGAATTGTATGTGTATGTCAATATAAATAGAATGGTTATAGTGGGATTTGCATCGCCATAGCCTCGGCTAATAAATAGCCGGGGCTTTTTTTATGCCTTTCCCCAATAAATAACCATTAACCGAAAAGTCGCAGAGTAACTGCGGCTTTTTTGTTTTGGGGAAAGGCATCTCTTTGTACATACGCGCTCCCCCAGCCTTCGTTCTGATTTATCCACAACAAATCAATCGGAGGTCTATTCAATGAAAAACAAGCTATATAAAAAACAACGAGAGAAAGGAATAATCCGAGTGGGTGAAGTTATGTTTATTGTTACAGGTGATGAATACGCACGGTACTATGCGGAACTTGAGAGAAAAAAGTATATCCAGCGTCAAGAAAGAGGAAGAAATATACCATATGAGATTGCGATAAGTGATGGGTTACCAATTGACATATTATCGGCAACATCTCCGACATCAGTTGAGGACGAGGCGGAAAAAGGGATTTTAATAGAACTTATGCTGCAAACATTAACGAAGCTTAAGAAATCGGACAAACAGCTTATTAAATGGCTATATTACGATGAGATGACAACAAGAGAAATCGCTGAGTTTCTTTGCGTTAATCAATCAACAATAGTACGCCGGCATGCCTCAATCATAAGAGAGATAAAAAAATTTATGCGAATTTAAAAATTTCATGCATCAAGACAGCCTTTTTTTCCTTTCAGATTATGGGGGCAGTTTTTTTCTCCCATGATCCTTGAAAAAAGAATAAAAGGCAAAATGAATACGTTCTCCATATGGCCCGGGGAGGGAAAGCCGAATGACAGGTACGCCATGACCGAAATAGCGTGAGCGATCAATACTGTTGTCAAAATGAGCTCTGGCAGGCTTAGGCGATGACCCATATGGAAGGATAATGATACTTGTGCATAGTCGAGGTTAGGTCCCAGAGTGTACCCCGCTCGTTGAGGGGGTGGTGAGATTCCAATGAGGTAAAAGCCAATTGCCGTTCATGATGCTGTGAAATAGTACTGATATTAGCAGGGCGCAGTCTGTAACCATGATTGCGTCCTGCTTTATCTTTTTATGAGAGCAGCTATTTTCAAAGATATCTTGGGAGGTCATAAAGATGAGTGAACAATATAAAAGCATGGAAGAGTTACCCCTAATGCTTAATGCCAATGACATTATGAATGTGCTTGGTATTTCGCGAGCGTTTGCCTATAACATAATGCATGATAAATCCCTGCCGGTTATTGTGATCGGAAAACGCCGGGTAGTGAATAAGGACAAGTTTTTTACCTGGCTGCAAAAATGCGAACATACTGAGGAGGCATGCCGTGGCTAATAACAAACGCTCAGATGGGTTTTATCAAAAGAACATCACTGTTGGAAGAAAAGCGGATGGAACATATATCCGTAAAACCATATATGCGAGGACAAAAAAGGAGCTTGAGTTAAAAGCAGCGGAGATTACGCAGCAGCTCCATCAGGGCATATACGTCCCAGAGGATAAGACGACTTTTGGAGAAATAACAGATTTATGGCTCACACAATATAACCCAACAGCAAACGAGAAATGGTTTTATCGACAGGAAGGCGTTATCAATAAACATCTGTTACCAACACTGAGGCATATGAAGCTTAAGGATTTAAAAACCTACCATTTACAAAGCATCATTAACAATATGGCGAAGGATGGCCTTTCAACCAGCACGATGAAAAAAGCTAAGCAGACAGCGGTTCGCATTCTAAATATTGGCGTGGAGAACGATCTGGTTGTTAGAAATGTATTTTCCACTGTTAAAGTTCCGACCATTGAACCGAATGAACGTCGCGCCTTGACAGAAGAAGAAAAAGCGCTTGTCAGCCAGACATGGCGAGGACATCGAATGGGGCCTGCCGTCATGATCATGATGTATTGTGGATTGCGCCGCGGAGAGGTGCTGGCACTGACTTGGGATGATATTGACCTTGATAAAAAAGTATTGTCGGTCAACAAGTCAGTCATGACAATTAAAAATCAGCCTCTTATTAAAAAACCAAAATCAAAAGCAGGGACGCGTGAAGTTCCTATCCCCAATTTCCTCGTAGATGTTCTCAATGAGTTGTCACATGATTATTCATTGGTTTGTCCTGATGTTAAAGGGCAGTTGATGTCTGAAACTGCATTTCGTCGTGCATGGAATAGCTACCGACATTATCTTAATATTAGCGCGGGTGGAAGAAGTGCTTCTCGGACGCGTGAAAAAGTTCAAGCTATCGATAATATCACGGCGCATATGTTACGTCACACCTATGCCTCCATGCTCTATGAAGCAGGAGTTGATATTAAATCTGCGCAGCGCTTTTTAGGTCATGCTGATATTGAGATGACATTAGCTGTATACACCCATCTGACCAAATTCAAAGAAGATGAAGCCATTAGCTCATTAAACGCACACCTTGAGAAAATGGCCGCCTTTGGGCCTATAATAACGGAAGAGCAACCAAAGCAGAAGCCCAAAAAGCGAGATGATTTGGAAAGATGAAAAGGCCAAGAAATACTGTATGTTTCAGCAGATTTTACGGTTTCAGCCGGGTTAAAACTCTTCAATACTACATTTTTACTACACGTTGAATTAAAAGCATGTATAAGTGTAAGCTTTTTTGAATGTCTTAACCTAGGTTGAGCCGTAAATATCTCTTTAAACAGGCCTTTTAGCCTTCCTGCGTATATATTTGAACTATAGGCATGCCGCCTGGGGGACAATATGCCAGTATATTGTAATCCTCAAAATTCGCTACTTAACAGAAAATCTGCAACGTGCATCGTCTTGATTCCCTCATAATTTCCTGCGGCAAAATCATCGGTACGAAGAACATACTTTGGATAATTATCTCGGATACCAAGCAATCGCTCATATTCACGTATTTCCGTTGACTGTTCGGTTATCTCTTTTGTAACCTGTATATATAAGCGCTCGTTCTGTTTTTGTGCAACAAAATCCACTTCGGCATTGTTAAGCTTGCCCACATAGACTCCATAGCCTCGCCGTAAAAGTTCTATGTACACGAGATTTTCAAGCATCGCGGCAACCGATGTCGGCGAATAACCGAGAACGCTGTATTTAAAAGCAGGATCGGCTAAATAAAACTTTTCTTGAGTTTTCAATATTTCTTTCCCTTGGAGATCGTACCGAGAGCAGCGGTGTATGATATACGCATTTTCAAGTTTGGAGAGATAGCTATAAACCGTCTCAATATCGACACTTCTGTGCTGACTCTTCAAATATGAAGAAATCGAGTTAGCGGAAAAGGTTCGGCCAACGTTATCAAAAACGAACTTCACAATACGTTCAAGCTGATCAGTTTTTCTAATCTGATTACGTTGTACGATATCTGTAAATATAGTGGAATTGTATATATCGCGAACGATTGTATATGCTTCGTTTTGCGTATAGGCTCGCAGATGTAATGCAGGAAAGCCTCCCATCATCAGATAGTTAGCCAGTTCTAAGTGAGGGGATTCTACGGGCGAATAGGTTCCTTTGAAACTCAGGTATTCCGAAAAAGATAATGGAAATACCCGAAACGATATATAACGCCCTGTAAGATACGTAGATATTTCGGAAGACATCATTCGCGAGTTGGAACCAGTCACATAGATGTCTACATCAAAATCGTTCATAAAGCTGTTTACAGCTTTCTCCCAATCCTTGATTTCCTGAACTTCATCCAGAAAGAGATAGGTCTTTCCGTTGGTATTTAAGTTGCTTTGGACTTCTTTATATAGGCTTTTGGCGTCTTTAATATCGTCATACTTCAAAGAATCAAAGTTATAATGAACAATGCTTTGTTCAGAGATTCCGCGCGCTTTTAATTCGTCCATAATCAGGAGCAGTATCGTGGATTTTCCGCACCGTCTTACACCGGTTAATATTTTAACCAGCGGAGCATCAATGTATGGTGTTATTTGCTCTGTATACTGAGGACGTTTTATCATAGATATCACCTCATTCCCATTATACGCAAACTATACCGATTTATACCCATAAAGTCAACAGTTTTTATGGTTATAATCATAAAAACTTTGTTCTGCTGCGCTAGATATTTATCATGTTAATGTTAGGGATGTGTTTTACCATGTAAACGATTTTACTTATATACATCACATACTATGGTTATCTATATATCTGTACAATTGTGCAAGATTATCATTTTGTTCCCATCAAAGCGGAAGTACGACTTTTAAAGTGAACAGCCCATCCTCAGCTTCAAACGCGCAGTAGCCATTGTGCTTTTCAGTAATCATCCTGATGCTTTTAGCGCCAAAGCCATGCTGCGGTTGGGTGCTTTCCGGCAATCCCTCCCGCATTGTGACGGTTCCCCGGTATGGATTGCTGATATAAATGAGCAACTTATCCTTATGTGGCTGACAGTTGATGCGCACCGTTCGTTGCGCATCCTCGTCCATTTGTGCAGCGGCGTAAACAGCATTATCCAATCCGTTGGACAGAAGCGCACATAGCTCTGTTTCCGAAAGCGACAGGGCGGCGGGGATATTGACTTCCGCGCTGAAGGCCACATCCTGCTGCTTTGCTTTCGCAGCGAAAGAAGACAGAATCAGATTAACAGCGTTGTTCTCGCAGTATCGTACTGGTACGATCTTGTCTATATCGGTTTGCGCCTGTCGTATGTACTCACTCGCCATGGAGATCTCGCCGGTTTCAAGATAGCTACTCAGAAGAGAGAGGTGATGGCGCATGTCATGGCGGTAAATCGAGGTCTGTTGCTGCACCTGATGCAACGCAAATATTTCGTTTTTGGCCCGCTCAGATTGCACTGTGAGTATAGCGTTATCCGTCTCCAGCCTGTTGCGTCGCTGAACTTCCTGATGGTAGGCTGAAACAAACGCCACATAAAAAAACGCCATCGCTGCGGGAAGGAATTCGGTGACCATCCGCACGCCCGTATACAAAGCATCGGTATATATGGCGGTGGCATAGTCAAACAGGTAATAGAGTAAAGGAAGGCCGCCCAACAACAGCAACGACCGTTTGGAATAGGTCATTGCTCTATATGCTGCCTTGACGAAATACCGCCAAAGAAGAATAAACAGCGGAACCAAAGAAAGTATATAACCCAGTGCATAAGCCAGCGTAGTGCCGAACAGATGATGCGTAACCGTCCCAATCCACTGCGGCAGCTGACAGCAGAAATATGCGGTCAAAATGCTTGCCAGCGCAACGCCCCACGGTCGTTTGAAGCGAAACACCAACACAAGGAAAATCGGAAGATGGGAAATGAGCGGATAGAGTTTTCTAGTGTTTTCAAGCCCAAAAAGGAAGTAGCTGAGTATTTGCATCGTCAAAATGATAACGCTCAACACTGCCACCTCGCGGCGCTCCTTATTTGAGGTGCACCCACCCGCAAAGCCGATTGTGAGCAAAGTTCCGTATAGCAGCACAAGCAATCCCAAAATGACCGTCATTACTTAACACCCTTTTCCGCAAATAGCTGATCCACATATGCCTTGCGTACTTGTGCATAAAGCCGCCGGGAAACCGGCACGACACTGCCTGTATAAGTCAGGACATCTGCAGATCGAAGCTCCTGTACTTGCCAAAGGTTAACGATAAACGCTCTGTGTACGCGAATAAACTCCGGCCTTTGTAAAAGGACGCCTTCATAATCAGCAAGCGGCGCGACCAGTTCTCTTATACTGCCATCCGTCAAATGAAAGCACAGCTCTCTGTTCATGACTTCGACATAGGCAAGCCTGAAAAACGGTATGTTTGCTACGCCATTTTGAAATTTGACGGACAAACTGTCTTCCGGTTTTTGAGCAATGCGGAACAGCTTGTCCAAAACAGGAAAGAGATTATCTGCTGTGGCAGGCTTCAACAGGTAGGCAAATGCCTCTACGGAATAGCTTTCCACGGCGAAATCCGGCGAAGATGTCAAAAACGCAATCTTGATGTTTTCATCAAACTCCCTGACTTCATGCGCAGTCTCCATTCCGTTTACCAGCGGCATCATCACATCCAAAAGCAGAAAGTCAAAACCACCTTTGCGCACATCCTCCAGAAGCGTAATACTATCTGAATAGGTGATGTAAGTAAAACACGCTTTGGTTTTTTCCCGATAGTCACCCAGCAGCTTTGAGAGCTTACTTAGCTCTTTTATATGATCATCACAAATTGCAATACGCATATTAGGTCACTCCGTTTATTCGTGCATGATATTTTCTATTCTACCATACGCAGCTTGCTTGGTGGCACTACTTCTTGACCGTTTACAACAAAAAGCACCACCGTTCATGCGCAGGACGGTTTTGATATATAAATACTGTTATGCTTGAACCATGAGCCATTGACAAATATGCTTAGACATCATTGATAAACAACAAGGAGAAATCATGAAGAAAATTTTGTATCTCTTATTGACCATTGCGCTTATGCTGACCCTCTTTGCCGGTTGCAGCGCAGGCATACAAGAGCAACTCCCCATTCAAACAGCTTTGGCACAAAGCCAAGGCATCACACTCAGCAATCCAGACGGCGACACATGGACGATACTTGTCTATCTTTGCGGCACCGATCTGGAAACCAACGGCGGATATGCCTCAATAAATATAGAGGAAATGACACACGCTGCAGTTTCAGATAAGGTGAACGTTATTATCGAAACCGGCGGCACACAGCAATGGGCCATCGACGGTATCGACCCCAGCCAAACACAGAGATGGAAAGTGGTTTCCGAAAACATCGAGCTGCTGGATAGTCAGCCCTTGGCCAACATGGGCGAGGCGCAAACGCTGGGAAGTTTCTTGCAATGGGGCGTTGAAACCTACCCGGCAGAAAAATATATGTGCGTCATGTGGGATCACGGCGGCGGCAGCGTGGCTGGCATTGCGGTAGACGAGCTTCATGACGGCGATATGCTCAATCTCAAGGAGCTGTCCCAAGGCCTATCCATGGCCGGGGCGCAGTTTGAACTGGTGGGCTTTGACGCCTGCCTCATGTCCACCATGGAAACGGCGGCAGCCTTAACGCCCTATGCCCGCTACATGGTGGCCTCGCAGGAGCTTGAGCCCGGCACCGGCTGGGACTATACGGCATGGCTTAACGCCCTTACGGCAGCGCCAACGGCAGATGGCCTCGCACTAGGCACAACCATTTGCGACAGCTTTTATGACAAATGCGCGGCAGACGGCACCGAGAGCCTTGCCACTTTGGCTGTCACCGATCTGTCGCAGGTTCCCGCGCTGATTTCAGCCTTTGACGCGATGGCTGCTGAAATGAAGGGCTTCACTTCCGTTACGGAGAAGCTGAAGCCATTTACGCAAGCCATTGTCAGGGCAGAAAATTACGGTGGAAACAACGATAGCGAAGGCTACACCAACATGGTTGACCTAGGTGACCTAACCTTATGCGCAGAAGGCGTGCTCGGTGATACAGGCGACGCGCTGCTCAGCGCTCTCTTTTCGGCAGTCCCCTACAACGTGGCAGGCGAAGGGCGGCAACGGAGCAACGGCCTGTCTATCTATGTGCCTTTGGCCGTCATGCCGGGTGAGCTGGATCAATACGCCACTCTTGCGGCAACCAGCGGCGAGTATTTGCGATTCTTGGAGGGTCTGTACGATTGGACGGTACCCGAAGGCGTGGTGATAAGCCAGCCCGTGTTCCTGACTCAAGAGATAGCACCCCCCGCAGAGCAAATGTCCGTTGACACAATAGAATCCGCCCAAGCATTGAATCCAGATGAGTTTACGTGCTCATTTACTACCACGCTGAGCGAGGAGGGTTCTATCATCCTGGATGTAACCGAGGGCGCGCAAATCGTCAGCACCGTTTCTTATGATCTATATTATCAGGATGATGAAAGCAATACCCTTTGGTATCTGGGCAGCGATTTCGACGTGAATCAAAACGAAGACGGGAGCCAGTTCAAGGATAACTACAGAAATACGTGGACAATTATCAATGATAACCTGTGCATGATGGTGGCTCTAAGCTTTACGGACGATTATATACTCTACACAGTACCTGTGCAGGTCAACGGCCAGTCCACTAATCTGCGTATGCTCTACCACCTCAATAGCGCCGAATACGAAGTTATTGGCACTTGGGACGGTATTGACAGTGAATCCGGCATGAGCAGCCGCGAAGTCAGGAAGCTGCAAGATGGCGATTTGGTGGAGTTTGCGTTTGAAGCTTACGACCTCGCCACCGGCGACGATGCTTCCTTCGTGGGCGGCGGCTTTACTGTCAGCGGCCCGGTTATCGCGGAAGAAGCAACCCTGTTTGATGGCGTCTACTATTATCGGTACGAGATAAACGATATCTTCGGCAACACATACCAAAGTGATTTTGCGGTGATGACCTCTGTCAATGGGCAGATCACCGTAGAATTGATGGAGCCGTAAACATGGTTTGCGACCCTCCGGCGACATTTCGATGCCGGAGGGCCTAGACCAACAACGGATACGAAACCGATTAATTTATAGGACATTACCAAAATCCGATTCGCCATTTCATGCTGATAGTATGGAGGGTACCCATTTATAAGTTTGGAAAGGAGAGGCCATTTATGACAGTCTGGTTTGTCTGGCTTCTTGTTGGGGTTGGTTCTGCAGGGCTGCTGATAATCTGGTTTATCACAGTTCACCGAGAATTGGCGAGGGCAAAACAGAGCGTGGCAAATGCCATTCGGCAGGTGCGGCTTCATATAGACGGTCGCGCACAAGTGTCCGGAGGACCATACGAAGCGGCGGCGGCAAATTCCCTGAGCATCAGCCGGACGATCTATCGCGAAGCGATAAAGAACTACGAAGCAGTGATAAACAAACCTGTAAACAGGCTTCCAGCGCTTTTATTAGGCTATTACGCCATCCCAAAAGCGTATCGAC
>JAEZSP010000028.1 GCA_023421735.1 Bacillota bacterium | reverse complement strand
TATCACTTGAAAAAGCTCCGGACTCAAAGAAACCATCTATTGATGATTTCTTTAATACGTTTTACATAACTCACCCCCATTCTAATGAAAATAGTCTAGCCGACTTTATAACTGATCTAGAAGATCTAGGATATTTAATATCAACAAGTGGTAAAAAAGATCTTGTAATTAGGTACCCGATACCAGGGAGTAAACAACCGATCAATGTCTTACATCTATCCGCTGATCTTAAAATTGGTGCTTTTAAGTTTAAAGACACGCTGGAAAGAGACTTGGAGAATCGTGGATACTCAAAGGAGATAGCAAAAGAATTCTTTAGCGACCTTAAGCCTTATTTGTTATCTTCCGAGGATGCCCATTCGATGAATTATGACCTTGATAGGATGTTACGCGAAAGTGATACAGTCAGGACAATATTTGAAAAGCTAACCAGGTACTTTTAGCCAGCCTTATTAAATGGAAATAAATAGTTGACTGCTGCTGGTTGAAAGCAGAAAAAATAATGGGTTTGAACATGAAAAAAGAAAGCTTTGAAAAATACGTTAATATTACCTACAATAATGAGTCCTTCTCGGAGATGCTACTACGCCTGATTACCGAACACGGATTATCTGATACTGAGGTTTACCAACGTGCTAACATCGACCGAAAGCTCTTTTCAAAAATACGGTGCAATAAAAACTACAAGCCCAAGAAGAAAAACGTCATTGCTCTTGCTTTAGCACTCCAGCTGGATAACCCAACTTCAAAAGTGCTTATAAAAAAGGCTGGCTATATACTGTCTGGTGCGAACATGTTCGATGTTGTTATACGCTACTGTATTGAGAACGAGATATATGATCAAATAGAAGTTAATCGGATGCTCTATGAAAAAGGGCTTGAGACACTTGGATAAGTGCTTCAGTCTATCATGCCCCCGTAAAAAACATCTTCGGCTCCCAATTCAACAAGTTCAGCCTCCATTTTTCCCGCGAGATCTTCAAACATTTCGCATACCCAACAATAGCCATACTCGCCGAACATATCCTTTTTTATTCCAATTGATCCAGGAGTAATGACATACCATAAGTTTTTGTACTGGAATACTATGTCTGCGTATTTTATCGGGCAGCAAGGTTTGTAATCGGTATATTCCGCCGCTTTTTTAGTCCATCGGTTTATAAAAGACCGAAGTTCATCCGGCATTTGCACCCCCTTCCCAAGCCAGACGTTATCACGCCCCATGCTCTTATTATAACCTGCTCTGCTTCCCATTTGAATCACCTTTCCTTTCGATTAGCAACTTAATCGGTATGAGTTATAGCTACCATTTACATGTCCAGAATAGCGCTTTTATATTGCAAAATGGTCGCGAAAAATACGACATTTGATTATGAAGGAGGAACTAATATGACCAAAATCATCGCTCTCGCCAACCAAAAGGGCGGCGTTGGCAAAACAACCACTGCCGTCAACCTCGGCATCGGGTTAGCGCGGCAAGGCAAGAAGGTGCTGCTGGTAGACGCCGACGCGCAGGGCAATCTAACGGACAGCCTCGGCTGGAACGAACCGGACAAGCTGCCCGTCACTCTCGCCACCATCATGACAAAGATCATCATGGATGAGCCCATTAAACCCGGCGAAGGCATCCTGCACCACGCGGAAGGCGTTGACCTCATGCCCACCAACATCGAGCTATCCGCAATGGAAGTGTCGCTGGTGAATACCATGAGTCGAGAGACCGTACTGCGGAATTATCTAAACGGAGTCAAAAAGGATTACGATTTCATTCTCATCGACTGTATGCCCTCTCTTGGTATGATCACCGTAAACGCGCTTGTTGCCGCTGACAGCGTTATTATCCCTGTTCAGGCCCATTATCTCCCTGCTAAGGGAATGAAGCAGCTGCTGCAGACCATAAGTCGTGTAAAGCACAACATCAATCCCAATCTGAAAATCGAGGGTGCGCTGCTGACCATGGTAGATACGCGCACCAACTTTGCGAAGGACATATCCTTTGTGCTGCGGCGAGACTATGGAGACAAGCTGCGCGTGTTCAAAACGGAAATCCCACTTGCCATCAAAGCGGCGGAAACGAGTGCAGAAGGCAAAAGCATTTACGCATATGACCGGAATGGCAAGGCGGCTGTGGCATATGAAGCTCTGACGAAGGAGGTATTAAACGGTGGCAAGCAACGTGAGAAACATGAAGCTGACATCAGTCGATGACCTGTTCAGCAGCGAGGAAAGCCGACAGGCGGAACGGCAACAGCAGGGCGAGCAAGTCTTAAGCATACCCATTTCAGAGGTGCATGATTTTGCAAACAATCCATACCATGTCCGTAAAGATGCAGAACTCATGGACATGGTAGAAAGCATTCTACGCGTTGGTGTCCATACGCCCTGTCTAGCACGACCACGGGCAGATGGCGGCTATGAACTGCTCTCGGGACACCGGCGCAAACTGGCCAGCACACTGGCAGGCCATGATACACTTCCCCTTATTGTCAGAGAGATCGACGACGATTCCGCTACCATATTGGTGGTGGACGGTAACATCCAACGTGAAACTATAAGCTTCAGTGAGAAGGCAAAGGCATATAAGATGAAGCTGGAAGCCTTAACGCGACAAGGGCAACGGTCAGATCTAACTTGTGCCCAAGTTGGGCACAAGTTAATTGGTAAGAAATCAAGAGATATTGTCGCTGAACAATCTGGAGAAAGTAAAAGTCAAGTGCAGCGGTTTATCCGCCTTACGGAGCTTGTCCCGCCCTTGCTCCAAATGGTGGACGATAAAAAAATTGCCTTTAATCCCGCCGTTGAGCTTTCATATTTGCCACTGGAGCTACAGTCTGAATTGCTGGATATTATGGAACAGGACGATTGTACGCCCTCATTATCGC
>JAEZSP010000051.1 GCA_023421735.1 Bacillota bacterium | reverse complement strand
TCATTATCGGGTAGGCATATACTGCCGCGTCAGCACGAAGAGCCAAGAGCAACTGGACAGTCTCGCAAATCAGGTATCCTATCTTACAAGGTTGGTCGCGGCTAAGTTGGATTGGTCGCTCGCTGACATCTATCTCGATATCAGATCCGGCGCTAACGTGGCCAGACGCAACGAGTTTCAGAGACTTCTCGCGGATTGCCGGGATCACAAGCTAGATGTCGTCTTCACAAAGAGTATCAGTCGGTTCGGAAGAAACACTGTTGAAACGCTTGCCGCTATCAATGAACTCCGCGCATGCCGTGTGGAGGTTGTGTTTGATCAGGATGATATCAGCACGAAAGATCCGAGCAGCCAAATCATGATCTCGATTTTGGAAGGTGTCGCGCAGGCCGAGAGCGAAGCAAAGGGCAAAAACATCCGCTGGGGAATTCTTCGCAAAGTGGAGAATGGGACGTCCAGTCTGTTCACCAGAAAATGCTATGGCTATTGTATTGATGGGGAAGGCAATTTACAAATCGACGATGCGGAAGCGTCGGTGGTACGATTGGTTTACGACTTGTACCAACACGGAAAAAGCGTGCTGAGTATACTGCGCGAACTTGAAAACAGGGGCGTCAAATCTCCAACCGGGAAGGAAAAGTGGTGTAAACGCAGCATCGACGTCATGTTGAGCAATGAGAAATACTCCGGTGACGTCGTAGTTTTCAAGACCTTCACTGCGGGATTCCCGAACCGCCGCAGGACTTCCAACGAAGGGCAACGGGAAAGATACATCTCCGTGTCTGATCACCCCGCGATCATTTCAAAGGAAGTTTTCGCTGCGGTTCAAGCGGAAAAGGCACAGAGAAGTAATATTGATAAAACCGACGGCGGCAAAATAAGGAAGAAAACCCGGTTCAGCTCGAAGCAAGAAGTCGAGTAAAATAGCCTACTGAAAGCCGAAATTATACCCATGCTTTTGACTAGGCTATGTCGCTTGAACCTTATAACGATACCTATACTTGGTAATTTTTCCTCTGAGGGGGGTGCACCGACTTGTGATAACTCGTCGAGAGTAGGAAAAATCGCTTGGTAAGAGGTGCTTAATCGGGAGTTCGTAGAGAAAATAGTCATCCGCATTGCCGATTTTATGCACATTATTCGCAATATTCGCTGAATATACGCCAATTGCCGCATAATATGCACAGAAAAAGCACCCAGTCCTTGTATCAAAGACTGAGTACCTTTGTGGCGGAGAAGGAGGGATTCGAACCCTCGAGACGGTTTTGCCGTCTACGCGATTTCCAGTCGCGCGCCCTCGACCAAGCTAGGCGACTTCTCCATGTTTTATGCAGTTTTCCGGGGTTCTTGCGGGTCAACGCTGATTATTATAGCATAACGCATATCCCATTGCAATATCCGCCCCGCAATTTTATCAGTTAAACTTTACGATTCTGTGGCCCAACGGATTGCTTCGGCGTCCATAATTTGGTAGAATAAGGAAAAGCATTTGCCGGAGGTACATGTCGTGAAACATGTTTCCAAGTTCGCCGCAGTCATCGCACTCATACTGATCATCATCGGCGCGGCACCCGCCCTTCAACAATCTGCGTCCGCGGAGGCCACATACTACATCAAAATTGACATTACAAATCAATACGTGACCGTCTACCGCCAAAGCGATATGACGATTGTGCGCCAGATGATCTGCTCCACGGGCAAGCCTTCGACGCCCACGCCGATTGGCACATTCACCATGCCCGCCAAGAGCCGTTCAAGCGAGCGCCAAAAGTGGTACACATTTTCCGACTGTTATGCGCAGTATGCCTCGCGCATCAAGGGCGGATATCTTTTCCACTCCTATCTATTCAGCGCAAAGCGAGACTCCGCGGTCATCCGTTCTTCAGTCGACGCAATCGGTTCGCAGGCCTCGCACGGCTGCATCCGGCTGCGCATCGCCGACGCGAAGTGGATCGCGCAGAATTGCTTTCAGGGCACAAAGGTCAAAATCTATCGCTCCGGCAAATACGACAGCGCGATTCGTTCACTTCTTTTCAAGGGATCTTTTTCGATCGACGGTGGACAATCCTATAATGAATGGGCCGCAATCGGCGGATCCAACGATCTCGGACGCGGCACGACCGGCGCGAAGGTCAAAGAAGCCCAGCAGCGGCTCGTCGGTCTGGGTTTTGCGGACATGTCCGCCGACGGCGTTTACGGGCAGCTGACCGTCGATGCGGTCAAGTCGTTCCAGAAGGCCGCCGGCCTTTCCGCCACCGGCATTATAAATGACAAGACGCGGGATGCGCTTTTTGCGAACGATGCGCCCATGGGCAACATCACCCCGACGCTCTATGAGGGCACGTCCGGCGCAAAGGTCTCGCTCTTGCAGGCGGTGCTTCGGACGCTCAAATACTACGACGGTGCGATAAACGGCGCGTTCGGCACGGCGACAAAGACAGCGGTCAACGCTTATAATCGTGCGCACAACCTTTCCCAAAACGACAAAATGAGTGCGTCCGCGTTTCAGGCGGCGATTGCAGAGGCGGCGGATCTCGTCGCGTTGTATGGAGATCAGGAATTCGAGCTGCATATGACCAGCACGGATGTCCTGATGGCAAAGGTGAATGTCAGATCTTACACCTACCTGCGCCAGTCGAAGTCCTTCAGCTCCAAGGCACTAAAAAGGCTTAAGAAAAACGCCAAGGTCGTCGTCCTTTCCAAAAAGAAAACGTGGACAAAAGTGCAATCCGGCTCGAAAGTTGGGTATGTGGCGACGCGGTACCTGAAGTTCTACACGCAGACGCGCGGAAGCTACGAATATGCACCCGCACCTACGCCGGAGCCCACGCCAACATTGCAACCCACACCGACGCCGACGCCCACGTTGGAGCCGACGCCCACGCCCACCCCTTCGCCCACGCCGACTTTAGAGCCCACGCCGACGCCGACACCCACGACGGAACCGACGCCCACGCCAACAGAAGAGACAAGCGCGGCTCCGACTGACGAAGGCGCCGCGGTCACATCCACGCCGATCAGCGAGACAGAAGCGCCGGACACGGACATATAAATCACAATACCGATCTGTGCCGTGTGCGCAGGTCGGTGTTTCATCGAAAGGGACGGTGCCAAATCGCGTCGAAAAACCCAAGAAGCGTTCGACAGGGCAAGCGCGCACATCCGATCGGCTGCATTGCCATGTGAATACACAGGGCATTTTGGGTTAAAATGACGAATGTTTATGCCTGCATGATTGATTTCAGCAAGTCAGACTGGTATAATTTAAATAAGCCAAAATAAAGGAGTGTGTCATTATGGCGCTTGTCACTTCCACCGAGATGTTCAAGAAAGCCTACGAGGGCGGTTACGCAATCGGCGCTTTCAACGTAAACAACATGGAAATCATTCAGGGCATCACCGAGGCAGCCATGGAAGAGAAGGCTCCCCTCATTCTTCAGGTTTCTTCCGGCGCGCGCAAGTATGCCAAGCATGTATATCTCATGAAGCTGATCGAGGCTGCGATCATCGATGCGCAGGAGAGCGCGGGATTCGACCTGCCCATCTGCGTTCACCTCGACCACGGCGATACGTTTGAGCTCTGCAAGAGCTGCATCGACGGTGGCTTCACATCCGTCATGATCGACGGTTCCCATCACTCGTTCAAGGAGAACATCGAGCTGACCAAGAAGGTCGTCGAGTACGCGCATGACCACGGCGTCGTGGTTGAGGGCGAGCTTGGCCGTCTGGCCGGCATTGAGGACGCAGTAAACGTGTCTGCAGAAGACGCTTCCTATACCCGTCCGGATGAAGTCGAAGAATTTGCGACCAAGACGGGCGTCGATTCCCTCGCCATCGCCATCGGCACCAGCCACGGCGCGTATAAGTTCAAGCCCGGTCAGAAGCCGCAGCTTCGCTTTGACATCCTCGACGAGGTCGTCAAGCGCCTCCCCGGCTTCCCGATCGTCCTGCACGGCGCATCCTCCGTTATGCCGGAGTACGTCAAGATGATCAACGAGAACGGCGGCAACATGCCCGATGCTATCGGCATCCCCGAGGAAATGCTCCGTCAGGCCGCGCGCAGCGCCGTTTGCAAGATCAACATCGATTCCGACCTGCGCCTCGCCATGACCGGCTCCATCCGCAAGTACTTCAACGACAATCCCGCCCACTTCGACCCGCGCCAGTACCTCAAGCCCGCGCGCGAGAACATCAAGAAGATGGTGCAGCACAAGCTCGTGAACGTGCTCGGCTGCAACGGCAAGGCGTAAGGGTCGTTTACAGGTTTTTACGAAAGAGAAACCCCGTCCGGCAGCGTTCCTGCGGGCGGGGTGATTTTTTTTGACGATTGGAGAATATGAATTCGTATTATGCCTGAAACCGCTACTCGTACCAGTCGAGATAGCCGTCCGCATAGTCCCCGATGGTAAAAAGAACGTCGGTGAAATACGCCTCATAGTCGCCGCCTGTGGCGGAATCAATGGCCTTGACAAGATCGGTCTCAACGACGATTTCGCTGTCCCGGTTGTCGGCATAATAGCGGGCAAGCGAGGCGAGGAAGGCGTCGCGTCCAATTCGTTTGCGCAGCTCGTGCATGACGGCGGCGCCCCGATCGCGCACCACGACGTCAAATTCCGCCTGTGTGAAGAGCAACCCGTCCGTCGTCACGTTGAGATCCCCCGGCACCGTGACCTGCAATGCATCGCGCACCCGCCCGTTCAGGCGCTTCAAAAATGCATCATGTCCGTCGGTCTCCTCGATGGCGAGATATTTGATGTATTCGCACACGCTAACCGACATCCAGGCATCCGCAAGCGGATCGGCGTACACCGCCAACCCAAAGTACTGCTCCGCGAGTGTGTAGCGAAGCTGATCGGTCAGTTCCGCGCGGTTTGAAATCGAGAAAAGCGAGGATGACAGCCAGATTTCGCCCGCAAACGAGAGGTGCGAAAGCGCAAAGTCAGACTGCACCAGATTGATCATTTGCACCGGGAACGCGCCGAACCACGACTCGTAGAGGGCGATGGTATCCTTCGCGACACCGAGGGTCCATTTTCCGTCGAGCCTGGCATTTGTATAGACGTTGACGGTCACGCCCGAATCCGTCTTGCCGGAATACACGCGCCACGCGCGCCCAACCGACATGGAAAATTCCCGGATCTCGTCGGCCTCGACCGTCCATGTTGACGTGCCGTCGCCGTTTTTTTGGCGCGAGGCTGTGCCCGTCGCGGTCAATCGGTACTCATCCGGCAGTGAAATCGTAACGGTATAATCCGCCGCGTCGGTCAGCGTATAGCGTGCGTGCTGCACAGGCGTGTTCGCCTGCCACATGCCATTTTGATAAAGGCATGCGCAGGGATAAAATCCGCTGAACCGCCAGTCCGTGTCTCCCACGCCCAAAAACCCCGCGTTCTCGGTCAGGAGCACGGCGTAGGTGAAACCGAACTCCACCTGCGCGCCGGGCGCAAGGTCACACGCCACGCGCAGAAACATCTCGCCGTCGCCCTGTACGCCCCAGTCGGCTTCGACGCCGTTGACGGTCACAGAAGTGAACGCCGCGCCGCCGGGCGTATAGCCGGCCGGGAGTGCGGCTGCCGACTCATACATGATGGTCGATTCGCGCCGAAACTGGTTCGCATAGATGGAAAACAAAACGCGATCGAGGTGCACACCCGTGCGATTTGAATAGGACAGGCGCTGCGTGATGAGCAGCGCCTGTCCTTCCGCGTCGAATGTCGCATCCATTGTATAATGGTCACGGGGCATATCCTCCGCGTGGGCGGTCGATATCACGATTGTGAGAACAAACGTAAAGAGCATCGCGATCACGACCACGATCGCGAGCACACGCCTGGCTTGCCGCTTCATATGCTCAGTCGACGCTCCGAATTTCCGAAAGCGGCCAGATGACCGTACGCACGTGGCCGACGATCATATCGCCCGTGATGGGGCCGACGTCTTCGGAGGGATCGGAATCGTTCCAGTCGCGGGAGTCGTGGGAATTGCCGCGGTTATCGCCCACGACGAAATACTCATCGTCCGCGAGCGTGTATGTGTAGTCGTTGCCGCGATAGCTCCCCTTGAATTGGGCGTCGAGCGCAACGGTTTCTCCGGTATCGCCATAGGTGACGGACGTAATTCCGTCCTTGCGCGAAACGGTATCGCCCGCAATGGCGACGACGCGCTTGACGAAGTACGTCTTCGTCTTCAACTGAAAGATGTGCGTGGTATAGCGGCCGGGATAATTGCAAATCACAATATCGCCCCGATCCGGACCCCAAAGCTTGGTATCAAAGACCGTGACAAAAAGCCGTTCGTTGTTGAGCAGCGTGGTCTGCATCGATGCGCCGTCCACGCGAATAATCGTAAAGACGAACGAGCGGAGCACGAAAACAACCAACAGCGCCACCGCGAGCGAAACGACCCATTCGCGGATCTCCTTCAGCGCGCGTTTCCCGCCCTTCGGTTCCTTTTCATCTGCCTGCAGTTCCGGTTCCGTGACGTCCCTTTTTTCCTCGTCCATGAAAGATCCCTCTCTTCTGTTATTGGATGCCAAACTGAATTCGATTCAGCGGCCAGATGACTGCATGAACGCGGCCCACGATCATGTCCTTTGTGATCGGACCGACGTCCCGCGACGGATCCGAATCGTTCCAATCGCGCGAGTCATGGGAATTGCCGCGGTTATCGCCCACGACGAAGTATTCGCCGCGCGCAAGGGTATATGTGTAGTCGTCGCCGCCATAGATGCCCTGAAATGCGGCATCCAGATCGACCGCCTCTCCTGCGTCCGCATTGGTAACGGAGGTGATCCCATCCTTGCGGGAAACGGTATCACCGGGGACGGCGACCACGCGTTTGACAAAGTACGTCTTCGATCGGATGCCAAAAAGGTAGGTCATATAGCGGCCCGGATAATTGCAGATCACGATGTCGCCGCGCGACGGACCCCAAATTCTGGCGTCAATGACCGTGACGAACAGCCGCTCGTTGTTATAGAGCGTGGGCTGCATTGATTGACCGTCCACGCGGATGATGGTGAAGACAAACGTCCGCACAACAAAAACGATCAGAAGCGCTACCGCGATGGAAACGATCCATTCGCGCAAATTCTTCATCGCACGCTTTCTTGCGTCCGGCTTTTCTTCGCCCATGAACGCTGCTCCCCTTTTGTTACTTGATGCCAAACTGAAATCGGTTGAGCGGCCAGACAACGGCGCGCACGCGGCCGAGAAAGGCGTCGGCGCCGATGGCGCCCATGTCCTCCTCCCGACTGTCGTAGCTTTCAGGCCGGTTATCCCCCAACACGAAGTACGCATCCGCACCCAGAACGGCGTGAATATCGTCTTGCGAAAGCCGCGCGTAGGGCTCGTCAAGCGCAATACCGTTTATATGCACGACGCCTGATATTATGTCCACCGTTTCGCCGGGAAGCCCGATCACGCGCTTGAGATATTTCCCGTCTCGCCCCGGAAAGGCAACCTGTACCACGTCGAAGCGTCCGGGCGGATTTTTGAGATAATCAAACCGCGTCACCAGCACGACGTCGCCCATTTCGAGCGTACCTTCCATGGAATCGCCCGCCACGCGCGTCAGTGTGAACACGTATTCCCGCGTGAACAGTCCGAGGCCCACCGCGAGTGCGAGCGCGAGAAACCAGCCGAGGATCCGCCTCACGGGGTTTCCTCCGCCGGGGTCACGATCTTTTTGACGCGCTTTTCAAACGTCGGACGATCAAGCATCACGATCCGCGCGCATTTTTCGCACTTGATCTTGATGTCTGCGCCGACGTACACGACCTTCCAAAGGTCGTTCCCGCACGGATGCGCCTTGCGCATTTTCACAATATCGCCGTTATTGAGAAGCATATGCAAAAGAGGGATGCGCTCGGGGACGCGATATGTCCCGAGACCCCTGCTCAAAGGAACATCGTTCCTTGAGAATCCCTTGCCGAGGGGTGTTCTTTTTTTGCTTGTCGGCGCGCGGGATTAATACCCCCCGCCGCGGTGAAGTTGGTTTAGCCCTTGGCAGACGCCATGCCCTTGGCCATGGCCTCCCGATTCAGGGGAATGAGCTTTTCCTTCGATGCGCCCAGTTTGTGACGAAGCGCCTCTACGAGAAGTTCCACGTCGAAGGCGTGCGTCCGCTCGAGCAGCGCGCCGAGCATCACCATGTTGGCGACGCGGGCATTGCCCACCTCGTCCGCAATTTCATTGCAAGGTACGGGGATGCACGCGATGTCCGTCCTCTTCGGCTTGACATCGATGAGCGACGAATTATAGAGCATGACGCCACCGGGCACCACGTTTTTCTCAAAAAGATCCATTGACGGGCGATTCATCGCAATCACCACATCCGCATCCTCAACCCGGGGGCTGCCGACTGGGGAATCCGAAATGACGACCGAGCAATTCGCGCTGCCGCCGCGCATCTCCGGGCCATAGGCGGGCATCCAGGAAACCTCGCGTCCGTCGAGCATACCCGCATAGGCCATCAGCTGTCCCATGAGCAAAACGCCCTGTCCGCCGAAGCCCGCGATGATCATCTGCATGTCCATCTCTCAGACCTCCTTCATCACGCCGAGTGGGTAGCGCGCAATCATGTTCGTTTCGAGCCACTTGAGCGCTTCGACAGGCGTCATGCCCCAGTTGGTGGGGCAGGTGGAGAGCACTTCGACCATGGTGAAGCCCTTGCCCTCAATCTGGTTCTGGAATGCCTTTTTGATGGCCTTTTTTGCCTGCAGGACGTGTTTCACGTCGTGGGTCGATACCCGCGCGATGTAGCTCGGCCCGTCGAGAGTCGCCAGCATCTCGGACACGCGGATGGGGTTCCCGTTGGCCTTTTCGGATCGGCCTGCCGGGGAAGTGGTGGTTTTTTGACCGATGAGCGTGGTCGGGGCCATCTGGCCGCCGGTCATGCCATAGATCGCGTTATTGACGAAGATGACGGTGATGTTCTCGCCGCGCGTCGCCGCGTGGACGATCTCCGCCGCACCGATGGACGCGAGGTCGCCGTCGCCCTGATAGGTGAAGACGACTTTGTCCGTCAAAACACGCTTGATGCCGGTCGCAACCGCCGGCGCGCGCCCGTGGGCCGCTTCGTACATGTCGCAGTCGAAATAATCATAGGCAAAAACCGCGCAGCCGACGGGCGCAACGCCGATCACGTTGTCGGCGGTTGTCAGTTCGCCCAACGCCTCGGCCACCAGTCGGTGGATGATGCCGTGGGTGCAGCCGGGGCAGTAATGCATCGGCACGTCGGTCAGAAGATCGGGCCTTTTGAATACGGCCATGCTATCTCCCCTCCTTCATGGACTTGATTTCCTCGTACACTTCGCGCACGCCCGGCACTGCGCCGCCCGTTCTGCCGTGGAAGCGGACGGGGCACGCGCCGTTCACCGCAAGGCGCACATCGTCGACCATCTGGCCGAGGCTCATCTCGACCGCAAGGATGGCCTTGCATTCTGTCGCGGCCTGGGCGATGACGTCGGTTGGGAACGGCCAAACGGTGATCGGGCGGATGATCCCGACCTTGATCCCCTCGGCGCGCGCCCGGCGCACGGCGGTGAGCGCGATGCGCGCGGTGGTTCCGTAGGCAACGACGGCGTATTCCGCATCGTCCATGAACTGCGTTTCGCAAAGGGTTTCTTTTTCTGCGATTTCGTCGTATTTTTTCTGGAGCTTGAGGTTGTGCGCCTCACAGGCGTCTGGCTTGATATACAGGGAATTGATGAGCGCGCGCGGGCGCGTGCCCTTTTTCCAACCGGTCGCCGCCCAATCCTTGGGCGGAAGCGCCGGCATCTGATAATCCGGCATGGCGACTGGCTCCATCATCTGCCCGATGATGCCGTCACCCAGAACCATGGCGGGCGTGCGGTATTTGTCCGCCACGTCAAACGCGTGCTGCGTGAGTTCGACCGCCTCCTGTACACTCGCGGGCGCAAACACGGGCATGCGATAATCGCCGTGTCCGCCGCCGCGCGTGGACTGATAATAGTCCGACTGGGCGGGCTGAATGGAACCGAGGCCCGGGCCGCCGCGCACGATGTTCACGATCACGCACGGAAGTTCCGCGCCCACGATATAGCTGATGCCCTCCTGCTTGAGGGAAATGCCCGGGCTCGAGGAAGAAGTCATCGACCGTGCACCCGTGCCCGCCGCACCGTAAACCATATTGATGGCCGCGACTTCGCTCTCTGCCTGTACAAACGCGCCGCCGACCTCCGGGAGCCGGGCGGACATGTATTCCGGAATTTCATTTTGCGGGGTAATGGGATAGCCGAAGAAATATTTGCAGCCCGCCTGTACAGCGGCCTCGGCAATGGCCTCGTTGCCCTTCATCATCTGACGCTTCATTGACCGAACCTACCTTTCCACCGTGATCACGCAGTCGGGACACATATTGTAGCACGACGCGCAGCCGATGCATTTTGACTGGTCCACGCACATCACGCTGTGATAGCCCTTCGCATTGATTTCGCCCGAGATCACGAGGATCGCCTTCGGGCAGGCTTCGACGCACAGGCCGCAGCCCTTGCACCGCTCGGTCAGAATCGTGACCTTCGCCATGTCGGAGTCCTCCTTTGGATATAGATACGTCTATTTTAACGCGTTGTTGTTAAGTTTAGGCGCCTCTACCAAAAAATAGTGGCTGCGTCCCGCCACATCACCCACGCGGATGGCGAGTTGTTGGTCATACACGGGCACGCGCAGCTCGTTTTGCAGCTTGGGTTGCGCCTGTGAACGCTCGAAATGGGCATGGGCAATGAAATGATCGCCGTCCACATAGCCTGCAGCCCAGTTGTCAACCGCGTCAAGGCCGTTTGTCTCAAGCACGTCCTCGCAGAGCGTAAAATCATCCAGATAGACGTGATAGAGGCCGATGCCCGGTGCGGCGGTCGCCTCGCATGCGCCGCAAAAGGCACTCCCCCCGAGGAAGAAGCGCGTATTCGCGTCCGCGAGTCGCCTACGCGCGATGTTGACCGTCAATGGACATTGATCGACGCCCACAAATCGGCGCCGATCCGCCGCCGCGGCCGCAAGCGACGTGCACGAGCCCGCGAACAGATCCATGACCAAATCGCCTTCCCGCGAGCAGGATCGCACAATGCGCCGCAGGAGCTTGACGGGCTTCTGGGTGTCGTAACCCGTGCGCTCATAGTCACGCTGCTGCAGATGACTGATGTCGTCCCACACGTCGGTGGGCGCGGCGGGCGCATCGTCGTAATAGGTATACGTTCTGCCGTTCGAGCGGATCGACCGATAAACACGCCCATCCGGGTCGACATGCTTTTTCATGTGGTTGCCGGGCGGCGCGTTCCGCGTCTCAAGCACTGCCTCGAGGTCAAAAAACAGTTCGCCCGACTTTCTGTAAAATAAAATGACATCGTGCTTTTTCGGGAAGCTTTTTTTGGAACGTCCGCCGGACTTATAGGACCAGATAATCTCATTGACGAAATTGTCTTCTCCAAAGATGGAATCAAGGATGAGGCGGAGCCGGGCATGCGCGCGCCAATCGACGTGCACAAACAACGCGCCCTCATCCGAGAGAAGCACGTGCACCGCCTCAAACACGGTCTTGAGCATGGCATAATACGCTTCGGGCGATTGAAGATCGTCAAACGCGTGCGACTTTTTCGAGCCAGTCATGCGCCGCCAATCGTCTTCGCCGACGCGCACACGCATCTCAAACGTCTGACCTGTCAGAAACGGCGGGTCGAGATAGACGAGTTGCACCTGCCCGGCGTACTTCTCCTTGAGCGCAGAAAGAAGCTCCGTCGCGTCACCGAGGTAGAATTCCCCAGTCAGGCCCGCACCCTGGACGACTTCGCGCGAGACGGTTACGCACTGGAGCGGCATGAGCGATCCCTCCGATAAACATGATAACCTATTTTATCACAAATCGCGCGCGGGGTCTATAGCCGCGACGGATCGCTATTCGATGGGCAAAATGAACAAACCCCCAAACAACTTATTCGAGGATTTGTTCGCCTGGAATTCATTTATCGTGCTCTCATCACGCGCATATCAAGCGCACTAATCATATTATTAAAACTCGGCGACGCATTTCTTCGTATATCCATCTGTGCGCCAATTTGCTCAGCCCATTCCTTCTTGTGTTTGCCCGTTTGCACAAAGGATGGATTTGTTTTTCTGTATTTGTCATATCCACCCTTTATAACAATATCCGCAAGTTTTTCCCATGTTCCACATATGCTGTCCTGTCTATATTGCGATAGCACACTGATTATTCTGCCATGTCGGTCAGGATATGCGGCGTCAAGCGCGGTTTTATCGCCAAGTAGCCATGCCTCGATTTCCTCAACGGCAATGCAAAATACATAATCTAGTGTCAACAAAGATTCACAGGCAATCTCTTCCAAGGCAGTGCGGAATTGTGTCGTATCATTTGCATCGTTATCCAAAACAATAAATAAGCAGGCGTCCGGTACCAGTTGAAGCGACTTGTCAAATCCACGCAAATATTGAGGAAGATCAGTCAACAGCTTGTTTGTCTTAACTTTGTTCGCCATTACATTCTTGGGAATTCCGCCGATTCCTCGGAATGACTTCGTCTCGTAAATCAATTCCGGGAACTCACGCTTATACTTTTCCATTATGTGCCGGATAAGCACTTCACCAGACTGGTCTTCGATCAAGAAATAAAAATACATCGCGTCTCCCCTAACCGAAATATCTACTGTACCATAAATCTCCCAACGGTATATCCTGCTCGGACAGTTCGCGCACATGTGGATATTCGGAAGCGCGCTTGATTGTAGAAAAACCGTCGGATTCTTTATTTAAGACCCACACGTCCTGTGGAGATAACGCATTGACAAAAAAAGGGCTATGCGTTGTGACAAATATTTGCTTTGAATAACCCGTACCAACCTCTTTGCGCATTTGCATCGCCAAATCGCCCAAATACTGATGGTAGAGCCCATTTTCCGGTTCCTCAATAAACACAAGCTGGCGTGGCGTTCGCTCATGCAAGAGCAGATAATATGCGAAGAGCTTCAGGGTACCGTCTGACATACGCGGTGAATAAAACGGATCTCGAAAACCTTTTTCCCAAAAACGTAAAACCATTTGTCCATTCGGCATTTTATCGGGTTCAATGTTTTCGATTCCAGGAAGTTTACTTCTTATGTCGTCAAGTATGCGTCGAAACTCTGCCTTGTTTTCGCGAAACATGTACTGCGCAACGTTGTTAATGTTGCTTCCCGTCTTGTTCAGATATGGAGTGGGGGCGGCCTGCTGCACATGCCGGGCGGAATCGGGTGCAAAATAGCAGAGATACCAACTCTTCAAGAATTCGAGGAAACGCTGGATACGCGAATATTCCTTTAACGCCCCCAACGTCGCTATGGCAAGTTTTCGATTGTCAGTAATGGCGACATCCTTTTTTTCTCCGTTGATGGCACCATCATCAAACTGTCCCCCTTCCGCCCCTTCAAATGCATAGCCAATGCCGTTTTGAAGGTATAGGAACGAAAGTGGTCTCCCGCTCTTTTTAACACGTTGTCTGAGCCTTTCTTCCGATACGTACGGACGATTGTTTTTGTCCTTGCGAATGGTTAATTCATATGTGATCGGTCGCGTGTTGCTTGTTTCACGATAGTATATCTCAAAGTGCATGGGATCGGAAGAGTTTTGGGCAATAAGCTGCTCAAAGCCACCGCGATTATTGGCATCGCAAGCTTCCTCAACGCCATCTCTGAGACAGTCCGCAATAAATCCGAATGCGTCAGCCACGGTGCTTTTACCGGTTCCGCTCGGCCCGATAATAGTAACCATGTTGCCTAACACATTGCCAGACTGGTCGCTTAAAAGTTTCCCCAGTTTCACAGACTTCAACGACCCATAATTTTGTATCAGGATGCCCTCAATCTTTCCCATCAAACCTCCCCCAATCACGCGTATTATACCATAGTATTATATTCAAAGGAAGTATTCAAATTGCAGCTTCCGGTTCCAACCTCATTTTATTACATTTACTACTTGGTATCCATATCAGAGTGAAGAGGAAAGTTAACATGTGCTGTTCCGCTCATTTTGTGCGAATCAATCGAGCAATCCCGCTCATTTCATTGCTTTGGATCAAACGCGAAATCCTCTATAATGGCAAAAAGAGCGGTGCTGCGGCACTGGGAAAGAGAGAAATGAATGAAGAAACGCAAAAATATCACGCTCGAAATGAGCCTCAAGCCCTTCCGGAATCGAGATTTCGACGCGGTCTGTGCGCAGGTTTTTCGGGACTGGGAACCGCTTTTGCGCAACGCGGAACAGGCGTCTGTCCTCCTATGGGTGTCCGACGGGTCGGAAATATTGGCATACACGGGGAATCTCGATGATCGGCTCGAATGGGCGATGTACGCGGGCGCGGCGAGCATTTCACGCGATGCCGATCCCATCACCGACCCCGAAGGCCGCGGCCTGCACGCCGCGCATTACCTGTATGACGAACAACCGCTGGATCTCACGTATCACGACCTGCGGGAAATTGTGGCTGCCTTCAAGCGTGCGGGCGCCGATCGGGTGGGCATTCCGTTCGATCCCGGCCCGGAATTTGCCGAGTCGCCCTTTAAGTACAAATTGCATCCCGAGATCCTGGCGGGCGATGCGTTCGGCACAAAGGCACTGGTGTGCTGTTATCATCATTTTCACGCCGACCCGAACGCCTATGCCGCGTTTCCAAACGGCATCCCGGAAGGCATGCCGGTCGCGACATTCTTCGGCCGGCAGTGCACGGCATTTTTAGCGGATTTGGGCTTTGACTATCTCTGGCTCTCAAACGGATTCGGCTTCGGAAGCGAGCCGTGGCGGCCAACGGGTGTGACATTTGACGGAAAGGAATTTCACCCCGAGAACCTCGACGCGGGGCGCGAAAACGTCGTCGCCTTTTGGCGGCTGTTCCGGAAAGAATGCGGTTGCCGCGTCGAGACGCGCGGAACAAATCTGACCGTCGGACTCGATATGGCGACCGACGGCGTAGATCTCGCAGGCGTCTACGACGGAAATTACGATCTTCTGCCGCCGCCCAACTCACCGTGGGCAGCGCTGGACGGCAATTTCGGACTCGAGATCGCCGGCTATCTCTCGCGCATCGCGCGGCTCCCAAGGGGCGAAGGCTTCCTATTCCGGTTCTACATCCACGACCCGTGGTGGATGAATTCCCCGTGGATGGATCGATACGAGGGTGCGCCGCACGACATCTACCTGCCGCTCTCCCTCTGCCGAATCGGCAAAGACGGAGCAATCGGAACGCCGGATAATCTCTCCCTCCTGACGATCGACGATACCCTCGGACGCATGCCGCAAAGGTGCGTGCTCGAACCGACGGCGCACCTGCTCGCCGCGTATGAATCCGCACCGGATGCCGCTCCGCCCCTGGTTTGGGCCTACCCGTTTGACGCCTACTGCGCCGGACATAACCTCGCAAAATCGTACTTTGAGGATCGGTTCATGGTCGGCGCACTCAACGCGGGACTTCCGCTCGCCGGCGTGGTCGATATGGGGGATGTTGAGGCATGCCCGGGGGCGATTTTGGTCGCGCCCGTTCCGATGGCCGGGTGCGAAACGCTCCTTCGGCACGTCGAAGGCGGTGGTAAGCTGATTTTATACGGGTCGGTGCGCGACGCCGAGCCGGAACTGCGCGCCGCGTTGGGACTGTCGGTTGCAGAACCGATTGCAGGCGAACTGAAAATCGAGGGCGAAGTGCTCGAACCGGACACCTGCCTCTATCCGAAGCACATCTTTGTGGACGCGCTTCTCTCGGACGGCGGCATGGAGGCGGTCGCGACCGGGAGGAGCAAGGTGCTCGCAACCGTTTCGGACGAGGCCGGAAACAGGCGCGCGCTCTGTGTCTCAGCGCAGGGCGGGAACCTTCTCTGGCTGCGCGGGCGCAACGATGGACTGCACATGCACCGGGAGCACCCGGCGGATGCGTGGTACCCGGTTGAAATTCTGATGCGCGCGCTCCTTGCGCGGTTTAACTGGGTCATTTCCTACGAAAAACCCTTCGCCGCCGCAAAGAATCCGGTCATCACGATCTCGCGGCACGACAACGCGCTGTGGTATAATGGATATGTGCCGGATACGACGGTGGGCATCCGACTCGAAACGCCGCTGGGCGCGCCGCTTCTAATGGGCTGTGAGACGATTCCTGAAAATGGTGCGAGCGTTTATCATCTGCCGCGCGCGTTTCACAAGGAGTGCCGCGCGTTCATCCGGCAGACGGAGAAATCCGTCGTCTCCTGCCACGAGCTGATCTCGGTGGACATTCATACCGCGCGGCGCATCGAGCTGACGGGGCTGAAGGATGCGGAGGTGACGCTCCTCCCAACGCTGGGCGCGAAGGCGAACGTGCTGTATAACTGCAAGTATCCTTACATGGCCGGGGAACAGATCGACGTGGAAGAAATCGAGACCGCCCTTGGCCCGGCGATTCGGCTGCGGCACGCAACCGGGTCCGTTCTCCTCTCGGACGAGCGGCTGACGCGGGCAGAGGCGAACCGCCTGAAAAGACCCGCTTTCGCCAGCTATCAGGGGGAAGCGGACTGAGCGCGAAAGGACATCAATGAACATCGAACGTGCGGGTGAACCTCTTTTGCTGCGGGCATGCAAAAACGGCGCATTTGGAAAGGCGTATCCCTACGACGGAGGATGCATATACGAGGCCGGATTTATCTATCTGGCGGGAACGCTGCGCGACGAATGGCTGGGCGCCCTTACCGAACGCTGGAAGAACCGGGCATTCATCTGTCTTTCGGAAGATTGGCTGGACGCGCTCACCGCGCGAAAAAGCGAATTTCAGAGTGCCGTCCGGTACCAGATGCATGACTTCGTGCCAAATCGGGAGCGCCTCCGTACATATCGCATCGGCGTTTCTCCGGCATATCGGATCGATGCATTTGACGAGGCTGCCTTCTTTGCGCATCCGTTTTCGCAAGGTGCGCATTACGCTTCCTTCGCGGAATTCGCCCGGGTCGGCACCGGAGCGGTGGCGCGATTCGAAAATGAAATCGTGGCCTCCGCCTCTTCCTATCTATCCTTCCGTGGGCATGTCGAAGTAGATGTTTCCACACAGGAAGCGCACCGCAGAAAGGGATTGGGCCTGGCCTGCGCGGCGATGATGCTGCTCGACTGTGTGAAACGAGGCATCACGCCGCACTGGGACGCGCAAAATCCGCCGTCGCGCGGAATGGCGGAAAAGCTTGGATTCCAGCTGCAATATGAATATGTGACCTTCCATGCGACGTCTCACAAAAGTGGCGCCTCCCTCGAAGAGCACTGATCTTTTGGCAACATGGGGCAGAGAATGCACACTATAGTCATTCTTGCCGTGTTATTCTTTGGAGGAAGGGAGGGAGTGCATATGGATTTCCATGAATGTTTGAAAAGCGCGATTGACTACCTTGAAGAAAATCTGGACGATCACATTGATTATGACACGTTGGCAAGAAAGGCCTGCTGCTCGACATACCGATTCGGCGCAGATGAATCGCTCGTTTTTACCCCTTCTCCGCTTCGGGCTTAACGGCTCGCCATGAAGGCTCCAACGATAACCTAATAGAAAGGCGGCCCGGGATTCATCCCGGGCCGTTCACACATCGATACCTGTTTGATGCAAGCCATGATTGCGTGGAGGATAACTACGCACCCGCCGATGCCTGCGACATTTCTTGCGCATGTCCGGCCTTTTCCACGTATTCCCCGAGCAGCCGACGGAAGATGACATAATTCTCAACCGACACATCCGGCGGGGTCTGGTGATCGACGCTCGGAATATAGCGTCCCGAGCGGATGGCGGGCAGTATACGTTCAAACTCCCTGCGCATGGCGGCTTCACCGTTTTTCATGACCATCTTGTCAAAGCCGCCGATCATAATGAGATCGGGATAACTTTTGCGAATGCGGTTCACGTCGACGCCCGCCATGCGCTCGAGCGGGAGGATGCCTTCGATGCCGCCTTCGAGGAACCAGGGAATGAGCGGCTCGACCTGCCCGTCCGTGTCGATGAGCACGCGGGTTCCCTGCGCCTTGATGATCGGGACGAGTTCCCGGTAATAGGGCAGCATGAACGCGTCGTACATATCCTTCGAAAGCATCGGCCCGAGGTTATAGGACATATCCTCGCCGAATGTCATGAAGGCGGGTTTGATGTAGCGATAGATGATTGCAAGGCACTTCTTGTGGTATGCGCATAAATCTGAGTTCATGCGCGTCATGAGCTCCGGTTCATCGTAAAACGCATAGAGGTGATTTTCGATGCCGAAGAGCTTGCGCGGATACCAGAAAAAACCGTCAAGACTAAACCAGTAGACGACATCATCGCCTTCGTGTGCGCGCGCGAAATCCGCGATCGCCGCCTCAATTTTTTCGAGGAGACTGTCGTTGAGTATGTGGGGCAGGATTTTTTCATAGTCCGCCTCGTCCTCGATGAGCCCCGCTCCGTGATGCGCGGGCTTTGGGCAACCGGCGTCCAGCGTCGGAAGCCAGAACTGCTTGAGCGTATCGTGCTTCCAGTAAGCGGAAAGCTGGTCGTTGTCCATGCGCGGCAGGCCTTCCCGGAACCAGTTTTCTTTGGTCTGATCCCACCAGGTGGCCCACTCGATGATCGGCGCGCGGTCGGCCTCTTCGCCCGACAGAAACCGAACAAATCTCTCGACGTTTTGCATGTTTGGCACCTTCTTTAATAAAACTCCCCCGGGCAGGCGAACCCGCCCGGGGGATAACAGAGTATGTTGGCCTTTGTTGGTTTAATCCATGTAGTACATCTGTTCGAACTCGAAGTTCCAGCTGATGCCGCAGCCGCCGGTCGGGACATTCCCGATGTCGGAGTTGATGACGAGGCACTGCTCGACGTCGATGAGCGGCTGAATGATGTAGAGGTTCGAGCTCATCCAGGCGTCCATGGCGGGAACGACCTCACCAACTGCGGTGGCGGGATCAACGGTGAACAGACTGCTGCCCAGCGCGAGGAAATCCTTGACGTTCTGCGGGGGCTCGAGGCCGCCTTCGCCGCCGTTGTTCCACGCGTTCCAAAGGGGCGCCCAGCTGTTGAAGGACCAATATCTGTCATAATACCACAATGCGGTGGTCGTTGTCCACATCACGCGCATCGGAACTTCGTTGGCGGACTGAGAAGTGGACAGGAGCGTGCCGTCAGTGGTATAGCCGATGACATGCAGGCCACAGTCGCCCCAGAAGTTGACGTCCAGCTCCACGACCGGGATGATATCGGAAGCTTCGTTGGCATTCCAAATCTGCCACTGGAACTTCTGGCCCGAGGGCGTTTCACGATAGCCGTCATTGTCGATATCCATCATGCCCATCTCGTCGAGGAGCGCATTGGCCTTTTCGGTATCGCCGATGCACTGGTACGAAGGATTGATCTTGCCGAGGTTGGAGTATACGGAGTCGAGGATTTCCTCGGCGTCAACCGCATACATCAGCGCCTGGCGGAAGCGGATGTCGTTGACGACTTCCTGCCACGCCTGCGAGTCGGGATCGTCCTTCACGGTGCCGTCGGAATTGAGACCGTAGGTCATGTTGATGAGGATGTCTGTCGGAATGACGTGCATGGGCGTGACATACGCCGTGATGTTCGCATCCTTCGCCTCGCGGTAGAGGGAGATGTTATCGAGCGTCGCATTCTCGCGGGCGAAGTCCGCCTTGCCGGCGACGTACTCGAGCTGCTGAATCTCAATGGACTCGACGTAGGTGGAGCTGATGCGATCGATGTAGGGGAGCTGATTGCCCGCCGCGTCGACCTTAAAGTAGTAGGGATTGCGCACCCATGTGGTCACGTTGTCGGCGGAAGACTCCATCATCCAGCCGTACAGAACGGGGAAGTTGGCATCGACAAGACCCGGGAACTTGATGGTTGCGAGCGCGTCGTTGGGATCGGTCAGCTCCCAGTTGGTCATATCAAGGGCGTTATACACAAACATCCATACGTTCTCCGCGGTGGGATCATCGTAGCCGACGATCTCCGCAAAGGGCTTGATGAACTCGTAGTACGCCTCGAGAGAGCCGTGCTCTTCCTCTGCATAGGCAATGTGATACTTCTTGAGATAGTGTGCGGGCTTGAGAAGCTCGGTGTAGCCCTTCCAGCCGCCCACGGAGAGTTCGACACCCAGGCCGCCGTAGCTCTTTTTGAAGGTGAAGGTGAAGGTGTAGTCGTCGATCACATCAAAAACGAAAGGATCGCCGTCGGGTGAGCCGCCGTCGCGCAGCCACGCGGGGATGACGGGCGTCAATTCTTCGTTGAAGATGACGTTGTTGACCGTAAAGGCAACGTCCTCGACCGTCACGGGCATGCCGTCCGACCACTTCATGCCCTTGCGGAGCTTGAAGGTGAACACGGTGTTGTCCTCGTTTGCCTCATACGACTCAACGATGTTGGGGGTGATTTCGCCGGAGGTGGTCGAACGCATGGTTAAAAATGCCTCGTTCTGACCGATGAAGGAATCGGGATCCCAGTTCACATCGGGGGTAATCAGGCGGAGCGTTCCGCCGTAATTCCCAATCTCAGGCGTAAGGTACTCGTCCAGAATCTCGTCGCTGATTTTCGGAACGTCAGGCAGACGATCGGCAACCGCGGGAATCGTTCCTGCAGCGACCATTTCGGCGAGCATTGGGGCCTCACCATACTGGGCGCTCTCCGCTGATACCTGCGCAGTCAGCGTGAGAAGCATGGCCAGAACGATCAGGAGCGAAAGTTTCTTCATCATGATCCCTCCTATTTATTATCGCCGCCTTATGTGGCGGAGAAATTCATGTTTTGACATCGGCACCACTTACATATATAATATATGTAAAGGGTATATTCGTACAATGGGTTACAGTATGATGAAATGGGGGTGATTTCGTGAATCAGCAGGGCAATTTGTTTCAATTTGACACCTATCGCATCGTGAAGGACACGCAGGTCATCGTCAATTATCATCACGATCTCAATGAAGTGGAGCTGCATCGCCACAATTTTATCGAGGTCGCCTTTGTCGAGGCCGGGCACGGGTGGCACGTCCTGAACGGCATACCGATGCTTGCGCGCCCGGGCGATCTATTCGTGGTGGATCATAACGACGTTCATTATTACATGGCGGAATTCGACTCAAAGCTCTTCATCTATAACCTCATTTTCCGGCCGGGATTTTTTGACATGTCGCTCATCGGGACGCATGGATTCGCAAACGTGGCGGAGCACGCGCTCTTGCGCACATTCCGCAACGACGGGTTTACGCACTCGCTTTCCTGCCATTTTGCGGGCACGGAATACGAAAGGGTATTAGAACTGTTTTGCAAAATGCTTCAGGAATATGAACGGCACGAACCCGGCTTTGAGGAGTTAATCCGCTCCTGGGCGGTCGAAGTTCTCGTATATCTCTTCCGCAAGCTGCGCGCGCGCGAAGAGATCAAGACAGAAAAGCGCGTCATACGCGATTGCATGTTCGACGCCATCGTCGAATACCTCCGCAAAAACTATGCGGAACCGATCACCCTCGACCGACTCGCCATGATGGCCTTCTTATCGCCCAAATATTTCAGCCGCGTGTTCAAGGAGCAGACGGGCATGACGCTCACGGAATACGTACAGGGGCTGCGTGTGAAAAGGGCGTGTGAATTGCTCGACGAAGGCGCGACCAGTCTCGCAAATGTCGCGCGCAGCGTCGGCTACGCGGATTACAAAAGCTTTTTAAAGGTGTTCAAGCGGATCACCGGCGACGCACCGTCCGACTACCTGCGGGCGAAGTGACGTTAAAATTCGTGGTTCCGGGCTGCAATCGGGCACGAGCGGTGGTATAATTGATCAAACACCAAAGGAGAGCTGGCAATGTCAGGAAATATTGTGATCCGGACAGCGCGGGAGGCAGATGCTCCAGCGCTTTTGTCTATTTATCAACCCTATGTCATAGACACGGTGATTACATTCGAGGTTGCGGTTCCATCGGCGGAGGACTTCGCGGGTCGCATCAAAAAGACGCTCGCCAAGTATCCCTACCTGGTGGCGGAATTGGACGGAGAAATCGTCGGTTACGCCTACGCATCACAGTTCCGCACGCGCGCGGCATACGACTGGTCGGCGGAAACCTCGGTCTACGTCAAGGACGGCCTCCATCGCACGGGAATCGGCTCCGCGCTTTATCGCGCGCTTGAGGACAAGCTCCTGAAAAGGGGGTATGTCAATCTCATCGCCTGCATCACCTATCCCAATCCCAAATCCGTCTTTTTTCACGAAAAATTTGGCTATCGCCGCATTGGTATTATGGAAAAAATCGGTTTCAAGGCCGGTCAGTGGCGGGACGTGCTCTGGATGCAAAAGACACTCGTAGAAGGCTCCACCGCGCCTGAACGGCCGAAATAAGGCAGGATTTTTATTTTCATCGGCCACTTCCTTGACAGCGCGTGCACGCGCGTTTACAATGTTTTTATGAAGAAATTCCGAATTTCCGGCGCAATCTTCGACATGGACGGCACCCTTCTAGATTCTATGCCCGCATGGGCAAGCGTTGGACGCAATTTCATGCTGCAAAAGGGCCTGACGCCACCGCCGGAGGTTGACGAGGCGATGTTGCGCATGAGTCTGACAGAAGCGGCCTCTTATCTGCAAGGCCTCGGCGTCGACGAGCCGCCCGCACGGATTCAGGCGGGTTTAAACGGCCTCGTGGATGATTTTTATCGGAATGCGGCGCCCCTCAAGCCGGGCGTGAAACCGTTCCTCGCCGCGCTGCACGCTGCCGGCGTGCGGATGTGCGTTGCAACGGCGTCCGACCGCGCACAGGCAGAGGTGGCGTTTGCGCGTCTTGGGATTCTCGCGCTGTTCGACGGCATTCTCACCTGCACACAACTTCATACCACAAAGGCCGAACCCATTTTGTTTGACGCGGCGCGCACCCTGATGGGCACCGCGCGCGAGACGACATGGGTCTTTGAGGATGCCCGGCATGCCGCCGAAACCGCCCGGCGCGCGGGGTATCCCGTTTGCGGAATCTTCGACGCCTCCGAACCCGACCGTGATGGGCTCACAGCCGCGTCCTGCCTCTATTTGACCGCGTTTTCTGATGCGCTCGACCGCTTCGACCCCATTGTCCAATCATAAAGGAGGCACAAAATGAAAAAACTCGCCGCACTCATTCTCGTCCTGCTGCTTGCGGCCCCGGCGGCCTTCGCAGGCAACCTGCCCATCGGCGGCGGCCTCAAGGCGACGCCCGCACCCGAACAAACCCAGGCGCCCGAGATGACCGAAGCCCCTGCGGCGGCCGAAGCATCTAAGGCGACCGAAGCCCCTGCGGCGGCGGACATTTTAGGCGATCCGACATTGCGGTATACGGATTTCGTCGATCCCGAAGACCCCGCGTCCATATGGTTTTTACGGATGATCGACTCCGCCAACGACGAGCCTGCGCTCGTCGCAACGGGTATGGCCATCCGTCAGGAATCCTACAATGTCGACGCGGATGGCACCGAGACGCTCCAGTCCGATACGTACCTGTATGATACCCCATATGGCATGGTTCTTGATATGAAGATCGATCTCAATTTTGAAGGCTTGCGCCTGTATATGTTTCCAGACATGACGATTATGGCCAACGCCGACGACGTCGTCATGACACAGCAGGGCGGATATGCAGCCGGTTATTTCCTCATGCCGTCCGATCTTTTGAATAGCTATGACCCCGTCGAAACGCTGCTTGCGATGCGCGCAGAAGGCGACGGCTACGCCTATCTCACCGACGGCGGCAACGGATACATGTTCGAATATATAGCGGACGCACGGCTCAGGTATTATGAGATACGCACCTACCAGATCGACGCGGATGGCGCGTGGCATCTTACCCGCTACGGACTGGCAAGCTACATCGAAACACCTCAGCTACCCGAAGCAGTCGCAGACGCGATGAAATAACGACTGCGAGCGCAAAATCGTCCCGGAGCCATGGCTCCGGGACAATTTTTTTGCTCTTCCCTTTGGTGCAACCCCCGCCCGCACAATTTCCGAGGCCGGAACGGTTGCGCACGCGCGGGCGTCAGACCTCTGCCCGAATCACCCAGAATCCGCCTGCGCGGTCGATGACCTCCGCATTCGAAAACGTTTCCCGCAGAAATTGCAACGCCGACGGCGCGCCCTGTTGCTTTCTGATGACAAGAAAGAGCGCGCCGCCCGGCAAAAGCCTGTCCCGCGCGGTCTTGAACATGGCATAGATCACCTGTTTGCCCGCGCGGATGGGCGGATTGGTAAAGATCGCGGAAAACTTTCCCTCGACGGCCTCGAATCCATCGCCCGTCGCAACCGAAACGTTTTGCGCGCCGTTTCTCTGCGCATTTTGGGCAGCAAGCGCAGCCGCACGCTCGTTGATGTCCGTGAGTACAAACGCGCAATCGGGGTTTTTCACGGCGAGCGGAATGCCCGCCGCGCCCCAGCCGCAGCCCAGATCGAGCGCGCGCCCCGACAGGGACGGCATCGCCTCAACGAGCGCGCGCGTGCCCCGGTCGATACCATCTTTTGAAAACACCCCTGCATCGGTCGCAAATCGCAGCGTCAGCCCGCCGATTTCGGCGCTAAATTCCCGCTCGTCATGCCCGGATGTCGGGTTTTGGGTATAATAATGTTCGCTCATCATTCGTCCTCCATCCCCGCGATCGCATACAGATGCACGATTTCGCCCCCCGTCAATGTCCGGCATTCGCCTTCCGAAAGCGTCGGATCAAGTACCACGCCGCCAATCGACAATCGCTTCAGGCGAAGAACCGGATGCCCGACTTTTTGGCAGATGCGTTTCACCTCGTGATATTTCCCCTCGGTGAGCGTGAGCCGAATCCGACTTGGCGCGAGAATCTCCACGCGCGCAGGTTTGGCATTGAAATCCTTGAATGAAATGCCCGCACGGATCAAATCCGCCTCCACTTCGGTCATTTTCCCTTCAATTTCTGCTTCGTATACCTTCTCGACATTGCGCTTGGGGGAAATGAGCCGGTGCGCAAGTTGACCATCGGTAGTCAAAAGCAAAAGCCCCGTCACGTCCCGATCCAATCGCCCAATGGGGCCAAGCGCCAGGCGCCGGTATTCGTCCGGCAAAAGCTCCATGACCGTGCGCTGCCGCCCATCCTCCGTGGCGGTAATGTATCCGGCAGGCTTATGAAGCATCAGATGTACATCGCCCACCACGCCCACCGTCTGTCCGTCGAGCATCACATTCTCGATCGCGACGTCCGCGCCCGGGTCGCGCACAACCGCATCGCCTACGCGCGCGCGACCGTCCCGAACGGCCTTTTTGGCCTGCGAGCGCGTGAGTCCCAGATTCGTCAGCGCCTTGTCCAATCTCATGCCATCACACTCCCGTCTTTTTATTATACTCGCATGGAATGATCCGTCAATATGCCGCAAAAAGCGGGCGTGACACATATATGACAAGTATTTTCCACTCATTTGGACAGCAATATTAACAAAAACAACTACTATAATTATGATATAATGCCGAAAAAAACACGAAACCGACAAATAGTGTTGAAAAAGTTTAAGTCTTGGAGTATTATAAGTGCACACCACATCTTAAAACGTTTTGCGCGTTAAGCGCAATGTAACAAACAGGGAGGTAGGAAAATGAAGAAACTGTCCTGGCTGCTTGTCCTGGCGATGCTCGTGAGCGCATGCGCGTTCTCGGCTTCCGCGGAAGGATCCTACTCGCAGGCCCCCATGTTCGACGAAGCGGTCGCCAATGGCGAATTGCCCGCAGTCGAAGAACGCTTGCCCGAGGTTCCCAAGCTCGTGGATGAAATTCACCCGGACTACTTGGACCTTGAGGTTGGCAACTACGGCGGCACCCTCCGTCTCGCGACGAAGGTCGTCAACTGGGATGCCGACGGTTTCGTTGGTCAGGAAGAAGCCATTCTGACCTGTGAGTCCGTTAACTCGGATGTCATCACCGGAAACGTCGTCGAGTCCTGGTCCGCAAACGAAGACAACACCGTGTTCACCTTCAAAATCCGCAAGGGCCTCAAATGGTCCGACGGCGTCGAAGTGACCATGGAAGACTTCGAGTTCGGCATCAACAACTTCGTGTTTAACGAAGAGCTCGTGCCGGTCGTTGGCGCCTGGATGCGCGACGGCGGCAGCGCTGCCGGCGATCCGTTCACCTTCACGGTCGTCGATGATCAGACCTTCACCCTTTCCTTCAAGTCCGCGTACGGCGGATTCCCCGTCCATCTGGCGATCGCCGGCTGGAAGGGCTACACCGAAATCCTGAAGCCCGCGCACTTCCTCAAGCAGTTCCATCCGGATTTTGCTGAAGAGTGCCACGGCTCCATGGACGCCTTCTATGAGTTCATCAAGCCCTTCGCGGCGCAGATGGGTTACGACGATCCGACCGCCGAAGGCGTGTGGACGTTCGTGTTCAACCAGATCGACATGACCAACTGGGAGCTCACCGACCCGAACGACGCGCTGACCAGCGTGTTCTTCGCAGGCCTGATCGACCAGAACTTCCCGGTTCTCTATCCCTGGGTGATGCAGTCTTCCGAAAACAACGTCACCACATGGGCGCGCAACCCCTACTACTACAAAGTCGACGCGGACGGCCAGCAGCTGCCCTACTTCGACTACATCACCTCCACCCTCGTCGAGGACATGGAGATGGTTCAGCTCAAGTACATGACGGGCGAAGCCGATTTCGCGCGTGAGTCCGCCTCCATCGACAACATCTCCCTGTACCGTGAGAATGAAGAGTCCGCGGGCATCACCGCCTACACGACCTCCATGCACGTGCATCCCACCTCCATCGGCATCAACATGAACTACGGCATGAACGCCGATGGCACCATCAAGGACGACGATGCCTCCAAGGCGTGGCAGGAAGTCGCGACCGATCTCCGCTTCCGTCAGGCGCTTGTGAAGGCCATCGACGCAGACGAGATCATCGACTCCATCTACAAGGGATTCGCCGATCGCAACCCCTACTATGACTGCTCCGGCGACGACGAGGCGGCAAACGCGCTTCTCGACGAGATGGGCATGATGGACATCGACAACGACGGCTATCGTGAGACGCCCTCCGGCCTGAAGTTCGAGTGGCAGATCTGGAACGCGTCCGAAGGCTCCGATATCATCCCCGTTTGCGAACTCCTCGTTGAGTTCTGGGGCAATGTCGGCCTGAAGGCTGCCGTTTACACCACCGACTCCACGCTCCTTGGCACCGCGCAGCCCGCGAACGAGATCCCGATGCGCGTGATCTGGTTCCACTCCACGCCCCTCTGGTTCGCGCAGGACTGGGGCATCGGCATCAACTCCCCGCTGTGGGATCAGTGGGTTGCCAAGGGCGGCCTGTCCGGCCAGCTCCCGACGGATGCGACCTACCTCGAGCCTCCGCAGGATTACAAGGACTTCCGTCTTGCGATCTTCTCCCTATTCACCGTTGACCCGGTGACGGCCGTGAACGAAGTTCTCCCGCAGCTGGCGCAGTGGATGAGCGAGCACATCATGATCATCGAGCCGCTCGACAACGTGCAGCAGTGCGTGCTTCTGAACTCCGACATCGGCAATGTGCCGTCCGGCGGCGTTGGCATCAGCTGGAACTTCTCCTTCGAGCAGCTGTTCTACAACAATCCCGACGAGCATTAAATCAAACTCCGGGGGCTTTGCCCCCGGACCCCGGAAGGCGGATCGAGTATACTCGATCCGCTTTTTTTTGTGTTTTTCCGTTATCCCAAGTGTGTCTCGCCATTATTTTGACGTATATTTTCCCACGATCGAACATATATGATTTCCACAATTTTAATCATCCCATTTTGTGCCGCATACTGAATTTATGTTTATAAAACGAATTAATGTTGATTTCGTTAATAAAATCAGGTAATATGTGTAAGGGATGAAGTTCGTCATTATTTGCGCGATCGTGCGCAATGGAGATCATAACAGGGAGGAAGTCACATGAAGAAACTGTCCTGGCTGCTTGTCCTGGCGATGCTTGTGAGTGTCTGCACGTTCACGGCGTCTGCGGAGGGAACCTACACACAGTCTCCCATGCTCGACGAAGCCGTCGAAAGCGGCGAACTGCCCTCGGTGGAGGAGCGTCTGCCCGAGGTGCCCAAGATTGTAGATGAGATTCTGCCCGAGTACCTCGACTATGAAATCGGCAACTACGGCGGCACCCTGCGCCTTGCCACGAAGGTCGTCAACTGGGATGCGGACGGCTTTGTCGGCAACAATGAAGCACTTCTGACCTGTGAATCGGTCAACAGCGGCACCATCACGCCGAACATCGTCGAAACCTACACAGCGAATGAAGACAACAGCGTGTTCACCTTCACGCTCAGGAAGGGCCTTAAATGGTCTGATGGTGTTGAAGTAACGATGGAGGACTTCGAGTTTGCCATCAACCACGTCGTGTTTAATGAAGAGCTTGTGCCCGTCGTCGCTTCCTGGATGCGTGACGGAGGCCGCGCAGACGGCGCGCCCATGACCTTCACGATCGTGGACGACTATACATTCACCCTCGCATTCAATGAGAGCTACGGTGGCTTCCCCGTCCACCTGTCGATCGCAGGGTGGAAGGGTTACACAGAGCTTTTGAAGCCCGCGCACTTCCTCAAGCAGTTCCATCCGGACTATGCAGAGGAAATTTACGGCTCCCTGGACGCCTATTACGAGTTCATCAAACCCTTTGCGGCGCAGATGGGTTATGATGACCCCGCCGCAGAGGGCGTTTGGTGCTACGTCTTCAATCAGGCCGACATGACCAACTGGGAGCTGACCGATCCGAACGACGCGCTCACGAGCGTGTACTTCGCCGGTTTAATTGACCAGAATATGCCGATCCTCTACCCCTGGATCATGCAGAGTTCCGAAAACGGCGTGACCACATGGGCGCGCAATCCCTACTATCATAAGGTCGATCCGGATGGCCAACAGCTTCCGTACATTGACTATCTCACTTCCACCCTCGTCGAGGACATGGAAATGGTTCAGCTCAAGTACATGACGGGCGAAGCCGACTTTGGCCGCGAGTCCGCCACGATTGACAACATTTCCCTGTACCGCGAGAACGAAGAAGCGGCGGGCATTACCGCATACGTCACCCAGATGCACGTCAACCCGACGGACATTGCCACCAATATCAACTACGGCATGAACGTCGACGGCTCCGTGAAAGACGATCCTGACTCCCAGGCGTGGCAGGAAGTTGTCAACGACGTTCGCTTCCGCCAGGCACTCATGTACGCGATTGATGCCAATGAGATTCTCGATACTGTCTATTCCAACTTCGGCGAGATCAATCCCACCTACTCGTGCACCGGCGACACCAAAATGGCGAACGCGCTGCTCGACGAGATGGGTATGATGGACATCGATGAGGACGGCTTCCGCGAAACGCCTTCCGGTCTGAAATTCCAGTGGCAGATCTGGAATGCGTCCGAGGCGAACGACCTCGTCCCGGTCTGCGAGCTGCTCGTGGAATTCTGGGGCGAAATTGGCCTGAATGCCGCCGTCTACACCACCGATTCCACGCTCCTTTCCACCTCGCAGGAAGCCAACGAAATTCCGATGCGCGTGATCTGGGCACACTCCACGCAGCTGTGGCACTATCGCGACTGGTTGACCGGCTCCTGGGCACCGCTGTATCAGGATTGGGTTGACAAGGGCGGCCTGTCCGGCGATCTGGATGGCTCCACCGAATACCTCGCGCCGCCACAGGATTACCGCGACTTCCGCCTGGCGATTGACTCCCTGTTCACTGTCGATCCGGAGACCGCTGTGAATGAAGTTCTCCCGACGCTGTCCACTTGGATGGGCGAGCACCTCTACATGATTGAGCCGCTGATCAACGTGCAGCAGTGCGTCATCATCAACTCCGACATCGGGAACGTCCCGAGCGCCGGCGTTGGCATCAGCTGGAACTTCTCCTTCGAGCAGCTCTTCTATCGGAGCTTCGAATATTAAACCGAAGGAACATTTCGACGGCCGGGCACTTTGGTGCCCGGCCGTCTTCCTATTATAATGGAAAGAATACATCCGAATGTCTCATTCCGGAATGCGTTCTTTTCTATATGGGCGTTCAGGATGGCTCCTGTCCCCTTTTCTTTCGAGTCTTTTTGTGCCAGTCACGCTTTGGCATGCGGATCATCTGCCAATAGAGGCCGAGCGCGAAGATGCCCAGAAGCTGTGCGACGGCGGCAATCACATAAAGAAGATAGATGTTCGCCACCTCCGTCACCGAGAGGTGTACGCTAAGTGCGATCGTCCAGAGGATCGCACTCGAAAACAACAAATGGAGAATCACAGGGAGTCGCCAGAGGGCAGCGAAAAGCTCCATCACCGCAAACGAGGCCGGAATGGCGTAGATGAACGCAAGGTAACTCATGACAATGGGGGTCGGCAACATGTTGATGACCGAGAACGCGGTCGTCGCAATGAGCCATACACCACCCACCGCAAGGCAAACGGTAAACGGACTGTGGCGCGGCGGAGTGGCTGTGGAATCTGATGGCTCCGCCTGCGGCGGCGCATCCGCTGCGCGCACGGCAAAAAGGTCCGCAAGCGCAATCCCGTATATATCCGCAATCGATTGGAGCACATAGACATCCGGACTTCCGTCCGCACGTTCCCATTTCGACACTGATTTATCGGAGTAATTGATGCGCGCGGCGATTTCGGCCTGCGTCATGCCGCACCTTTTTCTGTAATAGGTCAGATTGTCCGCGAGCAATCGCCTGAATTCCGCTTCGCTCATTGATCTCCATCCTGCGTTTCACGCCATAGATGATACCATATGACTCTATTATATGTGGAATCGAACAAAAATCAACGGTTGAATCATGATTTTTCGCCGCATTTCGCTCTACTCTGAATAGAAAAGACCGAAGTCTGATCTACTGAGCGGAAAATGCCGTCTGGAAGCAAGCGTGGAGCGCGCACGGCAATGAATAGGGAGACAAAACGGATCAGCTCGGATATACTATGCACAAAAGAGGTGACGCGACATGAAAATCAGCGAAGTATCCATATGGGGCGACTCGATCGGAAAAAGCGTGATGTTCGACGAGGTGCGACATCGGCATGTGATCTGCCGCGACAATTATGAATCCCTCATTCGCGCGCAGGGGATCGACGTCAAAAATTATGCGCGCATCGGCTGTACCGCCCCCATGGGCGAGGAACTGATGACCGAGGAACGCATGGAAAAAGGCGCGGTTGCCGTGATCGAATTCGGCGGCAACGACTGCGATATCGATTGGCGTGCCGTTTCCGAAAACCCGGAGTTGGAGCTTTGTCCCGCCAAGGTGTCTATTACAGATTTTAAAAAGGCACTTTCCACAATGGTCGCGCGGGCACGCACCCACGGCATGCTTCCCGTGCTCGTCACGCCGATCCCGCTCGTCGCGCAGCGATATTTCGAATGGGTTGCGCGCGGGCTGAACCGCCAGAACATACTCAAGTATCTCGGTGCGGTCGAGTTCATCTACCGCTGGCAGGAAAGGTACGATATCGCCGCGCGCGAAATTGCCGCCAGGACGCGGACCCAGCTTTTCGACATCCGCACGTGCTTTTTACAGGAAAGACGGCTGGAGGAGATCATGTCCGTGGACGGCATTCATCCCAATGAACGCGGGCATCTCCTCATCAAGGGCGAAGTCAGTGCATTTCTCGCGGCCATTTGAGAAAGGACGGTGTTCTCATTGATTTACCCGCGTATCCGCGAGCTGCGCGAACAAAACGGCCTCTCCCAGGCGCGCGTCGGCTCTCTGATTAATTTCCCACAGCGCACCTACGCCTATTATGAGGCCGGCAAGCGCATGCTCCCGCCCGAGGTCATTTGTGCCCTCGCGCGCCTTTATCATGTCACCGCCGATTATATCCTCGAACTCTCGGATGATCCAAAGCGCGCGGTCGGTTGACAGGGGAGTGCCGAGGCACGCTGCCCACACCGCGCGGAAAAAATAGCATATGCGGCGACGCGGGGGTCCAATCCCACGCCGCCGCTTTTCGCGTTTGTTTTTGGAAATAACGTTGCGTCACAGGCTTTGGCTTTAACCGTGTGCGTCTACCGAAACGCCCACGGCTCGATCTGATCGCCGCGCACGAAAAAGGCGCGCCGTGCAACGCGTGCCATGGGATCATCGGAGTGGGAATCGGAATAGAAGTCGTCGACAGTCCCGGTCGGGAACATTTCGCGGAAACGGCGTACCTTTTCCTTGCCGTCGCAATTATTCCCGGAATAGAGACCGGTGCGCAGATCCACGGGCGAACCAAGCACCGTTTTGATGCCAAGCCGTTCACACATGGGTCTGACGACATCAACGGGCGATGCGGTAATCACCACGTCATCCGGCTTTTGCGTCTTTCTGTAAAAATCCTTGATGCGACATTCGTACGCATCCCAAAAAGTTTCAAGCCGTTCATAGACATCATCGACGGGCGAAAAGAGCGATTGGAACAGGCGCTCCTTAAACGCCCGTTTGTCTCGGATTCCGGAAACGAACAACAACCCGTTCCCCAAAATCAGGGGCGCACGCAGCGCGAGGGTCGGCATGTGTTTGGCCAGATACCGGATAAAAAGCACCGTGCTGTCACCGTCGAAGATCGTTCTGTCAAAATCGTACACATTCATAACATATCATATTCTGTACGACGGGCGGTATTCCTGCCTGCGGGACACAGGATGTGGTGATTTATCAATGATGCTTGCACAGGGGGCGAATTGCGGTTATAATAGGAAAAAACAAGATCGATTGTGGAGGATCCTGTGTTCAATTATATCAGCTCTTATTTATCGAGTCCCCTACAAATGCTCCTGGTTCTGGCGATCGCCATGCCTGGGCGCCTTTTAGCGATTTCAATGCACGAAGCGGCCCACGCATGGATGGCAAACCACTGCGGCGATCCGACGGCGCGCATGATGGGCCGCATGACGCTCAATCCCTTCAAGCATTTGGATCCCATTGGCCTTTTGATGATGATCTTCATCGGCTTGGGCTGGGCGAAGCCCGTCCCCGTCAACCCGCGCAATTTCCGCAACTATCGGCGCGACGACATCCTTGTCTCCCTCGCGGGCATCGGAACGAATCTGATCATGTTTGCCATCAGCTGTACGATTATGTACGCCATCGCGGGATTCGCGCTCTCGCGCATTCCCAATCTGGGAACGACGTACAGTGCGAGTTCGATCACCCTCTTTTTAAGGAAGCCATACTATTTCAGTCAGGCGCTGATCACACCCGCGTTCGGGCAGATCGCGGGCTATGCCTATCAGATGCTGATGTACTTCGTGTTGACGAACCTCGTGCTTGCAATCTTTAACCTGATCCCCGTCGCGCCGCTGGACGGCCACCATGTGATCAACGATCTGTTTCCCCGCGCAAGGCTTTATTCCTCGCCCCAGATAAATCAGATTGTAACGATCGGCTTTCTGTTCCTGGTGTTCTTTGGCTACATTGCAACGGCAATCAGCTTTGTGCAAAACGGCATATTCAACGCGGCGGGCACTCTTTTTGGACTCGTATTTCAGGCGCTGGGCATTTACTGATGGCATACTCCGTCTCTCTCAAGCAGTTTGACGGGCCGCTCGATCTGCTTCTCACGCTGATCGGCAAGGCCCGCATCGACATTCAGGATATTTTCGTCTCCGAGATTACGGAGCAATATCTCACCTTTATGGATCAGGTTGGTGCGCTGGATATGGACAGCGCAAGCGAATTTTTGCAGATGGCGGCGACGCTCATTGAAATCAAGTCCCGTGCGATGCTTCCCAAACCGCCGCGCACGGAGGATGAGGATGGACTGACGCCCGAGGAGGCGCTGGTCATCCAACTTCAGGAGTACAAGCGCTTCAAGGAAGCGTCCGCCCAGATGCAAAAGCTTGAGGCGGAGGCAAAGGCGCTTTTGACAAAGCTGCCCGAGGAGTTCACGCTTCCGCCACCCGAGATCGAGCTGACCGGAATGACGCTTGAGCGGCTTTCGCATGCGTTTCTCAGGGTCGTCAAGCGATTTGAAGAGAGCGAGACGGGCCCGGAAGTGCGTCGGCACATCAGGCGCGATCAATTTACGGTTGCCGAATGCATGCATCGCATTACGCGGCGCGTCCGCGCAGGGCGTTGCGCGTTTTCCGCGCTGTTTGAGGATATACGCACGAAGGACGAACTCATCACCATGTTTTTGGCTGTCCTCGAGATGGTGAAGCACGCGCGGCTTCGCGTTTCGCAAACAGGCAATTACCAGGAAATCTACCTCGATAAACCGCACCGTGTGGAACAAAACGCGGAAGGGCGCGTCTAATAGGCAAACTAACCATAAGGAGGGGTCTCGATGAAGAGGGTTTTGTCCCTGATCGTCGCTGTACTGCTCTTGGCCTGTTTCATCCCGGCACAGGCCGACAGCGGGGCGACGTACACCGAGTACACGACGATGTTTGGCGCATCTGCAGGCGTCAAGAGCAACATTGCACGCGCAGTGAGTGCCATCGATGGGACATACGTTCCCTATGGCGGCTCATTCTCCTTCAACGACATCGTCGGACCGCGCACCAAGGCCTACGGCTATGTCAGCGGTGTGAACGGACGCGGCGTGAACGTCATCGGCGGCGGCGTTGCGCAGGCCGCGACGACACTCTATCTTGCCCTTCTCGACATCCCTGGCATTTTGTATACCGAGGTTGACACCTACGGAGACCGCTACACGGGTGATTACGTGTCCGACGGCGCGCTTGCCATCGTCACCGATTACTCTGCAGGTACGGATTTTCAGTTTGAGAATTACGAAGACGACCTGACCATCTACATGTGGGTCGATGAGAATTATTGCTATTGCACGATCTCAGTGGGTGATTCCGGCGGCGCATGGACAGAAGGCGACGGATATACCCTCGTGGCAGAGTCGAGTTTCCCGCTCACAGGCACGGCTGGCCTTCAAAACAACGTGACCCGCGCCGCGGACAGCGTTTCGGGCGTCCTGCTTTCCTCAGGCGACACATTCTCATTTAACGACCTTGTCGGCCCGCGCAGCGAGGCATACGGTTATGTCTCCGCCCTCAACGGTCGGGGTGTGAATGTCGTCGGCGGCGGCGTGGCGCAGGTCGCGAGCGTCGTCTGGCTCGCCGTCAAGCAGCTTGACGACGTCACCATCGTCGAAAAATCCACCTATGGCGATCGCTATTCCCAGTCGTATGTCGCCCATTCGTCTGACGCCATCGTCACCGACTATAACGCCGGAACGGACTTCTCGTTCCGTTATACCGGCGGCGGCGTGCTCGCCATCTATGTGTACGTCGACGGCGGCAATCTTGTCTGCGACGTATATCAGTCCGGTGGGCTGAGCTGGTAACGAAGCGTACAAAAAACATGCAACTGCGCCGCGTGGTTTAAAGCCACACGGCGCTGATCGTTTTTGGCTTACTCCTCGAACGGGCCTTTGGGCGCCGCCTGATCCGCTTCGGAGCGGGCCGGTTCGAGCTCATTGATGTCGGGGAGCTGCGTAAGCGCCTCGATCCCAAAATGCATGAGGAACTTGTCCGTCGTGCGATATTCGATGGGACGGCCGAGCGTCTCCCTCCGTCCGCATTCTTCAATCAACCCACGCTTCAAGAGAAACTGCACGGAATAATCGCATTTCACACCGCGCACGGCCTCCATCTCCGCCTTCGTCGCCGGCTGGCGATATGCTATCACCGACAGCGTTTCGAGAACCGCCTGGGAAAGCGGCTGCCGCTTCAATGGCTGGAGGAATGCCTCAACCCGGTTTGCATAGGAGGGATTGATGGATAAGTAAGCTTCCCCGCCGTTGCGGTTCAGCCGAATGCCATGCCCGGCTTCCTCGTACGCCTGCGCCATCTGATCGAGGGCCGATTCCATTTCGAACGCGGTCAGGTTCATCGAATGCGCAAGCTCCCGGACATTGACCGGGTCACCCGACACAAAAAGGATCGCCTCTGCCGAGGCCATAATTTCCGAAAATCGCATATGTTTTCCTCCGCATGTCATTATAATCTCTGGCAGGGAGCATGTCAACGTTGCGTTCTCTTGGCGAAGGTGCTATAATGCACCCAGAAATGACACGGAGGTTATGGATATGAAAATGTTCCCGCGCACCGAGGTCGCGGGCGTGTCGCTCCCGCGCATGCTCATGGGGACCAACTGGATACTCGGCTACAGTCACACCGGCGCAGCGGCTGATTCTCTCATCCGCGAGCGAAATTCCGCGAGCGAAGCAACACGCGAGATCGTCAAGGCGTATCTCTCCCACGGCGTAGACGCCATGATGGCGCCCTTCGGCGGCTCCGCCCCACTGCGCGAAGGCATCAAAATGGCCGAGGATGAGACGGGCAAGAAGGTCACACTGATCGACACGCCCATCGTCGACATGCGCGACTCCCGCGAGGGACGCACTTCCGCCGAGGCGACCATTGCAGAGTGCGCGAAAAACGGCGCAAAGTTCTGCCTTCTGCACCACTCCTCGGTCGAACAACTCGTATCGAAGCTCGATCACAAGATCGTTCGGCTCCCGGATTATCTGGACATGATCCGTCAGCACGGCATGATTCCGGGCCTTTCTGCGCACATGCCCGAATTGATCGTCTACTCGGACGAAAACGAATACGACGTGCAGACTTACATCCAAATATACAACTGTATGGGCTTCATGATGCAGGTGGAGATCGAGGGCGTGCGCAGAATCATTGAAAACGCGAAAAAACCCGTGATGACCATCAAGTCGATGGCTGCCGGACGCGTTTCGCCCTACGTCGGAATCACGTTCTCATTTGCGACGCTGCGGGAACAGGACATGGTAACAGTCGGTGCATTCACGCCCTACGAAGTACACGAGGACGTCGAGATCGCCATCGCTGCGCTGGAGAGGCGATTCCCCGAACTCGAGGGCCGCTCAAGCCCCAACAAGACCGTCGCACTCGGCGGAGAAAACTAATATACAGCCCGGAGGCGGCGTGCCTCCGGGCTTTTTTGCGCCGTCAAGTCATTGCACCCGATTAACCGGGCGGCGTTAGGCTTGTCGACTCCGCCCGATAGCGCGCGGGTGTGGTGCCTGTGATGCCACGGAAGTGGCGGATGAAATTGACGGGGTCGGCATAGCCGACGAGGAAGGCAATCTCTGCAACGGTACGGTCGGTGGCACGCAGGAGGCGTTGGGCATCGGTAATGCGGCAGAGATGCAGATAGCGGTAGGGTGGCATGCCCATCTGGCGGGTAAAGATGCGGATCAGATGATATTGGGAGAGCGAAATCTCGCGCATAAAGTCCGCCATAGAGAGATCCTGTGCGCAATTTTGTCTAATATAATCCGCAAGATGCCGAATGTCCGCCCGACCGATCGGTGTTTCGGCGCCGGATGCGAGGGCGCGCATCATCTCGGTGAGGACCGTAGAAACAGCATCCGACATTTCCGCCATGGCAACCACGTCCCGGCGCAGCGCAAAGTGAAACACGCGCTCAAACGATGCGCGCGCGGCATCCGGCGCACGCAGGGAAACGGGCGTCAGCCGTTCCATGAGCGCCGGAAGATAGCCCGTCAGCCCCTCGCCCACCACGTGCAGCCATGAAAATTCCCAGCGTTCACCTGGCTTTGTGCGGTATTCATGAAAAGGGCCGCAGTTGATTGCAACGCACGATCCGGGTTCGAGCGTACACATTTGATTCTGCCACTTGATCTCGCCGCGTCCCGCGTGGGTCAGCATGAAAAGCGCCTGTTCCTTTGAATCCCGCCTTGTAAAATAGTTTTCGCCCGCATCAAAGTAACCCGCCTCTGTCACACGGAAGGGAAAGGCACGCGCCGCATCCCCCGGCGGGATATACGTCTTGGAAGTGGGCGAAAGATCCATCACATATTCCAACATATGCTACACGCTCCGATGAACAGCAATTTCATACTATGATTCGACAAGAACGTGCCTTGTCCCTTCGTCAACGGCGGGTTATATTTATGATAAGAAAACATATGGGAGGAAATCATTATGCGGAAGGCGAGAATCGGCCTGTATAGCGCGGGTCTTCGGGCATATTGGGATCAATTTGCAGGCCTGAAAGAGCGGCTTATGGGCTATAACACGTTCATCGCAAAGAAGCTCTCGGCATTCGGCGAGGTACACAACTTCGGCATCGTCGATGATCCCGACACGGCACGCGAAGCGGGCGAATTTATGAATGCCAGGAACGTCGACATCATCTTCCTCCACAGCGCCACCTATTTCACATCCAGCTGCGTCGTTCCGGTCAGCCAGATCTGCAAGGCGCCCGTGGTCGTCCTAAACCTCCAGCCCGCGCCGCGCATGAACTATGACAAGACCGGAACCGGCGAATGGCTCGCCCAATGCGTAGGCTGCGCGGTTCCGGAGGCCTCGAATGCGTTCGAGCGCGCGGGCATTCCATTTCGCTGTGTGAACGGACTGCTCGGCCTTCCCGAAACACCAACAGGCGCCGCGGCAGACGAAAAAACAAGCAAGATGGAAAGCGCCGTGCGCGCGTGGAAGGAGATCGAGAACTGGGCGCGTGCGGCAGGTGTCAAAGCGGCGCTTCAAAGCGCGCGGTTTGGCTTCCTCGGCGGCAATTACACGGGCATGCTCGACATGTATTCCGACTTCACGCTCCTGTCCGCAAAACTTGGCATCCACGTGGAGCTTCTTGAAATGTGCGACCTTGCGTCGCGGCTCGAAAGGGTTACGGACACGGAAGTTGCACGGATGCGAGAGCGAATCGCCGCATTTTTCGAAATCTCGGGCGATTCTCCCTCCGATCCCATCGCGAAAAAGCCCACCGAAGAGCAGCTTGACTGGTCGGCCAGGATCGCAGTCGCACAAAAGAAACTCACGGACGACTTCGCGCTCGACGCCCTTTCCTATTATTACCACGGCGCGGACGGCAATCAATACGAACAGATTCAGGGTGGATTCATCGTCGGCCACTCGCTGTTGACGGCGGAGGGCATTCCCTGTGCGGGCGAGGGCGACATGAAGACCTGTGCGGCGATGAAAATCTCCGATCTGCTCGGCGTGGGCGGCTCTTTCTCGGAGATCGTGGCGATGGACTACCTTTCGAACACCATGCTTCTCGGTCACGACGGCCCGTTTCACATTTCCATCGCGGACGGCAAGCCCATGCTGCGCGGGATGGGCGTGTACCACGGGAAACGCGGCAGCGGCGTATCCGTCGAGGCGCGGGTGGCAAACGGCCCGATCACGACGCTCGGCATCACGCAGACGAGAAACGGCGGCCTTCGGATGATCGTCAGCGAGGGCGAAGCGCTTCGGTTCCCCATTCTCAAAATCGGCAACACGCAAACACACGTCGACTTCGGCATGGATTTGGACGAGTACATGGACGCCTGGTTCCGCCTCGCGCCCACGCACCACTGCGCCATGAGCGTTGGACACAACGCGGCGCTGTTTGAAAAGGTCGCCGACCTCGTGGGCATCGAATTTTGCCGGGTCGGCACGAAAAGGGAGGCGTAACGATGGATCAGATCAAAAAGGGCTTCCAAAACCCGCCCGCGCTTTTCAAGCCCGCCCCCCTGTGGGTTTGGAATGACGAGATGACGGACGCAGAAATCGACGAGCAACTCGCGGAACTTTCCCAACACGGCTTCGGCGGCGCATTTGTCCATCCGCGCCCGGGACTCATTTCCGGATATCTGGATGACGATTGGTTCGCACGCTGGGCGCATGCCCTCCAGACGGCGAAAAAGCACGGCATGAAGCTCTACATTTACGACGAGAATTCCTATCCGTCGGGCTTTGCGGGCGGCGAGGTTTCGGCCGCGCTTCCGGATTGCCTGGCGGAGGGCATCGCATATGAAATCGTCGATGCCGAAAAACGCAAGGACATGCGCGACGAGATCATTGCGGCATTCCAATGTGAATCGGACAACGGAACGTTGAAAATCACGCGCAATCTCGCGGGAACGAATCCCGATGACTGGCAGGGTGAGCTGTTCCTCGCGGTGCGCGCGAAGGCGTCGACGACCGGCTGGCTGGCCGGGTTTGGCTATATCGACCTCATGCGTCCTGAAGGACAGAAAAAGTTCATCGAAGCGACCTACGAGAAGTATTATGCCAACTTCGGTACGGATTTCGGGGACGCGGTTCCCGCGATCTTCACGGACGAGCCCTATGTGGGCTCCGGCGGGGTGTATGGATCCGGAAAGCCCGCGCTGCCGTTCTCGAACTGGTTTGCAAACGAGTTTCGGCGGATCAACGGCTACAGCCTTCTGAATAATCTGCCCTGCATCTTCCGGGACGTGGAGGGCGACTTCGACCATCCGGCGGTGAAAGTGCGCTTTGACTACTATCGCACGATTCACGAACTGTGGACGCAGAACTGGATTGAAGCGAATGGAACATGGTGTGCGGAGCATGGGATCAACTGGACGGGCCACTATCTCGAGCATCAATGGCCGCATGTTGGCCAAAATACGTCACCTTCCATGCAGGCGAACTACGAATTCCATCAGTGGCCCGCCATCGACATGCTGCTCTCGAATTACCTGCGCGAGACGCCCTCTCACGCCCTGGCGCTCACCATCCGCGAACTGCGCAGCGCCGTCAACCAATTTGGCAAGGAGCGTGCCCTGTGCGAACTCTATGGCGCGGGCGGCTGGGATTCCACATTTGAGGATTACAAGCGGATGGGCGACTGGGTACTCGTCAACGGCGTCAATTTCATCAATCAACACCTGACTTATGCCACCATCGCAGGAGCGCGCAAGCGCGATCATCCGCAATCCTTCGACTGGCGCGAACCCTGGTGGGACGAATACACGGTGATGAACGACTATCTCGGGCGTGCATCCTACCTGCTGACACGCGGCAAAATGGAACAGCGGATCTTGGTTCTCAATCCGTCAACCACGGGCTATCTCGTGCCTTACGAGGACGAGGCGGGGAACATGTTCTCCGATCCTGGCGCGGATGCGATCAGGAACCCCGACATGACGCAATTCCTCGCGCTTTCGCAAAAGTTAACCGATCTTCAGTGGGACTTTGACTACGGCGACGAATTTACACTCGCACGCCATGCGGCGGTGTCGGATGGCGCGTTGACGGTCGAAAAACAGGCTTACTCCGTCGTGCTGGTCTCCGGCGACATGAAAAACATGCTCTCCTCGACCATCTCCCTCCTTAAAAAATGTGCGGCAATGGGCATCGAGGTGCGCACGGTTGGAAAGCCCGGGCCGTATGTGGACGGACTGGTATTTGAAGCGGCGTTTGAAAACCTCGGTACGGACATCTCCCTTGATGAACTCGATGAATGGCTCGCACAGCGCCTGCCGCGGCGGATCACGGCGAACGCGGCCTTCCCGGAGGGCTTCGCGCACATGCGCCGGGCGTTGCCGAATGGCGAAACCGTTTGGTTCTTCGTCAATCACGCGATGGACACCTTCGATGCAGACATCACGATCGACGGTGCGGGCGTTACGGGACTTGATTTATTCACGGGTAAGGAGTACGCCATTTCGCATGCGGTTTCGGACGGACAGACGGCCTTCCGTCTCTCCCTTGCCCGCAACCAATCGGCCATGATTCGCATGACGGCGGCTGCCGCCGCGCAGCCCGCACCCGCGCTTCCGGCAACGCAACTGACCGCGCTGACACTTGCCGGCATCCGGGCGGAAAAGGACAATATACTGCCCATCGAGCGGGTCGATCTGGGCACGCTGAAGGGCATCGACGTGCTGCGCGCCGCCGATCTGATCTTCTCCGAACGCGGTTTTTTGAACAATCCCTGGGACAACAAGGTGCAATACCATGGGAACATCCTCTCGCGCAACGCGAACTACGGGGCGGAGAGCGGGTTCCGGGCAACCTACCGATTCCAGACCGCAGCATCCTTTGCGCCGCAAAAGCTTACGGTTGCGGCCGAAAGGCCGGAAATCTGCAGGCTGGTCGTCAACGGCAAAGATGCGCCGTGGAACGCGGGCGAGACGTTCCTTGACCGGCACATCGGGGTGGCGGACATCGCGGCGTTGGTCGTTCCGGGTGAAAACGCGATCGATGTCGTCGTGGACGTCTTTGATTCCCGCTTTGAACTGGAACCCATTTACCTGATGGGCGATTTCGCCGTCGAACCGGCGGCGAACGGCTGGCAGATTGCGCCATCCAAGCCGATGACGATGGGTGCATGGGGCGCAAGCGGCATGCCGTTTTACCCGCACGCGGTCGTCTATGCGTACACGGCACAGCTCGCGGACGCGCCGCGCGCCGCGCAGCTCGACCTCTCCGCCTACGAGGCGACCGCCGTCTCCGTTTCGGTCAACGGCGCACCCGTAGGACTCATGCACGCGGACGGCAGAAGGCCGCTCGACATCGCCGCGCACCTAAAGCCCGGCGAAAATCAGATCGAAATCCGCGTCTGTGGCGGTTTCAAGAACCTCCTCGGTCCACACTTTCACACCGCGCGCGGCAGCGCATGGCCTGCCATGTGGAAAAGCGCGCCAACCGCAGCGCCCGCCGCCAGCGCCTATGACTTCATCCCCTATGGGTTGGAGGCTTCGCCCGCGATCACAATCGGATAAAACAAACCCTTTGATGCCCCGGGGGTTGTCCCCCGGGGTTTTCAGGTTTGACAGGACCCCACCTTTTCGCTTATAATGGCGGAAACAGCCAAATCGGAGGGAGCATCCATGGTCGAAGGATCCCAACTACCGGTACGCGAGCGCCTGATCAACGCGGGCATGCGCGAGCTGAGCCGGCAAGGCATCCAAAACTTCTCGATCCGCCGGGTCGCCGCCGCGTGTGCGCTCTCCTGCGCCGCGCCGTACAAGCACTTTAAGGACAAGCAGGCGTTTGTCACAGCGATCATCGAGTACATCAACGACCTGTGGGGTGTCCGGCAACGGCAGATCATCGATGCGCATCCGACAGATCTGCGCAGACAGATCGTGAAGATCTCAAAGGCTTACATCCGGTTTTTGATGGAAAATCCCAACTTTCGATCCGTCATCATGCTCCGGGACGATACGCTGGACACGGAATATGCCCGGCTTCGGGGCGAAATGACGCAATTGACCCGCGAGGTAATCGACCAATACTGCAAATCCGTTCACATGGACGAGAAGGTACGGCGGCGAAAGACCTATGTCGTGCGCTCACTCATCTACGGCGCGGCACTGCTGTTTGACAACAAGCAGCTCGCCTACAACGAGGAAAACATGGCCTCCGTGGAGTACGCCATCGACAGGGAATTCGACCTCCCCTGAGGGCGGTTCCCCCCATGCAAAAGGGGAGCACGGCCAACGCATGAATAAAGAAAGTATGAACCTCGGGAGGTTTGGAGGGTCACAGCCCTTCATGTATCATCATTTTTATCGGCTTTGCCGGCGAAAATGGATTCGTCCGAAGGGCGAGCATGCCCGCCCGGCGACGAATCAGTTCATGTCCCCGGATTTCGCCCGGAATTTTCGTGAGAAAATTAAGAAATCCGGTTCCTCGTTCCTTTGGCTTACGTATGAACATAGTTCATGCGTAAGCCCTGAAAGGGGAGGCCGTCAATCTTGACAGCTTAACACAAGTCGGCTATAATGAGGCAAGTTATCACTGCTTACCTCGCTCAATCACATTTCGGAGGCATTCATGCGCGATTATGCGATACTGACGGATACGTCGTGCGACCTTCCCGCCGCTTTGGCGTGGGATCTGAACCTCGAGACGCTGCCTTTGACGGTCTCCATCGGCGCGCACGCATACCACGGGTACCTTGACTGGCGCGAGATGCCCGTAAAAGATTTTTACGATACCCTGCGTGCGGGCGCGATTGCGCGCACATCCGCCGTGTCGCCCTTCCAGTTCGCACAGGCGTACGATGGGCTGCTTGCGTCCGGAAAAGACATACTGGTCATCTCTCTGGCCTCAGCGCTTTCTGCGACGGCCGCAAACGCGCGCGAAGCGGCGGATGCGGCGATTGCGAAGCACGGCGGACGGATCGAAATGATCGATTCACGCTCCGCCTCGATGGGCGAGGGCCTTTTGGTTTATCTTGCCGCGCAGGCAAAAAAATCGGGTATGTCACTTTCGGAATGTACGGATTACACGCGGCGTATGATCACGCGCGTGCTTCATTGGTTTACGGTGGGCGATCCCCGTTATTTGAAGCGCGGCGGTCGGCTTTCAGCCAGCGCGGCGCAGGAGGCGGGCGAAAAACTGCACATCATGCCCGTCATGCGCATGGACGGCGAAGGCAGACTCGTGGGCGCGGGGCGCGTGCGCGGCAGACGCGCGGCAATCCGGGCGCTGGCGGACAAGCTGGAAGCCGAGGCGCAGGACATACAAACGCAAACCGTGTTTATCAGCCACGGAGACTGCGCGACTGACGCAGAAGAGCTGAAATCCCTCGTGCTGGGCGCAGGTGCGCGCGAGGTCATCGTGGGTCCCGTGGGTCCGGTCATCGGCGCGCATGCCGGACCGGGCACCCTGGCGATATTCTTCATCGGTAAAACGAGATCATAGGAGGACATTCACATGGATAACCTTTTTGAGACCATCGCGGAACTCATCGCGGCGCACGTCGATTGCGACGTCAACACCATCACCCCCGAGACGAAGTTCGCCGACCTCGGCATCGACTCTTTGGACACCGTCGAAATCGTCATGCAGCTCGAAGAGAAGATCGGCAAGGAAGTCGAGCTGGATCAAAAGGTCGAAACGGTGCAGGAGCTCGTCGATTACATCGGCTCCAAATACAATGATTAACTCGCCCCTGACTGCGCTTCTCGGGATTGAATACCCGATCCTGCAGGGCGGCATGGCATGGATTGCGGATGGCTGTCTCGCAGCGGCGGTTTCGGAGGCCGGCGGCCTTGGAATCATTGCTGCGGGCAACGCCCCGGCGAGCTATGTCCGTACGCAGATTCAGGTCGCGCGCGCGAGGACGAAAAAGCCATTTGGCGTGAACATCATGCTTATGAGCCCGTTCGCAGACGAAGTGGCGAACGTGGTTTGTGAGGAACGCGTCAAGGTCGTAACGACCGGTGCGGGCAACCCCGCAAAGTACATGGCGGCATTTAAGGAAGCGGGCATCGCCGTGATTCCCGTGGTCGCCTCGGTCGCGCTTGCGAAGCTGATGACGCGCGTCGGCGCGTCGGCGGTCATCGCGGAAGGTGGCGAAAGCGGCGGACACGTGGGGGAACTCACGACCATGACGCTCCTGCCGCAGATTGCGGATGCGACGACTCTGCCCGTCATTGGCGCCGGCGGCATTGCCGACGGACGCGGCTTTGCCGCAGCCCTGATGCTGGGCGCGTCGGGCATCCAGATGGGCACGCGGTTTTTGACCGCTACGGAATGCAATGTCCATCAGAATTACAAAAACAAGGTTCTTAAGGCCAACGATCTTTCCACCGTCGTGACCGGCAAGCGCCTGGGCCACCCCGTGCGCGGACTCAAAAACCAGTTCACCCGGGCATACACAAAGGCAGAATACGGCGGAGAATGCGACGAGGATCTCGAAAAACGCGGCACAGGCGCATTGCGCATGGCCGCTGTCGAGGGCGACACCGATAACGGCTGCATCCTCGCGGGGCAGATCGCGGCCATCGTCAATCAGGAACAGAGCTGTTCTGAAATTATCGGGGACATGATGAAAGGCGTGGAGGAAGTTTTAAGGGGGGCGGCGAAATGGCTAAGCTAGCGTTCGTCTTTCCCGGACAGGGCGCGCAAAAGGCGGGCATGGGCAAATCGCTCTATGCGGCGAACCCTGCTGCCAAGGCAGTCTTCGACGCGCTCGAGGCAATCCGCCCCGGCACGCTTTCCATGTGCTTTGATGGGCCTGAGGATGCACTTTCGGAGACGATAAACACGCAGCCCTGCCTCTATGCCGTAGAACTCGCGACAGCGCACGCACTGGCGGCAAAGGGGATCAAACCCGCCGCCTGCGCGGGCTTCTCGCTGGGCGAGGTTTCTGCGCTCGCGGCATCAGGGGTCGTCGACCTCACGGAAGGCTTTCGGCTGGTTTCGCTGCGCGCACAGCTGATGCAGGATGAGGCCGAAAAGACCACGGGCGCAATGGCAGCCGTATTGAAGCTCTCGGCCGCAGACGTGGAAGCGATTTGCGCCGCGCATGGCGTCTACCCTGTCAACTACAACTGTCCCGGTCAAATCACCGTTTCGGGTGAAAAGGCAAAAATGCCGGATTTCCTCGCGGCGGTCAAGGCGGCAGGCGGACGCGGCATTCCCCTCAAGGTGAAGGGCGCATTCCACTCTCCCTATATGGCGGAAGCGGGGGAAAAATTCAGGGAGGCACTTAAAACGGTCGCCTTCCGGGAACCCAAGGGGCTTCTCTACTCCAACAAGACCGGCCTTCCCTACGGCTGGGCATTTGCGGATGCGCTCGCGGATCAGATCAAGAGCCCCGTCAGATGGCAGGCCGAGGTGGAGCACATGATCGAAAACGGGTTTGACACGTTCGTCGAGGTCGGCCCCGGAAAGACGCTCGCGGGACTGATCGGCAAAATCAATGCGGACGTCAAAATGCTGGGCGTCGAAGACGCCCAAACGCTCGAAGAGGCGGTGGAAGCGCTGTGCTGACAGGAAAAGTTGCACTGGTGACGGGCGGTTCGCGCGGCATCGGGCGCGCGATTGCGGAAAAACTCGCCGCGCTGGGCGCGGACATCGCGATTCTCTATGCGGGGAACGACGCGGCGGCAAACGACTGTGTGCAGGCAATCCCCACGAAGGCGAAGGCCTACAAGGCCAATGTTGCGGACTTTGAGGCGGTCAAAGCGGTTGTCTCCGAAGTAAAAAGTGACTTTGGGCACATCGACATCCTCGTCAATAACGCGGGAATTACGAAGGACGGCCTCCTTCTGACCATGAAGGAGACGGACTATGACGCGGTTTTGGACACCAACCTCAAGGGCGCATTTAACCTGATCCGGCACGTGAGTCCCATTATGCTGCGCCAGAGGTCGGGAAAAATCATGAATGTAAGCTCGGTCATCGGTCTGATGGGAAACGCTGGGCAGGCGAATTACGCCGCGTCCAAGGCGGGTCTTATCGGACTGACAAAATCGGCGGCACGCGAACTCGCGGCGCGAAACATCACCGTTAACGCGGTGGCACCGGGCTTTATCGAGACGGACATGACGAAATCCTTGCCCCAGGAGGAGCTGATCAGCCGCATTCCCCTCGGCCGCGCGGGCGCGCCGGAGGATGTTGCGGAGGTCGTGGCCTTCCTCGCCGGGCGCGGGGGCGATTATATAACGGGAGAGGTCATCCGCGTCGACGGCGGCATGGCGATGTGATCGTATGAATCGAAGAGTTGTCATCACGGGCATGGGAGTAATCACGCCCGTCGGCCTCGGCGTCGAGGCGATGTGGCAGGCGATGTGCGCAGGAAAAAACGGCATCGGACCGATTACGCGGTTCGACACCGAAAACTACAAGGCAAAGCTCGCGGCAGAAGTCAAGGACTTTGATCCGCGCGCTTACCTCGATAAATCCGAACTCAACCGCACCGACCGCTACGCGCAGTACGCGATCGCGGCGGCAATGGAAGCGGTCGAGCAGTCGGGTGTCATTGGCACACTCGCGCCGGAGCGCGTCGGCGTGTACTTCGGAAGCGGCATCGGCGGATTGGAGACGCTTTCCAACGAGTATAAAAAACTGATGGAAAAGGGACCGCGGCGCGTATCACCGTACTTTGTGCCGATGATGATTTCTAACATCGCCTCCGGCATGATTGCCATTAAATACGATTGCCAGAACGCGGCAATGCCCTCCGTGACCGCGTGCGCCTCCGGCTCGAACGCCATCGGCGAAGCGCTCCGGGCCATCCGCCACGGCTATGCCGACGCCATCATCGCGGGCGGCGCGGAAGCGTCGATCACCGAGATCGGCGTCGCGGGATTCATCAACATGCAGGCACTCACCACATCGGAAGACCCGGATGCGGCATCCTTGCCCTTTGACAGGCGTCGCGCTGGCTTCGTGATCGGCGAGGGCGCTGGCTGCGTCGTGCTGGAAGAATACGAGCATGCGAAGGCGCGCGGGGCCACCATATTCGCAGAAGTTGCGGGCTACGGCTCGACCTGCGATGCGCACCACATCACCGCACCCAGGCCGGATGCCATGGGCGGCGCACGCGCAATGAAGGACGCCATGGCGGAAGCGGGCTATACCGACGCGGACAGCGTGTACATCAATGCGCACGGCACCGGCACCTCCTTAAACGACGCGGCAGAGACGCTGGCAATCAAATTGGCACTGGGCGACGCGGCACAGGGCGCCTCCGTCAGTTCCACGAAGTCCATGACCGGGCACATGCTCGGTGCGGCGGGCGCAGTAGAGGCGATCGCAAGTGTGCTGGCGATTCGGGACGGCATCGTTCCGCCGACCATTAACCTGCTCGAGATCGATCCGGCATGCGATTTGGATGTCACGCCGCTGACCGCGAAAAAGAGAGCACTGACCCTCGCTGTTTCCAACTCCTTCGGCTTCGGCGGGCACAACGCCAGCCTGGCATTCCGCGGCGTGCCGACCGAATCAGCTGCAAAATGAGGTGATCACATGGAAGAAACGAACATCAGAAAATATGCGGGACTCATGCGCGAGCTGGGGTTGACTGCGCTTGAAATCACCGAGGACGGAAAGAGCGTGCGCTTTGAAATGGGCGCGCAGCAAGCTGCGCCCGTGATGGTCGCGGCGGCCGCCGCGCCTGTCCAGCAAGCAACGGTGAAATCGGAGGCGGGCGTCGCAGACGTCACATCGCCCATGGTCGGAGTGTTCTACACCGCACCCGCGGAAAACGCCGATCCCTATGTCAAGGTGGGCGACCGGGTGAAAAAGGGCGACGTTCTGTGCATCATCGAGGCGATGAAGCTCATGAACGAGATTACATCGGACGTGACGGGTACCGTTGTCGAGGTCTGCGCGGGCAACCAGCAGGTGGTCGACTTCGGACACGTGCTCATGCGCGTCAAGGTGGATGCATGACGAGAGAAGAGATCAAGGCGATCATCCCGCACCGGGACGACATGCTGCTGCTCGATGCGGCGGTACTCGACGGCGAAACCGCGCGGGGTACGTATGCCGTTCGGGGCGATGAGTTCTTTCTGCGCGGGCACTTTCCGGGAAACCCCGTTGTGCCGGGCGTGATTCTGTGCGAGATCCTGGCGCAGTCGGCGTGCGTTCTTTTCAAGGACGCGCTCGACGGGAATAAGACGCCGATGTACACGGGCATCGACAAGGCGCGGTTTCGAACGCCTGTGCGTCCCGGGGACGTCATCGAAACCGAGGTGCATATCGTCCGCGAGAAGGGCGTCTTTCGCTTTTGCGAAGGTGCGGCGCGCGTAGGCGGCAAAATCTGCCTGACGGCGGAGTTCTCCTTCGCCATCGTGGGGGCTTAAATGTTTTCAAAAATCCTGATCGCGAATCGCGGCGAAATCGCCGTGCGCATCATTCGCGCATGCAAAGAGATGGGCATTTCCACCGTCGCGGTGTTTTCCGAGGCGGATCGGGAGGCGCTTCACGTCGCGTTGGCGGACGAGAGCTTCTGCATCGGCGCGGCGTCCGCGACACAAAGCTATCTGAACGAGGAGCGCATCGTTTCCACCGCGCTGGTTGCCGGCGCGCAGGCCATCCATCCCGGATACGGCTTTCTGTCCGAGAACGCGCACTTTGCCGCGCTGTGCGAGAAAAACGGAATCGTGTTCATCGGCCCGAGCGTCGAGAACATGGAAAATCTGTCCGATAAATCGCGCATCAAGGCGCTGATGGCGAACGCAGGCCTGCCCGTGATCCCCGGGACGGACGTTTTACCAACGCTGGCGTCCGCGCGCGAAGCGGCGGAAACCATCGGTTATCCCGTTATGCTCAAGGCGCGGTCAGGCGGCGGCGGGCGGGGCATCCGGCTTGTGCGCAGCGAATCCGAACTTGAAAACGCGTACCTGTCTTCCACGGCGGAGGGCAAGGCGGCGTTTGGCGACGGCGCGGTCTACATGGAAAAATTCGTCAATCCCGCCAAGCATATCGAATTCCAGATCGTCGCGGACGAACTGGGCAATTGCGTGTGCTTGGGCGAGCGCGACTGTTCCGTCCAAAAGAACCACCAGAAACTGATCGAGGAATCGCCTTCCCCGGTCGTGACGCGCGACGAACGCGAGGCGATCATGAAAAAGGTCGTCGATGCGGTGATGGCGGTTGGCTACGTGGGCGTAGGCACGCTGGAGTTTCTGCGCGCGCAGGACGGGAATTTCTACTTCATGGAGATGAACGTGCGCCTTCAGGTGGAGCACACGGTGACGGAGGCGCTGACGGCCTACGATCTGGTCAAGTGGCAGATTCGCGTGGCGGCTGGAATCCCGCTCAACTTTATGCAAGACGACGTGCGCATTCGCGGCAGCGCCATCGAATGCCGCATTAACGCCCGGATGCCGGGCAAGGTCACGTTTTTACACGTGCCGGGCGGACCGTTTGTGCGGTTCGACACGTTCCTCGTAACGGGCTACACCGTTTCGCCCCATTACGACCAACTTCTCGGAAAGCTGATCGTCTATGCCGGCACACGCGAGGAGGCGCTGCGCAAACTTTACGCCGCGCTGTGCGAATTGGTGATCGACGGCGTTTCGAACAACATTGAAGAACAGATCGATATCATCGCCGATACGCGCTTCAAGGATGGCACATACGACCTCAATTTCTTCAAAAAGGATAAAGCATAATGCCCTTACTGCAATTTTTAAACAAGGCCAAAAACGAGCTGGAAAAAGGCGGGCGCCATGCAGCGCCGCCGCCCGTTGCCGCCGCCGAAAATGAGCCGACGCAGACTTGCCCCAACTGCCACAAGCAAATTGAGCTGACCCGGTTGTGGGAGATGAACAAGGTCTGCGACTGCGGCTATCACTTTCGGATGGGTGCGCGCCAGCGGCTCAAGTTCATCCTCGACGAAAACAGCTTCACCGAGACGGACGCCTACCTCATGAGTCGGGACGTTTTGGAATTCCCCGGGTACGAGGGCAAGCTCGATTCGGCGCGCAACGCCTCCGGAGAAAAAAGTGCCGTCGTCTGTGGAACAGGCGCGATTTTGGAACGCCATTGCGCCGTATTCGCCATGGAAGCAAACTTCATGATGGGTTCCATGGGCGCTGCTGTCGGCGAGAAGATCACGCGGATCTTTGAATTGGCGACATCCGAAAATCTCCCGGTCGTCGGCTTCACGGTGTCCGGCGGCGCACGCATGCAGGAGGGCATTGTCTCCCTGATGCAGATGGCGAAGACGTCTGCCGCGGTCAGGCGGCATGCGGACGCGGGGTTATTTTACATCGCGGTTTTGACAGACCCCACCACGGGCGGCGTCACAGCGTCGTTCGCCATGGAGGGCGACGTCATTTTGGCCGAGCCCGGTGCGACCATCGGCTTTGCAGGTGCGCGCGTCATTGAACAGACGAGCCGCAAAAAGCTCCCGGCTGGCTTTCAGACGTCCGAATTTTTGATCGAGCACGGCTTCGTGGACGCCATCGTGCCGCGCGGTCGGCAGCGGGAGACGCTTTCAAACCTGCTGGGCGTCTACGGGGAGGGCGATTTATGGAAGAAATGACCGCTTACGCCCGGGTTAAAATCGCCCGCGCAAACGGGCGGCCCACGGCGGTTGACTATATCGCGCACTTATTCGAGAATTTTTTTGAACTGCATGGCGACCGTCGTTATGCGGACGATCCCGCCATCGTGGGTGGCGTGGCGCGCATTTGCGGCCTGCCCGTCGTTGTGATCGGCATTGAAAAGGGGCGCAATTCCCGCGAGCGCATGGAGCGCAATTTTGGTGCGCCCAATCCCGAGGGTTACCGCAAGGCGCTTCGGCTTATGAAACAGGCGGACAAGTTTGGTATTCCGATCGTAAATCTCATCGATACATCCGGCGCGTACTGCGGCATTGGCGCGGAGGAGCGTGGACAGGGTCAGGCCATCGCGGAAAATCTGGTCGAGATGATCGGCCTTCACGTGCCCGTTTTATCGATCCTGATCGGCGAGGGCGGCTCGGGCGGCGCATTGGCGTTGGCCGTCGCGGACGAGGTATGGATGCTCGAAAATGCCGTCTATTCCGTGATCTCGCCGGAGGGCTGCGCAAGCATCCTCTGGAAGGACGCTGCACGGGCGGCGGACGCGGCAAATTCACTCAAACTCACCGCGCAGGATGCGTTGGAGCTTGGGATCATTGAGCGGATCATCCCCGAGGCGAACTTGGGCAGCGATGAATTTTACGAGAATCTGAAGGCCGAGATCGTCGCGGCGGTAAAGACGCTCGATCCCGCAAAGCGCTACGATCGGTTCCGCAAGATCGGGGATTTGAGCGATGTCTGAAGAATCCTATGTTCGGATTGCGCATTTTTACGAGACGGACGGCATGAAGTACGTCCACCACGCCAACCACATCCGCTGGATGGAGGAAGCGCGCATGGACATGATGCAAAAACGCGGATTTTCTTACCGCGAAATGGAAGCACGCGGGGTCGTGATGCCGGTCTTGTCCGTGTCATGCCGCTATGTGAAGCCCGTTTTGTTTGACGACACCGTCGTCATTCATACATCGCTCGATCTTCTGAGCGGCACGCGCGCAAAATTCTCCTATCGGATGGAGACGCCCACGGGCGCGCTCATCGCCACCGGAGAGAGCGAGCATTGTTTTCTGGACGACAAGACGCGCGTGCCGATCAACTTAAAAAAGAAATGGCCGGAGGTGTTCCGCTGACGCGGAGCACTTTTTTTTGCGCAAAAACGACCGCCCATGGTTCCCCACAGGCGGTCGTTTGGGTTATCGCGCCACGCCCAGCGTGGCGGTTTCGCCGTTGATGTTCCATTCGCGCACGGCTTCGCCCTGTGCGCCGGGCTTCAGTTCCACGGCGAGGACGGCCGATTTGATCTCCTCGGCACCCGCCTCGATGATGGCGGAGAGCCTGGGCGATGCCTCGTAGGTGACCACGATGCGGTCGACGACCTCAAAGCCGGCGTCCTTGCGCATGTTCTGGAGCTTGGAGATGACCTCGCGCACAAACCCTTCGTCGATCAGCGCGTCTGTGAGATTCGTATCGATCACGACGGTCATATCGCCCTCGGTTTCCGCGACAAATCCGGGCTTCTGCATGGGTTCGGTGAGCACATCTTCCTTTGCGAGCACGACGGGCGACCCGTCGATCTCAAATGAAACTGTCTCGCCGCGCGCAAACGCATCTACGACTTCATTTCCGTCGAGCGTCGCGAGCATCTGGCCGATCTTCCCGAGCAGCTTTCCGTACTTGGGACCAATGGTGCGCATCTGCGGCTTTAGGCGATAGGTGGTGAACGCCCGCGCATCATCGACAAAGGCGACCTTCTTCACGTTCAATTCGTCCGCGATCAGTTCGGTAACGGCGGCGGGCAATTCCGCGCCCTTTACATACAGCGTTGAGAGTGGCTGGCGCACCTTGATGTTCGCGGCGGAGCGGCACGCGCGTCCAAGCTGCACGGCAGCCATAACCTCGTCCATGTCCGCTTCCAGCTTTTCGTCGATCCTTGTGAGATCGGCCTGCGGGAAATCCGTCAGGTGTACCGATTCTCGCGCGCCGGGAATCTGATTTGCCACCAAGTTCTGGTACATCGACTCCGCCATGAAGGGGATGTAGGGCGCACAGACGCCGGAGAGGGTCGTGAGCACCGTGTACAGCGTTTCAAACGCGGCGAGTTTGTCGCCCGCGAGCCCCTTGCCCCAGAACCGCTCGCGACCGAGGCGCACATACCAATTGGAGAGCTCGTCGACGAACGCGGCAATCGCGCGGGCGGTCTCGGTGATCTTGTAATCCTGCATGCCCTCATCCACGAATTTCACGAGCGAATGGAGCTTCGAAAGCACCCACTTGTCCATGAGCGTGAAATCTTCGGGGTTCGCCTTCTGCTTCGTGGGGTCGTATTGATCGATGGACGCATAGAGCGTGAAGAAGGCGTATGTGTTCCACAACGTTCCCATGAACCTACGCTGCAGTTCGCTCACCAGATCGTGCGAAAAGCGCGTGGGCAGCCACGGTGCGGCGCTCGCATAGAAATACCAGCGCACGGCATCGGCACCCTGTCGGTCGAGCACCTCCCACGGGTCGATGACGTTGCCGATATGTTTGGACATCTTGCGTCCCTCGGCATCCATGACGTGACCCATGACGATACAGTTTTCAAACGGCGCACGTCCATACAGCAGCGTACCGATGGCAATCAACGCGTAGAACCAGCCGCGCGTCTGATCAATTGCCTCCGAGATGAAATCCGCCGGGAATTCCTCCTCAAACAGCTCCTTGTTCTCAAAGGGATAGTGCAGCTGTGCGAATGGCATGGAGCCGGAATCGTACCAGCAATCGATGACCTCGGGCGTACGGTGCATGGTACCGCCGCATTTTTCACACTTGATGGTCACCTTGTCGATATAGGGCCGATGAAGCTCGATGTCCTCCGGCACGTTCTCGCCCAGTTCCTTCAACTCGGCGATGGAGCCAATGGTATGCGTGTGTCCGCAATCGCACACCCACACGGGCAGGGGCGTGCCCCAGTACCGCTCGCGGGAAAGCGCCCAATCGAGCACGTTGTCGAGGAAATTGCCCATGCGGCCTTCCTTGATGTTGTCGGGCATCCAATTGACAGCGCGGTTCGAGGCCATCAGTTCGTCGTGCAGCGCCGTCATGCGGATGAACCACGTGGCACGCGCGTAATAGATGAGCGGCGTGTCACAGCGCCAGCAGAAGGGATAATCGTGGGTGAATTCCGGCGCGGCGACGAGCAGTCCCCGGTTTTTGAGATCCGCGAGGATGATCGGATCGGCTTTTTTGACGAATGTGCCCGCCCACGGCGTCTCCTTGGACATTTCGCCCTTGGCATCCACGAGCTGGAGGAAGGGGAGGTCATATTTTCTACCCACGCGCGCGTCGTCCTCGCCGAACGCGGGCGCCTGGTGGACGATGCCCGTGCCGTCGGTCATGGTGACGTACTCGTCTGTCACGACGTACCACGCCTTTTTGTCGGCAAGCCCCTTTTGGAAATCGAACAGCGGCTCGTATTCCATACCCTCAAGCGCCGTGCCCTTCACAACAGACTTGATCTCGACGGGCGTTTCCCCGAAAATGGAGGGGACCAGCGCCTTGGCCATGATGACGGTTCTGCCCTCAGCTTGGAAGCGGGCATAATCCTCCTCGGGGTTCACGCACAGGGCGACGTTCGACGGAAGCGTCCACGGCGTGGTCGTCCATGCATAGAGGAACGTATTCTCTTCGCCCTTGACATGAAAGCGCACCACGGCGGATTTTTCCGTCACGGACTTATAGCCCTGTGAAACCTCGTGGCTCGAGAGTGCGGTGCCGCAACGGGGGCAATAGGGCACGACCTTGTGGCCCTTAAACAGCAGGTTTTTGTCGCTGATTTGCTTGAGCGACCACCAAACCGACTCGATATAGTCGTTTTCGTACGTGATATAGGGCTTCTCCATGTCGGCCCAGAAGCCGACGCGTTCGCTCATCCGCTCCCACTCGCCCTTATATTTCCAAACGGACTTTTTGCACTCATGGATAAACGGCTCGATGCCGTAGGCCTCGATCTGTTCCTTGCCGTCGAGTCCGAGCTGTTTTTCAACCTCCAGCTCCACCGGCAGGCCATGGGTATCCCAGCCGGCCTTGCGCGGCACGAGTTTGCCCTTCATGGTCTGGAAGCGCGGGATCAAATCCTTGATCGCGCGCGTCTCGATGTGCCCGATGTGCGGCTTGCCATTCGCGGTCGGCGGGCCGTCATAGAACATAAACACGTCGGAACCCGCGCGCAGATCGACGGATTTTTGGAAGATGCCGCGCTCCTTCCAGAACTTTAAAACCTCTTCTTCGCGCTTCACGAAATTCAGGTCGGTCGAAACCTTTTCAAACATAGCTGATCCTCCCTCAAAAATGAAAAAAACCGCCCCAAGACAGGGACGGATTGCTCCGCGGTACCACCCACATTGGCCTAAAAAGGCCCGCTCATGGCGCGCCATCACGCACCGACGCTGTAACGGGCGCACCCGGCTACGCCTACTTGACCCCCGTTCGGCGCGCGGCTCAAGGGTGATTCCCACGCCGTCGCCGCCCGCCGGGCTTACACCAATCCCCGGCTCGCTCTGGGCACGAACGGCGGGCGCTCCCCGTCGCTGCTTTTCGTATGATCTCATTATAGACGGAAATCGGGGGAAGTAAAGCGGGGAGATGTTAAATGTGGGGAAAGGTCAGGTGCGACCGGATCATCTCCCGCCGTTTACTCTGCACTCGGTTCCGCTTCCGACACATTCGCCTGGATTACATCGGACGCTTGTTCCTCCGGTGCGCCTTGCGCGGCACTCTCGCCTTTGAATATCTCAATGGCAAGCCCCGCCTCCGCCAATCGGAAATACGGCCCAAGGAACCAATAGACGAGCGTATTCAAGACAGCCATCTCCACAGGTACCCATTCTTTTGGCAAAAGTCGGAAGAGCATATGTGATGACCAAATATGCCGGGGAAGAGACAGCAAAAAAATCCCAACTCCTGCATAAATTCAGGAGGATCATCGGCACATAGGACAAAAACAGAACAGGCACGACGCCCTTTTGAACGGATTTCCCGCGCGCGGCCTTCCTGATCTCTCGTTTGTCATGCAAGAGCTCTCTAATCCTTGAAAATTTCCCGCGCAAGCCCCGCGTTCACGAGGCAAACGTACGCGCCGATCATCCACGTCAAAACCAGCGCGATCAGCGACGTGACGGCATTGAGCACCGCACCTCCGAGCCCGGAGGCAATGGAAATGACGACCGCCGCCGCATAGGCGAGAACAACCCACCACAAAATGACAAATTCCATGGTCAAAATGCGCACGCCATTTTGCACAATCACGCGCATGCCGCGCGCAAGTGCCTTCCCGAGCCCGATTTCAGGCTGAAGTTCGAGCGCGAAGTACAGAAAGAACCATGCGAACAGAAGCGGCACGAACAGAATCACCGCGATGGCGAGCAGCCACAATCCATGCCCCGGCAGCGCGTCGAACCGCAAGAGCACCGCGTCCGTCAGAAGATAGGACAAGCAAAAGCGAAACACCGCTGCGACAACGCCCAATGCGAGCGCACGCACAAGCGCCCGAGGGCGATAGAAGGACGCGAAATACGTGGAAAACCGCGCCTCGTTCTGCCGCCATGCGGTCATCGACGCGCGCGCAAGCCCGGCGGGAAAGAAGAGGGAAAGCACGAGCGCGGTACCCGCACCGATCAATGCGTCCCGAAGTACATCCCCCGTCGCGCCGCGTGCAAACTGGGAAAGCCAGTAAAAGACATAGGAAAGGACGGCCAGGAAGGTCAGGTTTTTCACCTTGACCTTGGTTAGCGCCTTCTTGCGAACCTCCGCGTTCATCATTGATCGGCCTCCACCCCGGGCGTTCGATCGCCAAAGATTTCAACTGCGAGAGCGGCATAGCAAAGGAGCAGTCGGGGCAACACGATGGCGATTATATAGATGATCATTCCGATTCCAACGGCGAACATCAGCAGGACTCCGCTTGTTGTTGAGAACATGCTGATGACCAGATCGCAGATGATGCTGCAGCCGCAAATGAGATACGGTATGACAAAGATCATGAACCCCATGCCGAACAGGCGCCCAAATGCCCGGATCGCCTGCCCGAGCCCATGCAGCACCACTTCGACGATCGGCGTGTCCGGCCAAAGCAGAATGGTGTAATACAGCTGCCATATAACCATGTTGAAAATCGTCGCACAGAAGGAGACGATCAACGTGAGGCTAAATACGTCCCACGGAAAATCCACGGTGCCGCCTTCCACAAGCTGCTGGATCTGATATGTGTCGGTGAGGCGCGCAATGGGCAAGTAGGCAAGCGCCAGCGTAATGGCGGACGTAATCAGCATCGGCGCGAGTGCGCGCATCATCCGTCTCAGGCTCGTGAACGCGTAAAACACATTTTCAACTTCCGCGCGCCCTGTGTTCCATGCGACAAGGGAGACGCGCGCCATCCCGGCTCCACCGATCAGACCCGTAACCAGCGCGGGGATGAGACTCATCCATATCGATCCCTTGGGCGCCGAGGCGCCTACTTCAATGCCCGTGCGCAGTTGCGCAATCGTCAGCGGGATCGTGATCGCGATCTGAACGCCGATCGAGATGGCCAAGTACGTGAAAAAGGCCGGTATGATGCCCCGTACTTCTTTCCTCTTTTGCCGCTCTTTCACGAGCACCCTAATTTCCCTGTTCGTCATTCCTTGTCTTCTCTCCTTTTTGAAATGAATCTATTGCAAGCCCCGCAAAAGCGAGTCCCATTTTCGGCACAACTCGCCAAGCCGCCCAGATCTGTGCACAGGCAATCACAACGTAAGTAAATATGTCCAGTGCTTGCTCATTGCTCCCGACAAAACAGACTGCGATAACCACAAGCACGCAGAATCCCACAACCCGCGGAACTGAAAGAAATAAGAACATGCGGATCGCGCGCCAAATTGTCAGGATACTTCGCCCGAATCCGCGCAGGAGAACCCGAAACAGCGGACGATCATCCCCAAGAAAAATCGCATAGGAGAGTTGTCCCGCGATGTAACGGACGAACGCATAGGAAAGCGCAAAAATCGGCATGCCCTGCCGGAAAAGTTTTTCGTTGATCCTCACCGCCACTTTTCCATTGAGGTACTGCCATGTGTAGATGTACGGCGAACTGATATACAGCCACGCCACCACCAGAATGCAGACCAGCGACGCCGGGATCAATGCGCGCAAGAACGGGCGCCAACCCGTAAACGCAACAAACAGATCCGCGACCCGAACGCGCGTCGTTTTCCACGCGATGAGGGCCACATTTGCCATGCCCACCCGGACGATGAGTCCAAACGGCAGAAAAACCGAGAAAAAAAGTGCAAGATACGCAGGCGTCGGAAAGTGTGCCGCCCGCACCACGACCAGCAAAATCGCGCCCTCAAGCACAAGCGCAACCGCGCAGCGCAAAATCAATACGCCCGCAAAGCCACGAATGTTTTTGCGCATGTCGCGCGCCATTTCCCGCAGATCGCTATTTCGCATTCTTTTTCTCTTCCGCGCAAAGATTTCCTTCCCGCGCCCCGCGTTCGCACGCTCACAATACGGGAGCACGCGCCACAGGATATAGCCCAAGTACACCTGCAAGCGCAATGCCAAGCGGGATGAGCGCATGCAGGTTGTGTGCGTTTTGACAAATTGCGTAGATCAGGCCGCTTCCGAGAACGTTGGCCACAAACAACGGCGCAAAGACGGTAGAGACGGATTTCTCCGTTCGTCATATGCCTTTTCTCCGGTCAGCACTTGATCCCGCGCGCCTATTTTGATACAACTTCTTCCATATTTCGCCATCCGTCGCACATTTCCTGCCACAAAGCCAATAAAATCCCGGAAGAAAAGATCTTCCGGGATCGCGGGTCCATTTGTCTATGCGTCGAGTTTCCATTCCTCGTTGAGCTTTGGAACGTCCGCCACGAGTTGCCTGGTATAGCGGTGCTTGGGGTTGAGGATCAAATCTTCCGCCTTGCCCGTTTCCACCATCTGCCCATGCTCCATGATGTAGAGCGTGTCGGACACGTAGTACGCGAGGCCAAGGTCGTGGGTAATGAAAACGATCGTCATCCCGCGCTCGTCGCGCAGTTTCAGAAGCATATCGAGGATGGTGGAGCGCGAACAGGCATCGATCATGCTCGTCGGCTCATCCGCGATGAGGACGTTTGGCTGCATCATGAAGATGCGCGCGATCATGAGCCTCTGCATCTGCCCACCTGAAAGCTCAAAGGGATACTTGTTATACAGCTCCTCGTACTTCAGGTTGACGAACTGGCATGCGTCCTTCATCTTCTGGCGCTTCTCTTCCGTCGGAAGGTGGCCAAGTCCCTGGAGCGTCAGGCAGTCATTGAGGATTTTTTCCACGCGGAAGAACTGGTTGAACGTCGAGAACGGATCCTGGAAGATCGCCTGGATGTTCTGCCAGTATGCGCGCTTCATGGGCTGGGTCTGGAGAAAGCGCGGCGCGCCGTTATAATCGATCTCGCCGCTCGTCTCATTCAACAGGCCAAGCAGGATCTTCGCAAACGTCGTCTTGCCCGAACCGGACTCGCCGACGATGGAGATAATTTCGCCCCTGTGGAGCACGAAATCAACGTCCTTGACCGCGTGAACGGCGTTTTTGCCCGCGCCGAAGATCTTGTTGACCTTCTTCGCCTCGAGCAGGATGCCGCCGGAGGTGTGATTGCCGCAGTTCGGGCAAATGCCGGCGCGCTTGTCAATCACGCTGCCCTTGGAAACCGTGCCGCATTTTTCACATTTCACATCGCGGTCGAACTTCTGCGTCATGTTATAAAGGCCAACGATGATCGCCAGTACGATCGAACCCGCTGCCACGTACAGCCACCAGATGCGACTGAGCATGAGGTAATAGGCGATCTTGGCAACCGGATAGTACACAATGAGCAAGTCACCGGCCTGTTCGCGCGCTTCTGCGTAGGGAACGGCCTCCTTCAGCACGGCGTAGTTGTCAATGTAGAGACGAGGCAATTCGGAGGTCGGCATGGATGCGTCGTAACCGGTATCCGCCCCCAATTCTTCCTCGGCAATGGTCAGGAGTGCGCGCGCATAGTCGGACGCGTTTGAAAGCTCCGAATACACCATTGAACACAGGAGGGACGCGAGCACCATCACGATTGCAAGGGTCGACAGGAGCTTTGTTGCTTTTTTCAGGAGCATGTACCTGCGATAGAATGCTTGCCACTGCTTCATTTTTTTGCACCCCCGATTGCGAACTGGCGGCGCTCCATCTCATAGCGCTCGCGCAATTCCTGTTCGGAATAGACGCAGCGATGATAGCGCGATCCGTTTTCGCCAAAGCGCGTGATGCCCAGTCGCGCCTGCTTCTTGCATTCGTCGTGGGCATACTGGCAGCGGTCGTAGAAGCGGCATCCCGGAGGCACGCTCTTGAGGTTTGGCGGCGCGCCGGGAATCGCCGTAAGCTTTTGCGCCTTCATGCCGTCCTCCGGCACGATGATCGAGCCCATCAGCGCGTGCGTATAAGGGTGCATGGGATCGAAGATGACCTCTTCGGTTGTGCCTTCCTCTACCAGTTCACCCGCGTACATGACCACGATGTCGTCCGCCACATGCCGCAGAAGCGGCAGTTCGTGTGTGATAAAGATCATGGACTTGACATAACCCTCGTTCATCATCTTCCGCAGCATCGTGATGACGATCTTCTGACTCGTGACGTCGAGCGCCGAGCTCGGCTCGTCGGCGATCAAAACCTTGGGATTCAAAAGCGTGGAGAGCGCGATGACCGTCCTTTGCTTCATGCCCCCCGACAGTTCCGAAGGATAGGCATTCAATACGCGCTCCGGAAGATTCAAGAACCGGAATTTTTCGATCGCCATGTTGAGCATCTGCTCTTTCGAGAGCTCCGGCCTGTGCTCCCGGAGAATATCAACCACGAAACGGGAAATCTTGCGCGTCTGGTTCAGCGCGTTCATTGCCGCCTGCGGGATATAGGCGATCTCGGTGCCGAGATAATTTTTCCGAAGCGTCTCATAGGGAATCTGCATGATGTCCGTGCCGTCGAGAACCAGCTCGCCCGCGTCATAATTGAGCGGCGGGAAGTAAAATCCCATGAGGGACAGTGCCAGCGTGGACTTGCCGCATCCGGACTCACCGGCGATGCCGAGCACCCGGCCCTCTTTCAGCTGGAGGCTCACGCCGTCCACGGCACATACGTTTTCCTTTAAGCGCGTGCGATAATAGGTCCTCAGATTGCGCACGTCGAGGATATTCTCTGCCATGGTATCAGCTCCTTATCTTGGGATTGAACACCTGATCCATGCCGGAGTTCATCAGGTACAATCCGTAGGTAATCATAGCGATCGCGCAGGCAACCGGAATGAACAGCCACCAGCGGTTGTAGTTGATCGCCTCGTACTCCATTGCCCAGTTCATCAGTCGCCCGAGCGAGATGCCCGTCGGGTCGCCCAAGCCGAGAATCGCCAACGTCGCCTCTTGCATAATGCCGCCCGCAACCTGGAGAATGAACGCCATGACGATATAGCTCATGATGTAGGGCATGATCTCCGTCATGATGATGTGCGCCGTGGAATAGCCGGTAATCTTCGCCATGTTCACGTGGTCGCGGTAGCGGAGCGAAGTCGTCTGCGCACGCACCGCGCGCGCCGTCCATGGCCACGCAATGCAGCCGATGACGATACCCGTAATCCACATCTCGCGGAACTGACCGATGGCGATGGAAATGAGGATCAGGATGATGATGCCCGGAATGACGATAAACGTGTTCGTCAAAACAGTAATGACGTTATCGACGAGACCTCCCACAAAACCCGCCGTCAGGCCGAGCGAGATGCCGATGATCGTCGCGAGAATACCGGCGACCAGCCCAACGAGCAGCGACGTACGCGCGCCATAGGCCATTTCAAGGAACAGATCGCGCGAGAAGTTGTCGGTCCCGAGCCAAAACACGGAATTCGGCGCGGTATTCTTTGGGATGAGGTACGTCTTTTGGATCGCAGACATGAGAACCTGTGCCGCAGGCTCGTACATGTTGCTGTCCATGCGCGAGAGCGCCTCCTGCACGTACTCGTAGAGTTTGGCGTGCTGGGTGGTGAACGCCTCTGCCGCCTTGGAAAGCGCGTCGATGTCGTTTGCGGCAATCGCGGCTTTGATGTCCTGAACCTCGGTCTCTGTCTGTGTTGTGAACTGGTCAAGCGCAGTCTGCGCAGCTTCGAGGTCAGAAGCCGCGACCGCTTCATTGAGCGCCGCCGCAAACGTCTCGGCCTCCGTGCAGTGCGCGACGAGTTTTTCGCCTTCTGCCTGTGCGCCTTCGACGTCCCCCGCCTCAAGAAGCGCCTTCATCGCGTCGCGTTCCGCGTTGACCAAGGGGTACTTGCGGGCGGATTTCACCTGTTCGAGCGAAGAAATCGCGCCATCGAGCGGATTTTTCGCAAGCTCGGCTTCCACGGCATCCAGCGACGAATTGAGATTGTTGACGGCATCCACGAGGATGGGATCCGTGTTCTCTGCTGCCAACTCGCGCAGCTTTGCAATTTCAGACTGGATAGCCGCATCGTCCTGCGCGACCAGCGCCTTGTTGAGATCGACCACCTCGCCATAATACGGACTGTCTGCGCGGCTGGCCTTTGGGTCACCCGGGAAAATGACAGGGACGAAGATGGCGTAGCAGAGGATCGTCATCACCATGATAAACCCCACCACAAATCGGGGGGATCGGAACATTGTCTTTAATGCCTGCATACATCAACCCTCCTCTGTGTGTGCGCTGCGGACGCGCGGATCGAGGACGCCGTATACCAGCTCCACGAGGAAGTTTGCGATGAGCACACACGCCGAAACCATCAGCGTGCAACCTGAGAGCAGCGTATAGTCGACGTTTCGGATCGATGAATAAAGAAGCGATCCGACGCCCGGATACGAAAACACGATTTCAACAATCAGCGCACCGCCGACGGATGCACCGATGGAAAGCGCGAGGCCCGTGACCTGCGGGAGCACCGCGTTTCGGAACACATAGCGGGTGATTCGCTTATCCCGGATGCCCAGGAGCTTCGCATAGAGAACGTAGTCGGCATTGAGTTCATACAGGGACATCGAGCGCATGCCGATCGCCTGCCCGCCGATCATGACAATGACGGTCGAAAGGAATGGCAGCGTCCAATGGTAGACAAGGGACGAGAAGAACCGCCATGACGGCAGCGTCAAGAAGCCGAATATTTTCACAAACGAGGGCAGTATATCGGCCGCATAAGCGTTGCTCAGCGGAAAAAAGTGCAGCTGCATGCCCAGAAGGAACAGCAAGACAAACGACAATATAAAGGAAGGAATGGATGAAACCAGAAGGGAGAACGGAAACAGAACCTTGTCGAACACACCGCGTTTGTAGGCCGCGACCGCGCCGAGGAGGTTGCCAAGAATCCACCCGATGAGGATCGAGGGGATTTGAATCGCCAGCGTATAGGGAAGGCGATCCGCCAGGAGAGATGTAACGGTTCTGGGATAGAGCGTAAACGAACGCCCCAGATCGCCGTGGAACATGTTTATGACATAGTGCACGAACTGACGCCACAGCGGCAGATTCAGTCCAAAGTCCTGCATAAAATCGTTATAGATTTTAAGGTATTTGTCCGTGTCGGTCATGCCCGCCGCCATATCGCTGAGAATCAGCGTGACGGGGTTTCCGGGTATGAGCCGCGGGAGAAAAAAATTGAGAAGAAGCGCGATGACAAATGTAAACAAATACCATCCAAACTTTCTCAATAGATATTTGGCATAGCCTTTCATGCGTGCATCAACCCCCAAATATGTCTTGCGGCATTCATGCGCCCGTCGCGCCGGATCGCCGCATTCGCCCCACCCGGGACCAGATCAGCTGAACGCGTGCAGGCGGCATTGCAGCACCTGCGCGCATATGGATTGCGACGCGCGGGCGGCGGTAAACCGATATGGAATCGGACTTTTCACGCCGCCCTGCGCTTCATGGAAACAAAAGGCCGGGAGCCGTGGCCCCCGGCGGCAGGTTCAGCCGATTATTCCACTCCGGTCGAGGAGATCATGTACATCTCTTTGTAACCGGCGTAGTCGGACAGGTTCATGGGAGGCGTGTTCGTGCCGTCGCCGGCGCTGGCATACCCGGTCCAATACTTCGCATAGGTGGTATTGAAGTTCTGGGGACGGTACATCAGCGGCACGGTGGGGAGGGTGGAAAGATAGATCGTGTCGATGTCGGTGTAGATCTCCTTCAGGGTCTCCATGTCGGACTCCGCAGCCGCCTCATCGATGAGGGCGTCGAGATCCGCATTGGAGTAACGGCCGTAGTTGCTGGGCGTGTACTCACCAGCGGGATTCTTGGTATAGAGGATGTTGTACGCCCAGTTCCAGGGGTTCGCGACGGAACCGCCGGGCTGCGGGGAGGTCATGAGAATATCAAAGGTGCCCATGTCGCGATCGTTGGACCACACGGAGGACTCGGGGAAGTAGGTCACGATGTTGAGGCCGATCTTCTGGGCGGATTCACACAGAATTTCAAGGCTCATGTTCCAATCGGACCAACCATCCGGGCACTCGGCCTTCCACTCGATCTTGGAACCGTCGGGCATTTCGCGCATGCCGTCGTTGTCCACGTCGAGGTATCCGGCCTCGTCGAGCAGCGCGTTCGCGGCCGCGATGTTGCCGTCCAGATCGGTGGTATCCCAACGCAGCGCCATGTACTCTTCGTTGGTCTCATCGAGATACTGGCCGTAGATGTAGGTATTGAACAGGGAAGGAACGATGGGCTGCGTGTAGCCGGACATCGCGTTGGTACCGATGGCTTCGAAGTCAAGGCAAAGTGCGATGGACTTGCGAACCGCAAAGTCGGAAAGGCCCGGTGCGCTCATGTTGAAGATGAGCGACGGAATGGAGTAGCCAAGGTGATAGGGGAAATCGTCGAAGTAGGTGTGAACCAGCGTGTTGCCGTCCGCGTCCTTCATCGAATCGATCAGCTCCCACACGGAGGGCATGAACTGCTGCGAAACATCCACTTCGCCGTTCTGGAACGCGAGGTTGCCGGCGGCGTTGTCGGAATAAATGGAGTGCTGCAGATACTTCGGCGCAGCAAGCTTGCCGAACATGGAAGCATCCTGGCCCCAGTAGTTGTCGTCGCGGATGCAGACGATGCGGGTGTCGTCGTAGTAGTAAACCTTGAAGGCGCCGGAGGAAACAAGATAGTAATCTCCCGCATCCGAGGTGCCGACGAAGGTCTGGTCGAGGCTATCGGTGAACAGTGCGTAGATCGCGGACGCGTCATTGTTCAATGCCTCAAAGATGGGCGCCCAGATGTGCTCGGGCACGATGGAGGTGGCGCCGAGGAACTGGGGCAGCTTGTACAGGTTATAGGGATCCTGCACGATGGTGAAGCGGACGGTGTAGTCGTCCACCTTCTCAACCTTCTCGACCCAGGTCCAGAAATCGGACCAGGTGGTGGAGATGGTCTTGGCGGATTCGAATGTCCACACCACGTCGTCAGCGGTCAGCGCAACGCCGTCATTCCAATGGGCGGCGGGCTTGATCTTGACAACGGCGTTGTACTCGTCTTCCCAGGTGACCGGGCCGTCTGCGAGGAGGGGCTCGTTCTCGTTGGTCAGAACGTTGTACATGTAAAGGGTTTCGTACATAAGTTCGCGGTTGCCGTTGTTCGGCCAAGCCATGCCGGCGGTATTATAGATGTTGTAGTTGGTGACGGAGCCCCACTGGTTTCCGGCATACGTCAACGTTTCGTTGCGGGGGATGTTGATTTCTGCGGCGAAGGCCGACGCGGGAATCGCGAGCGCCAACACCACCAGGAGTACCAACAGTTTCTTCATTGTGCTTACCCTCCCAATTGATTTTGGGCAGTGCCCATTTACGCGCGCACCACATCCGACGTCTGTACACGCGTTTCTGTTTGCATTATAATACGCACATTCTTCGTCTGTCAACTGGAATTTAACAGAAATCGTCCTCAAAATGCAATTTTTGAAAACGCACAGCAAAAAAATTATCAAAAACGTTTTAAATATACACGTGTCTTATGTGCATCACTTATAAAATAAAAACTCGCAGGTGTGGCAATCACCTGCGAAATGATCTTAAAAAAGGGGCGTTTTCCGTGTATTTATGACATATATTCTATGATATATTCAGCGAAACGTACGTGTTTACACCTTTTGACGCGCTTTCATGCACCCCTGATCAACTTTTGCATGTAGGAAAGCGCGCGCGGCATATCCCCTTCGTCGTAAATACCGTGCAACACCATGTCTCCCGCGAAGCCCACGCCCCGCAGTTTTGCGAGCATGTAGGGGAAATCGACGATGCCAAGCCCTGTCCCGCAAAAGTCGATGTCTGCGCCCGCGCGAATGTCCTTGCCGTGTGCGAGTTGAATTTCCTTCCCGAACTGTTCAAACGCATCGTCGAGGACCGGTCTCACGTTTTCGGAATGCGCCGTGCCGGGCAGAAACACGTTCGCCGGATCGAGCACGACTTTCAGGTTTTCGCTTTGCATCTCGTCCATGAGCCGCCGCGCGCGCGCCGGGGTGCGCACGGTGTTGGATGCCTCGGTCTCGATGAGGAGCGTTACACCCCTTTTTTCCGCGTGCGGCAGTATTTTGCGCATGCCGCTTTTCATGTCGTGCCACGCCGCCTCGGATTCGTTGTCCGGATGGCGCATCCAGAGGGATTCCCGGCTGCGCGAACCGGTACACAGGGTGATGTATTTCACGCCCATTTCGGCGGCCGCGTCGATGAGCAGGAGGAAACGCCGCGCGCCCTCATCCCGAATCGCTGCGTCGGGATGCGCCATGTTATAGGTGCCGTTCAGGGCGATGATTTCAAGCCCGTGCGCGCGTGCGCATTCCGAAACACTTTGCGGAAATCCGGCGGGGATCTGCGCCGGAATCTCAATGGACTCCGATTCCACAAAATGCGATTCCAGGATGGACGCGAATGCGAACTGGACGCATGCAAAGCCCATTTTTTCAATCGTTTCAAACAACTCATTCATGCCCCGGGGCTTGAAATCCGTTGTGCAAATACCAATTTTCATTTAGATTGCCTCCGCTTTTACGTGCACGGCCATGGTGACGGATTCGCCGGGCGCGAGCAGACGCAGCGTGCTACTTTTGCGCGCAGCCGCGCGCCCGTCCGGATCGTTGGTGCCGGGCTCGAGACCCATGACGTAATCGCGCACGCCCATCATCTTCCACTGGGTCATCTGCCGGAGTACACCCACATCGAACGACAGCTCCGCCGCGACATGCAGTTTTTCGTTCTCAACCCGCGCGCGTGCTTCGTTTTCAAAAAAGTGGAAGTAGCACTGCTCCTCAAAACCCGGCGTGGGCTTTGCCGCGCGGTTCCACGTTTCGATATCCTCCGCTGCGTGCGCATTTCTCGGTACGACTCTGGTGGAATTGACGGAGATGACCGCATCCTCATCGAGCAGGGGATAACCGAAGTTCATGTGATACAGCACCATGAGGGGCGATACGCGATCGCCGAAGTTCGTAACCATGTCGGTGATCGTAAATGTGCTTCCCCCCACGGGCGCCGTGATTTTGCGGTCAAGGCGCAGCTTGTCCGCAAACTGGCGCGCCTGATAGACTGTGCCGCGCACCACGATCTCGTCGTTCTCAACATACGCCGCGACGTCCTCGGCGGGCGTTCCGCCGATGGGGCCGTGCAGACCCAACGCTTCCTCCCCGTCCATGGACGATGCGCCCATATGGGTCAGTCCGCAGGTTGTGAGAAAACCGCCCGTAAACGAATTGAGGAAACCGTCGCCCTTCTGATCGAAATACGCGGGCGCGACGTAGCCGGACGCGGAGAAATAGCCGAGGTTCACGCCCCGGAAAGAGAGTCTGTATACGTCGAGGCAGCGATCCGCCGCAAGCGTCATCGAAAGACCGCCGCCCGTCGTCACCTCAAAAAGCCGCATGCCGTCGCCGCGCCCGCCGACGAGCCGATGCTCCTCGACGCCAAAGATCTGCGCATCCCGGCCGATATAGGGATTGAACGTCAAAAAAACCGCCTCCATTCCTTATCGGTATGGTAAGCGGTTTCCGGTTGAATGTCAATAGGATTTAGGGCAATCCCGCACAAATGAAGTGGCGCGATGACATGCGGGTTTTTCGTCGGATGCAATTGCAAATATCGAAGGTTTACTGGCGGTAAATCAGGATGTCTGCAAGCGGCGTATGGCGGAAAAGCAGCCGCCAGCGTGCCGCCGAATTGTGCGGGATTGCCTTAATCCTCTTTCGAGTCCTTGGTGAACTTCGTAAGCAGCAGACATACGCCATAGATCAGCAGCATGACGACGAAGATGCCCAGCATGCCCTTGCCCATCACCTCGAGGGTCGTCACGAGATTGTCGCTGTTAAACCAATTCATGTTTCATCCTCCTTGGCCTTTTTTAGTGGAGCAGGGGGCCGACGAAGGCCATAATCATACCGCCCGCGATCACGGAGGCGATCTGCCCGGATACGTTGACGCCCGCCGCGTGCATGAGCAGGAAGTTTTCCGGATCCTCCTTGAGGCCCATCTTGTGAACCACGCGCGAGGACATCGGGAACGCGGAGATGCCCGCCGCGCCGATCATGGGATTGATCTTTTCCTTCAGGAACAGATTCAAAAACTTCGCAAACAGCACGCCGCCGATGGTGTCAAACACAAACGCAATGAGGCCGAGCCCCAGAATCATGAGCGTTTCGACCTGCACAAAGTTCTCCGCACTCATCTTATAGGCGACGGTCAAGCCCAGGAGCAGGGAAATGAGCTTGGCAAGCACGTTCTGCGCGGCGTCCGAAAGCGAGTTGAGCACCGTGCACTCGCGCAGCAGGTTTCCGAACATGAGGAAGCCAACCAGCGCGGCGGAAGCCGGGGCGATGACGCCCGCGATCACCGTAACGATGATCGGGAACAGGATGCGCGTGGTGCGCGTCACCTTTTTGGGGTTGTACGGCATGCGGATCAGCCGTTCCTTCTTGGTGGTTACGAGCCGGATGCAAGGGGGCTGAATGATCGGAACGAGCGCCATGTAGGAATACGCCGCGACCATGATTGGCCCCAGATAACCGGACCCGAATTGCTGCGCCACGAGGATCGAAGTCGGGCCATCCGCCGCGCCGATGACGCCGATCGCACCAGCATCCTTCAGCGCGAAACCGAACACGTACGCGGCAAGCCAAAACGTGAAGAAGACGCCGAACTGCGCAGCCGCGCCGAAGAGCAAAAGCCGGGGATTGGAGAGAAGGGGGCCGAAGTCGATCATCGCGCCGATGCCGATGAACAACAGAAGCGGGAACAACTCGTTCGCGATTCCGGCGTCGAACAGAGACTTGATGACGCTCGCAACGCCGTCGATGTCGCCGCCCGGCAACGGAAGATTCATCAGGATCGCGCCAAACCCCATGGGAAGTAGGAGTGTCGGCTCCATGTCCTTTTTGATCGCAAGATAAATCAGAGTTCCGCCGATCACCCACATGACCAGCATTTGCCACGTCATCGATTGTACGCCCTGGAGCAATTCGTTCATTTCCGCGGTATCCTCCGTGTTTTTTACAAATCGAAACGAGTATATCACGGGATGCGCGCAGTTTCAACGGATATGAGGTAAAACAACAGGGCAACTGTCAACCCGGCACCCGCACGCAGCCGCGCCTTGCGGGACGGGTGCCTATTGTGTATAATAATCCTCAAAAGGGGGCGGCGGGATGCTCAGGATTCTGGCAGGACGCGCGCGCGGCGTTCAGGCAAGTCTGATTTCCGAGGCCGGGCGGCTTTTGCGCGCGAATGCGGGCGACGTTGTGATCGTCGTGCCCAAACAGCTCACGCTGGAGACGGAGCTTCTGTTGATCCGCGCGCTCGAACCCGCGGGTTCGTTCCGGCTGCGCGTCCTCTCGCCCGAACGGTTGTGCGCACGCATCTTCGAATCCGCCGGGCACCAATCCTTTCTGCGCGTCGACGACCGTGGTCGCGTGATGCTCGCCCGGCGCGCGATCAAATCCTGCGCGGGGGAATTGAAGGCCTATGCCCGGGCGGGCAACAGGCGCGGCTTCCCGGCGCGCGTGGCGCATGAATTAGAAGCGTTGCGGCAGGCGGGACTTACGCCCGACGACGTACGCGCACGCGCCGATGAGGAGGAGGGACTCTTCTCCGCAAAACTGTCGGATATCGCGCGCATCCTCGAAGCATATGAAGCCGCGCTCGCCGGGCGCTCGCTCGACGGTACGGCGGAGCTTATGGACGCAGCCGCCCGCGCGCCGCGTTCCGACGTCGCCAAATCCGCCGGGGTAATCGCCTACGGTTTTGACGTGATGCCGCGTCCTCTGCATGCGCTGTTGATCGCGCTCGCGTCGGCGTGCGAGGTGACGGCGCTCATTTTTACCGATCCCGACCGCACTGCGCTGGACGCCGACGCGTTTCTCCCGGTCAATCGATCCATCGGCCGACTCGTGCGGGATGCAAAGTTCGCGGGCGTACCCGTCGCGCGAGAGACGATCTCCGGTCAGGAGGACGCGCCGACTGGCATCGCGCTTCTTTCGCAAAACCTCTTTGCGGTGCAACCCGAAATCCTCGAAAGCGCGCCGGAGGGCGTGCGACTCGTGTGTCTCAAGGATCCGCAGACGGAAGCGCTCTATGCCGCAAGCCGTTGCCGGGAGCTGGCAAGGGACGGCGCGCGCTGGTCTGATCTCCTGATCATCTGTCCGGAGGTGGATCAATACGCAAGCGCGCTCGAGGATGCATTCGCAGCCTACGGCATTCCCATCTTCCTCTCGTCGAGTCGCCCGGCTTCGCGCCATGCGCTGGCGGAAGCACTCCTATCGGCGCTCGCGCTCGTGGCGAAGGGGTTTCGCACCGAGGACGGCATGGCGCTTCTGCGCACGGGTTATGCGGGGGTCAAGGGCGACGAGGCCGATCGGCTCGCAAATTATATGGTCAAGTACGCGCCGCGCGGGCGCGCCCTTTCCAATCCATTCGTTCGGGGTGGCGACGAGGCCGAGGCGGTCGAATCCTTTCGGGAGAAGCTGATCGCACCGGTAAACACCCTGCGCGCACGGTTGCGGGCTTCAAAAACACTGCGCGAACAACTGACGGCGCTGTTTGACTACCTGTCGGATATCGGCGCCTACGACGAGAGCCTTGCGCGCCAAAAGGCGCTGACGGATGCGAATCTGTATCGCCTTGCGGGCGAAGAATCGCAGGTTTGGAACCGGATCATGGCGACGCTCGATCAGGCGGCTGCACTGATGGGCGAGGGACGGCTGGCGATCGCGGAAATCGGGGAACTTTTGCGCGAATCACTCGATCAGGCGATCATCAAGCCCCTGCCGCAGTCGGGCGACGCGGTATACGCGCAATCCATGGATCGCGCGGTTTCGCGCGCCGTTCGATGTGTGATTGCGATGGGGCTCGTCGACCGGATCGATTCCACGACGAGCGGCCTCTTGAGCGATTACCAGCTCGCGCGGCTTTCGGCCGCATCCGGCCACTATCTCGGTCCGGACGGCGGGGAACGTGCGCTGATGCGCCGATATGATATCAAGTCGGCGCTCGGTGCGGCACGGGAAGCGTTCGATTTTACTTACCCGCTTTCCGGCGCGGACGGCACGGCCCAGCGCCCCGCCGCGCTGATCGGAGAGCTGCGCCGCCTCCTGCCCGGTCTGGTTGCGGAAGGGGGCGCGACCGAACCCTTCGACCGACTGGCTGCCCCCGGCGCAGCGCTGCGCGCCGTCGGCGCGCGGATGGGCGAATCTGCGGGCATGCGCGCGCTCGCGACGCTCGCGCGGGAGCCGGGCATGCCGGTCAAGCGGCTTCTGTCTGCGTTCGATGCGTCCGCAGTCGCCGAGCAATTGCGCCCCGAAACGGCGCAACGCATTTATGGCGCGCTGTCCGAGGCGTCCGTTACGCGACTGGAGGCGTTCGGACGCTGTCCGTTCCAACATTTCATGCGCTATGCGCTCGCGCCGGAAAAGGTCGAGCCGTTTGCGTTGACCGTGCGGGACGAGGGCAGCTTTTTCCATGCCGCGGTACGGGGTTTCCTGGAAGAGACACGCGCGGACATCGCGCACATGAACCCGGCAGAAGGACAGGCCGTGATGGATGCCGTGTCGGACATCCTGCTCGAGCGAATGGAAGCCGGCGAAAAGTTCGACTCCGCCGTGCAATATGCAGAGCGGCGCAGACTCAAGGCCACCGCACGCACCGCCGCCGAGGCGCTCATCTTTCAGCTTGCGGGCAGCAAGTTCGCACCGGTCGAATTGGAACTCTCCTTCGGACAGGGCGACGGTGCGGCGCTAAAGCTTACGACCGAGGGTGCCTCCTGCGCACTTGAGGGGCGCATCGATCGCGTGGACACGTATCAGGCGCCGTCCGAAGGCTTTTTGCGCGTGATCGACTACAAGCGCGGGAACACCGAGCTTCGGCTGTGCGAGGCGTATTACGGACTCCAGCTTCAGCTCATCACATACCTTGCAGCCGCGATGCACCGACGCGGGGAAACAGGCGCGGGCGTGTATTACTTCCGCATTGACGAAGGGATCGTTGCCGACCAGTCGATCGATGCCGGGGAAATCGAGGCGCTCCGGCGCGCGCGCATGAAGCTTTCCGGGCTGACGACCTCCGACATGGACGTGATCGAAGCCATGTCGCCCGTTCCGGAGGACGTCATTTCCATCAAGATCAACAAAGATGGAAAGATTTCGCGCACATCTGCGGTGGCCGATCCGCACGGCATGCGGCTCATCATCGACCGCGTGCTCAAAAACGCCGCGCACCACGTGGACGGCATCCGCGCGGGCGATGCCGCCGCCGCGCCGGCGCGCACAAAAAAGCTCGATCCATGCAAATACTGCGACTACAGGCGCGGATGCCTGTTCGACGAATCGCTCGACGCACAGAAGGTGCGGCGGGTGGAGGAACTGTCAAATGCGGAAGTCATCGATCGTCTCCTTGCAGAGGAGGCAGAAGGAAGGGATCTCTAAATGGACAAGGCGAAGCTGACGGCGTATCTGGACAATCTCGGCGCGCGCAACATTCCCGCGCGGGATTTGATGGTAACGGTGGACAAAGAAGTGGTCTTCCGCCATTTTTCCGGTGCACGCGATGCGGCGGGAACCATCCCCATGGACGGAAACGAGGCGTACTGGGTGTATTCGATGACGAAACCGCTCACGATGGCGTGTGCCTTGAAGCTGATCGAAGAAGGGAAGCTGCGGCTCGACGACCATGTGTGCGAGTACATCGCCGCTTTCTCCAAGTACCCGTCGATGACCATCGAACACCTGATGAGCATGCGCGGCGGGTTGGACTACGACCTGAATGCCCCGGCGATCCGCGCCTGTGGCCAGGATGCGGACACGAAAACCATCGTCGCGGCATTTGCAGAAAAGCCGCTCTCCTTCGCGCCGGGCACGGACTTCCAATACAGCCTGTGCCACGACGTGGTCGCGGGGGTGATTGAAGCGGTCTGCGGCATGTCGTTTGGCGCGTATATGAAAAAAACGCTCTTCGACCCGCTCGGCATGGAACATTCGGGCTTCACGCCGACGCCGTATCACGAGGCGAATCTGTGCGCACATTACCAACTCAACGACACGCAGGATCGCCTTCTGTCCTTGGATCGGCTGGAAAACCCATACCGCCTGACGCAAAAATATGAGAGCGGCGGGGCGGGGCTTCTTACAACCGTCGAGGACTACATGCGCTTTGCATCCGCCATGGCGACGGGCGGCGGCGGAATCCTTTCGCCCGCAACCATCGATCTGTGGCGCGCACGCGTTTTAACCGGAAAGGCGAAGGCATCGTTTGATCTGTTTGAACGCCATGGATACAACTATGCGCTCGGCGTGCGCGTTTTGGTCGATCCCGCCTACGCAAAATCCCCCGTTGGTGAATTTGGTTGGGATGGCGCGGCGGGCGCATACGTGATGATCGATCCGAAAAACCACCTCGCAGCGGTCTACTGTCAGCATGTGCGCAACATGGGATATGTCTACGGCGAAATCCATCCGACCCTCCGGGATATGGTATACGAAGAGGCGTAACGGTGGATTGTACCCATTTTAGAAAATTTAACACACGTGTCGTTGCGATGCGTGCAGATATGCACTATAATATGTAATTGGCGCATCCTTGCCCTGTCCACGGAGGCAGGGCCTCAGTCCATAAGGAGGTGAAAGAATCGATGAACAAATACGAAGTCATGTACGTGATCGACGCCACGCTGGAAGACAGCGCGCGCAATGAACTCATCGCTTACTTCTCCGGTATCGTGGAGAAGAACGGCGGACAGGTCGACCGCGTCGACGAGTGGGGCAAGCGTCGCCTCGCTTACGCCATCAATTACAAGACCGAAGGCTATTACGTGCTCACCTACATCCAGGGCCCGTCCGAACTGCCCCGTGAGCTGGAGCGTAATTTCCAAATCAACGACAACGTACTGCGCTACCTCGTAACCCGCTACGAAGGCGAGCTGCCCGTCAAGCGCGAGCCGCTCAAGCCCTACGCCGCGCGTGAAGCCGCGTCCGAGCCTGTTGCGCCCGCGCCCGTCGCGACGCCCGCTCCGGCACCGGCACCCGAGGCCGAAACCGCGCCCGCCGTTGACGAGGAGGCTCCCGTTTCCGAGGCCGAATAAGGCAGGAGCGGAATTATGAACAAAGCAATATTAGTTGGAAACCTCACCCGTGACCCCGAAAGCAAGCAAATTCCATCCGGCGTTTCGTGCGCCACGTTCACAATTGCCTGCAACCGCAGGTTTGTCAACCAGCAGGGCGTTCGAGAAGCGGACTTCATTAACTGTGTCGCATGGCGCCAGACCGCGGACTTTGTGCTGCGTTATCTGCGCAAGGGCTCCAAGGTTGCGGTCGACGGAACCATTCAGACCCGCTCCTATGATGCGCAGGACGGATCAAAAAGGTACGTGACCGAGGTCGTCGTCGACCATATCGAATTTGCGGGCTCGCGCGGCGATTCCCCGAACCGCGACGACAATTCCTACGTACCGCCACCTGCGCCGTCCGATGCGGGCAGTTTTTCAGGCGGTGCGCAGCAAAGCGCGGGCGGTGGCTTTACCGAGGTCGAAGACGACGAGCTTCCGTTCTGACAGACCCCATTGCATTTGAGCTAGGAGGATAGACAATGTCTGAAGATAGAGGCGATCGCGGCATGCGCCGCCCGCGCGGCAGAAAGCCGCGCAGGAAGGTGTGCAACTTCTGTGTAGACAAAGTGCAGCACATCGATTATAAGGACGTGGCACGGCTCCGCCGCTTCACCAGCGAGCGCGGCAAGATCCTGCCCCGGCGCATGACCGGCACCTGTGCCAAGCATCAGCGCCAGCTTTCCACAGCCATCAAGCGTGCGCGCACCATCGCGCTTTTGCCCTACGTTTCCGAGTAAGCGACGAAAGAGCGCCGGGATCACGAACCCCTGCTCGGGGGACCGCATCTCCTGAGTCGTTCGTATTTTTCGTAGGCGGACCATCAAACCCTTCGACGGCCTGGGATTTGGATCCCAAGCCGTCGATTTTTATTTTCCAGAAACTCCGCTTGGCAGGAAACACTGCCACTCTGAAACGAATGCAAGAAGACGCAAATGTGGCGACGCGCCGGCGTTTTCCATTCTCATACGAATGGAGAATAATAATTCGTCCAAAGCAGCGAGAGGTTTTTGCGTCCGGCGAGGTTGGTTTGCCGCAGTACGCCGCGGCAAACCAAGTCGCTTCACGACCGCGCCGACTGCGTTCGGCGCGCCTTGGAGCTGGAGCGAAACGTAGCAGCGCTACGGTGAATTTGCCGCATGAAATGCGTCAAATTCAGCCCCATAGGGACCAGCTTCGCCCCATGGGCAAAGCTGCCGCGTTGAGCGGAGGGCAACGACGCTGGGCGGAAAAAGATCCGCTGCGACGACGAATTATTATTTGGAATTCGTATCAGCAACAGTCCCTACCCGCCGCCCATTTGTAGATGTCCCGCTCGACGCACACGTTCAGTCCGCATCCGCCCGCAGGAGACAAATTGTACTTCATATATAGCTCGCCCAGCATTTCCTTCACCGCGCGGAAGAAATCGAGCTGCGGTGGGCGCATACTGCCGCGTACGGGTTTTCCGAATGGCATCCACACGGAAGCGGCCGGAATGATCCCCCGCTGTGCCAGCCACGTCGCCCCTTCCCGCAAAGATTCGAGCGGTTCTAGCCCAATGATGAAGTTAGAAAACGCCTTGCTCGGTCCGTGGTGCGCCGCAATGTAGGAGAGCGCATCGAGGTGCCGCTTCTTTGTGGTGAATTCCCGCTTTCCGGGCGTGATTTCCGCCGCAAGGCGATCATCCCATACCTCGAGGCTGCACGCGATCCGGCTCGCACCCAGACCAAAATAGCGGTCGATTACCGCGAGATCTTCCGGCGGCGTGACGTACAGAAGGGTCTCCCCCGCACGTTTTTCGCGGCCGACCGCCTCGAGGATCGCCGTGACGCATGCCGCTTCGGCGGTGGATCGGAACGTCGACCCGCCTGTGATCTGCACACTGTTGACGCCACAGTGGTCGACGGCGTAATTCACAATCTCCGCCACATCCGCAGGCGTCGGCGCAGGCGGAATAGATTTTCCCCGCCGCGCAAGCGCCTCGAATTGCCCGCCGGAGAAACAGAATTCGCACGCCTTCCCAGCAATGGCGTATTCGCAAGGCCACAGGCACTGGAACGCGACCCAGTCGCAGCCCTGCAAAACTGCGTTCCCAAGAAACGGAAGTCCGGATTTCGTGCTTCTTTTGAAAAAGTCCGTACCCGGCAAAAAAGAGACCGGGCAGATTTCCACGCCCCCATAGGTGAGCACGGCCTCTTCTCCCGCCATAACCAGTCGAAAGTCCGTCTTCATGTCGGACAGATGCTTGAAAAGCTTCAAATTATCCCACGAGAACATAGATGAAAGCGTCGAAAGGTGCATGCCGAGATCGGTTGCCATGACGATCGTGCCGTCCGGAAGCTTGAAGCAATTGCAGGCGAGTGCGTTCGGGCTGAGTCGATACCGCCCACCGAATTTTCGATACACCGCTCGGTCGATCGTGAGCCCCCGACTCACCACGAGGCACTTCAGCTCCACCGAATCGATCTCGCGCCCGTCCCATGCGTATTTCACAGATTTCCCCTCCCTTGGCTCCATGATAACACGTCGCCTCGGGTATGAAAACGCACGATATTGTTAGAATACTAGTCTTTTATTGCGACATCCGCATATTTCACGCCGCGCGCACCCGCCACGCCGATTGCAACAATGAGCGGCACTGCATAGATGATCCCGAGCATATAACGCATGGACCCATTGACCGCGGTAAATCCGAGCCCCAAAAGCAGTGCGAGGAACGGGATCAATAGAAGCCCGACACGCGCGCGCGACTTGAGGCAGAGAAACGCCATGGCAATCAAGAGCCAGGCATATGCACCTAACTGGTAAATGATGCCGGTTAAGGGTGCCTCACACGTCGCAACCACGAACGCCTTGCCGAGTTTGGTCGTCAAGTTGAAGAAGCGTCCCTGAACGATGCGATATGTATCCCCATCAAAGACAAACGTCGCGCTTCTCGGCCGATAATAAAACGGCTTATACTGCGTCGGATCAAAGGCCGGATAATAATAGGCGAAGCACATGTTGATCCCCGCTTCGAGATATGTAATCGGGTGCTTTAAAAACTGTGCAAACCAGACCCCGTAATAGGCCTTTACTTCCGCCGGGGTTGCCTGATCGTTGAAGGTCATCTTGATGGCGTCCGCGCGCCATGGCACATAGCGCTCCGCAAATTCATCGTAGGCGAGCACCTTGCGGATCACATCCGCCTCTTTCTCCGTCACCTCATCGGCGTGCGTAATGGCGTAATACGCGGTCTGCTGAAACAGGAGCGACATCGTTTCCCGCTCCGTTCCCTTGCGGATGGCGAATGCGGGATAGACGACGTTTGTCACGAGAGAACCCAATAGAATCGGCGCGATCAGCGCACCCGCAAGCGCAGCCTTCCATCCCACGCCCCGCACGCGCCGAATACCAGCGATGGCAAAATAACCCGTCGGCACGAGAACCATCGCAATGAAGATGGCGCTGTTGCGAAACAGCAGGAAGGCCAGCGCCGCCCCGATGTACGACGCGATCCAGCGGGGGGATTTGAGCTTCTGATCCGGCGCAAGAAACGCCTCCGCGAGGAGCGTGACGACCACCACCAGCAAGATGGAGAAGACGGTATCCTTCGCGGTCGAATAAGCATACAGCGGGATCATCGGATTGAGTCCGTAAAAGGCAATCGCGCCCATCCGGAATGTACGCGAGAGCCCAAATTTGCGCATGACCGAGACGGTGCGCCCAAGTATCAGCGAAGTCACGAGAACCTGCGTAAGATTAAACAGGAAGAAACCCGTCGTTATGTCGCCACCGCGCATAAAAAGCTTGATGAAAAAACCCATCAAAACCGTGTGCGCAACCGGGTGCATGGAGTTGATGTACACATTAGGATCGATGACCGCCGAAATGCGCGCGGTGCGGCAATCATAGCCCAGAAACTGTGCAATCTGGTCGTGCATATCTCCGGAATGGCCGCCCGGAAACATGAATACCAGGTACGGCAGCCAAAAAACAAGGAGGATCGCGGCCGTGCGCAGCGCACCGGCATCGTCAGGAAAAATCCGACGGAAGAGCTGCGTCTCGTGGCCGGGCGCGGCAGAAACCCGCTCAATCAGGAGCGCCATCATCCGCTCAAAAAGGAGAAAACATCCAACGAAGATCACGACCGCACAGCCGATCCGCATCAGGGACGACGAAATGGGCGCAAAGCTTTTCGCAACGTAAAAAGACTTGCCAATCAGCATCATCAAGGAGAAGAGCGCAGCCGGAACCACGCTCGCCCATGTCGCACGTCCTCCCTTCGGCATGGCCTTGGGAAGCATCATCAATATCAGGAAGATGCCGACAGCCGCAAACAAACCCTGCACGCCGTCCATTCCGAGAATCTCACGGACACCCGTCGCGCTCAAGTCCGCAAACAACGCCATCGTGATCAGGATTGATTCCGCCAGAATCAAAACTTTGCGCCAGAGTAAGCCTACTTCTCTTTTATCCATCTCCCGCCACGCTCCCATTGTTCTTTCGTCTTTCCACCGCGTCACTTGTTCATCGCCCCGATGAGATGGTACCGCGTGCGAGAAAACGCGCTTCGTATTTCTCCATCGCGCCAACGAGTGCGCGATGCGCGTCGATCCCGAGTGAATTTGCAAGGTTTAAAAGCGCAAACAGGCAATCGCCCATTTCCTCCAACAGCGCCTCGTTTCCCGCGAGCGGCTTTTCGCCGTAATCCGTCGCCTTTAAGATCTCCTTCGCGAGTTCGCCCAGCTCCGACGCCGCGTCCAACGCGCGCACCACCGGGTTGCTCGATAGTCCGTAGCGCGCCGCCGCCGTGCGCACCATCTCCTGCATCCGCATATCCATATGAATCACCTGCCCAAGTATTTTAACATAAAGAAGCCGGAGGAACAAGCGTTCCTCCGATCAAGATTGGCCTTATAGGGTTTCAAGCCACCGTGCGATTTCGTCCATATAGCCAAGATCCCACAAGAGCGTGCAAGACAGGTATTTGTCGCGGATATCGCGCGCGCAAACGAATGCGTCCGAGACGTCCTGGGGCGTCAGATCGATATCTACGGGACGAAGCGGCATGCCCGTGTCCGCCATCACGGATTCGACCCATGCGGAATCCGGCAATTCCTCACGGATGATCTCCAAAATGCCATCCCAATTATCGATGATCTTCTCAAGTCGCGCGGCATGCTTCTCAGGGTCGTTTTTGCCAACCTTTTCCTCGATGGCGATGATGCTCGGCGCGGTCGTGCCAAACACGCGCGCGACGTTCTTTTCCCACGCGGCGGAATCGAACGCGGCAACAGCGCGGAGCGCCCTTTCGCGATCGGGCACGATATCCCGGATGCGATCATAGATGCGGAAAGTCAAAAGTGTACCGATACCCACTTGGATGCCGTGCAGATCCGCGTGTTTCCCGGATGCGAGCGCGCGCATCTCCCAAACGTGGGAAAAGTAGTGCTCCAAGCCGGATGCCGGGCGCGAAACCTGCGCGTAGCTCATCGCCATGCCCGCGAGCACAAGTCCTTCCACGATGGAGCCGATGGCATCCGGGTCGCGCGTCTTAATGCCGGGCGCCGCTGCCATGATCTTCTTAAGCGACGTGCGCATCAACTGCGCGACCGCCTCGCAATAGTATTCGCCCGTCACGATATGGGAAATCCGCCACTCGCACACGGAGATATACTTTGCAACCATATCGCCCAGACCCGCCCACAGCATGCGCATGGGCGCCTTGGCCATGATCGCGGTATCGCATAAAATGAGCGCAGGGCACTTGTTGTAGATGGTGGTCTTGACGTTGCCCACTTCCATGGACGAGGAGTTCGACGCATATCCGTCCATCGAGGGCGCGGTGCCCACGACGCCGGTCTTGAGCCGCGACGAGAGCCCCATCATCTTCGTAAGGTCGTTCACCACACCCGATCCGACCGCAAGCAGGAAATCGCATGCGGGGTCGAAGTTCATGGCAATCGAGCCGAGTTCATATTCCGCCGGCGTCAGCTTTTCGCCATGCTGCTCGATCACATGCAGTGCGTGGGGAATTCCATGCGCGGTCAGGATTTCGAGGACGCGCTTGCCCGCCGCCTCATAGGTGTTCGGGTCGCAGATGACCATGGGGCGCGTCGCGCCGACGGCCTTCAATCCCTCCGGAAGCGTCTCAATCACGCCCTGCCCGATCCGGAGAAACTCCAGATCGGTGGCGTGATGCTTCCCGCAATCGCAGTCATACCCGCCCTTTTTTGTCAGCTCGTCAAAGGACATATGCGCAAAATCCAGCATATTCACCTCTCTATCCCGGATCGGCTAGGCAGAAATACCCGGCCGATCCGACGTCGTCAATCAGTACCGCATCGGTTACTTGCCAATGACCGCCTTGATCCTGCGCACACCCGCGGAGGAAGACTCTTCCTTGAGAATTTTAAAGGATTTAAGGTCGCCTGTGTTGTCGGCATGGGGCCCGCCGCAGATTTCCTTGGAGAAGGGGCCCATGGTGTAGACCTTGACGCGCTCGCCATACTTGGATTCAAATAAACCGATGGCGCCGCCCTCCTTGGCCTGCGAAACGGTCATCTCCTCACAGATGATGGGCGATTGGGCGGAGATATAGGTGTTGACGAGCCGCTCCACCTCGGCAAGTTCCTCCTTGGTCATCTTCCGACCAAAGGAGAAATCGAAGCGCAAGCGCTCGGCGGTGATATTTGATCCCTTTTGCGCAACCTCGTCGCCCAACACATGCCGAAGCGCGGCGTGGAGAAGGTGCGTCGCGGTGTGCAGTTTCGTCGTCTCATCGGAATGGTCGAGAAGTCCGCCCTTAAAGCGCTGCTCGGCGCCTGCCTGAGATGTGGCCTGGTGCTGCTTAAACCGCTCGTCGAAACCCGCAAGATCGACCTTGAGTCCCTTTTCGGCCGCCATCTCGGACGTGATCTCGATGGGGAAGCCGTAAGTGTCATAAAGCTTAAAGGCGCTGCGACCATCGATGGTGTCGAGCTTTGCGATGGCCTCGTCGAGCATTGCAGGCGTCGCCGTTTTGTCCGTGAGCGCGGCAATGATCGGCTGGTTCTCCGGCGTCGGGCGCAGAAGTTGCGCAGCTGCGGGCGTCAGGTCGGCCTTCACCGCTTCGAGCGCAGAGCGGTTCTTCTCCATATTGAAAAGAACCTTCTCAAACTCGCCCTCGCCCTTCTTGAGCGTCTTCTGGAAGCGCTCTTCCTCGAGGCGGAGCTGTTCGATGATGTGGTCGCCGTTGCGCCGCAATTCCGGATACGTCTCGCCGTACTGGTCAATGATCACCGCTGCAATCTCGCAGGTGAAGCCTTCGGGCAGGCCGAGCTTCAGTCCATGGCGCACGGCGCGGCGGATCAGGCGGCGAAGGACATAGCCCTGGTCGACATTCGAAGGCGTAACGCCATGGTCGTCGCCGATGATGAACGTCGCGGTGCGCATGTGATCGGCAGTTACGCGGAAGGACTTGGTATATTCGTCGCTCGCCGTGTATTTCTTGCCCGACAGTTCCTCGATTTTCTCGATAATCCGGGAAAAAATCGATGTATCATAGACGGATTTCACGCCCTTGAGCACACAGAACGTGCGCTCAAGGCCCATGCCCGTGTCGACATTCTGTTGCGCGAGGGGCACATACGTCCCGTCGGACTGCTTGTCATATTGCATGAACACGTCGTTCCAGATTTCAAGATACCGTCCGCACGAGCACGCGGGGGAGCAGTCCGGGCCGCAGGGTTCCTTGTCGGTAATGATAAACATTTCGCTGTCCGGCCCGCACGGGCCGGTCAGTCCGGCAGGACCCCACCAGTTGTTTTCCTTCGGCAGGTAGAAGATCTTGTCCTCTTTGACGCCCGCCTGTTTCCAATAACCGGCCGCCTCATCGTCGCGCGGCGCATTTTCGTCACCCGCAAACACCGAGAAGGCAAGTTTCTCCGGATCGAGCCCGAGATACGCCGGCGACGTGAGGAATTCCCACGACCAGGTAATCGCTTCCTTTTTAAAATAGTCCCCGAGCGACCAGTTGCCCAGCATTTCGAAGAACGTCAGATGACTCGCGTCGCCAACGTCGTCGATGTCGCCCGTGCGGATGCACTTTTGGACGTCCGTCAACCGCGTGCCCATCGGGTGCTTCTGCCCCTGCAGGTACGGAACCAACGGGTGCATGCCGGCCGTCGTAAACAAAACAGTCGGGTCATTCTCCGGAATGAGCGACGCGCTCGGAATCAGCGCGTGCCCCTTCGACTGGAAAAAGCCCAGGAACAGCGCGCGCAGGTCGTCTGCCGTTTTTATATTCGGATTCAAGAATGCCACCTCCATTATGATCGCGGCTCCGCCTTGCGGAACCGAAAAAACGCGCCACATTTCGTCTCTCAAGGACGAAAGGCGCGCTTCGCGGTACCACCCTGATTGGCCTTCGATGGAAGACCCTCTCATAGCCGGATAACGTCGGCCGACCCGCCGCGCCATTTCCTGCGCGGGGCATGGATCGCTCCATGGGGGTGGCAGCCCGTGTCCGCGCCTCCGGCTTTCACCAAACGCCGTCTCTCTTTGCGCGCGCAACCCGGTCTCGCCCCGTTTGTTCCATATTATAGTCTGCCCCGCGCGAATTGTCAACGAAGATTGGGTTACGGTGCAGTGCAGCCCTGCCGCCCAAATAAAAACGCGGCGGCACGGGGTTACCCCCCGTGCCGCCGCTGCGACTCGCGTTTTAGTGCTCGTCAGGATTGTTGTAGAAGAACTGCTCCATGGAGAAGTTCCAGCTGATACCAATGCCGCCGGTCGGCACATTGCCGATGTCGGAATTGATGATCACGCACTGCTGCACGTTGATGAGCGGCTCAATGATATAGAGGTGTTCACCCATCCAGCTGTTGAGCTCGGGCAGGACTTCGTTCACGGCTGTCTCAGGATCGACGGTCATGAGGGAGTCGATCGCAAGGCGGAAGTCCTTGTACTCCTGCGGAGGCTCAAGCGTTTCGCTTGCGTCAGCCATGCCGGCGAGTCCGCCTGCGTTGACCCAGCCATTCCACAGGGGCGCCCAGGAAGCGACGAACCAATCCTGATAGTGCCAGAGCTGCGTGGTGTGGATCCAGGATACACGCATCGGGATTTCGTTAGCAAGCTGCGAGGAATCAAGCAGCGTGGATTCAGTGGTGTAGACATTGACCTTCAGGCCAATGTTGGACCAGAAATCAACCAGAAGCTCGCACACCGGGATGATGTCGTTCGCCTCGGCGTAGTTCCAAATCTGCCACTCGAAGTGCTTGCCGGACGGCGTCTCACGGTAACCGTCATTATCGATGTCCATCATACCCATCTCGTCGAGCAGCGCGTTCGCACCCTCAACGTCGCCGGTGCAGTCGTAGGTGGAATTCAATTCGCCAAAGCCCTTGTACACGGTGTCGAGGATTTCCTCGGCATCGATGGCCATCGAAAGTGCCTGACGGAAGCGCAGATCGGTCGCAACTTCCTGCCATGCCTGTGAATCCTCGTCGTCTTTCACGGTGCCGTCGACGTTCAGGCCGTAGTTGACGTTGATGGAAACATCTGTGGGGTTGTTGTGCATCTGAGTGACGTAGGCCTTGATGCCTGCGGTCTCCTCATTCTCACGGTAAAGCGAGATGTTGTCGATGGTGGCGGACTCGCGCCCAAAGTCGGCGTCGCCCGTCATGTACTTGAGCTGAACCATCTCCATGTCCTCAACGAGTGTGGAGGTGACATAGTCGATGTAGGGCAGCTGCTGGCCGTCCTCGTCCACCTTAAAGTAGTAGGGATTGCGAGCCCAGGTGGTCACGCCATTGTCGGAAGACTGCATCACCCAAGCGTAGAGCACCGGGAAATTCGTGTCGATCAGGCCCGGGAAGAACACGCTGGTGAGCGCGTCGTTCGGGTCGGTCAGCTCCCAGTTGGTCATGTCGACCTGGTTGAGAACATAGGTCCACACGCCTTCGGCGGTCGGATCGTCGTAGCCCATCTGCGCCGCGAAGGGCTTGATGAACTCGTAGTAGGCATCGAGGGAACCGTGGCACTCAACCGCGTAGTCCTTGTGGAACTGCTTGAGGAAGTGCGCCGGCTTCATCAGCTCGGAATAGCCCTTCCAGCCCGCGATGGAGAGATGGACGGGGAATCCGCCGTAGCTCTCGTTGAACGCGATGGTGAAGGTGGTGTCGTCGACAACGGTGAAGGTGAAGGGCTCGCCGTTGGATCTGCCGCCATCGCGCATCCAGGAGGCAACAACCGGCGTGATTTCCTCATTGAAGACGAAGTTGTTGATCGCAAACTCGACGTCTTCCATCGTCACATCAACGCCATCGGACCACTTCAGACCCTTTCTGAGCGTGAAGGTGAAAACGGTGTTATCGTCATTCGCCTCGTAGGACTCGACGACGTTCGGCGTGATCACGTCGGACGCAGCGGATTCCATCGTCAGAAGCGCCTCATCGTTGCCGACAAAGCAGTCGGCGTCCCAGTTGACCACCTTGGTCACCAGGCGCAGCGTCCCGCCGTAATTTCCGCTCTCGTAATCGAGATACTCGGGCAGGATCTCGTCGGTAATCTTGGGGTTTTCCGGCAGACGCTCGTCCACCGACGGCAGCGTCCCATTCGCGACGGCTTCGTCGAGCATCGGGGACTGCGTGTAGGTGCCTTCCGCCGACGCCGTGAACGTGAATGTAAACACGCTTGCGACCATCGCCAAAACGAGCAGCCATGACAGTTTTTTCATTGTCAGTCTTCCTCCTGTTTGATTTAATTCAAGCGGACATCCGCTTAAACCTCTCTGTGCGACGCACCATGCCAAGTGTGCTTCGTGTTCACCATTATAACACGCAATATCAATTTTGCAAATGCCGGATATTGCTACTATATATACTTATCTTGCTATTTAGTCATGAAAAATTGGTAGATTTCGTTATCCGCCCCCACGCAATAATGCAGCCAATATGCGGCTTTTACTCGCTTTAAAGGCTGCGATTTGAACAAATATATCGGGAATACGCAATAATTCACCCGGCCTACATGTTATTATTTACATAGCGCCATGAACGATGATATAATCTGTTTTTCGTGCTGGTCGTTTTTCCGTTCTTAATGCGATCGATATAATCATGATTGCTGAGTGTTTTTAGCGTGTCATATTCGTGTCATATGCGTTGACAAATGCGCATCCTGTGTGTTATGATTTCGAAATAAATCGATAGGGCGTGCGGGAGGGATGCGGATGAATGCCGACCTTTCGGAGTATGAAGATGCGCACGGCGGCACGTTTTTCACACCGAGCAATACTGCGCGGCAGAACTATCTATACCTCAAATTTGCGGGCGAGCAGACGCTTGCGCCGGGCGACAGCGTCGAAAGGCGCTCCATCGACAGCTATCTTCTTCTCTTTGTGCGCGCGGGCCAGGGCGAAATGACTTTCATGGACAAGCGCCTGACCATCACAGCAGGTGAGGGCGTCATCATCAATTGTCTAAACCCCTTCTCCTATCGAGCGGCAAATGCCGAGCCTTGGCGCTTTCTCCTCTTTCATATGAATGGGCAGAGCTTTCACGCATACTATCATCAGCTGGTCAGCGCGCACCGGGCACATTTTCACGCGGAAAAAGGGACGCGCGTGGCGGAGTTGATCGGTGAGCTGGCATACAATGCAGCCATCAAACCCGGCCCGCAGAGTGAACTCGTCATTTCGACCACGCTCATCAGTCTATTGACCGAACTGATCGTCTCCGGCGTCGCGCGGCACACACAGAGAAGTGCGATGCCCGGATATGTGAGCGGCATTATGGAGCATTTAACCACAAACTTTCGCGATCAGATTTCGCTTGACGCACTCGCCGATCAGTTCAATGTCTCAAAATACCATCTATCCCGTGAATTTAAAAAATACACGGGATATTCCCCCAACGAATATCTCATCTCCGTGCGCATCAGCCACGCAAAGGAGCTTTTGAAACACTCTAACACGACCATCGGCGAGATCGCACTTCTCACAGGCTGCGGCGATGTAAACCATTTTATCCAGCTGTTCAAGTCCCGTGAGGGAATGACGCCCGCCGCTTTCCGCAAACGCTGGGCAGGCGCACCGAAATGATGCGGCTTGCGGCATTCAACTCGAAAATGATTCGCTTGACCCCCGGCCTGATCCGTGTATGATAAAAAAAGGGAATGATTTCCGCGTTGCGGCGGGCATTCCGGGGTAAAATAAGTCATATACGGAAAGTGAGGACTTTGAGATGAATATCTTTCTTTGGATTCTCTTCGGCGCACTCGCAGGTTGGATTGCGAGTAAGATTATGAAGCGCGACTCGAGCATGGGCGCGATCGCAAATATCGTCGTCGGCATCGTAGGCGCGGGACTTGGCGGCTGGATCGCCAGCTTTCTCGGTTTCGGCGGCATTTCCGGCTTCAACATTTGGAGTCTTTTGATCGCCATCGGCGGCGCCTGTCTGGTTCTGCTGATTGTTGGCGCAATCTTTCACCGGAAGTAATTCGAATCCATTCACAGCATCGCGGATCGCACGGGGATCATCCCTCGTGCGATCCTTTTATATGCGTCAGGCATGTGCCGGTCTTCTTCGCTTTTACACAGTAGCATGATAAATTGTGATTGCAAAATGTCAAGAAGATTGCTATAATTGAAACAGGGAGTGTGAATCACATTTGGAAATGCTAAAGCTGCCCGCGTATATCACCGTCGCGGTCATGAGCGTCGTTTCTTTTTTACTTTTCGGCAGGGACAAGCGGCGCGCAATGCAGGGCGCATATCGGATACGCGAACGGACGCTGCTTTTCTGTGCGCTGCTGGGCGCGCCGGGTGCGCTCCTTGGCATGCGCGTTTTTCGGCATAAGACGAGAAAGCCGTTGTTTCGCGTGCTGGTACCCTTTTTTCTGATCTTGGATGTCGCGGCGCTTGTGGCGGTGACCGCATGACGATGACATATCTCATCTCGGCGTTCGCAGTGCTTCTCGCGTACACGGTGAAAGGGATTACGGGCTTTGCGAACACGCTGGTCTTTTCGAGCGTGATGAGCTTTTTTGCAAACAACCTTTCGATCACGCCGGTCGAAATCATCCTCGGAACGGGGCCAAACGTGTTTATCGCGCTGCGCGAGCGGCACGGATTCAAATGGCGCGTGGTCGCGCCGCTGTCGATCCTCATGATGCTGGGTTGCATTCCCGGCGCATTGTTCCTGAAATCCGGCGATCCTGCGCTCATCAAGACGTTTTTCGGGATCGGGATCACACTCGTCGCGCTCCAGACCCTCGTGATGGAAAAATGGAACGTCAAACCATCAAAGCCGCTGCTTGTGTTCATCGGTCTGGTTGCGGGGATCATGTGCGGCATGTATGGCATTGGGGCGTTGCTCGTCGCCTATGTCTCGCGCACAACGGACACGCCCGCGGAATTCCGCGCGAACGTGTGCTTTGTCTTTATTCTGGTGGATATCTTCCGCGCATCGCTTTACTGGGCGACCGGCATCTTCACGCTTGCGGTCGTGCGCACGGTCCTCAAACTCGTGCCGTTCATGTTGGTGGGGCTGTTCATCGGGACGAAGCTTGCGGGGCGGTTGCCCGCCGCATTCGTCAAAAAAGTCATCATGTGGATGCTCGCGCTTTCCGGAATTTCACTCGTCATCACAAATGCCATGGGACTGATCTGATTTTTGCACATAAGATGAAATGGGAGGTGGTCGGATGTCGCCGCGCAAGCTCGTCTTGGCGTTCGCGATTCTGCTGGTCGGTCTTATGATCTCCGCTCCGACCGACGACGCCCTCCAACCCACCTTTGCGCCGGACGCGTCTTTTTCCTTTGGCGCGAGCGCCGAAACGCTGGGTGCGATCTCGCTCGCCGCCGACTCTTTGGAGATCGGCCTGGGGGACGAGGCATTCATTAACTATGCGGTCGACGGCACACAATTTTCCCTGAGCGTCGATTGGACGTCATCCGACCCCACGGTCGCGCGTATTTCGCCTGGCGGACACATCATCGCAGTGTCGGAGGGCGCGTGCGTGATGCATGGCGTTTCTTACGGCGGATATGAAGCAGACGTCCTTGTTGAGGTGCTTCCCGCGCCGTCCGTTCTCATCATCAGCCCGGGTGCGATCAAGCTGGGTCGCGGCGAGACTTACGCGATCCGGCCCGTCATTTCAGCGGGCAGTCAAACGAGCTATACATACAAATCCTCAAACAACGCCGTGGCCACGGTCGATGAAAATGGGTTCGTCCACGCAAAAAAGAAGGGCTCGTCGACCATCACCGTTACGACGCACAATGGCGTAAAGGATACGGTGCACGTTACCGTTGCGAAGGCGCCGGGCTACATCCACTTTAAATCTCCGTCCATCATCGCGTATGTCGGCGAATCCGTACCAGCGCCCGTGCGTCTCCCAAGCGGCGCAGGCGCAGTGGTGCGCTATTCCTCCTCCGATTTGTCGATCGCGCGCATCGACTCCAAGGGGCGCGTGACTGGCGTCTCCGCCGGGGAAACGATACTCACCGCCGAAACATACAACGGTCGCATCGACGAATGCACGGTTGTGGTCTATGACCCGCCGGTGGAGATCGTCGCGCAAAACCACATCGACGCCGTAGCGGGCATGCCCATGGACTTTGTCATCGGCGCGCGAACGGCGACGGGCGACGCCTATAAGGGCTACATCGACATCGACTGCGCCGACCCGGACATTGCATGCGTGCAGGACGGCATTCTTTATCCGCTCAAGCGCGGCGAAACTTATATTACGCTCACCGCACACCAGATCAGCATGCGCATCTACATCTCCGTCGCACGATATGGCGACGCCTACGCGACGCGCATCGCCGCGCACCGGGGCGGAACCGGAAACGGCACCGAAAACACACTCGCTGCGATCCAGGGGGCGATCGCAGACGGCGCGGACGCCGTCGAGATGGATGTGCGCATCACAGAAGACGGCGTGCTCGTCCTGATGCACGACGCAAGCATCAGCCGCACCAGCAATGCGACGGGTTTTGTCTCCCGCATGACGCTTGCGCAGTTGCAAGCCGTGAACTTTAACGGTCAGCCCATTTGTACGCTCGAGGAGGCGCTCGATTATCTCTCCGGCACTTCCGCCTCCGTGCTTCTGGAAATGAAGACCATCGGGATCGAATCGGCCTGCGTAGAAACCGCCGCACGCTACGGCATGACGGATCGCGTGACGTTCATATCCTTCTCGCTCAACGCTCTGCGCGCCGTGCGCGACGCAAATCCGGATGCCGCCATCGGCTGCCTCTATGTCGCAGACATCAAGGATCCCGTGGGATTTGCGGAAAATTACGGCATCAACCTCATGCTGCCCTACGTCAATCTCATCGATGAAGTCTATGTCGCCGACCTCCACAATGCCGGCATCCGCGTCGGCGTCTGGACCGTCAACAAACTTTCGAACCTGCGCGCCGCACACCGCGCGGGCGTCGATTATATCATCACCGACCGGGTTGCATCCGCGATCGCCGCTGTAGGACGGTAGGCCGTTCCCGGGTCGGTTATTCTTTCAACGCAACTGCGTCGCCTCCGTGCGCCGCAGTTGCGTTTGGTGTTGTTGACAAGGTGGGGTAGGGGCGGCTATACTTTCAGTATCGGAGGTGCTTTATGAAGAAAGGGCTGATACTGATATTGGTACTTGCGCTGCTGCCGGCTTTTGCCTTGGCGGAAGGCCCTGCAGAGGGCGCGATGGGACTCGTCGCCGCCGGGGATTTTGACGCGCTGTTCGCCATGAGCGATTCCGCCATGCAGACACAGATCGGTTCGGCGGAGGCGTTCGGCCAGATTTGGGCGCAGATCGAGGCGTCCTTTGGCGCCTATGACGGGTTTACGGATATAACATCCGCGGACATCCAGGGTTATGCGGGTTATCATGTCTCCTGCGACTTTGCAAACGCCAACGTGACGCTGACGTTGATCTTTGACGCGGACGGTAAACTCGCGGGCCTGACAATCGCAGATTACGCCATGAAAGCCGCCGGGCAGAACGACGCGGGCGGATACACCGAGGAAGACGCGACGCTGCGCGCGGGCACGGCGGACGAGACGAATGGGAAACTGACATTGCCGGAAGGCGACGGCCCGTTCCCCTGCGTCGTCATGATGCAGGGCTCGGGTGCAAGCAACATGGACGAGACGGTCTACGGCATCTCGATTTTTGCAGAACTTGCCCATCGGCTTGCGCGCAATGGGGTGGCGAGCATTCGATATGACAAGTACACCTACGCACACGCGGATCTGGCCGTGGCGAACGCGGACTTTACCGTAGACGATGAGTATGCGTATGACGCCGCCGCCGCGGTCGATCTGCTTGCGGCGGACGCGCGCATCGGGCACATTTTCCTGCTCGGGCACTCGGAAGGCGCGATGGTCGCCCCCCGTGTGGCGGATAAAATCGGGGCGGAAAAGATCTCCGGCATGGTCTTGCTCGCGGGATCGCCGCTGCCTCTGTTCGAGATTCTCATGCGGCAATTAAAGGATGCGGGCGCGGACGAGCAGACGCGCGCCACGTATCAAGCGCAGTTTGACGGCATGAAAGACCTGTCGGAAGCCGACCGCAAGGCACAGACCGTTCTGGGCGCCAGTCTCCATTACTGGTTCGACGAGGCGGATTATGATTACGCGGCCAAAATGATCACGCTGGGATTGCCGATCTTCATCGCGCAGGGCGCAAAGGACTTTCAGGTGTTGCCGACCGAGGGCATCGAGGCCTACAAGGCCGCTCTCGCAGGCGATGACAACGCAACCTATGTGCTTTACGACGACATGACCCATCTCCTTTGCGACCTGTCCGGCGAGATGACGGGCACGGCGGCCGACTACTCGAGTTTGACGGGCGTTTCGGACGCGCTGGCGGGCGACGTCGCCGCATGGGTGCTGGCGCAATGAGACGATTGATCTGTCTACTCGCGGCACTTTTTCTGGCAATCCCCGCGCATGCGGAGGACGTGGCGCCGCGCGCGGAAGCGCAGTTGGCGGCAAGCGCGGTCGTCTCCATGCACAATGCGGTCATGCGGGATGTGCTGGGCGAGGACTTTGCCTTTACCAACCTCATCGGGGCCGAACAGTCGCTCATGCTCTTTACGGATTCCGATGGGAGCGTCTATCTGCTCGTCTCATTTGACGAGGACACGCTTTCGCGCGCGGGGACGGCGGTTCTTCAGACCTACGACCAAAACACGTTCCAGGCGCGCGCCGCGGACTCGCTGCGGGCGCTGGCGCTCCCCTTTTTGCTCGACGAGGAGCAGGCGGCCTTTGCAGAATGGCTCACCGCGCAGCTGGAGGCCGTGGAAGCGGCCTTCTATGCGGGTGAGGACTACGCACTCAATTACTACGAGGGCACCTATGTCGCCTGCGCGGCGAGCCTGTATCACGAGGACAGCGGCGCGATGTTCACGCTGCTCGCACACTGGTACACGCCGCTCTCTGCCGACGATATCACCCTGTTGATGGAGGATTAAATGGACGAAACGCTTACGATCCGCGAAATGCTCACGCGCCAAAAGGCGCTGCACGAAAAATACAGGGAAAAATGGGGCGCGCTCACGCCGGCAGTCAGCATCGAGCAAATGCTCTGGGCCTATGGCGAGCTCGCCGAGGCCGCCGACCTTCTCAAAAAGGAGGGCGTCGACGCCGTTCAGGCTGAGCCCGCTCTGCGAAGCCATTTCATGGAGGAAATCGGCGACGCGGTCATGTACCTCATGGATGCTCTCCTCTGCTTTGACATGTCTGCCGAGGAGTTTTCGAAAATCTACCGCGAAAAGTGCGAACGGAACCTGGGGCGCTGGTGACAAAAAACGCCCGGTATGAAAAGACCGCGCGGAGGCCAAATCCTCCGCGCGGTCGATTTTTATTCTTTTCAGTCGTCGTAGATGGTAACGGTCATGCCGTTCGCGCAGTTATCGTAGATCCATTTGGCGTCCTCCACCTGCAGACGGATACAGCCGTGAGAAGCGCGGGTGCCCAGATTGTGCACGGAAGAGGAAGTTGGCTCTCCACCCTTCTTTTTATAGAGGACAGAATGAAAGAAATAGCCGCCCTCGATGACAAAGACATAGCGCGCCCAGACGTATGAATCCTCGAAGTAGTACCACTCGCCGTTGCGCCCGCTGGCCTGGAATGTGCCGATGATGGTCGGATTCTGCTTGGTGCCCGTGGAGCAGATGAACGTGTGCGCGAGCTTGGTATAGCCGGAGCCCGTCCATTTGTAGATATAGACGCGCTGATCCTTGATGGAAACCTTCGCCTCATAGAGGGAAACATACTGATCGGAGGAAAGCGCCGTATTGGAATAGAGCTTTGCAGCGGTTTCGGAATTGAGCTTGCCATTCGCGTCGAGCCCATTGCGCTCCTGGAAATACGCGAGGGCGACCTCGGTATGCTCGCCAAATCCGCCATCGACACCCCCGGCGATATACTGAAGCGCAAAGAGCCTGCGCTGCATCCGCTTCACATCCACGCCGGATGCGCCAACCGAGACATCTGCCGCAATGTTGTTCGGATCAAACCCGTTTTGTATGTAATCAAACCATTCGGCGGTCACAGTGCCGTCGGCTTGTATGGTCGGCGAAGGGGTAATCGCCACGTCGAGCACATCATCCATTTCATCCATCTCGCCGGGCGCAGGCGTGGGAGTGGGATCGGGCGTCGGGGCCGGCGTCACGGCGGCACGGCGCGCCTGGGTAAAGGCAATCATGTCGTCGTAGGCATAGTTCATAAATTCCGAAAGCGCCTTGCGCGTACCCGTACCAAATTTACCGTCCGGCTCGTCCAAAGAAAAGCCCCAGGTGTACATATACGCCTGCAGGATATAGACATCGTTACCGGTCGCCCCGGTCGTAATATTGACCCCGTCGGGCGAGGAGGTCGCCTGTGTGGTTTGGTTTGCGTCCGAGAGATCAGAAAAAAGAAGCTCCTGCGTCTCCACCGTCGCAATGCCCGTCGCTTCCAAGCCGCTTGCCGCCTGAAATGCGCGCACGGCGGCTTCGGTTCCCGTGCCGAACTTTCCGTCTGCGCTTCCGGTCAGATAACCGAGCTGAATCAATCGTTGTTGGAGAGAATACACGGCGTATACGCCTTCCCCGTCACTGCTGCCATTTGAAAGAACATGATAGTCCTCGGCAATCGCCGTCAGTGTAAGCGCAAGCACAAGAAGCAGCGCAAGAAAAACCGTGCCAAACCTGCGAACCAATGTCATGTTACACCTCCGCGTACGCGGTCTTAGATACAGTTAGTATAAACCATAATTAGGGCGAATCCTGTAAAAGACTGTAAAGATGTGCGTACCTTTTATAGGACGCTCGAAGGCAGCAAATGGTTTCGTCACAAACACAAAAAAGCGCGGCGCCAGGTTCCGCACCCGACGCCGCGTTCGCTGTCCTCTTAGCCGCCGATGATTTTCGAAAGGAGGCTCTCCACCCGAATAAACGACAATCCATCCGCGAATTTCAAGAGCCGCGACCCGCTCAGTATTTGCTCAACCCCGCTGTTATCCGCAAGGAACATGGAGATGATATAATTCGCAACCACGAAGAGCAGCATTGCGACCACCGCGCCGCGCAGAAGTCCGAAGATGCCGCCGAGGAGCCAATCCACACGCCGAAGCACCGGGAAGGAAATGACGTGATTCAGGAGATTCACAAACAGCGTCACAACGACGTAGATCAGCGCGAACATCACGATAAAGGAAAGAACGCCAAAGACCGCCGTCCAAACCGTCTGGTCGAGGTACTGGGAGAGCGTCGTCAACTGCGTTGACCCGAACACCTTGCCTGAAAACGCCTGTGTGTTGACGTTGTTTGCAAAGGCATCGCCGATCAGGGGGATTTTACTTCTCACCGTTTCGGCGATCGCCTGAAACGCGTCCGTGTTCGCAACTTCGCTGACGAGACTTGAGGCGCTCTGCCCCAGGAAGTTCTCCGGCTCGAGCAGGTTCGAACAGAAACCCATGATCGTCGGGTTCGACAGCGCAACGTTCATCAGCGTTGTATAGCTGAAGTATGCGCCGAACCAGGACGCCACAAAGCCCAGAAGCGCAAGCCCCGAGGCAATGAAGCCCTTGTACATGCCTGCCAGCAGGCTGTAGCCCAGGATCAAAAGAATAATGATGTCCACGACATTCATGATAATCCCTCCCGCTATTTGAATCGCGCCTAGCGTTCCCTTTATTTGGAGATTCTATCCATTTTTCTATCCGCCCAACGAGATGATGTATACCGTGCCGCCCGACCGCACAACCGCCGCGCCGTCGTCCGTCACGCCGAATACATCGTCAATTTCAAAGGACATCGCGTATGCATTCACCTTCTGGCGCCCGGCTGTGGCGACCATCACGTGCCCGTCCTTCGAAAACCCGTAGACGTTGTCCCCACGCGCGACGATCGCCCTGCACGGAAACGGCATCCGGACAGTTTGATCCAACCCTGCGCGCACCATCCGCACATCCTTGATCGTTCCCGTTCCGTCGGATTGGCCCGTCGGAACGAAGGCGGTCATCGGGTCGTCGCCCTTGTCCGCAGAGACGAGCGTCCAACCGTAGACCAGTTTTCTCTGCGCGACGTCTTCCGTGCCCGTGTAGTCATACGCCTTGAGATAAGTAACGCCCGTGCAGCGGATGTTGGTCGATTGGAACGTGACATTGTACATCAATTGCTCCGTGTCCGAAATGAGTCCCACCACGCGGCGGTTGCCGGGCTTGTACGTGGTGATCTCGCAGGTGGGAACGCTTCCGGTTGTGTCAAGCGCCATCACCCACATCAGATTCCCGGCGGAGAAAAATCCGTAATCGATGACCGTCTGCTGGTTGAAATCCGCCTCGTAAACGCGCTTACCGCCCGTTTCGAGAACAACGACGGTGTTGTCCGCATCCGATCCCAGAAGAGCGGCCACATATTTCTCACCCACGCGCACGGACTGTACGGGCTCCCCCTGCGCGTTCGAATAGGTCGATACCCCGCTTTGCATATCGATCAGCGTGATCGTCTCGTCCGACCAAGCCGCGACGCTCGTGCCGCCCGCCGAAATCGTGGCATTCGTGCCGATCAGGTACGTCCACGCCGTCTTGCCGGACGCTTTCACGCGCGCGATCGTCGAACCGTCGTAATACACAAACCCGTCCCCGGTTGCCTGTACCTGCGCGCCCGCGGGAACCGCGAGCGCCTTGTAGCTGCCAAAATCGTTGCCGCCCTTTGTGCCGCGAATGAGAAGCGCGAACAGAAAGGCAAACGTCAGCACCAATGAGACGATCAATATCACGATGATCCATGGCATGCGCGCCTTGCGATTTGACTCCATGAATCCTCCCACGCCCGTATCGTTAGGCGCATAACTTTTTAACCCCGCCTGTATTGAATACGGACGCTATTTATATTATAATAGATGGCGTGACTTGTTGCAATGACATGGGCAAAAACAAAATAGGCAAATTGCCGACAAAATATAACGGGATGGCCCTTATTTATCACTCCGAAGTCAAAAATTCGTCTCCGGAAGCGAAGCGCGCCGATCATCCCGCGCGGGAGAGACTGCGTTTTAACGCTTCAACGACTGCCGGACTGTTTCACGTGAAACAATTATGTTTGGCGGAGGCTCAGCAATGAAAAAAAAGAAAAAGGGCGCCGCCCCGGGGCGGCGGATTGTCACGGGTCTTTTCCTGGCGATCGCGCTCGCACTCCTGGGAACGCTTGGATACGCGGCGGTTCTCGCGCGGATCGCGCATGTGGAGCGCGTGACGCTCTCCGCTCCCGATTTGCCGCCCGCATTTGACGGACTCAAGATCCTTTATGCATCCGATATCGACATGGTCGGGTTCACAACTCCCTCCGGCGTCGCGCGTTTTTTCGATCGGCTCGAGACGCTCGACCCGGACATTTTGATCCTTGGGGGCGATTACGCCTGCGCCTCATTCTGGGACAACCTCAACGACACGGGTTCAGAACAGGATCTCGGGGATAAACGGCGCGCGCTGTTCGCGGCGCTTCGGGACTTCGATGCGCCGCTGGGCAAATTCGCCGTCGCGGGCGAAGACGAAAAGGATGCCGAGAATCTCGCGGCAGAACTCTCGCTCGGCGGCTTTACATTTCTTTCGGATTCTGGCGTCACACTCGAAAAAGATGGCGCAAAAATCGCGCTCGTGGGCCTTTCTGACGCCACAAGCGGCAAGACAGATTATGGTGCGATCGCTTCCACGTTTTTTAAGGGGGATTTCGTGATCGTCGCGGCGCACAACCCCGCTTCCGCAGCGGGCGTTCTGACTGCGGAGGCGGAGGATGCGGGTGCATGGTGTGACCTCATGCTCACCGGACACACACACGGCGGACAGGTGATTCTCTTTGGGCGAACCCTCTTCCGGCTCACGCGTCGCGAAACGCGCTATCTTTCGGGCTGGCATAAGGAATCCGGAACCTATTTGCTGGTGAGTGAAGGTCTTGGCTGTGAGGCGGTAAACCTCCGCTTCGGAACGTCCGCGCAGGTACATCTCATTACACTGCGTCGGAGCGGCCCGTGACCGGATCATTGTTTCACGTGAAACAAATTCGACCGATGAATGGAGGAACAATGCTAAAACCATTTTTCATGAAATACGGCTGGCGCTATATCCCCGGGGCGGCTTTTCTGCTCTTCTGCGCCTGGTTGACGACGCGGGCGCCAATCATACTCGGCTCATCCATCGATGCGGTCAGCGCGCGTGACTGGCCGGCTTTCGTGCACCAGATCTGGCTGATGCTCGCCGTGGCGCTGGGCGTCTTCGTGACGCGCGACATATGGCGTTACTTCATCGTGCTCACCTCGCGCGAGATGGAGATCTATCTGCGCGACCGGCTATACGACCATTTCCAGCTCCTTCCCGTGCGGTTTTATGGAACCCATCGCTCGGGCGACCTCATGGCCTATGCAATCAACGACCTCAATGCGGTGCGCATGATGAGCGGCATGGTGGTTGCGTCGGTGCTCAATTCGCTGTCCACGTTCGGGTTTTCGGTCGCGTCCATGGCAGGCAGCATCAACCCCTTGCTGACGCTCTACGCACTCATTCCGGTGCCGTTCGCCGTCGCGGCCGTGCTCATCATCGGTCAACAGATTCAGGTCCGTTTTCGGCGGGTTCAGGAGCTGTTTTCCACGCTGTCCGGTCACGTACAGGAGAACATTAACGGCATGCGCGTCTTGAAAGCATTTGCGCAGGAAGCGCGCCAGTCGGAGTCCTATGGACTGGAAAGCAACGAAAAGCGCGAATCCAACATCCGGCTTTATCGGATGACGGCGCTACTCAACCCCGTGATCACGGTGCTGTTTGGCATCTCCTACATGATCGGCATCATCTACGGCGGGTCGCTCGTGATCAGCGGCAACATTTCGCTTGGAAATTATGTCTCGTTCAATACGTTTCTCACAATCATCGTCATGCCGATCATGATGATCGGGCGCATCTCGAACTCGCTTCAGCGCGGCCTCGCCTCATATAAGCGCCTTGGCGCGCTCATGAATGAGGAAGAAGTACCTGTCTTCGAGCGCACGTCCGACGGCAAGGAAGTTGGCGGCGACATCGAGATTCGATCCCTTACTTTTAAATACGACGACGCACCCACGTCCACGCTGCGCAACATCAATCTTTCCATTCGGCAAGGCGGAACGCTCGGCATCGTAGGGCCGACCGGCTCCGGCAAGTCGACGCTCATACAGCTTTTTATGAAACTTTTGCCTGTGCCGCGCGGGACGATTTCGGTGGGCGGACGCGACGTCTGCGACATTCCAGCAGTCGCACTGCGCGATATGACGGGCTATGTCCCGCAGGATGGCTTCCTGTTTAATATATCGCTCAAGGAGAATATCGACTTTTTCTCCGGCGCAACCATGGAAGAAATCGAGGAGGCGGTTCGCGTCGCGGGACTTACGGGTGACATTGCGCGCATGCCGGAAGGATATCAAACCCTGTGCGGCGAGCGCGGCAACCACCTCTCCGGCGGGCAGCGGCAGCGGGCGTCGCTCGCACGCGCGCTGGTGCGCGACCCGAAACTGTTGCTCCTCGACGACACGCTCAGCGCGGTTGACGCGCATACGGAAGGCGAGATTCTGGGTGCGCTCTCGGGCGAGCTCAAGGACAAGACGGCAATCATCATCGCGCACCGGTTGACGGCGGTCAAGAGCGCGGATGAGATCATCTATCTCGAGGAGGGCATGATCGTCGAGCGAGGCACGCACGAATCGCTCCTGAAGCTCGGCGGCAAATACGCAGACATGTGGGAAAAGCAACAGCGCGAGGAGGCGAAGCAGTAATGCAGGGAATGGGGAGCGTTCATTCTGGAAACGCCATAACGCGCGACAAAAAGCGCAGCGTCATGTTCAAGCTGGCACGTCTCATGGTGCCGTACAAGTGGATTATCCTGCTCGCTTGCGTGTTGGGCATCATTCTCAACGGTGCGCCGCTTCTGAACCCGGTCATCATGGCGACGGTGATCGACAAGTACCTCACGCCGCTCACGAACGGGGAGAGCGTGGTGTACACGGGGAACTGGTTCCTCGGCACGCTCCAGGGCCTCGGCACGACTTATTTTCTGGTGATTATGGCGGGCGCGGTGGCAAGCTATGCGCAATCGATGCTCATGACGAAGGTCTGCCAGCGCATTTTGCATGACCTGCGCATGCGGGCATTCGCACACATCCACCGAATGAAGCTGAAAAACCTCGACGCCATGGGCTCCGGACGCCTCCTGACCCGTGCGACGAACGACGTCGAGGCGCTCGACGAGTTTTATGGGGACATTCTGCTTGGTCTTTTCAAGGATGTCTTTCTCCTGGTCGGCATCGTCATCGCCATGCTGCTGTTTAATTGGCGCCTCGCGCTGGTGGCCTCGTCCGTGGTGCCGGTCATCATGGTCATCACATTCGTGTGCAGGAATGCGCTGCGGCGCAACTTCGTGAAAATGAAGGCGCTCATCGGCCAAATCAACGGCTTTATTGCGGAAAGTCTGTCGGGGATTCGCATCATACAGGCGTTCAACCGCGAAAAGGAAAAATACGAAGAATTGCGCCAACTGAACCTCGCCTACCGAAAGACCACGGTGTTCCAGGTGTTCATGAATTCGTTTCTCAGGCCGCTGATGGAGGTCATCAATGCAATCGGCATCGCACTGGTTTTGATCGTTGGCTTTAAGATGGTCGGATGGGAGACGAACCCCCTCGAGGTGGGCGTGCTCGTGGCCTTCCAGAACTACATTCGCCAATTCTTCCAGCCGATCAACGATCTGGCCGAAAAATACAACACCGTGCAATCCTCTCTCGTTTCCGCCGACCGCATCTTCACGCTGCTCGAGGACGATGCGGATCTCGAAGAACCCGATGCGCCCGGCTATGAAGGCGCGATGCGCGGCAAAATTGAGTTCCGAAACGTCTGGTTCGCCTATGAAAAAGAGGATTGGGTGCTGCGCGGATTGTCGTTCACGTGCGTGCCGGGCGATAAGGTCGCCTTTGTCGGCGCGACGGGCGCGGGCAAGACCACCATCATCAGCCTTCTGTCGCACTTCTATGTGCCGCAGAAGGGTCAGATATTGATCGACGACGTGCCGCTCGACGACTGGAAGCTTTCCTCGCTGCGCAGCCAGATCGGCGTCGTTCTGCAGGACGTGTTCCTCTTCGTCGGCACCATATCCGACAACATCCGCATTCACGCGGAGATTTCACAGGATCAGGTCAGGCGCGCAGCCATGCTCGCCCACGCAGAAGGATTCATCGATTCACTCCCCGGCGGCATCCATCACGAGGTCGCGGAGCGCGGCGCAACTTTCTCAACCGGCGAGCGCCAACTCATCTCCTTTGCGCGTGCCATCGCCCACGATCCCCGTGTGCTCGTGCTCGACGAGGCAACCGCCAACATCGACTCGAACACCGAGGCCCTCATCCAGCAGTCAATCGCCGATCTCTCTCAAGGACGCACCTCCATCTTCATCGCGCACCGCCTCTCCACCATCCGCGCCTGCGATATGATCTACTTCCTGGAGGGCGGCGTCCTCGTGGAAGCCGGAACGCACGAGCAGCTCATGGCAAAGGGCGGCAAGTACAAAGAGCTGGTCGAGGAACAGGGTTAGCACGCTGTTGAGAATTCCGCGCAAATCATTTATAATGGGAACACATCTTCGCCCCGGGGTTCCAAACCCCGGGGCAACGAATCTGCAAATGCGGGGTGCGCGGCGGCGCCGCCCCTTGGAGGACAATATGCCATACGTTTGCGATGTTTGTCCCCGGCGCTGCGCGATGCCCCGCGGTCAGGGATTTTGCGGCATGGGCGCACTTCCTGTGGTGGCGCGGGCGGCCCCGCACTTTGATGAAGAGCCTGTCATTTCGGGAACGCGGGGTTCAGGAACCGTTTTTTTCTCGGGATGCGCGCTCCGATGCGTGTTCTGCCAGAATGCAAGGATTTCACACGGGCGGTTTGGAAAAGAAATAACGACCGGGCGGCTGCGGGAGATTTACAACGCGCTGGCGGATCAGGGCGTTCATAACATCAATTTGGTCAATCCGAGTCATTGGGCAAACGAAATCCAGGAATCCCTCGCGGGGTTTGACCGATTGCCTGTGGTGTGGAATTCGGGAGGCTACGACCGCCCGGAGACGATCGCGCGGCTTGCGGGCGCGGTTTCGATCTATCTGCCCGATCTGAAGTATATCGATCCTGCGCTCTCGCAGCGCTATTCCGGCGCGGCGGATTACTTCGCGTTCGCGGCACCCGCACTCAGGGAAATGCTGCGTCAGACGGGGCCTGCGCGCCTTGACGCAGATGGTATAATGATTTCAGGTACCATCATTCGCCATCTGATCCTGCCAGGCCGCGCGGACGAATCCATGCGCGTGCTTGATTGGATTCACGAAAACCTCCCCGGCGCATGGGTCAGCCTCATGGCGCAGTACATGCCCATGGGAAACGTCTCGGGCCTGGACGAACTCGAACGCCGCGTTATGCGCGACGAATATGATCAGGTGCTAGAACATATGTTCGACATCGGGATCGAGGATGGGTACGCACAGGAACTTGAGGCCAGCGACGGAAAATATATACCGGCGTTTGACCTGACGGGCATAGAATCCTAAGAAGAAACATACATAAAGGACGAAACAATATGGAATTGCGCTTCTCGCCCCTGTTCAGCGGATCGAGCGGAAACGCCGTATATATTGCCGGGCCGGGCAGTGAGTTCCTGATCGACGCAGGCGTATCCTGCGCGCGGATTGTCGACGAAATGAAGGCAATCGGCGCGAACCCACAGGACATCTCGGCCATCCTCATTACCCATGAGCACATCGACCACATCCGGGGTGCGGGCGTATTTGCGCGCAAATACGGCGCGAACGTGTATGCAACGGCGGGCACATGGGAAGCGATGCGACAGAAGATCGGTGAAATCCCGGCGGAGTTTGTCCGCGTGATTGATCGGGAGCGCGACTTTTTTCTGGGTGAAATGAACGTGCAACCCTTCGAAACGCCGCACGACGCGGCGGAAAGCGTCGGCTATGTGATCTCGATTCCGGGCGGCGCACGTTTTGCGCTTGCGACTGACATCGGCTGCGTAAAAACGGGCTGGATGAACGCCGTTGCGGGCGCCTCTGCTGTGCTCCTGGAATCCAACTACGACCCCGCCATGCTGCGCGCGGGTCGGTATCCTTACGCACTGAAAAAGCGAATCATGTCCCGGCACGGACATCTTTCCAACGACGATGCGGCGGAGGCGACCATCGCATTGGCGCGTGCGGGTACGCAGCGGATTGTGCTCGGACATCTTTCAAAGGAAAATAATTTTCCGGAATTGGCGCTTCGGAGCAGCCTCGCGGCGCTGGAGCGCGATGGCGCACCGGATTTGGAAGTGACGGTCGCGCGGCGTGACGGTACGTCGGGCGTATTTTCCGTCAAATCGGCCTTTTTCGAATAAATCGGCACACAATCGCCGGGAAGAGGGAGATCAAGCTCATGTATATCAGATACACCTGCCCACAGGGAGCGCTTCTTCCGCACAGCGAGGATGACGTGATCCGCATCGATGTCGAAAAGCAACTCCCCCTCTTGGAAACGTTCTTCGGAAGGTCCATGGAACCCGAAGATCAGGTGCGCTTGATTGACATCTTCCGGCGCGGCCTGGAGGAGGACTTTGGGGTCGTTGTGGACGGCGCGCTCATCGCGCGCGCGGCGGTCGTGCACCTCCCGTCTGGTGTTTCCGAGATTGTCGCGGTCACCACGCGTCCGCCTTTCCGCAACCGCGGCTATGCAAAACAGATCGTGGGGCGTTGCGCTGCGTCGCTGCATGCGCAGGGCAAGGATGCCATGGGAATCACGACCGCAGACAACGCGGCGATGCGCGCGGTGTTCGAGACGCTTGGTTTTACGGGCACGGAAATCGCGGAAGAGGATTTGCCCAAACCCGAATGAGCGCAGGGAACCGTGCAGCATAAAGGGGGCTTTTTGCTCTCATGAAGGGAGAAATCATATGAGAAGCACCATCGGCAGGCCGGCGCGCGCACTCCTGCCCCTGGCACTTGGCGCACTGATCTATCTGGGCGATGGAACGCGCGTCGCGGGATTTGCCCTTTCGCTCCTTGTCGCGCGGCTGTTTTCGCTCGGCGCAGCGGCGGCGTTTCAGTCTGCGAGCGGGCGGGTGATCCGCGAGGCGCGCCTGCGCGGCAACTTCCTCATCGCGCTCGCGCTCGCGCTCGTGGGCGGTGCGGTTGCGATCTGGGTTCTTGCCTTTCTCAAGCTGCCGTTTGGTCTGGCGAATATCGATCGCAGGATCGCGTTGTCGGGCGCAATCATCATGCTGACGGAGCTATTTTCAAACCGTCTCTACGCGCTCACGGATCAATTGAGCGCGCCTCTTTGCGACGCACTTGTCGCCATGCTCGTCGCAACCGGCTTTATCGCCTCGCGCGGAGACAACCAAATCCTGCTCTTCTTCTCGCTCGCATCGCTCGGCGTTTGCCTGATCACGGCGTTGAGTATCGGCGGAATCGCACACCCCCGCTTCGGCACACAGGTTTTGCAGGAAATCCCCCGCGCACTCGTGCGCGTGTGGCTTCCCGCCGCGATCCTGGTCGGCTTTCTCCTCATTGGACGGAATGTGCCCATGGGGGCGTTCGCCGCGGCGGGCCTGGCGCTCTTCTCCTGGGCCTATGCGCCAGCGCGGCGCACAAAGGACGAAAGCGTGCCGGTCGTCGCCCTTGCGTCCTTCGCATCGGCGGGCGCGGTGCTCGTCGCACTTGCACAGCCGACGCTGTGGAGTCTTGACTCCATGACGCTTTTCTTGCCCCTCTACTTTGCCTGCCTCTTAACCATCTGCTATACGACAACCCCTGGCGTGCGCGGCGCATTCTCTTTGCTCTGTTGCACCGTCGCTACGGCCGCGATGGGCTGGCGTCTCTCCGGCGCGATGTTCTTTGGCGCGGCTGGTGCGCTTCCCTATCTCGCCGCCGCATCGGCCATGCTCGCGATTCTTCTGCTCATTCCGGATCTAAAGCAGGCCGCGCACCGTAGTCGCCTGATGCGGCGCAAGCGACGCATGGAGCGGCGCAATGCGGCCGTGCAATTCAACGAGGACTGACGCCCGCCGGTCGGATCGTCATCCCGAATCCTGACAATGGGGTCGAGATTCATTCATCACAAAAGATGGAGGCACAATGGCGAAAAAGACATATGATCTGACGCAAGGCGGAATCCTCAAGAAATTACTCCTGGTTGCGATACCGATCATGGGCACACAGCTCATGCAGATGCTCTACAATCTGACCGACATGTTCTGGCTTGGACGCACCACACACGCGGTTTACGCGGTGGCGGCGAGCGGGCTGGCCGGCATGTTTCTGTGGCTGGGCATGGCGCTCATGATGATCGGACGCATGGGCTCGGAAATTGGCACATCCCAAAACGTGGGACGCGGCATGCTCGATGCGGCGCAGGGCTATGCGCAGGATTCGTCCCGCATCGCCCTCCTGCTCGGCGCCTTATATGGGCTGGTGCTGATGACGCTAGCGGGACCGCTGGTCTCCCTCATGCATGTAAAAGAGCCGATCGTATTTGAAAGTACCTGCAATTATCTGCGCATCGTCGGAATCGGCATTCCGTTTTCCTATCTCTCCGCAGCGATCATGGGCGCCTTCAACGGCGCAGGGAACTCTCGGCTGAGCTTTCTGGCAAACGCCGTGGGGCTACTCATCAATATGGCGCTTGACCCAATCATGATTCTGACGTTGGGTTGGGGCGTGCGGGGTGCCGCAATCGCGACGGTACTGGCACAGGGCATTGTCTGCGCGCTGTTCATCCTCTTTGTCAAGCGCCATCCGCACAGGCCGTTCGAAACGTTCGCCATTCTGGGACGCATCGGTCTCGACCGGACACGCCATATCCTGCGCTGGAGCCTGCCCATTGCGCTTGAGAGCGGCGCATTCACCGCGCTCGCGCTGGTGGTCACCAGCATGGTCGCCGGCTGGTATGGCGAAACCGCCGTAGCCGTGCAGCGCGTGGGCAGCCAGATCGAATCTCTGTCATGGTTGATCGGCGGCGGATTCTCCTCGGCGGTCACGGCGTTTGTGGGCCAGAACTTTGGCGCGCGAAAGTGGGGGCGCATCCGGCGCGGCTATCACATCGCGCTTGCATCCCTGATCAGTTGGGAAGTGCTGGTGACGCTGCTTTTGATCCTGGGCGGACGGTTCCTCTATTGGATCTTTTTGCGCGATTCGCCGGAAATCCTCGGCATGGGCGCGACATATCTGCGCATCCTGGCGGTGAGCCAACTTTTCATGGGACTCGAAGGTGCCTGCGCGGGCACGTTCCGGGGAATGGGCCAGACGCTGCCGCCCAGCCTGTGCAGCATCACGTCCAATTTGCTGCGACCCCTTTTGTGCTGGTTGTTCGCGCAATGGATGGGGCTGAACGGACTGTGGATGGGCATCACGGTCTCGACGGTGCTGCGCGGCTCTTCGATGTTGATCTGGTTCACGGTGTATGCGCGCAAACTGCCCCTTTCAGACCATCCGGTCGCGGCATCCGCAGTTTAAGGCCTTATCTCCAACACATCAATCGTTTCGATCCCGACGCAAGACAAACCTTCAAACGTGAATTTAGCGATCCAGGGCATGCGCATGCGCATGCCCTCAAATTCATTGTATCCAAAGGACGGATCATAAAAATGGATGAGCGTGGAAAGCGCGGTGCCATGCGCGCCGATCACGACCGTTTTCCCCGCATAGCGGGCCAGCACGTCCGAGAGCGCTGCGACGTTTCTGTGCTGCACCTCCGCAAGCGATTCGCCTCCCGGTCGCTTGAAGTCGAAGTCTGCCCACTGATTTCTGATAAACGCATGGATGTCCTCGATCCAGCCGCCGTCCACACGCCGTTCGCGGAACCCATCAATGGTCTCAATCGGCAACTGAAGCGTCTCTGCGAGAGGACGTACCGTGTCGACCGCGCGCTTATACGGGCTTGACAGCACAGCCGAAACATTCTTGTCGCGTAGAAATTCTGTCGCCAGATGCCGATCAGCAAGCCCGCGCTGCGTCAATTCTCGGTTCCTATCGTCGTGGTTTTCATAATTGGGTTGCGCATGCCGCACAAAATAGACACGCGTCGTTCCCGGATTTTGCAGCGCACGAATCAGCGCGATATCTCGCGCATCCTTCGGTCGTCCGCGTCTTATCTTCATCTCAAGAATCCCGTCAAGGCACAGGACGGGAACGCCGTCCACCCATTCAATTTCACCCACGCGCCCATTTTCAAAGAGCTCGATGTCGTCATCCAGCTCTATTTTGCGTGTGCCCACCTCGCCTGACCAGCGCGCGCCCGCACGGATCAATTCGTCCGCCCATGCGGTGGTGATGCCCATATCGATGTCGTGCGTGAGGTCCTTTGCGCCATGCAAAACCATCGCCGCGCCGGCAATAAGCCAGTAATTGCTTTGGCACCAGCCAAGCTTTTCGATCTGTTCGCGGATCGCCTTTTTATCGAGCATCATTCCTCCAACCATTCCAGATCACCCTTTTCTGCGCTGCCGTGATAAACGCGGGGCGCCTTCCCGCTTACCCTCAAATAAGGCCTGTTGTAACGGAACACATACTGTGTCACGTATTCTAGGGGTGGGAAAGGCCGGGAAAGGCCGGGATTGAGTGGGAAAAAACGGGGTCATAAGAGCCGAAAAAAGACGACGTGAGAAGTAGCCGGAAAAA
>JAEZSP010000040.1 GCA_023421735.1 Bacillota bacterium | reverse complement strand
CGAACCAGCTGATTCGTGCTGTTTGCCCTGTTCGTCCCAACAGATCATTCCCCAGAAGTCCCGGCCGTACCGATCATCGCGCCACCGACGTTCGCAGACCTTTCTAAGCTTAAGTTGATGACATTGGGGTGCGGAGGGATTGTTGGATCTCGCGCGCGTGTTGCAGGAGAAGAAGGCGAGCGCGCTGGTCGTCACGGTGGGCGGGCGCGTTGCGGCGCTGCCGCCCAATCTGATTGCGTTTTGCGACGCGCATCGCATGCCGCTTTTCAGCATTCCGCCCGAGACGCCCATCGCGGATATGACGCGCGACTTTTGTCATCGCGTCGTGCGCAGCGAGAACGCGGAGAAGGACGCGGCGGCGCTTTTTCAGACGCTGCTGTTTCATCCGGGGGAGGCCGGAGAGGCGGCGGCGCGGCTCGCGCGCCGGGGATTTCGACCGGATGGGAAATATCAGTTTGCCTGCGCAGCGGCGCATGCGGACGGACGTGCGCTTGTACACGCGGCGGAAGCCGCGGCGCGGGGCATTCGCGCGCCGTTTCTGGCGTTTCCGCACGAAGGCGCCCTCGCATGCGTTCTTTTGGATTATTCGCCCGAGGAAGTCGAGCGCTTTTTGCGCGGGCTTGCCGCGCGTTTTCCGGGTGAGCGGTTTGCGATCGGCCTGAGCCTCGCGCGGGACGGCATCCTCAACCAGGAGCCGAACCTTGCACGGGCGGTATATGCGATGCGCGTGGCGCGGGCGCGGGGAGAATCCATTTTGCGCTATGATGCGCTCGGACTCTATAAGCTCCTTTGCGCGGTGGAGGATGAGGATGTTTTGCATGGCTTTTACGCAGAGACGGTCGCCCCGCTCGAGACGCATGACCGCGAGAACGGATCGGAACTGACGGCGATGCTGGAGGCCTATGTCGCCTTCAGCGGCAATCTTTTAAAGATCGCGGAACATCGCGGCGTGCATCGCAATACCGTCGCCAACCAGCTGAAAAAGATCAAGGCGCTCACCGGGCTTGACCCGTTGGATCTGAGCGACGCGATTCTTTTCAAGGCCGGGCTCATGGTGCGGGACATCTTATAACATCATTTTGAGCAATTCCGTGCGCATTCCCGCCCTTGTGTGCTATAATCAATGCAAGAAAGCAAGGGAGGCTTATCCATGCGCATTTTGATCCTCGACCTCGATACGCTTCGCCCAGATCATCTGGGTTGCTACGGCTATTGTCGGAACACATCTCCCAATATCGATGCCATCGCCCGAGAGGGTGCGCGGTTTACGCACTATCATTGTTCGGACGCCCCGTGTCTGCCCTCGCGTGCGGCGCTGACGACGGGTCTTTTCGGCATCAAAAACGGCGCGGTTGGGCACGGCGGTACGGCGGGCGACTTGAAATTGACCGGTCGACCGCGCGACTTCCGCGATCCGGTCTTATCGGATAGTTTTTTTAACATCTTCCGCAAGGCGGGGTATCACACCGCGTCCATCACTCCGTTTGCCGAGCGGCACACATCGCTGTGGTTCCTTTCGGGACTCAACGAGATGTATAACACCGGCAAGGGCGGCATGGAATCCGCCGAGGAGGTCATGCCCGTCGCACGCGACTGGCTCGCCCGCAATGCCGAGGGGGACAACTGGATGCTCCATTTGAACCTCTGGGACGCGCACACGCCCTACCGCGCGCCGGAGGCATTCGGAAATCCCTTCGCAGACGAGCCGTACCCGGACTGGATCGACGATCAGACGTTTGAGACGCACCTTCAGCACGTTGGCCCCCACTGTGTGCGCGAAATCGGCATGTACGACAGCAGGCAGAATCCCGCCTACCCGCGTCATCCGGGCGAACTGAAGAAAAAGGAAGAGCTTCGAAGGCTCTTTGACGGGTACGATTGCGGCATCGCATACCTTGATTCCGCCATCGGCGAGATCGTCCGGACGCTCAAGGAAAAGGGTGTTTACGACGACACGGCGATTATCATCACATCGGATCACGGCGAGGATCTGGGCGAACTGGGCCTGTACGCCGAGCACGCGCTCGCGGACGAACTGACGACGCGCATCCCGATGATCATCAAGTGGCCGGGCGTCGCACCGCGCGAGATTGCGGGGCTTCACTATAACATCGATCTTCTTCCGACGATGGCGGAGCTTCTTTCCGTCGCGCCCGCCGCGCGATGGGACGGCGTGAGCTATGCGCCGTCGCTTCTTGCGGGTACGGATTGCGGCAGGGAATATCTCGTGCTCTCCCAAATGGCGCACGTTTGCCAGCGCTCCGTACGCATGGGCGATTGGCTGTACATGCGGACCTATCACGGCGGATTGCACCTCTTCGACGAGGAGATGCTCTTCAACGTCAAAAACGATCCGCATGAAAAATACAATGTCATCGAGGATCACCCGGAAATTGCGGGCCTGTGCGCGCGCACGCTGCTTGACTGGCACGCAGAAATGATGGCCGGCGTTGCGGACGGCATCGATCCCATGGAGACGGTTCTGCGCGAGGGCGGTCCGCTTCACAGCCGGGGGCACATTCTCCGGTATGCCCAGCGGCTGCGGGAAACCGGGCGCGCCGACGGCGCGGAAGAAATGCTCCGGCGCTATCCGCCCGAGAAAAACATGTGACGGGGGGACCAAAGAATGCCTCCTTTGAGTCTTCTCATCAAGCCCGCATCCGGGCTTTGCAACCTCAGGTGCCGTTACTGCTTTTACCACGACGTGGCGGAGAATCGGGAGATCGATTCATACGGGATCATGACCGGGGAAACGATCGAAAACGTGCTGAAAAAGGCGCTCGCGGCTGCCGATCGCGAGATTACGATCGCCTATCAGGGCGGCGAGCCGACGCTCGCGGGGCTTGATTTTTTCCGTGAAACCGTAGAGATGCAAAAACGGCACAACAAAAAGCGGCTTGCGGTTCATAACGCCATCCAGACAAACGGCGTTCATTTGGACGATGCCTGGGCGCGGTTTTTTCACGACAATCGGTTTCTGGTCGGGTTGTCCATCGACGGCATCATGGATGTGCACGACGAAAACCGGCTGGACGCGAAGCGCGAGGGCACGTTTGCGCGGGTCATGCAGACCGCCGACCTCTTTGACCGATACAAGGTGGAATACAATATTCTGACGGTCGTGACGCTGCGGCTCGCGCGGCGCATCCGTGCGGCGTACAGGTTTTTCAAGAAGCGCGGATTCGGATATTTGCAGTTCATTCCGTGCCTCGACCCGCTGGGCGAGCCGTTTGGCGGGCACGATTATTCGCTGACGCCGCAGGCATACGGACAATTCCTATGCGATCTTTTTGACCTGTGGTATGCGGATATCGAGGCTGGGGAAGCGCCGTCCATCCGTGATTTTGACAATTATGTCCAGATGCTCATGGGCTACCCGCCGGAATCCTGCAATCTGCGCGGCGTGTGCGGCATGCAGTACGTCGTGGAAGCGGACGGATCGGTGTATCCCTGCGATTTCTACGTGCTCGACGACATGCGTCTGGGGAACTTGAATGAGGAGGACTTTCCGCAAATCGACCGGCGGCGCGCGGAGATCGGGTTTATCGAGGCATCTGAACCGCTCGACCCCGCGTGCGGGGCATGCGAATACCTGAACATCTGCCGGGGCGGCTGTCGACGGCACCGGGAGACGGGCGCGGCACTCGGGCGCACGTATTTTTGCGAATCCTACAAAATGTTTTTTGCGCACGCGCTGCCGGGGCTCTCGGCGATTGCCCGGGCGCTCATGGCGAGAGGAGATATGGAGAGAGGGTAGCGTGAACGCACGCGCCGCTTTGTCGAAGATGATGTGAAAAGTTTCTTGGGCGGTTTGAGACGCCGCGAAAATCGGTTATATTAGGCGTATCAATGACCGGGGGGCTTTCCCATGAAGAGTATTCTCATCAAGGACACCACGCGCGAGGAGCGCGAGGCGCTGATTATGGACGCGCTGACGTCTTGTTCGGGCGGGGGCTGTGAAAATTGCTCGGGCTGCGGGGTGTTCGGCGCGGGCGACGCATTCGAGATGTACCGCCCGTACATCGAGGGTGAAAAGGAGATCGCGGAAATTTCAGCAGAATTCAGCGCAAAATATATCAAGGGCTAACGTGCCGTCGCCAAGGGTGACGAGGGCCTGCTTCCGGATTTGTTCGGGGCAGGCCATTGCGTTTCCCGAACAACAGGGGAAAATCATGAAAACCAGAGACTCACGGGAGGAAATAGGGCGCGCAATCGCGCGCATGCGTGCGGACGGGTTGTTTGAACCGGATGATACGGCGCTCATTTACTATGACTTGGACGATCTGCGCGCGCGGGTGGAGGCGGTGCAGGCCGCTTTCCCGGCGGGAACGTTGCACGCGGTGGCGATGAAGGCGAATCCACTTTTCCGGGTGTTGGAATTTCTGCGTTCTCTGGGAACCGGGCTTGAGGTCGCTTCGCTGCCGGAGCTCATGATCGGGCTGCGCGCCGGATTTGCGCCGGAGAAGGTGGTGTTTGATAGTCCGATTAAGACGGCGGAGGAAATCTCCGTCGCGCTCGAAAAGGGGGTGCGTCTGAACGCGGATTCGATGGGCGAGCTCGATCGCATCGCGCGTCTTGTCAAGGACGCCGCGCCGCCTGTGGGACTGCGCGTGAACCCGCAGCTGCGTTCCGGCGCCATCGCCGCGACGAGCGTCGCGGGTCAATATTCGAAGTTCGGCGTGCCGATCACCGAATTTCGGGATGAGATCATCGCGCGCTTTCTGCGTCATGCGTGGCTCAGGCGGCTTCACCTCCACGTCGGCTCGCAGGGTTGCGAAATGTCGCTCTTGGTGGACGGGATCAAGATGATTGCCGATCTGGCGGAAGAGATCAATGCGCTTGTGCCGGGGAAGATCGAGGAGATCGACATCGGTGGCGGGCTGCCGGTTTCCTATTACGCGGACGTCCGGCCCATCTCGATACAGGAGTACCGCGCGGCCATCGATGCGGGCGTACCCGGGCTGTTTCAGAAATACAAAGTCATCACCGAATTCGGACGCCATGTGAACGCCAACGCCGCCTGGGCAGTCAGCCGCGTGGAATATGTGAAACAGACCCGCGATGTACATACGGCGATGATCCACCTGGGTGCGGACATGTTCCTGAGAAAGTGCTATAATCCGATGGATTGGCATCACGAGATCTATGCATTTGACCCAAACGGAAGCCCGAAGGCGGGCGCGCTTCAGACATACAACGTCGCCGGGCCCCTGTGCTTCGCGGGAGACATCATCGCGCGCGACATCCCCCTGCCGGAATTGGCGGAGGGCGATCTCCTCGTCATTGCGGATGTGGGCGCGTACACGCTTGGCATGTGGTCGCGCTACAACAGTCGCCAGATCCCCAAGGTGGTCGGCGCGCGGGATGGCGCGCTGGGCATATTAAGGCCGCGCGAGCGGATTGCGGATCTCGCGCGATTCTGGGAGGGTTGACCGGAACCGTTATGGCAACACCGCACAATTCAGCAGCGCGCTGGCGGCTGCTTTTCCGCCATCTGCTCCTTGCAAAAATCTCGATTGACATCCAGTCACCTTCGATTTCCGCAATTGCACCTGACAAAAAATCCGCTCGCCATCGCACCGCTTCATTTGTGCGGTGTCACCTTAAAAAAGGGGCGCCGGCAGGCTTGCCTGCGCGCCCTTTGAAAGGGGAACCCGTTTCGTTTATTTCGCGTCCGCCAATTCGCGCAATTCGTTGCCCGAGACGCGATAGACCGTCCAATCATCCATCGGCGTCGCGCCCATCGACAGGTAAAAGGCGATGCTGGGCTTGTTCCAATCGAGGCACGCCCATTCGAGCCGACCGCAGCCGCGCGCGAGGGCGATTTGGGCGAGGTGCTTCAACAGCGCCTTGCCGTAGCCGCGTCCGCGAAACGCGGGCTTGACGTACAGATCCTCGAGATAAATGCCCGCGCGTCCCACGAACGTCGAAAAGTTGTGAAAATACAGCGCGTAACCGACTTCGGTTTCATCCTCGACCGCGAAGACCACCTCCGCGCTCTTTTTTTCAAACAGCCATTCGCACAGGGTTTCTTCCGTCGCGATGACCTGATCGAGCATCTTTTCGTAGATGGCCAGTTCCCGGATCAGTTGCATAATCAGCGCGACGTCCGTTTTTTCCGCGCGCCTGAATGACAAACTCATTTGCGTTTCCTCCCCCGCGTCTGCGGTGATGATTGCCCGACAGGACGGGGCGCCCGATCACCACTCAAAAATCGCACCCGCATGGGTCAGTCCGCCGCCGAAACCGTAGATGAGGATTTTATCCCCGCGCTTGAGTTTCCCTTCCTGCTGGGCGATCCACAGTGCGAGCGGGATGGATGCTGACGAGGTGTTCCCGTAGGTTTCGACGCTCGTCAGCACCTTTTCGCGCGGGAAGCCGATCCGCTCGCGCAGCGCGTCGATCATTCGGAGGTTTGCGCTGTGCGGCACGAACCAATCGACGTCATTAGGCGTCAGTCCCGCTTCGGCGAGCAGCCGTCCTGCGTGTTCTGAGATGGTTCGCATGACATAGGTATAGAGCACCTGACCGTTTTGCACGATCACATGCTGCCGCTCGGCGGGCGTGCCGTTGACTGTGGGCGACAGGAGATTGAGGTACACCTTATCGGCCAGATCGCCGTCGGTGCCGTAGATGGAGAACAGGGGCTTCTCCTGCGCGCCGGGTTCGACGGTCATCGCCACCGCCGCATCGCCAAAGAGGATGCAGGTGCCGCGATCGGTGTAGTCCGTGACCTTGCTGAGGGTCTCGGCTGCGACGAGGAGAATCTTCTTCGCCTGGCCTGTGGCGAGGAGGGACGCAGCGGTGGTGAGCGCATAGGCAAACCCTGAGCATGCGGCGTGAAGATCCCACGTGCCAACCGTTCTGAGCCCGAATTTTCCGGCGATGAGCGCCGCGACGGAGGGCGTCATGTGGTCGGGGGCGAGACAGGTTGCGATCACGAGATCGACGCCCTCGATGCTGCCGCCCGACGCGAGCATGTTTTCCACGGCCTTTACGCCAAGATCGCTCGCGAACTCATCTTCGGCTGCCAGAAACCGCTCACGAATGCCCGTGCGCTTCACGATCCACTCGTCGTTCGTCTCGACCATCTTTTCGAGGTCGGCGTTGGTCAGCTTGCGCGCGGGGGTGTACGCGCCGATTGCCGTTACGGCATAATTAGATTTAATCGTCATGTGATATCCTTTCCCAAACGGGTAATAAGCTTATTATAGCGCGGTGTGCGCCCGGAATCAACCTTGAATGCACGGATTGTTCGAAGTACTTGTATTTTCCATTTTCTTCTATTATACTGTTTGCATTGAGGGGGTGTATGGATGGCGAAGGATGTCATGGGCGCAAAGTGCCCAAGCTGCTCCGCGCCGCTTCGGTTTGACGCGGGAATCGGCAAGCTGAAGTGTGACTCCTGTGGCAATGAGTACGAAGAGGAGCTCATGCGGCAGGTGGACGAGGCGATGGGTCAGGCTTCGAAAGAAGACGAAATGTCATGGGAGCGGACAGGCGGGGATGTGTGGTCAGGCGAGGAGAAAGAAAAGCTGCACACGTATTCCTGTCCGTCCTGTGGCGCGGAGATCGTCGTCGATGAGACGACGGTGGCGACAGAGTGTGTTTACTGTGGAAATCCGTCGATCATGCCGGGACAGATGAGCGGCGATCACCGCCCGGACGCGGTGTTGCCCTTCAAGCGAACCAAGAAGGACGCGCAGGAAGCTTACAAAAAGATGGTCACCGGAAAGCGGCTTTTGCCGCCGCTGTTTGCGCAGGAGAACCGGATTGAGAAGATAACAGGCGTCTATGTTCCCTTTTGGCTGTTTGAGTGCGATGCGGAGGCAGACATGACGTTTCGCGCACAGCGTACGCGGGTTCATACGCGCGGTCAATACCGCGTGACGGATACCGACCACTTCCTCGTCCTGCGCGGCGGCAGGATTGGGTTTGCGAACGTGCCGGTCGACGGCTCGACCAAGTTTGCGGACAACCTGACCGAGGCCATCGAACCCTTTGATCATGAGAACGAAGAGAGCTTTTCCACCGCGTATCTGCCCGGCTATCAGGCCGAGCGCTACGACGTGGACGCAGACGCCGCCAAGCCACGCGCGGACGAACGCGTGCGCGAATCGGTGCGCGAGGCATTTGCCGCCACGGTCAACGGCTATACCTCGGTCGTCACGCAGTCCACAAGCATCCGACTTGAGAAGGGCAACGTGCGAAACGTGCTCATCCCGGTATGGATGCTGAATACGCGCTGGAAGGACAAGACCTACACGTTCGCCATGAACGGGCGGACGGGCAAGATCGTCGGGAAGCTGCCCATCGACTGGAAACGCGCGTTCACATGGGGGTTGAGCCTCTTCGCGGGTGCGTTTGTGGTGCTCTTCGGCGGGGCCATGATCCTCATATCGATGGGGGTGATCTGACGTGAAGCGAATATTGATCATACTGTGCGTCCTGCTCCTTCTCGTGCCCGGCGCGCTGGCGGACAGTCTGCCGCTGGTGGTGGACGACGCGGGGCTTTTGACGCAGGAGGAAGTCGCAAGCCTGACCGCCGAGGCCGACCGGATTTCGGCGCAGTACGGGATGGACGTGGTGCTTCTGACCGTGAACAGCATGGACGGGAAAGCCGCGCGGGACTATGCGGCGGATTACTTCGACTACCAGGGCTACGGGCAGGGCGCGGACAAGAGCGGCGTGCTGTTCCTGCTTTCGATGCAGGAGCGCGACTGGTACATCCTCACCACCGGCGCGGCGATCACGACATTTACCGATTACGGCATCGACGCGATCGGCACAGACGTCGTTCCTTACATGTCGGATGCCCAATACGCCGACGGCTTCACGCAGTTTCTGCGCGACGCTGAAATCTTTATGAAGCAGGGTGCGACGGGCAAGCCCTATGACGTAAACAACCATGTGAAGTTAAAGACCGTTGGCGAGCGGGCGATGGGCGTGCTTCCGTGGCTTCTGGGCGCTTCTGTTCTGATCGCACTGGGCGGGGTGGCGTTTCTCGCTCGGGGCATGAACACCGCCCGGCCCCAGCACAGCGCAAACCGTTATGTGCGCGAAGGGTCCATGGCGGTCACGCGCGCGGGCGATTACTTCCTCTACCATACGCAATCGAGCGTGAAGATTGAAAAAAGCCAGTCGGGCGGCAAGGGCGGAAGCTCGACATTCACCGGGTCCTCCGGCACGTCACATGGCGGCGGGGGCGGAAAATTTTAAGGAGGCGATGAAGATATGGGTCTTTTGAGAGCGGGGATCGGCGCGCTGTCGGGCGTGTTGTCCGATCAATGGCGGGACTATTTTCACGCGGAAGCGCTGGACGCGGACGTATTGGCGGTGAAGGCGGTCAAGCGCATGAACAAGCGCTTTGGCGGCAGCAAATATGTGGCGGATAACGTCATCTCGAACGGTTCGATCGTGGCCGTTAACGAGGGACAGTGCATGATCATCGTTGATCAGGGCAAGGTCGTCGAGGTGAGCGCCGAGCCGGGCGAATTTGTATACGACACGTCCAGCGAACCGAGCCTGTTTTACGGCGAACTCGATATGGAATCCGTAAAGGCGGTGTTTGGCAAGGCCGTGGAGCGCTTTGCCTTCGGCGGGCAGGCCCCCAAGGATCAGCGCGTGTACTTCATCAACACCAAGGAGATCATCGGCAATAAGTACGGCACGCCTAATCCCGTGCCCTTCCGCGTGGTCGACCAGAACGTTGGCCTCGATGTGGATATTTCGATCCGTTGTTTCGGCGAGTACTCCTACCGGATCACGAACCCCATTCTGTTTTACGGAAATGTGTGCGGAAACGTTGAAGAAGATTTCACGCGCGACCGCATTGAAAGCCAGATGAAGACCGAGCTATTGACCGCGTTGCAGCCCGCGTTTGCCAAGATATCCGAGTTGGGCGTTCGCTACAGTGCGCTTCCGGGGCACACCACCGAGCTTGCGGCAGCGCTCAATGAGGCGCTTTCCGACAAGTGGTCGGATTTGCGCGGCATGGTGATCGTCTCCGTGGGCGTCAGTTCCGTTACCGCCTCGCCCGAGGACGAGAAGATGATCAAGGAGCTGCAGAGAAACGCGGCGTTCAGAAATCCCAACATGGCGGCCGCACACCTCGTCGGCGCGCAGGCGCAGGCCATGCAGGATGCCGCGAACAATCAGGGCGGCGCGTTTACGGGCTTCATGGGCATGAACATGGCGCAGAATACCGGCGGCGCGAGCGCGCAGCAGCTTTTCAACATGGGCGCACAGCAGCAACAGCAGCAGCCTGCGCAGACGCCCGCGCCTGCGGCGGATTCCTGGAAGTGCGCGTGCGGACACGTAAACACCGGGAAGTTCTGCATGGAGTGCGGCGCGAAAAAGCCCGAGGCGACGGACGGCTGGACGTGTACGGCATGCGGCGCGGTGAACAAGGGAAAATTCTGTGCCGAGTGCGGCGCGAAGAAGCCCGCAGGCGCGAAACTCTACCGCTGCGACAAGTGCGGTTGGGAACCCAAGGATCCGGCGCATCCCCCGAAGTTTTGTCCCGAGTGCGGGGATATTTTCGATGAGGGCGATGTGAAGTAAAAAAAGAGGCGCGCGCGGCGCATGCCGCGCGCGCCGTTTATATGCAGAATCGTTCGATGGTCAGCGCGGCCGCATAGAGACGCATTTCATCCGTGCCGTATAGAATAATGCCGCGCGGCGTTTGGTCGTCCGCCATGCACAGCTTGAGCGCGACGGAAGGAAGGCCGGTAAAGTGCATGACGTTCGACGATCCGGTCATGACGCAGGCATCGTATGCGCGCAGGCTTTCAAACAGCTGCGCGCGCTGTTTTTCGCGCGCCAGCATCGCCGCCCGATACGGCGGATCGTCCATTTGGCCGGATGCCGCGTCAAGCGCTGCGCGCAGATGCGTAATGCCGTATTTCATCATCCGAACAGGGTCTGCCTCGTAATCCGCGACGATTTCGCGCAGCGTTTTCCTCTTCGCGGATGCGGTGCGCAGGTAATCTTCGAGGTCATGCCGAAATTCACAGCGCATGATGTCTCCCAGCGCCTCGACATTTGCGTGCGACACATGGGCAAACGTGGCGCCCGCGCCGCGCAATGCGGCAAAGAGGGTTTCGTATCGGGCGAGCTGCGCATCCGACACCTGATCGCGGTCGAAGGTATTGACCGCGATGCGAAGATCGGACGGCTTTGTCGGCGTGGAAGCGGGGAGGGGCGCGTTGCGCATGCCGTGATAGAGGAGGAGCGCGTCCGAGAAATCACGCGCCAGTGCGCCCGCGGTGTCGAGCGTATGGGAGATCGGAACGATCCGGGTTGTTGGCAGCGCGCCGTGCGGCGGTTTGAGTCCCGCGACGCCGTTGTGGGTTGCGCAGCCGACCACGGAAAAGGACGTATCCGTGCCGACCGCTGCCGCGCATAGCCCGGCGGACACCGCGACCGCCGATCCCGAGCTCGATCCGCCGGGGTCTGCCGCGGGGTCATAGGCGTTTCGAACCTGACCGCCCCCTGAACTATAGCCGTTGGGCATGCCCTTTGTGGTATAGTTGGCAAATTCGGTCATGTTGGTTTTGCCGAGGATCAGCGCGCCGTTTTGCCGCAGCTGTGCGACGATCGGCGCGTCTTCTGTTGCGATATTGTCAGAAAGCGCGGGGCTCCCCGCCGTGGTGGGCAAACCCGCGACGTCGATATTATCCTTGACGAGGATCGGGAGTCCGAAGAGCGGCAGGTTTTCACGCTCTTTTTGGGAATCGATCTGCTGTGCCTGCCGAATTGCGGAAGGATCGAGCAGGGCGATGCTGTTCAACCCGCTTGCGCCGTCCAGTGTGTCGATGCGCGCTAGGTATGCGCGCGTCAGTTCTTTGACCCCGATGCGTCCTTTTTGGATCTCTTGGCGCAGTTGAACGGCGGTCATCTCATAAAACGCGGACATATACATCCTCCTGTCGCAATCGCGTTTATTCCCAAACGGGGTTTGTGATCGCCCGGACAATCTCCTGTCCGGCGATTTTCAGCACTGCCTTGACATAGGCGAAGGGCGAATCGGACGGAAATTCCGTTTTCTGCGCACGGCCGATGTCGGTTTCGCCGATTTGCGTGACGAGAATCAGCCGCGCGCGCCCGAGCGCTTCCGCCTCGATGCGGACGATCCCGTCCGTGCGCGCAATTTGAATGCGCGGGCCGTCGGGCGCGCAGGTGACGTAGGTCTTGCCCGCACGAAGCGCGTTCAGGATGTCCTCTGGTGCGGGGGAGTCGGCATAGACGGCGGTCGTTGGATGCCCCAGCCGTACCGGCCCCTTGGAATTATGAAAGTCGCTGCCGCCGACCATCGGGATGCGTCTGCCCGCGCGCAAAAAGCTTGTCCACCACGCGATGGCGCGCATGTTGATCGCGCGCATGGGGCCGTTCCAGACCTCGATCAGATCGAGGCAATCCTCGTCTGCCCACAGATAGGGGCAGAGGTTGCACTTGGGATGGTTGGCGGAAACGAGTGCGCCGCGCGCCTTTGCGCCCGCGACGACCGCGCGCATTTCGGCGTCGGTGTTTGCGACGAACGAGTTTTCAAATGGATTTTGTGCGCCAAAGAAGTTCATGTGCCCCCGGTAGTGCGTCCATTCCACGGCGGGCACGAACGTGAGACCCGGAATGCGCGGCGGGGCGAAGTTTTCCGCCACGTTGTTGTGATCGGCGACGGCGAGGAAATCGAGCCCCATCTTTTTTGCACGCAGTCCCAGCTCGTGGCGGTCAAACGCGCCGTCCGAGGCCGTCGAGTGGCAATGGAAATCCCCGAACAGCCAGACGGGCGCCTTTTCTTCGAACGCGATTTCATAGTCGACGGGCACGCCGTCCGCCTGCACGTGGTATGCGCCGACGAGGATCTTCCAGTTGCCGGGGCGGATGGTCTGCGCAATGTAGCCGTTTGAGGACTGGAATTCGCCCACAAAAACGCGCGGGTGCGCGCCGCCCGACCAGCCGAGGAATTTGCCCTGCGCGTCCATGAGGCCCAGGTCGATGACGTTCGGCGTACCCCCGCCCAGACGGGGGTATTTGTACGAGACGGTGATCTTTCGCACGTTTTCGGGAACCGGGAAGTCAACCGTGTAATACGTGCCCTCCCGTTCCTTCGGAACGACGTGCCGAATCTTCAGATTTTCCATAGCCTCATTCCTTCGCCGTATTTTCGAATTTCACAAACCGGGACAGCGCGATGGACAGGATCATGACGCAGATGGGAAACAGCACTGTGAGAAACAGCGCGGCCTTGTCCGGGGCCGCACCGGGATTGTCGCCGTTGATGTAGCCGTAAAGCTGGCTCACCAACACGTAGGCCAGCGCGCTGAACAAGCCGCTGGATTTATTGAGCACGCCCAGCAGGCTTGAAAACATGCCCTCGCGCTGTACGCCGTGTTTTTGGGCGTCCTCGTCGAGGATGCGCGCCGCCACGATGTCCATGGTGGTAGAGACCCCGGCAAGCGCGAAGCCGACGAGAACCACCGCGACCGTTGCGAGCACCAGCGAACCCGTGAAATAGAGCGGCGCAACGAACACGGCCATGAGGATGAGCGCCAGCCGCCATGCGGGCATGAGCGTCAACTTTCGGATGATCAGGACCCACAGGGGGATAAAGAGGATCGCCGAGCCGATGACGGTGCCGAGCATGATCATCTGCCCCGTGCCGCCGACCTTCAGCACGTACTTTGTGTAAAACGGCACGCCCGCCTGTATGAGCCCGAGGCCCGCAAAGAATGCCGCGTTGGCGAGGCCGTAGAGCCAGTATTTGGGATTTGAGACGATGTCGCGGATGCTGCCAAATAACACGGGCTTTGGCTTGTCCATGTATTCGGGGTTCTCGTGACAGCCGAACGTCATAAAGTAAATGACCGCGATGGCCAGCGCGCCGTAGACGAGCGCCGTCGTGGAATAGCCAAGCACCCCGGCCACCACCGGCGTCAGCGCGATGGAGATGATCATCGCCAGGAACTGGAACACCTGGCGCATGGCGTTGGTCTTGGCGCGGGATTTCTCCGTGGGGAAGAGTTCCGGGAACAGCGCGCCGTAGTTGGCGTTGATGAGCGAATCGAGCGTGCCGGTGAGCATATACATGAGGAGGATGTAATAAAACGCAGAGCCTGGCCCGAGGGCGGCGGGCGGATTGAAGAACATGACAAAGCACAAGACCAAAAGCGGCGCGCCAATGACAAACCACGGCCGCCTGCGCCCCCATTTTGTACGCGTCCGATCGGAGAGGAAACCATAGACCGGGTTGTCGATGGCATCGAGGAAGGTGTAGAGAAGCAGGATCAGCGAAAATTGCTTGGAATCAATGAGGCTGAGCCGATCGACGTAGAAGATGGCGGCGAACGTCTTGAACATGTTGATGGGGATCGAGGTTCCGAACATGCCGACCGCATACCGGAGCGGGCTTGTGGGCTTCACTGGTTTTAACTGGTCCATCTGCGCGTCCTCCCTTGTCGGTTTTCCTTTATGATACCAATTGACAGTTTTGAAATTACGCTTGAAAAAGTGAAAAGGAAAGAAAATATGCCTTCGGTTTTAATCGGCAAGGATGGCGCGACCCGGGATCCAGATGTATTTGCCGTCCGTGATGTCGTAGGAAAAGCCGTCGAGCGATTTTCCCTCGCCGAGCAGCATTGCCAGTTCAAATGCGGCGTTTCCCTGATCGGCCGCGTTATTGAGAACCGTTCCCAGAAGCGTCCCCTGGTCGAGCGCTTCGAGCGCCTGCCGCGTCGCGTCCACGCCGACGATCGGCATATACCGCCCGCCCGAAAAGGAGCCGGCGGCCTTTAAGGCATCGATCGCGCCGAGGGCCATATCGTCGTTATTCGAGATGACGCACTCGATTCGATTGCCGTATTCATTTAAAAACGCCGCCATGGCCTCCTGGCCCTGGGCGCGTTCCCAATGCGCGTCTTCCTCGCCGAGCTTTTCGAGGGTGAACCCGGCATCCTCGAGCGCCTTGACTGAATACAGCGTTCGAAGCTCCGCGTCCTGATGCCCCAGTTGCCCCTTCAACAGGACATACTGGATTACGCCATCGCCGTTTTTATCCGCGTCCGGGTGCGCGAGGAAATAATCCGCCATGATCTGCCCGCACAGGGAGCCCAGCTCCTTGGGATCGGTGCCGACGTAGTACGCACCGTCATAGAGGGAGAGATCCTCGTAGAGCGGCTCGCGGTTGATCAATACGATGGGCTTTTGATATTGCATCGCCAGCTTGATGAGATAGATCGCGCTCGTGCGGTCCACCGCGTTGACGATGACGGCGTCGACGCCCGCCTCCAGCTGTGCCTCGAGCTGTGCATTTTGGGTGTTTTGGTTGTTCGATGCGTTGAGAACCGTGAGGGTCGCCTTTCCCTCCGCGCGGGTTTCCACCTGCGAAACGACAGAAGAAATGAACGTGTCCCCCGCATTATACGAGAGAAAGGCGATCTTTGGCTGTTCGGCGCTTGCATGGGGGATGAGCAGCAGGAGAAGGCAGATCAGAAGCGCCCCTTTTTTCATGCGTGCACCTCCTTTACTGAATCAGGGGATAGACGATATCGACATTCTCCGAACGGTACATCGTCTCCGGTGTGATCAATTTTGCTGCCACGAGTGTGTTTTGGTTGCGGTTCATGAGGGCGGCTTCCACCGCGCGATAACCGATGGCATAGGGGCGGGGCAGCAGCATTCCGTCAATTTTGCCGGCTTCCAGAATCGTCGCGCGGCTTTCACCCGTATCCACGCCGAACAGCGGCACGTGTGCCGTGCGCGCCAGGGCGGCCTTTGTCGCCTCGGCGGTGAGCGCGAGCACGCAGTCGCCCGGACGCGCGGAATCCGCATCGTTTCCCTGTACGATCTCGCCCGTCCATGCGCGCATCAATGCATTCAATAGATCGGCATCGTCGCCGACGACCAGCGCGCGCGAGCATCCGGCGGCATGCGCGGCGTCCGCAAGCGATTGCGCGTCTGCGTCCACGTCGCGCAGGATGGCGGCGTCGCCCCCGTCGTTGCCGATTGTGACCGTGAATATGCCGGCCGTGCGCAGGGTCGCAAGCGCGCCCGCGCGGGTATCGCTTTCGGCGTACACGATGACGGCGGCAGTGCCGTTATCCGCAAGGCCTGCGAGTTGACTTTTGAGCGCGGCGGGGTCGATAATCTCGACGAGAAGCACCGCGTTCAACGCGTCTGCTGCGTCCTGCGCGCCCTGCCGGAGCTGCATATAGTAGGTGCCATTTTCGTTTTCCGCCAGCAGCGCCACGCGGCGCACCATGCCGGGACTGGGATCTGCGGACTGCCGGTTGAGCGTTGTCAGCATGAGGATCGCCGCGCCCGCGAGGCATGCGAGCGAGAGAAGGAGCAGTTTTTTCATTGCAACGTCCCCTCCATATCCCGCGGCAGGCGGACAAATACCGTCGTTCCCTCTTCTTCCACCGAGTGAATGGTCAGTCCGTAGTTCGTTCCGCAAGTGAGCTGGATGCGTTCATGGACGTTGCGCAGGCCGATGCCGCTTTTTCCCGGGGGCATGGTGAAGAGTTTTTGCACCTGTTCAGCGGGCATGCCGACTCCGTCGTCTTCGACCGAGAACATGAGCGCGTCCTTTGTTTCATAGGCGCGCACGCGGATGCGCAGAGCGTCGTCGGACGTCTCATCAAAGCCGTGGGAGATGGCGTTTTCGACCAGGGGCTGTATGATCAGCTTGATCGTGCGCGCGTCCTTTACCGCTTCGTCCATCTCGATCTCATAGGTGAATTTTTCCTTGAACCGCATTTTCTGGATGATCAGGTAATTGCGCACATGCTCGAGCTCCTCGCGCACGGAAATCACGTTTCGTCCCTTGCTGATCGAAATGCGGAAAAGCCGCGCGAGCGCCGAGACCATGGTGATCGCCTCGCGGCTTCTGCCGCGTTCCTCCATCCAGATGATGGAATCGAGCGTATTGTAGAGAAAGTGTGGGTTGATTTGCGCCTGCAGCGCGTTTAATTCGTACAGCCGCTTTTTTTCCTGCTCTTCGACCACCTGATCCATCAGCGCGCGGATGCGCGCGAGCATGTGGTTAAACGCGACCGACACCGCCCGGATCTCCGTAAAACCCCGCGCATCGACGGTAACCGACAGATCGCCCGCTTCGACCTTCTGCATTTTTCCTTCGAGATGCAGGATCGGGCGCGTGACCAGATAGGCGATGATGGATGCCGGGATGAGCGAGATGAGCGCCGCGCACAAAATGACGACGGTGATGATCCGCCTGATGTCCGAGAGCAGGGACGTGATTTCGCCCAAATAGGCGACGCCCACCAGCCGCCAGCGCGTGCCGGTCAGCGATTCGATGATGAGCGTGCGCGCACGACCGCCGAACTGATCGCCCGTCACGCCGATGATCTTTTCGATGGCGGCAGATGCATCTTCCGCGGCAAGGTCGTTGTCGAGCATCCTGATGTGCGGATGAAAGATGATTTCGTCGTTCTCGTCGAGGATATAGAGATAGCCGCTCTCGGCGAGCCGCGTATCCGCGATGAGTTTTGAAAACGCGGTGTAGCGCACGTCCATCAAAAGGACGCCTGTCATCTGTGCGCCGTCTGCGCCGTTATAATAGATCGCCCGCGCGAGCGAGATGACGAAGTTGCGCTGCGTGCCGAACAGATATTGCACGTGCGGCTGCGAAAAATAGGTCATCGCGCCCTGCCAGGAGAGCGCTTTCTGGAACCATTCTTCGTCCGCGATGCCCTCCGGCGTCTCGTTCAATGTGCCGCCTGTTACGTACAGGGGCGTGCCGTCTGCCTGCAGAACCGCGACCGTCGTGATATTGGAATTGCTCTTTTTTAAATAATCGAGATCGCGCGTCCAGCCATCGTCGGTTGCCGCGCCGAGCGCATCTGAAATGGACGCGGCCGTGAAATTGAGCGTGGATAACAGTCCGCCTACGAAGATGTCCACGCTGCCCGCCGACTGGAGCACCGTTTCCTGCGTGCGGCCGATGGCGTTTTCGGTCAGGATTTGAGAGGTGCGCGGAAGAAGCGCCAGCAGCATGAAGCCCAGGAGCATCACAATGCACAGCGTGAACGACAAAAACAGCACCGTATTCAGGCTGTAACTTTTCTTCCATGGTCCACGCACTCAGCCATCCCTCCGCTTTCTGGCCTGTGAGGGCGAAATGCCAAAATGCCTTTTAAATGCGTAGCTGAAGTAGCTCGGGTCGGGGATGCCGACTGCCTCCGCCACCTCGGAGGTGCGGACCATCTCCACGGCAAGCATGGTCATGGCGCGATCCATCCGCAGGTTTGTCAGGTACTGGTGAAACGTCAGTTTCGTTTCCTTTTTAAAAAGCACGCTGAAATAACTCGTCGAGATGTGAAGCCGCTGGCAGACCGCCTCGATGGTCATGTCGGCTTGCCCAAAGTCTGCGAGGAGAATCTCAATCGCTTGATTGACGAGCCGTTGGCTGCTCGAAACGCGGCTTTCGTCGATCTCGGAGATGATGGCTTTGCAGTAGTTGGTCAAAAGCGCCGTGGCCCGCTCCGGGGGCGGGCAGCGCATCAGCGCCTCAAGCGTCTTTTCGAAGTCGTTGGATTCATTCTCCGCGCTGACGAGGTCGCGCGCGATGTGCATGATGGTCATGCAAACGTCCATCATGTACGCCCGGTACATGCGCGGCGTAGGGCGCACATCCGCCAGATCGCCGACCAGACGGGCGATGATCTGCTCCGTTTGGCCCGTTTCGGAAGCCTTGACGGCGTTGGCGAGTGTGCGCAGCGTCTGCTGGTCGGCAATGAGTCCGCCGGGGCTTTTGTCCTCGATGTCCGTGGCGCACAATACCTGGTCGCTCGAGAGGATGGAGGATTGGTCGAGCGCGGAGAGCGCCTGGCGCGCGCACCTGCTTAACTGCGATAACCGGTCGCAGACCGTCCCGACGCCGACAAGCGCCTTGGCGGAAAGGTAGTGCTCGATGTCCTTCTGCGCATGTTCGAGCGCGGCGAGTACGCGCGCAAACGAACCGTCCGAGCCATCCGGCAATAAAAACAGAATCGCGATTGCGTCATTGTAATGAAAGATGTGCGTTTTATGCGTCTCGGCAAGAACCTCCTGCACGATATTTCGGATGGCGACGCGCAAAAGGTCCGGGTCTTCAATGGCGCCGCGGTCGGCTCCGGAAACGCGCAGAAGCGCCAGCGCGTAGCGCGGCGCCTCGAGCTCAATGCCGTAGCGGTGCGCGGACTGGAGCGTGTTTTCCACGCTCGTGCCGCCCGAGACGAGCGCAGAGAGAAGCATTTCCCGAAGCAGCGGAAGGCTCGCCTCGAAGTTCTGCCGCAGTGCGGTCAAATCGCGGCGTGCGCGAAACTCCTCGTCGAGCGTTGCACGCACGTTTTGCAGAATTTTCGTGAACTCCACAGACGAGATGGGTTTTAAGAGGTAGCGCATGCTGTTCAGCTCGATGGCCTGCTGCGCATACTCGAAATCATCATAACCCGAGAGGATGATAAAGCGCGATGTGGGCAGGCGTTTTTTGATTTCGCGGCACATGGTCAATCCGTCCATCATGGGCATGCGAATGTCCGTAATGATCACGTCCGGCGAAAGCGTTTCGCAGATTTGCAGCGCTTCGATTCCGTTTTTTGCCTCGCCGACCACGGTGAAACCAAGATCTTCGAAGTGGATGATTTCCTGCAACCCTTCCCGAATCTCCGATTCATCGTCAACCAGCATCAATTTGTACATGGTTTTTTCCCTCCGATGTCAAATATATTATCCCAGAATGCTCCTTAATTTGCAACAATCGTCGGCGAAAATAAAAGGTTTTCTAAAGTTATCAGTCGGAAAATCAATTCAATGTGTCTTAACACATCGTTATACTATAGATAGTGCGATCACCATATCGCAAATTGTATGTAAGGAGTCGATTCCATGAAAAAGCTGATCTCGGTTCTCCTGGTTCTTACCATGATGGTCGGCGTTGGCAGTTCCGCGCTTGCGGAAGGCGACGCGTACGTCTTCTGGTATACCTTCTCGGACGTCTATCTCTCCTCCGTGCGCGCTGCGCTTGATTCCTCGCTTGAGGCGGCCGGCATTTCCTATGTCGATCAGGATGCGAATGCCACCCAGCAGACCCAGACCGACCAGATCTCGACCGCGATCGCTTCCGGCGCGGGCATTCTGGCCGTGAATATCTGCGAAACCGGCGCGGACGGCATCGCGCAGAACGTCGTTGACAACGCCAAGGCCGCGGGCATCCCGCTGATCTTCTTCAACCGCTCCGTTTCCCAGGATGTCGTGCAGAGCTACGACAAGTGCGTGTTCGTTGGCACCAACTACGAGCAGGCGGGCATCATGCAGGGTCAGATGATCGGCCAGTACGTGCTTGATAACTATGATGCGATCGACCTCAACGGCGACGGCGTCATCTCCTACGTCATGTTCAAGGGCGACGAGTCCAACCAGGAAGCCATCGCGCGCACCAAGTACGGCGTTGAGGACGCGGACGCGATCCTGACCGCTGCAGGCAAGCCCGCGCTGTCCTTCTATGATCCTTCCAACACCAACAAATACCTCGTCGACCAGAACGGCACCTGGTCCAACCAGGCCTCCTTCGAATACATGCAGACCATTCTCGCGCAGTACAACGAAGAGAACGGCAACATGGTTGAGCTCGTGATCTGCAATAACGACGACATGGCGCTCGGCGCCGTCAACGCCCTCACCAACGCCGGCTACAACACCGGCGAAGAAGGCGCGAAGGTCATCCCGGTCTTCGGCGTGGACGCCACCGATACCGCCAAGGAACTCATCGCGACCGGTCGCATGACCGGCACCATCAAGCAGGATGCGGCAGGCATGGCGGACGCCATCGCGACCATCGCAACCAACATGATGGCGGGCACCGATCCCTTCGCCAACCTGAACGCGGCCTACGAGGTCGTTGACGGCTGGAAGGTCGCCATCCCCTACGCAGTGTACACCGGCGAATAAACATCAATCCGCATCCGTGGGGAGGGGGGAAGCCCCCTCCCCACATATGAACAACGGCCCGAAACAGCGACAGGCATCAACCGGCCGCTGTTTCAGGCGATTGTTCAACGTTTCCGGCGAGAAGGGGGACCCACAATGGAGAACAACACGACGCTTCTTCGAATGGAAGGGATTACAAAGACCTTTCCGGGCGTCAAGGCGCTCGACGACGTGTCGCTCACGGTGCGGGCGGGGACGGTGCATGCGCTGATGGGCGAGAACGGCGCTGGCAAATCGACGCTGATGAAGTGCCTCTTTGGCATTTACAACAAGGACGCCGGGCGGATCTTCCTCGAAGGGCGCGAAGTCAACTTCCGCGCCTCGCGCGAGGCACTCGACAACGGCGTCGCGATGGTGCATCAGGAGCTGAATCAGGCGCTCAAGCGCAGCGTCATGGACAACATCTGGCTCGGGCGCTATCCCAAGATCGTGAAGGGCATGCCCTTTGTGTCCGAGAAGAAGATGTACAGCGACACCTTGGACGTCTTCCGGGAACTCGAAATCGACGTCGATCCCAAGACCATCATGTCGACCATGCCGGTCTCGCAGCGCCAGATGGTCGAGATTGCGAAGGCCGTATCCTTTCACGCGAAGGTCATCGTGTTTGACGAGCCGACCAGCTCGCTGACCGAGACCGAGGTCGCGCACCTTTTCAAGATCATCAACATGCTGCGCGACCGGGGCTGCGGGATCATCTATATCTCCCATAAGATGGAAGAAATCCTCAGGATCTCGGACGAAGTGACCATCATGCGCGATGGTCAGTGGGTGGCGACCAGGCCCGCGAAGGAACTGACCATGAACGAGATCATACGGCTCATGGTCGGACGCGAGCTGACGAACCGGTTCCCGCCGAAGGACTACGTCGTTTCAAACCAGGACATTCTCAAGGTCGACAACCTGACGAGCGAATACGAAAATCTGAAAAAGGTGTCGTTCGCGCTCAAGAAGGGCGAAATTCTGGGCGTTGCGGGGCTCGACGGCTCGGGGCGCACGGAGCTGCTTGAGAATCTGTTCGGGATTGCGACGCGCAAGGACGGCACGCTCTACAAAAACGGCGAGAAGATTCACAACCGCTCGCCCCGCGACGCCATCAAAAATGGCTTTGCGATGGTCACGGAAGAGCGGCGCGCGACGGGTATTTTCAGCATTCTTTCGATCCGCGACAACACCGTGATCTCGTGCCACGGGAAGTGCATGAACCACCATCTCTACCTGAGCAACCGGAAGATGGACGATTACACCAAGTGGTCAATCGATGCCATGCGCATCAAAACGCCCTCCGGTTCGACCAAGATTCGCGCGCTCTCGGGGGGCAACCAGCAAAAGGTGATCTTTGGGCGCTGGATTCTGACGGATCCCGACATATTGCTGTTGGATGAACCGACGCGCGGCATTGACGTCGGCGCGAAGTACGAGATCTACCAGCTCATCATGAATATGGCGAAGGAAGGCAAGTCCATCATCATGGTCTCGTCGGAAATGCCGGAGCTTCTGGGCGTGTGCAACCGCATACTCGTCATGTCCGGCGGACAGCTGGCGGGCGAAGTGGAGGCACAGACGACGACCCAGGAAGAGATCATGACGCTGGCGGCGAAATACGCGTAAGGGGGACCGTAACCATGGCAAAACTCAGCCTCTCGGGCAGAATCGATGAATTCAAGGCGCTTGACCGGAAGGATCAGTGGCGATACGTCGGCAACTGGGTACTCGACCATGCGATGATCATCATCATTATCATTCTGGCGGCGTACATCGAGTTGCAGAAGCCGGCGTTTCTCAAAATAGCCTCGGTTGTCAACATTGTGACGCTGACGGCTGCGCGCCTCCCGATGGCGCTCGGCATCGCGGGTACCATCGTTTTGACGGGCACCGACCTTTCGGCCGGGCGCGTGGTGGGGCTCTCCGCATTCGCATCTGCCATCTTCCTGCAAAAATCCGGCGTCATGGGCAAGTTCTTTGAGGCCATCGGCCCGCAGCCGCTCGTGCTGGTGATTCTGCTCGCCATGGCCATCGGCGCGACGATCGGCCTTTTGAACGGTTTCTGCGTGGCGAAGTTCAAACTCCATCCGTTCATCGTGACGCTTGCGACCCAGCTCATCACCTACGGCACATACCTCACGCTCTCGAAGGCGCGGCAGATTTCGAGCCTCGATACCAGCTACACCACGAGCTTTGTGACTCACTCGATGTTTAAAATCGGCACGACTTCCGTCATGAGCTACGTCGCCTTCGCGGTCGTCGTCACGATGATCATGTGGTTTATCTGGAACAAGACCAGCTTCGGCAAGAACATGTTCGCGGTCGGCTCCAACGAGGAAGCCGCGAAGGTTTCGGGCGTCAATGTGGCACTCACCATCATCGGCGTGTTCGCGCTCGCGGGCGCGACCTACGGCTACACCGGCTTCATCGAGGCCGCGCGCCTCGGCGCATCCACCGGCAGCCTTGGCCTGAACTACGAGCTCGACGCCATCGCGGCGTGCGTCATCGGCGGCGTCTCCTTCGTGGGCGGCATCGGCAAGATCTCGGGCGTCATCGTCGGCGTGTTCCTGATGCAGCTCATCATCACCGGCATGACGTTCCTCGGGATCAGCGGAGACACCACCTACATCATCAAGGGCAGCGTCATCCTCATCGCCTGCGCGATCGACATGCGCAAGTACCTGGTGAAAAAGTAATACGGATTCCAAATAATAATTCGTCGTTGCAGCGGATCTTTTTCCGCCCAGCGTCGTTGCCCTCCGCTCAACGTAGCGCTGCTACGTTTCGCTCCAGCTCCTAGCCGGACGAAAAAAACTCTCGCTGCTTTGGACGAATTATTATTCTCCATTCGTATAATACGGATCGGTCCAAAACAAACCGCGCGGAAGAAAGCATCCGCGCGGTTTGTTTATCCCCAAAAGCAGATTCGGCCGTCGGGGGACCCAGTCCCCGGACGGCCGACGGATCATCTCTTGCGTTTGGGTTTTTCAAAGTCGCAGTGATCCTTGGGCAGTGGCACTGTCCCCGCCATTCAGTGTGATTTTCGGCGCGCGGAGTAGGTGACCACGGCGCGTTGGATGACGATGAAGAGGAGGAGGAGCGCGCCGGTTGCAATCTTGCCCCACCAGGAGGAAAGGTTGCCGGAAAAGGTGATGAAGGCCGGGATGGTGGCCTTGAGAAGCACGCCGAACATGGTGCCCACCATGTAGCCGACGCCGCCCGTCAGCATGACGCCGCCGATGACCGCCGCCGATATGACGTCCAGCTCACCCCCCATGAGCGCCAGGTTCCAGCCGGACTTGACGTACAGGACATAGGCGATGCCCGCCAGCGCGGAGCAGAAGCCGTTGATGCCGTAGACGAGCACCTTGGTGCGCCCGACGGGCAAACCCATGAGCTTGGCCGACTGCTCGTTGCCGCCGATGGCGTAGACGTTTCTGCCGAACTTCGTGCGCTGGAGCAGGAACGTGCCCAGCACGATCATCGCGAGGAAGAGAATGACGCTGAGGGTGATGTAGGAAACGGGCTTGATTTTGACCCATTCGCCGTTTTGCATGTGGAAAAAGTAGCGCTTCCAGCCCGCGAGGGCATTGATCATGGGGTGGTCGATGGAGATGGATTCGCTGCTGATGAGCGCGCACACGCCGCGCGCCAGGAACATGCCGGTGAGCGTGGTGATAAAGGGTGGCACGTTCAGATAGTGGATCGTTGCGCCCATGAGCAGCCCGAGCCCCGTTCCGACGAAAATGGCAAACGCGATGCAAATTCCCGGGTGAATGCCCATGACGGTCGTTCCGTAGGCGATGATCATGCCTGTTAACGCCGCGACCGCCGCGACGGACAGGTCAATGCCGCCCGTAATGAGCACCATCGTCATGCCCACCGCCGAAATGCCGATGTAGGCGTTGTCGGAGAACATGAGTGTGAATGTGCGCAGGGTCGTAAACCCCTTGTCCCCAAACTTGATCGCGCCAAAAAGATAGATCAGGATGAATACGCCGATGGTCGCGTAAACAATGATGTATTTGGGATTGGAAAGCCGCGTCCAAAGACTCTGGCGGCCTATCTCGCGCTTAAGCACCGGCGACACCCCCTTTCTTCTCCAGTCGTCTGGCGGCAAGCCTGCGGGAAACGCCGCCGAGCGATTTGCGTACGGGCTCCGATTGCAGCACGATGACGACCGCGATGATCATCGCCTCGATGGCGGGGATGGCCTGCGGAATGATCTGGAAGTAGTAAATCGCCGACACAATCGTCTGGAGGATGAGTGAACCGACGACCGTACCCGTGATGCTGAACTTCCCGCCGGACATGGAGGTACCGCCGATGACCACCGCGAGGATCGCGAACAGCTCGTAGTTGATGCCCGCGTTATTGGAATCGCAGGAGGAGATGCGGCTCGCATAAATGAGACCTGAGATGCCCGACAGGAAGCCCGTCAACATAAACGCGATCATGATGATGCGCCCCGAGCGCAGCCCGGATACGCGGCTGGCGCTGCGATTGATGCCCACCGATTCCACAAACATGCCGAACGACGTCCTTCGCGTGAAGAGTGCCACCGCCGCGACCACGACCGCCGCGATGACGATGGGCATCGGGACCACGAACAGGTGCCCCTGTCCGATCTGCTGGAAGGGCGTGTACATGGTGGTGTACTGCTTGCCGTTGGTTGCGATCTGTGCGATGCCGCGCCCCGCGACCATGAGAATCAACGTTGCAATGATCGGCTGCATGCCCAGTTTTGAAATCAGAAACCCGTTAAACGCGCCCATGAGCGTGCAGACCGCAAGCGGCACCAATAAGACAAGGTAAAATGGCATCACCGTGTAGTTGCCGGGCGTTGGGTATTCGAGCACGTCCCAGCGCAGAAATTTTAGCGCCAGCGCGCCTGAAACCGCCACAAGCGCGCCGACCGAGAGGTCGGTTCCGCCCAGCGCGATCACGAGCGTCATCCCCATGGCGATGATCATGATCTCGCCCGAGCGGCTGAGGATGTCGATGGGCACCCCGAAGAGCATGCCGGTCGTCTCATTGACCTGAATTTTGAAAAAGGACGGTGCGGCGACTGCGCAGACGAGCAGGATGACGGCTTCTGCGACGATTGCCCAGAAGACCGTGGAGCGGATCATCTTCTCGAAGCTGATGGGGCGGAAGATCTTCATGAGATTGCGCTTCCAGTTCATGCGCCCACCTCCGCTTTCTCGTTTGCGATAATGGCGAGGATATCCGCCTGCTGGCAGCTTGCGCCATCCAGTTCCGCGGCCTTCTGCCGGTCGCGCATGACGACGATGCGGTTCGAATACCGGATGATTTCATCGAGTTCGGAACTGATGAAGATGACCGCGATGTCGTCTTCGCACATCTCGAGCATGAGGCGCAGAATCTCGGCCTTGGCGCCCACGTCGATGCCGCGCGTCGGCTCGTCGAGAATGAGCACGTCCGGCTCCGTCGCCAGCCAGCGTGCAAGGATCACCTTTTGCTGGTTGCCGCCGGAGAGCTCGCCCACCTTCTTTTCCGCGTCGGGCGTGGCAATGGACAGAAGCTTGATGTACTTGTCCGCCATCTTCCGCTGCTCTGCCTTGGGCGTGGGCTTCAGGAAGCCGCGTTTAGCCTGCACCGCGAGATAGATGTTTTCGCGCACGGAAAGATCGCCGATGATCCCATCGCGCTTTCGGTCCTCGGGGCAGAACGCCACCTTGTGGTTGATGGCGTCCAGGGGGTCTTTGAGGTGCATCGCCTGACCGTTCACTTTTACGGCGCCGTGTGCCGGGCGCGTGACGCCAAAGAGCATCTCGGCGGTTTCGGTGCGCCCCGAACCCAGAAGGCCCGCGAACCCGACCAGTTCGCCCGCGCGGACGGAAAGGGAAATGTCCTCCACCTTGCCCGGGATGCCGATGTGATCCGCCTCGAGCATTTGCTTTGCGTCCGCCTTTTGCATCGCACGCCGGAAGTTGAACATCTCGTTCATGTCCTTGCCGATCATATGGCTGACAAGCTCGAGTTTGGTAATTTGCTGCGCGGGGTAGCTGCCAACGAGCTTGCCGTTGCGCAGGATGGTGAGGCGGTCCGAAATTTCAAATACCTGATCGAGGAAGTGGGTGATAAAGATGATCCCCAATCCCTCGGCCTTGAGGTTTCTCATGACGGTGAACAGCCGCTGCACCTCGTGCTCGTCGAGAGACGAGGTTGGTTCGTCGAGAATCAAAACCTTGGCCTTGACGTCCACCGCGCGCGCGATGGACACCATCTGCTGAATGGCGATGGAATAATAGGAAAGCGGGCGCGTGACGTCGATCCGCATGCCCATGGATTCCATAAGCTCGGATGCGCGCCGATTGATCGCCCTCCAGTTGATTCCCGTGATCTTCATGGGTTGGCGCCCAATGAATATATTTTCGGCCACCGTGAGGTTGGGGCACAGGTTGACTTCCTGGAACACCGTGGAGATGCCCATCTCGATGGCGGCCTGTGGGCTGGTGGGTCGGATCATCGCGCCGTCCAGCGCGACCATGCCCGCGTCCATCCGGTGAACCCCCGTCAGGCATTTGATCAGCGTCGATTTGCCCGCGCCGTTTTCGCCGAGCAGCGCGTGTACCTCGCCCCGCTTGAGCGTGAAATCCACCTCGTCGAGCGCTTTGACGCCCGGAAACTGGATTGAAATGCCCTTCATTGTGAGAATTTCATCCTGCAAACGATCATCCCCTCAATCACAACGTCCGGTATTTTTGATAGGAAGGACGGATGGGGGGAGGCCCCCATCCGTCGCGGTCATGAAAGCCTGTCGAACTTAGTACTTGCGACTGTCGATGACGTCAGCAGCCTTGATGGACAGCTTGGAGCCGTCCGCGGTGTAGGCGATGCCGCCCTCTGCGTCGTAGCAGAACTCCTCGGGATGGATGACGGTCTTGTCGTACACTTCGCCCGCCTCGATGTTGTTGATCGCCTCGATCACGAACTGGGAATAGAGGGGCGTGCACTCGATGGTGGCGTTCATTTCGCCCGCGACGATCGCTTCAAACGCGACCTTAACGGAGTCACAGCCGACGATGATGATGTCCTGTCCGGGCACCTTGCCGGCGGCCTTGATGGCCTCAATGGCGCCAAGCGCCATGTCATCGTTCTCTGCGAGCAAGAGGTCGATGTCCGGGTTCGACTTCAAAAGGCTCTCCATGACGGCCTGTCCCTCTGCACGGGTGAAGTTGCCGGTCTGGGACGCAATGACCTCGATGTTCGGATAGTTCGCAAGCGCCTCGTTGATGCCCGCGGTGCGGTCTGTGGCGGGGCCGGAACCGGTGGTGCCTTCGAGGATGACCGCGTTGATTTTTTCATCGCCACGGCCAACGGAGGCAAAGTAATTGCCCGCCCAGAAGCCCATCCTGCGGCCTTCTTCGACGAAGTCGCCGCCGAACGCGGCCACGTAATCGATCTCGCCTGCGCAGTCCGGAATGCGGTCGATGAGGATCAGCGGGATTTCGGCCTCGTTGACCTCTTTGAGGACTTCTTCCCAGCCGGTCGTTACGACGCCGGTGAAGAGGATGTAATCGACATCCTGGGAGATGAAGTTGCGCAGCGCCTTGATCTGATTCTCCTGCTTCTGCTGTCCGTCGTCATACACGAGCGTCCAGCCCTGGGCCTCGATGCCCGAGCAAAGGTCGTCGGTGTTGGCGGTGCGCCAGTCGGACTCCTGCCCGATCTGGGAGAACGCGACGGTCAGCGCCGACGCGCTCGAGGCAACGCCCAGAGCCAGCAGCATTGCCAGCATGAGAGCAACCAGTTTCTTCATAGGACAGTCCCTCCATTTACGTTGTGAGCGGATTCCCCGCCCCTTATCACGATCATAACATATTCTCCCAAAAGCAAAAACAGGCAGGCTTCCGCACATTTGGCGAAAATCTTCCTGCCTTTTCTGGGATTTGTGGGAAAGTGGTGTTATTTTCCGGTAAAAGTTCGTTTTTTACAGCCCGTTATCGTCGGCACGAGTTTCGGTAATCGCGCGGGTTCATGCCGACGTTCTTTTTGAACAGGTAGCTGAAGTAGTGGGGATCTGAATAGCCGATGGCCGCCGCCACCTCGCTCGAGCGCATGTCGGTGAGCTTCAAAAGCGCGCGCGCCTTCTTCATGCGAAGGGCGGTCAGGTACTCGATGAAAGTGACGCCCATTTCCTGCGAAAAGACGGTGCAGAAGTGGTTGTTCGAGAGGGCTACGTGCTTTGCGACATCTGCAAGCTGCATATCGGGGGTCACGTAGTTCTGCTCGATGTACGCGCACGCGGCGCGCACGACCGATGCGGTGTGGGACATGTTTTGGCTTTCTTGAAACTGGATGGCCTTAAACAGGATCTGGCGCGCGGAATCCACCATATCCCCCTGCCCGGAAAAGCCGCGCACGCCTTCCTTCTGGCGCGCGACAGCCTCGGGAATGATTTTTTCCGGATCGCCGCCGTTTTCGCGGATGACGCGCATGGCGGCGAGGAGGATATCCACGTACAGATAATTTGCCATGATGACCGATTGGCGCGCCACCGCACCGACTGATTCAAAGTGCTCCTGCAAAATATCCTCGGTTTCCTGGCTCGTGGCATAGCGAAGTTTTTCGAAGATCGGCACCACGTCCAGGCCCATCAGCCGCGCGCCCACCTGCATGCCGCGATCAACCGTATCCATGATGCGCGTGCCCACGGCGTTCATCGCCATGCCTTTCAGAACGCCCTGCGCCGAAAGGTACGAATCCTGTATGCCGTCGATTGCGCTTGTCGGCGCGCCGATGGCAACCCGCAGCGTTACGCCGACGGAGCGCTCCACCTCGTATTTGACCGCCTGTGCAAAGGCGAAAGCGCGTTCTTCGAGGTCTTCGCCCGTATCGCCCATGACGAGCGCCGCGAGCCGCCCGCCCGTCTCGCACAGGTTGACCGCGCCGCCCGAGCCCTCCGCGAGCCGCTGTACATGCGCGCGCACGAGCACCGCATCGTCGCCTTCGCCCGTTGCGATCAGCATCACGCGATACCAGCGGGCGAGCAAATTCACGCGCAGCTTGCGCGCTTGCTCCAAAACGGTCTCACCCGGCGCACCGGAGAGCAGTTCCAGCACCAGTTTTTCCTGCATGAATCGGCTCGAGGAGTCAAACTGGCGCTTCATGGCCTGATAATCCGCCTGTTGGCGGCGTTCGTCGTCGATTTCGCGGGCGATGCGCTCGAGCACCTCGCCCAGTTCGTGTGCGGAGACGGGTTTGAGGAGGTACTCTTTCACGCCGAGTGAGATCGCCTCTTTCGCATAGGAAAAGTCGTCGTACCCCGAAAGGATGACGACGTGAATCCACGGCATTGTGTTCACAATCCGCCGACACAGCGCCAGTCCGTCCATGAACGGCATGCGAATATCCGTGATGAGAACGTCCGGCTTGATGTCCTGGAGCATGGACAGCGCGATTTCGCCGTCCGGCGCCTCGCCCGCCAGCTGAAAGCCGTTCTCTTCCCACGGGAAATTGGTGCGGATGCCTTCCCGGATGACGATCTCGTCGTCGACCACAAACGCCTTATACATCGTTTTCCCCCCTGCGCGTCCGGATTGGCACGATAAACGCGATGGTCGTACCCTCCCCCTGTGCGCTTGTCAGTTTCAGTCCGATCGGCTGATTGTAATAGAGCTTGAGCCGTTGATCCACGCTATAGAGCCCGTATCCGGTCTCCGCATCCGGCCCGTCGCCGCCTTCGAAGGCCTGCCTGACCGCCTGGAGCCGCGCGGGTGGCATGCCCGCGCCGTCGTCTGACACCCGCACGGAGAGCATGTCGCCCCGTTTTTCCACCTTGATTTCGAGCCTGCCGCCGCCGCGCCGATTTTTAATGCCATGGTAAATGGCGTTTTCGGCCAACGGCTGGATGACAAGTTTGAGAATATAGAGATCATAGAGCGACTCGTCCACCTCGAGCACATAGTCGAGGATGTCGCGGTAGCGCACCTTCATGATGGTGAGATAGCCCTCGAGATGCTCGACCTCCTGCCGGATGGTGATCCAGTCCTGCCCGCCCGAGAGCGAAATGCGGAAAAAATTCGACAGCGCGCGGGTGACCGCGATGACGTCGAGCGTCTTGCGCGCTTCCGCCAACCAGATGATGGCGTCGAGCGTGTTGTAGAGAAAATGCGGCGCAATCTGGGTTTGCAGGGCGCGCATTTCGCTCTTTTTGAGGTTCTCCTGCTCGCGTCTGTTTTCTTCAATGAGTTCCTTGAGGTTCCCTGCCATGGTGTTGAGGCTCGCCGTCAGATCGGACAACTCCGAGACGTCCGGCGCGGGCGCGCGCACATCCAGATGTCCGCCCGCAATCATGCCCGCAAAGTCCTTTAACTGTTCGATGGGCCGCGCGATCGCGCGGCTCAGGGAGCGCTGCGCGATGGCCGCGAACGTCAGGGCCGCGAGCAAAATGAACATCTCGATCAGAAGCGTCAGCCGCACAACCCGCTGAAGCGCGTTCGAGGCGGTCATGGCGGCGTCTATTTCGGCGGTGATCGCATCGCCGAGCATGTCCACGACCAAGGAACCGACGTTCCTGATTTCCTCGAGCGTCGCCTCGTCTTCATCCACGGTCGAACCCGCACGCATCTGCCCGCCCAGGTCTTCGATGTAGCCCGAGAGCGTGTTCATGGTATTGCGCGCCACGGTGATTTGCAGCCTGCTTGCGGAATCGGTTTCGATCAGCGCGTCCATCTCCGCGCGCACGCGGTTGAGCGTTCGGAATTGATCGCCCTCGGCGAACGTTTCGCGCCCGGCGACGATCGACCACATCTCGCCCAATAGATCCTCGCCGATGACGGGCGAGAGCGAGGCGATGCGGTCCATGCGCGTAATGACGTCGTGATATTGCCGGGAATAACGGGTCATCATGCCGACCGAGGCGATGGCAGGGATCGCCATCAGGATGAGCACGACGATGATCGAAAGCGTGATCCGCCGTTTCAGTGAACGCGCGACCCGGACAATAAAGCTGCGCCGCACGTTAATACCCCCGAGCGGGGATCGATTGGAGATCCGCATCGAACTCTGTGAACACGGTTTCGTCTGAATAGGTGTAGCGTTCGATGGTTTCGCCCGCAGCCAATTGCTGCGCGAGCGCCATGATGGTATCCCCGATGAGCGGCGTACATTCCACCACGCAGTTGATTTTGCCTTCCTTTAAAAGGTTGATGGCGCCCTGCTCGCCGTCGACGGTGATGATGACGATGTCCTTGCCGGGCACGAGGCCCTCTTCCTCGATGGCCTCGATGGCGCCCATCGTCATGGCGTCGTTGTGGGAGTATAAAACGTCGATGGCGTGCCCGTGCGCCTGAAAGATCAGGCGCATACACTCCATGCCCTTGGATTTGAGAAAGTCGCCGGAAATGGATTCGACGATTTCGAAGCGGTCGTCGCCCGCGATGGCCTCGCGAAAGCCGATGGCGCGCTGGCGCATGGGGGTCGAGTCTTCGGTGCCCGTGATCTCGACGATTTTCAGCCGATCCGCGCCCATCCGGTCGGCCTTATCCACCAGATATTCGCCCGCGCGGCGGCCTTCCTCGTAAAAGTCGGAACCGATAAAGCCCGTAATGAGGTCGGCGTCGCCCTCGCTGATGAATCGATCGGTACACAAAACCGGGATGCCCGCCTCGCGCGCTTCCGTGAGCACGTTCGTCCAGCCGTCCTCCACGATGGGCGCAAATGCGATGACGTCCACCTGATAGGCGATGAACGAGCGGATGGCCTTGATCTGGTTTTCCTGTTTCTGCTCGGCGTTTTCGAACATGAGCTCCACGCCCGCGCGCTCTGCTGCCGCGATGATGTCGCGGGAATTGCCGATGCGCCAGCCGCTTTCGCTCCCCAGTTGCGAAAAGCCGAGGATGACCGCGTCGTCGCGCACCTCGACGGGCTGTTTTTCGCAGCCGGGCAGAAGACACGCGCAGAAAAGCGCCGCCGCGAGCGCCGCCCATTTGAGCGTTTTTCTCGTGACCATCACACACCCTCCGAGATTCGCGCGATTTTGTAAAGATTGAATCAAGGTTATGTATCAAGTATCGCACAAAATGTGGAAAAGATCAACCGCATGCAACGCGAACGTGTTACAATGAAGAAATCACCCGGCTTCTGTTAAATTTTGAGATTGCGAAAAATAGAGAGGCGGAAATTTGTATAAGGGGCGAGAGGGGGGAAGAGCCGTGGAGAAAAGGCGCGAGGAGATGCGCACGCGGGAGGTGGTGGCGCTCTATGCGAAGAGCCTCGTCCGGCTGGCGTTTACCTACGTAAAGAATGAGCAGGATGCGGAGGACGTGGTGCAGGAGGTGTTTCTCGCATGGCTGCGCGCGCGGAAGTCGTTTTCGGGCGCGGAGCACGAGAAGGCATGGCTCATCCGTGTGACGATCAACCGCTGCAAGAATTTGGTGAAGAGCCGCTGGTTCCGCGCGCGAAGGCCGCTTTTGGACGACATTTCCTGTCTCGCGCAGGAGGAGAGTGCGCTGCTTGCGGCGGTATTGGCGCTGGAGGAAAAGTACCGATTGCCGATTCATCTTCATTACTACGAGGGATACGAAATCCGGGAAATCGCCGACATGCTGGGCGAGAAGCCCGCGACCGTCGGTACGCGCCTTGCCCGGGGGCGCGAACAACTGAGGGCGCAGATAGGGGGGCGTTTTGATGAATGACAATGCCTATAAAAAGGCCATGGAAAAAATTCCGATGAGTGAAAACTTTGAGGAGAGGACGGCTTTGCTCCTTGAGAAGCGGCATGTAAAAGGGCGGCGTTTTCCGAAAAAGCCGCGCATTTGGGCGGCAGGGCTTGCGGCGGTGCTGGCGCTCGCGATCGCCGTGCCGCAGGTGCTCAGCCGCATGAGCGCATTCACATTGGACGGCGCGCCGGCCACAGAACAAGCGCTGACCTCCGCCGTTGATGCGACCGGCGAATCCGCTTTGCTCTATGCGGACGCCTCGTCCCTGATGCGCGCGCCCACGCAGGATTATAATACGGAGGAATACGCCTACATACGCGAAAACGGCTTCCAATCCGTCCTGACCAATCCCCTCTCGACGTTTGCGGCGGATGTGGATACCGCCTCCTACGCGAACATCCGGCGGATGCTCCTTGCCGGCGAGACGGTCCCGGCGGACGCGGTGCGCATCGAGGAGATGATCAACTACTTCGATTACGACTACCCCGCGCCCACAGACGGCGCGCCGTTTTCCGTCACGACGCAGATTGCGCCCTGCCCATGGAATGCAAACGCGAAGCTGCTGCTCGTGGGATTGCAAGCGAAAAAGATCGACGAATCCGAACGCCCGCAGTCAAACCTCGTGTTTTTGATCGACGTCTCCGGTTCCATGGACACATCCGACAAGCTCGGCCTCGCGCAGCAGGCGTTTTTGCTCCTGACGGATGAACTGCGGCCGGGCGACCGGGTTTCTATCGTCACCTACGCGGGCACGGACAGCGTGGTGCTCGAGGGCGCGGGTGCGGAGGACAAGGCGGCGATCATGTCCGCCATCGAGGGCCTGTTCGCGGGCGGCTCCACGGCGGGGAGCGCGGGCATTCAGACCGCGTATGAAATCGCCGAAAAATACTTCATCGACGGCGGCAACAACCGGGTGATCCTTGCGACCGACGGCGATTTGAATGTCGGCGTCACGAGCGAGGGTGATTTGACCCGGTTGATCGAAAAGGAGCGCGAAACAGGCGTGTATCTCTCCGTGATGGGATTTGGCACGGGGAATCTCAAGGACAACAAGCTCGAAGCGCTTGCGGACAACGGGAACGGCAATTACGCCTACATTGACAGCCTGCTCGAGGCGAAAAAGGTGCTCGTGGAGGAATTGGGCGCGACGTTTTTCACCGTTGCCAAGGATGTGAAGCTGCAAATCGAGTTTAACCCGGACCGCGTCGCCAGCTACCGCCAGATCGGGTACGAAAACCGCGCGCTTGCGGACGAAGATTTTGAAAACGACAGCGTGGACGGCGGCGAAATCGGCGCTGGCCACCGTGTGACGGTGCTTTATGAGATCATCGAACCGACGGGCGAGGAACAGGCGAACCTCAAGTATCAAACGCACGAAAGCACCGGGAGCGACGAATACGCGACCGTGTCCGTGCGCGCGAAGGCGCCGGACGGCGACACCAGCAAGCTCTATGCGTATCCCGTGGGGGAAGAAAGCGTCTATTCCGAGATGCCGGACGACATGGCGTTTGCGGCGGCGGTTGCCGAGGTGGGCATGCTTTTGCGGGATTCACAGTACGCGGGCACGTCGAGCTACGCGGGCGCGCTTGCGCAGATCGAGCGCATCGCGGGCGTGCGGGATGATCCGTACAAAGACGAATTTCTATATCTGATCAAACGTCTTGCGCGTGCTTCCGGTTCGTGATAAGATAAGTTTGACAACGAAAGTCCGGCGAGGGGGCCTCGCCGGGCTTTTCTATAAGGAGGATTTGACATGGCGACCATGATCTTAAGCGGGAAAATCTACCTCGAGCGGGATCGCTTCTGCGAGGCGGTTTTGATCGAGGACGGCGCCATTCGGCTGGTCGGCACGAACGCGCAGGTGCGCGCCGCCGCGCCCGAGGGGTGCGAGGAGATCGACGCAAACGGGCGCACGGTCATTCCGGGCATCAACGATTCGCACATGCACCTCATGAACGTCGGCTTTTCCCTCTCCCTGTGCGACATGAACGGCGCGCGCTCCATCGATGAGATCGTTTCCCGCGCGCAGACATTTCTCGCGCAGAACTCGTCTGCGCGGGAAGGCCTTTTGTGCTATGGCTATAATCAGGATTTTTTTGAGGATGAAAAGCGGCTCCTGACGCGGCGCGACCTGGACCGGATCGCATCCGACGTTCCGGTGGTCGTCAAGCGGGTGTGCGGGCACACCGTTTCCGCGAATTCCGCCGCGCTCCAAAGGGCGGGAATCACATCCGAGACGAGGCCCGCAGAAGGCGGTGAGATCGGCGCATTTGCGGACGGGGAGCCCAATGGCATCTTCAGCGAGAGCGCCATCGACCAGATTATGGACATCTTCCCGGAGCCCTCCTTCGCCCGACGGGAGGAGATGATGAAGCGCGCCATGGCGTATGCCGCGTCGGTCGGGCTCACGTCCGTCCAGTCAAACGACGCCTATGAAGCCGAGGCGGATGCGCACTTCCGGCTGATGAAAAAGCTTTGCGACGAGGGGAATCTGCCCCTGCGCTATCGGCATCAGATCACCATCACGGACGAAAGCCGCCTCAAAGATTACATCGCCGCCGAGAAAAATGACCCGTGGTATGAGAACAAACCCGTGACGCTCGGGCCGTTAAAGCTTTTCAAGGACGGCTCGCTCGGCGCGCGCACCGCGCTCATGCGCGCGGATTATGCAGACGATCCGGGCAATCGGGGCGTGGACGTACTCTCGTCCGCGCGCTTTTGTACGCTGTGCGAAACCGCATCGCAGGGCGGCATGCAGGTCATCACCCACGCGATCGGCGATGCCGCCATCGAGGAGACGATTGCTCAGTACGAGGCCGCAAACCGCGGCGGGGAAAATGCGCTGCGCCACGGCGTCGTCCATTATCAGATCACGGACGCGGCGCTCCACGCGCGCATGGCGCAATCCGGCATTTATGCCTTTGTCCAGCCGATCTTCCTCCACTACGATTTGCACATCGTGGAGGATCGCGTGGGCAAGGCGCTTGCCGGGACGAGCTATGCGTTCCGCACGCTTGACCGGCTGGGCGTGGCGGTCTCTTACGGTTCGGACGCGCCCGTCGAGGATCCAAATCCCTTCCGGGGCATTTACTGCGCCGTCGCGCGCAAGGATCTGGACGGATTCCCGGACGGCGGGTTTTACCCTGCCGAGTGCGTGGATGTCTTTGACGCCGTTGACCGCTACACCGCGGGGAGCGCGCGCGCGGAGTTCCAGGAAGGCATCAAGGGGCGCATCGCGCCCGGATATGTCGCGGATCTCATCGTGCTCGACCGCGACATCTTCACGGTTGCGGCAGAAAAAATCGCGGAAACCAAGGTGGATTTGACCATGGTCGGCGGGAAAGTCGCCTATCGGAGGTGACGCATGGACATTCAGTTTGAGAACAGGCGCTTCAGGATGGATCGCGCATGGTTGGAGTATTACTGGAAGATTGGTTACCGCAGATACCATCTGCTTCATGCGATTTTTGAAGTTGTTTTCATCATTGGGCTTGTATACTTTTTAAGTTCCGGGGATTCTGCCAATGCGGTTTTATGCGGGGTCTTCCTGTTCCTTTACACGGCGTATATCATGGCAATGCCGTATGGGATTCTTCGCCGTGCGAAGAAAAACGCTCTTGCCGTACATAACGGGAAGATTCCTGAAAGCATCCTTCGATTCGGAGACAATATAGCGCTTACAGAGGGCACGATTTCGATGACGTTCGAGTATTCGCAGATCATCTCGTTCCGCCGTTTGCGGTACAGTTGGCTGTTGCAGTTCGGAAAGCAAAACTTCATCTTTTTTGATCCCGGCTGCTTTACCGTGGGCGACACGGATCAATTCGAGGCGTTTATTCGCATGAAGTGTCTTGCCCTGAAATAGAACGACGCAATCACAAACCAACTGCGCGCGTTCGGAGCATTGGCCTCCGCTCGCGCGCGGCGGCATTTGCATGGGATTCTAAAGAGGCGGTGCCTCGCCTCGTTTCCCTTATACTTCGCAGCGATCCTGCGCACTTCTGCTTTTTTTGCGGCACACGGCGGCATCCCATTCGGCGCGCTCCTCATCGGTTTCGAGATCGAGGCGGGGCACGCGCGCGGGCTGGTTGTCCTTGCCGAGGCCGACCATGACGAGATAGGCGCGGTTGATGCGCTCCTTTTCGCCGGACAGTTTTTCGACGTAGGTATCGACGCGCACTTCCATCGAGGAATTTCCGACATAGGTAATGCGCCCGTCGAGCACGATGGTGTCGCCCAGAAAGGCCGGGGCGAGAAACTCGAGCCGGTCGATGGTGGCGGTCGTGATGTTCATGCCCGCGTGCCTGCGTGCCACGACGCCCGCGACCACGTCGATCCACTCCATGAGCCGGCCGCCAAACAGGCGCCCTTCGCTGTTGATGTGCTCGTACATGAGGATATGCACCTGCTCGGTTCTGGAATCCGAAACCTTTTTCACCGCGTCAGCCATGTGATCCTCCGCAATTTTCAATCCAAACCATTTTACCATGCGCGGCGCGCGACCGCAATGGATAAACGGGGCGCGCGCGTGGAAAGATGGGGGCGAGGTGATATGCATGCCAGGTGGAATCAATCGTTCGGACATGCCGATCGGGCTGGGCATGGCATTTGCGGAAAACGTCGACGCCATGCGCCATTTCTCGGCGATGCCCGATTCCGAACAGAAGGCGGTTGTCGATGGGGCGCGCGACGTGAAATCCAGAGACGAAATGCGCGCCTACGTGCGCTCGCTCGTGCCATAGTCCCGCTCCTCAGGCGCCCGAAAACGGGCGCCTCTCCTTTTTAACACGGACGCAACGCTTATAAATAACAACATGGTGTTATAATAAATGGAAAACTGATTCCGGGAGATGATACCATGACGAAAGTAAATATTATATCCGGCTTTCTGGGGGCGGGCAAGACTACGCTCATCAAGAAGCTTCTGGCGGGCGGCGGATTTGAGGGCGAAAAGCTCGTGCTGCTCGAGAACGAATACGGCGAGGTCGGCGTGGACGGTGCCTTTATGAAAAACACGGGCATTGAGATCACCGAACTCAATTCCGGCTGCATCTGCTGCACCCTCGCAGGCGATTTCCACGACGCGCTCATTTCCCTCATCGACAAATATCACCCCGACCGCGTTATCATCGAGCCATCGGGCGTCGGCAAGCTCTCCGAGGTCAGAAACGTCATCGCCGGGCTCGCGCGCGAAGTCGAGGGGATTTCCCTCGAAGCCTGCGCAACCGTCGCGGATGTCAACCGCGCCCGCGTGTATGCGCGCAACTTCGGCGAATTTTTCACCGATCAGATCGAGTCTGCCGAGTGCGTGATCCTCTCGCGCACCCAGATGACGACCCCCGAGAAGCTTGAACGCGCTCTCGAACTGATCCATTCCATCAATCCGGACGCGCGCGTCGTGACCACGCCCTGGGAGTCACTCGACGCAAAGACGCTCCTCAACGCGATCACCGCCGAAAAGCCCCTCGTGGACGATTTCGATGAGGAAGAGCACCATCACCACGATCATGATCACTGCGAGCATGACCATCACGACCACGAGCACCACGACCACGAGCACCACGACCACGAGCATCATGAGCACGAGCATCACGAGCACGAACACCATGAGCACCATGAGCACCATCATGACCACGGACACGACGCGGACGAAGTGTTCCAGGATATGGGCGCGGAGACCGCAAAGGTGTATTCGGAAGCGGAACTCCGGTCGGCGCTCGACGCGCTGCACGACGCGGATCGCTTCGGCGCGGTTCTGCGCGCCAAGGGCGTGGTGCAGCTGGACGACGGCACGTGGGCGCACTTTGACTATGTGCCGGGCGCGGGCGAGATCCGGCGCGGCGAGCCCGATTACACGGGCCGGCTGTGCGTGATCGGCGTGGAGCTTGACGAAGCGTCCTTGAAGGGGTTGTTTGGGCTGTGACGAGAAAAGAGGGCGTCCCGGTTTACATCATCACCGGGTTTTTGGATGCCGGGAAGACAAAGTTCATCCTTGAGATGCTCGGCGACAAGGGCTTTTCGGAAGGCGAACACACGCTGCTGTTCCGATGTGAGGAAGGCGAGGAAGAGTATGATGCCGCCCTCCTGAAGACGTCGAATACGCTCGTGCGCGACCTTGCATCGCCGGACGAAATGGACGAGAAGCTGATCGCGCTCGACAAGGAAATCATGCCCGAGCGGATCATATTTGAATATAATTCCACATGGACGATGGCGCGCCTTTACGACGCGCCAAAGCCCGAGGAATGGGAGCTTGCGCAGATCGTGACGGTCATCGATGCGGCGAGCTTTGAACTGTATCTTCAGAACATGCGCGATTTTATGACCGACGGCATCAAGGAAGCGGACCTCGTGCTCTTCAACCGCTGCACGGAAGAGACGCCCAAGGGAAAATACCGACGCACGGTCAAGGCGCTGAACAATTCCGCGCGCGTGTATTTTGAAAACCCGGACGGCACGACCGACGACGGCGTGGGCGAGGAAGACTTGCCCTACGACATGACGGCCGACCCCGTCGTGATTTCGGATGAGGCGTTTGGCGTTTGGTACCTCGACGCCATCGAGCATCCGTCGCGCTACGACGGGAAGAACCTGAAATTCAGGGTGCAGGCTGCGTATATGAAGGGCATGCCCAACAAGACCTATATCGCGTCGCGCCAGGCGATGACCTGCTGCGCGGACGACATCGGCGGCATCGGGTTTTTGTGCAAGACGGAGAACACGCTGCCCACGCGCGGGAAATATTACGAGGTGGTCGCCAAGGCCGAGCGGGCCAACAGCCCCATCCATGGGCGTGAAGCGGTCATCCTCATTCAAAAAAGCATAAAAGCAGCCGACAAGCCGAAAGATGAGGTCGTGTACTTTAATTAACGGGAGTGTTGACAATGGATTTTAAGGCCGCCATCGCAGGGGAGATTTGGAAGGCGTTGCCGCAGAGCCCCGTTGCAGAGGCAGAAATTGCGGGTTATCTCGAAGTTCCGCCGGACACGAAGATGGGCGACTACGCGTTTCCCTGCTTCAAGCTGTCAAAGGCGCTGCGCCTCTCGCCCATCCAGATTGCCGACAGGCTCGCCGCCGCGATTTCCGCCGATTACATTGGTAAGATTGAGTCCGTGAAGGGCTATCTCAATTTCTTCGTTGACCGCGCGACCTATGCGCGTGAAATCCTCACCGCCGTGATGGACGCGGGTGAAACATATGGCGCGGATGACTCCGGCGCCGGCAAGAGTGTGGTGATCGACTATTCGTCCATCAACATCGCCAAGCGTTTTCATATCGGCCACCTGTCGACCACGATGATCGGCGCGTCGCTCTATCGGCTGTATCAGTTCTTCGGCTGGCGGGCGGTGGGCGTCAATCATCTGGGCGATTGGGGCACGCAGTTTGGCAAGATGATCGCGGCCTATAAGCGGTGGGGCGACCGTGCGGCTGTCGAAGCGGGCGGCGTGGATGAAATGGTGAAGCTCTATGTGCGCTTCAACGACGAGGCGAAGGCCGATCCTGCATTGAACGACGAGGGGCGTCGGTGGTTTAAGGCCATCGAAGACGCGAACCCCGAGGCGCTCGAGATCTTCAATTGGTTTAAGGATGTGACGCTCAAAGACGCCGAGCGCGTATACGACATATTGGGTGTGACGTTTGATTCCTACGCGGGTGAGAGCTTTTACAATGACAAGATGGAGCCTGTGGTTGCGGAGCTCAAGGCAAAGGGCCTTTTGAAGCTCGATCAGGGCGCGCAGATCGTGGATCTCAAGGAATGGGGCATGCCGCCCGCGATCATCATCAAGTCGGACGGCGCGACCATCTACGTCACCCGCGATCTTGCCGCTGCAAAGTATCGGCACGACACATATGACTTTACGAAGTGCTTATATGTGGTCGCCTATCAGCAGGACCTGCATTTCCGCCAGCTGTTCAAGGTGATGGATTTGCTCGGCTGGGACTGGGCAAAGGGCTGCGAGCACGTAAATTTCGGCATGGTGTCCTACGAGGGGCAGACGCTCTCTACCCGCGAAGGGCGGATCGTGTACCTCGAGGATCTCCTCAACATCTCGGTCGAAAAGGCGCGCGCGATCATCGACGAAAAGAGCCCCGACCTTGAAAACAAGGACGAGGCGGCGCGGCAGATCGGCGTGGGTGCGGTGATCTTCTTTGCGCTGTACAACAACCGCATCAAGGACATCGACTTTTACTGGGATCGGGCGCTCAACTTTGAGGGCGAGACCGGCCCCTACGTCATGTACACCCACGCGCGCTGCGCGTCGGTTTTGCGCAAGGCCGAGGGGATGGACGGCCGAAAGCCCGACTATGCCGCGCTCTCCGATCCCGAGGCACAGGACGTGGTGCGCCTGATCGATCAGTTCCCGCAGGTGTTGCGCGCCGCGCTTGACAAGTCGGAGCCGTCCATGATCACGCGCTTCTCGGTCGACATCGCGCAGGCGTTCAACAAGTTCTATTACGAGCACAAGATTCTCGACGACAATCCCGGTGCGCGCGACGCGCGGCTGCTGCTCACGCGGGCTGTCAAGTCGGTGATCCGCCAGGCGCTGGGGCTCATCAGCATTGAGGCGCCCGAGCGGATGTAACGGGGGACGCCGAAACGCCGCCTAAAGACGCTGATCCGTTGACCGTCCGGGGGGGATTCCTCCGGACGGTCGCTTTTTTGGGGGATAGACGCCGGTTGCGCCACTATGGTTTGTATGTTATCATTTTTCACAAAAGCAAGGCGCGAAGAACATGAAGGAGAAACGCATATGGCAGTTGAACAATGGAGGGTTGCCGAAATCGATCTCGCTTGCGACAGCGGAGCATACGAAAATCCGCTGACGGACGTCGACGTGCAAGCGGAATTCGAGGGTCCGGACGGCGAAACGATTAAACTGTTCGGATTCTGGGACGGTGGGGATTCCTGGAAGGTTCGGTTTGCGCCGACCCGCATGGGCACGTGGCGATACCGCACCTATGCCGGCGACGCGAACCCGGCATTTGAAACGGCGGGAGAAATCGAATGCGTGGCGTATGCGGGGGAATTGGACATCTATCGGCATGGCTTTCTTAAAAAAGGGCCGCAGGGCAGGTATCTGACCTATCGGGACGCAACCCCGTTTTTCTGGCTGGGGGACACGCACTGGACCTTGATTACGGAAGAGCGGCTGGACGAATCGAACTGCCCCCTTTATGAAAGTCAGTTCAAGGCATGCGTGGACAAGCGCGCCGCGCAGGGATTTACCGTCTATCAGACGAACTTCCGCGACGCGAAGGCGTTCAACCTGTTCGGCCGATATTTCGAGTTTCTTCTGGAGACCGAAAAGGGCTTTCTTCCGAACTTCGAGCTGCTGCATGAAAACGTGGACCCGAAGATGGAATACATCGCAAACACGGGTCTCGTGAACGCCGTTGGGTATTCGTGGGGCAACGCGATCCTCAAGTGCGGGGTCGAGCGGTATCGGGTCCTGGCGAAGTATCTCGTCGCCCGCTATGGCGCGTATCCCGTGATCTGGACGTTGGCGGGGGAGATTCCCGGCTATTTCCCCGCACAGGCGGAACCGATGACCAACGCATGGCGGGAAATCGCGCGGGAAACTGCGCGCTGTGACGGCTATCATAACCTCCAATCCGTGCATCTCGCAACGGACCGACCGATCCCGCCCATTTATCAGGGTGAAGCGTGGTATGATTTTGCCATGAGCCAGGCCGGGCATGGCGATCTCGACATGCACTATAACATGTATACGGATTTCCGCGATCGGTTTCCGGCCTGTCCGCTGGTGGAGAGCGAGGGTTTTTACGAGGGCGCGAACAGCCTCGAAATCTGTTCCCGCGTGGTGACGCCCGCAATCATTCGGCGGCTTGCCTACACCGTCATGCAGTGCGGCGGATGCGGATACACGTATGGATGCAACGGCGTATGGGAGCTTCAGTGGGAAGCCGGGGTTGGGGGAATCGGATGGGGCGACATGGCGTGGTGGGATGGACTGGCACTTCCGGGGGCCGACCAGATGACGATCTTCCGCGCGTTTTACGAAAGTATCGGCTGGCACAGGATGCGGCCTGTGAATTTCCTCGTTGAAAAGCGCGAGACGATGAACAGGCAGTTCGATCTGATGGGACAGCCGCTGTTCACCGCCGATGACGAGATGCGCACGGTCGTGGGTTATTTCAGCCAGGCGAACATGAAGGGGTTTGCGATCCATACGCTGCCGTTCGAGAGCTATCTCGTGCGCTGGTTCGACCCGGAGACGGGCGCGTATTCCGTCGTTTGCGAGGACGCCCGCCCGGTAAAAGGCCGTTGGGAGCTGCGCGCGCACTTTGAAAGCGGGGCACGAACGGATCGGGTTCTCGTGATGACCGCAAATGTCTAGGGTGACACCGCACAAATCCTACGCGCGCGGACGGCTGCATTTCCGCCACCTGCCACTTGCAGTTCCATTCAGATCATCTCCGGTATGATGTTTGTGCACAGCTCGTTTCCATCATGAATGCGCCCGATGTGCGAATATCAGGTCTGTGAGTTCGCGGATCGATGGATGGTAATCCCCCGCCGTGTCGACATGATAGGTCGGCATATCAAGCTGCGGCTCCTCGTAGGGGCCGGGCTTGACTTCCATGCCCTTGCGCGCCAAATCGACGCCCCTGTCGCCGTGGAAATATTCGCGCAGCGGATTATCGAGACCGCGCTGCAAAAACCGCGCGAACGCGGCTTCGTCGCCCACCGTGCAGATAATGAGGTGCGCGTTTGCCTTGGGGAGGAGCGGTCGGAGCATGGGCTCCCAAATTTTTTGCTGAAAAGCCGCCTCTGCGATCACGGACACGCCGTGATCCAGGAGGTATGCGAGCGTACCGAAAAACGTTTCGGTTGCGATTCGGTTTCCGTCCGGCTGGAGATCATCGTGCCGCTTCCCGGACGTGTGGACGTAGCCCTCCTTGATCTGATCCCGGCTGATCATTGGCATGAAGATTTCGTCGCCCAGTCTGCGTGCAAACGTCGTCTTTCCGGCACCCGGCCTGCCCGTGACGACCAGTAGATAAGGCTTTGGCATCTCGATCACTCCCTTTTATAGTATCTATATTATATAAAATGAGCGTGCGCGAAACAAGCGGATGAAGGTGAAACTTCCCGCGCGCAAAAGCACCTGCGGATCGCAGGGGCAGATTCAGACGCCGTTCTCCCGCATCCCCGCCCGGCATAGGCTTGCAGGGGGGAGGGGGATCTATGAGGCGGGAGATACAGATTCGCGTCGTCGACGCGGGGGAGTATATCGCAAAGACAGGCGCGACGGTGCGCGCCTGCGCCAAAAAGTTCGGCGTGAGCAAGTCGACGGTGCATAAGGATATGCGCGTGCGGCTGCCGTTGGTCGACAAGGTGCTCGCGCGGGAAGTGGATCGCGTGCTAGGCTTTAACCGCGCGGAAAGACACCTGCGCGGCGGGCAGGCGACAAAGATGAAGTATCGTGCGCGGCGGGTGAACAAGGCGCAGGCATAGACGCGCTTTTCTTCCGTGCCCGCGTGTGGTATAATGAGGGGGACTTTTTTGTTGGGGGTATTACATATGCGTTGGGATACCGGCATAGACCTCGGCACGGCAAACGTGCGCATGGCGGATGCGGACGAGGGACTGCGGCTCGACGAGCCGTCACTCATCGCCGTGCGGGAAGACGGTTCTGCGGCATATGCGGGTGAGAACGCGTGGCGTTTGCTCGGGCGCGAACCGCAGGGATTGACGGTCGAATCCCCATTGCGCGACGGCATGCCGGAGTCATCCCTCTATACCCAGCGCATTTTCCAATGGCTGTTTCGGCGCGGTGAAATGGAGCGGCGGCGCAAGCACGCTGTGCTTGTTTCCTGCGCGCCGTTTGCGCGCCCCGCATACCGGGAAGCACTCATGCAATCGGCGCTCGACGCAGGCGCGACGGACGTGGCGCTTGTGCGCTCGGATGCCATGAGCGCGCTGGGCAGCGGCGTCAACCTCATGGGTCCACAGGCAACTTTTTTAGTTGATGTCGGTGCGGGCAAGATGACCGCGACGCTCTTTTCCATGGGGCGCGAGGTGGCATCCGGATATCTTCCCTACGGGATGAACCGCATCAATGAGCGCATCATGGCTGCGCTGCGTGCTGATTATGGCTTTTCCATTGGCTTCCGTACGGCGGAGGAGATCAAGCTCGCGCTCGCGTCCGCACACCCCGTCGATTTGACCGATGTGAAGGCCCGCGCCGCGGGCCTGGACGTGTTTGCGCGCGCGCCGCGCCTCGTGGAAATTTCTCCCGAAATGATACTGAATCTCTGCGTCGATCCGCTCAAGGAACTCATGGGCATGTGCCAGGCGGTCATTGCAAATGCGCCGGAGGAAATTTCCGCCGATTTAAATGACGTGGGCGCAACGCTCGCGGGCGGCGGGGCGTTGCTTCCGGGATTGGACAAGCTGATCGGCGATAATCTCGGCATTCCCTGTTCCATCGCGGAGGCACCGGCGCTCTGCGGCATACGCGGGCTGAACGCCATGCTCCTCGAGCCGGATCGTTATGGCGCGCTCATCTGGCAGCGGATGGCGCTGGCGGCCCGGAGGTAAGCGTGAAGCGGGCGGTTGTCGCGCAGGGGCAGCGGATCGAATATACGCTGATACAGGCCACGCGGCGTGACGTGCTCATCCAGGCACTCGAAGGCGGCGTGACGCGTGTCTATGCGCCGAAGACCGCGCGGCTCAGGGACGTGGACGAGCTGGTGCGCGGCTATGCGGGGCAGATTTTATCCATGCGCGAAGCGCTGAAGCCCCGCGAGCTGGCGGACGGAGATCTGGTCCGGATCGAGGGCGCGCCGCGCACGGTTCGAATCGCACGCGGTAATAAACGGGTCGAGATCACGCAGACCGAAGTGCGGATTTGGGTTTCCGATCCCGATGATTTTGAGGCCGCGCGTTCGATTTTGCTGTCCGCGCTTTCTGCGCGTGCACTTCGTCGAATTCGGGAGCGCATTGAGCACTTTTTGCCCGTAACCGGTGGTACACCTGCGCGGGTGACCGTGCGTGCGCAAAAATCGCGCTGGGGGAGTTGTTCCTCAAAAAGAAATTTGAGCTTTAATTGGAAATTGATTCTTGCGCCGCCGGAGTGCCTCGACTATGTGGTCGTTCACGAACTATGCCACCTGACCGAATTCAATCATTCGCAACGATTTTGGAAATTAGTGGAAGATTGTCAGCCTGATTTCCGCGTCTGGCGAGATTATTTGAAGACAAATGGGAGCGGACTTGCCATATAATACATATGTTATAATTTTAAATCACTTGACGAAATAGATTTGTAATTGTTATAATATATAAAACGTGAGAAATTTGAGGAGGCGTACACCGTGAGAGACCCCGATTATCAGGATCGTTATCAGCGCAAGCTGTCTAAAATACGCTCCAAATACCGCAGGCGCATATGGCTCGTATTCATTATGGCACTGGTGTTGGGTTTTCTGGTCGGTTGGATCGTCTACGGAAGGGTCATGGACGATCAGCTTGCAAGCCCAAATGGGACTGTGACGCCGACAATGGGGCCGTCAACGGAGCAGGAGGAGTCGGCGACTGCCGCGCCGACATGGTTTGACGCAGCAGATGTGACGGAGCAGCCGACCGCTGAACCAACTGCTGAGCCGACCGCTGAACCGACAGATCAAACGGATATGAGCGGTTTCATGAGCGACACGACCGAAGCGCCGAGCGCAGAGCCGACCGCGGAAGTGACGGCTGCACTGACGGCAGAGCCGACCGTGGAAGTGACGGCTGAACCGACCGCAGAGCCGACCGCGGAAGTGACGGCTGAACCGACCGCAGAGCCAACCGCGGAAGTGACGGCTACACCGACGGCAGAGCCGACCGCGGAAGTGACAATGGAGCCGACCGCAGAACCGACCGCGGAAGTGACGATGGAGCCGACAGTTGCGCCTAAGGGATCGATTGACAATCCGGTGCCGATGGGTGAAGCCATTTCGTTTACGACGCAGGTCAACGCGGACGGCGCGAAGCGGGTGGAGGCGTCCGACGAAGTGTATTATGATGTGCCGATGACGGTCACGGTTTCACGTTATCTGTTGCCCGATTATTATGCGAAGACCTATGCGACGTCGTATATTCTCAGGGGCGACGAGGCGGGCGCGCAACTTGATATATCGTTGGGCGCAGTCGATGGACTCACCACCGTCTCAATGCAGAATGCCATATTGGTGCTGTTTGAAGATGAAAATGGCCAGATCGTTCAGGGTTACAAATTTACCGATGCCGAGATCGACGGCATGTCGGAATCCGAGTTGGGCACCGGTACGGAAGGGACGATCTACAAGCGGTACAAGTATGATGAGGCGATTGATCTCAAGTATTTGACGCTCACCTATTACTACGATCTGCAGCCTACGACGATCTACTTCCTGCTGGAGGAGACAGTGGTGCCGGAGACAACTGCGGAAGCAATTGAAGTTACCGCACAGCAGACGCCGGTTGCGACGGGCGACGAGAATTATACGATCGGCTCGACGGGAGACGGCGTGAAGCAGCTCCAGCAGAAGCTGATTGAGCTGGGCTATCTCTCCGGCAGTCCGGATGGCAAATTTGGCAAGTGGACCGCCGAAGCCGTCAAGGCGGCGCAAAACGCCATGGGTCTTGAGGAAACGGGAATTGCGGACGCAGCATTCCTGGACGCGCTCTATAAGAGATAAGGATGTGGGCGGGGAATTCATTCTCCGCCCTTTCCGTTCCATGCGTCTGGGTGGCGGATGGCTTGCCTTTCTGTAAATTCATGCAAAGCTGGAAAAATGGCTTGACATTCCCCCGGAATCGTGTATAATGTAATTCGTTGCCGACGAAACGGGTCCGTTGGGCAGTCGCCCGGATGCTGGCGTAGCTCAATTGGCAGAGCAGCTGATTTGTAATCAGCAGGTTGCGGGTTCAAGTCCCATCG
>JAEZSP010000036.1 GCA_023421735.1 Bacillota bacterium | reverse complement strand
AAATCGAAGACTGAGGAGGGCCCGAGATGAAACTACACGAACTCCATCCGGCAGAGGGCGCAACCACCGCCCCCAAGAGGCTGGGCCGGGGCGTCGGTTCCGGACTTGGCAAGACCTCCGGCAAGGGTCACAAGGGTGCGAAGGCGCGCTCTGGCGGTGGCAAGCGGCCCGGCTTCGAAGGCGGTCAGATGCCTCTCACCATGCGCCTTCCCAAGCGCGGCTTTACCAATAACTTCCGCACTGAGTATGCGGCAATCAACGTTTCACGCCTTGAGATTTTTGACGACGGACAGACTGTCACCCCCGTCGACCTCATCGAGGCGGGCGTCATCAAAAACGTGCAGGACGGCGTCAAGATCATGGCGGGCGGCGAGCTGACCAAGAAGCTTACTGTCAAAGCCTCGAAGTTCACGGCTGCCGCGAAGGAAAAGATCGAAGCGGTAGGTGGGAAAGCCGAGGTGCTCTGAGATGCTTGAAACATTGAGGAGCGCATGGAAGATGCCGGATCTTCGCAAGAAGATCCTCTACACCATCTTCATGCTTTTGATTTACCGGATGCTGTGCTTTATCCCGGCGCCCGGCGTCGACCACGCGGTGATCAAGACGGCCATGGAGAACTACTCCCTCCTTGGCTACATCAACTCGATTACCGGCTCCAACATGGGCAACTATTCCATCATGGCGATGGGCATCACCCCCTACATCAACGCGTCGATCATCATGCAGCTTCTGACGGTTGCCATCCCCAAGCTTGAGGAGATGAACAAAGAAGAAGAAGGCCGCAAGAAGATCGCGCAGATCACCCGTTACGTCACGGTCGCGCTCGGCTTTCTCCAGGCGGTCGCGCTCACGACGGGCCTTCAGGCCGCTTCCGGCTTCCTGAACGTCCTGACGATCGGCTTCTGTCTTGCGACAGGTACGTGTCTGGCGATGTGGCTGGGCGAGCGCATCACCGAAAAAGGCATCGGCAACGGCATCTCGCTTTTGATCTTTGCGGGCATCATCTCCCGGTTCGCCGGCTCTGTTGTGACCGCGATCAGCGATATGTTCAAATCCGGCTTTGGTACCTCCGGCATCACCTACGTCGTCGTGTTCACGGTTTCGGTGCTCATGATCGTAGCGGTCGTGTTCATCAACCTTGGCGAGCGCAGGGTTCCCGTTCAGTACGCAAAGCGCATGGTTGGCAGAAAGATGTACGGCGGCCAGTCCACGCACATCCCGCTGAAGGTGGATGCATCGGGCGTTCTGCCCCTCATCTTTGCTTCCGCGATCATGCAGTTCCCCCCGACGATCCTCGCATTTTTTCAGAACAGCAACGGCGCCTATCAGTGGTGGGAGCAAAATGTCGCTTACGGCAGCTGGCCCTACCAGACGATCTTTGCTTTGATGATTTTCGGCTTCACGTTCTTCTATTCGACCATCTCGTTCAACCCCGTCGAGATTTCGAAGAACATCCAGCAAAACGGCGGCATGATCCCAGGCATTCGCCAGGGTCGTCCCACCTCCGATTTCCTCGCAAAGACGGTTCGGCGCATTACGCTTTTCGGCGCGATTTACCTCGCGCTCCTCGCGACAATCCCCACGATTTTCTATCACCTCGTGGGCGCGAGCCTTCCGTTCGCGGCGTCCTCACTGCTCATCGCGGTCTCCGTTTCGCTTGAGACGACCAGGCAGCTTGAGAGCCACATGACGATGCGCAACTATAAAGGCTTCTTGAAGTGAGTCGGAGGCAAGGATTCATGAAACTGATTTTTCTGGGCCCTCCCGGCGCGGGCAAGGGCACGCAGGCGACGGGCGTGAGCGCAAAGCTCGCAGTCCCGCACATCTCGACCGGCGACATGTTCCGGCAGGCGCTCAAGAACGAAACCCCTACGGGACTTGAAGCCAAAAAGTACATGGATAAAGGCCAGCTGGTACCAGACAGCGTGGTCATCGATATGGTGAAGGAACGCCTTTCCATGGATGACTGCAAAGCCGGCTACCTTCTGGATGGATTTCCCCGCACGGTCGATCAGGCCGCGGCGCTCGATCAGATCGCGTCTCCCGACGCGGTTGTGAACATCGTCGTTCCGGATGAGAAGCTCCTCGAGCGGCTCACCGGACGGCGCGTGTGCCTCAAGTGCCAGGGCACGTACCATATTTCACGGCTCACGGATGATAAAACCTGCCCCGTTTGCGGCGGCGAACTTTATCACCGCGAGGACGATAAGCCCGAGACGATCAAAAAACGGCTCGAGGTGTACCACGACCAGACATCGCCCCTGATCGGCTTTTACGACAAGGCAGGCAAGCTGATTTCGGTCGACGGTGATAACCGACCGGAGGATGTACTCAAATCCATCCTCGAACGCCTGAGCGAAATATGATTTCGATTAAGACCGGACCCCAGATCGAAAAGATGCGCGCCGCAGGTGCGCTGCTCAAGCGGGTGCTTGATGCGCTCAGGGCCGAGATTCGGCCCGGTGTTTCGACTCTGCATCTCGATCGGTTTGCGGAGGAAACGATTCGCGCAGCGGGCGCAACCCCATCCTTCAAGGGCTATGAGGGCTATCCCTTCTCAATTTGTGCGTCTGTGGACGATCAGGTGGTGCATGGCTTCTCCACGGAGGAACCACTCCGGGAAGGTCAACTTCTCTCGATCGACTGCGGCGTGATCCTGGATTCCTGGCAGTCCGACAGCGCGCTTTCCGTGCTCGTTGGCGCAGGTACGCCCGAGGCGCAAAAGCTTGTCGCTGTGACAGAGGAATGCTTCTGGCGCGGCGCGAACATGGCGCGTGCGGGAAACCGGCTTGGTGATATCTCGCATGCCGTTCAGCAGCACGCGGAGGCACACGGCTACGGCGTCATCCGCGATCTATGCGGTCACGGAATCGGTCGGGAAATGCATGAGGATCCGTCGGTGCCCAATTACGGGCGGTCCGGGCGGGGCGTGAAGCTCGAAGCGGGCATGGTGCTCGCCATTGAGCCAATGATCGCCATGGGCGACTGGCACGTGGAAATCCTCTCTGACGGCTGGACGGTCGTCACGCGCGACCACAGCCTGTGTTCTCATTACGAGCACACGGTGCTCATCACGCAGGGCGAGCCGGAAATCCTTTCGTATCCCGGCATGACGATTCGGGAGGCGCTTCCATGAAGGGCTATCCCGTCGAGATCGGGCGCGTCGTGATTTCCAAGTGCGGACGGGACGAGGGCAGGCGATTTCTGGTTACCGGCGTGATCGACGATCATTTCGTCCTGATCGCAGACGGCAGAACCCACACCGCCCAGAAGCAAAAGAAGAAGCGGAAGAAGCACCTGAAAGCGACCGAAATGATCAATGAACGCATGCGCGAGAAGCTGACCGCCGGAGAAACGCCGGAGGACCGCGAAATCGCCGCGTCTCTTTTGAAGGAGGAGGGTTAGAGCTTGTCGAAGTCCGATGTAATCGAAGTCGAAGGCGTTGTCACGGAGTCCTTTCCCAACGCCATGTTCGAAGTTCAACTGCCCAATGGGCATAAGATACTGGCGCATGTTTCAGGCAAGATGCGCATGAACTACATCCGCATTTATCCCGGCGACCGGGTCACATTGGAGCTTTCGCCCTATGACCTGACCCGCGGCCGGATCACCTGGCGCAGCAAAAACTGACGCTAAACTGACCGAAGTGAAGGAGGTAATCCCGATGAAAGTGAGACCTTCCGTCAAGCCCATCTGCGAAAAGTGCAAGGTCATCAAGCGCAAGGGGCGCGTAATGATCATATGCGAGAACCCCAAGCACAAGCAGAAGCAGGGTTAGGTAATTCAGGCAAAGGCCGTCGGAGCGGCTGCCCGGGGCACCCCGGGTTCCGGCGACTTTCACATACCCTCCGCGCGCGTCGCCAGGCGGCGGAACAGGTTCGAAAAATGGAGGTAATTGTTAATGGCACGAATCGCAGGTGTCGATCTTCCCAGGGAGAAACGCGTTGAGATAGCCCTGACGTATATCTACGGCATCGGCCGCAACATCGCGGATGACATTATCGAGGCAACCGGCGTCAATCCCGACACCCGGGTCAAGGACTTGACCGAGAACGAGATCAGCCTTTTGCGCGACTATATCGACAAGCATGTCAAGGTGGAGGGTGACCTCCGTCGCGAGGTTTCCATGAACATCAAGCGTCTCATGGAGATCGGCTGCTACCGCGGCCTGCGCCACAGAAGAGGGCTCCCGGTGCGCGGGCAGAATACCCGCACCAACGCGCGTACGCGAAAGGGTCCGAAGAAGCAGGCAGCCGCCGGCAAGAAAAAGGTCGGCAAGTAGTGAGAAGGAGGAGATCTTAAAATGCCTAAGGCAAAGCTGAAGTCGAAGATGACGCGCAAGCGCCGCGAGAAAAAGCTCGTGGAGCGTGGCGCGGCGCACATCCGCTCTTCGTTCAATAATACCATCGTGACGATCACCGACAGCGTCGGAAACGCGCTCTCCTGGGCGTCCGCAGGCGGCCTCGGCTTCCGCGGCTCCAAGAAGTCCACGCCCTTTGCTGCGCAGACCGCCGCCGAGACGGCCGCCAAAAATGCCATGGATTATGGCCTCAAGACCGTCGACGTGTACGTCAAAGGCCCGGGTTCCGGGCGCGAGGCCGCAATCCGCTCGCTTCAGGCAGCGGGTCTCGAGGTCACGATGATCAAGGACGTGACGCCCATTCCGCACAATGGATGCCGTCCGCCCAAGCGCAGAAGAGTGTAACAGGAGGTAACAATTCATGGCTAGATATACAGGTTCCGTTTGCCGCCTGTGCCGCCGCGAAGGCTGCAAGCTCTTCCTGAAGGGCGACAAGTGCTACGGCCCCAAGTGCACCGTGGGCATGCGGCCCACCCCGCCCGGTGAGCATGGCCAGGCCCGCCAGCGCAAGATGAGCGAGTATGGCCTGCAGCTGCGCGAAAAGCAGAAGGCCAAGAGGGCGTACGGCGTTCTCGAAAGCCAGTTCCACCGCTACTTTATTCAGGCCGGCCGTATGAAGGGCATCACGGGCGAGAATCTGCTCCAGCTTCTGGAGCGCAGACTCGACAACGTGGTTTACCGTCTCGGTTTCGGCGCGAGCCGCCCGATGGCGCGCCAGTTGGTGCTCCACGGCCATATCCGCGTCAACGGCAAGAAGGTCAACGTTTCCTCCTACATCGTGGAGGTTGGCGACGTCATCACCATCCGCGAAAAGTCCGCGGAGTCCGAACACTTCAAGGCCCTGCGCGAGGGCACCGGCCGCGTCATTCCCAAGTGGATGACCATCGATGCGCCCAACCTCAAGGCGACCATCGACGCCATGCCGAAGCGCGAGGACATCGATCTGACGATCCAGGAGAATCTGATCGTCGAGCTTTACTCCCGCTGATAACGACGAAATTTCTTGTTTCGCAGGACGCGCCGCCCGTCGCGGGACGCACGGGACGGCCAAGCTCCGCGGACGCGGAAGAACCCGCGCCGCGTCAGGAGAGGAGGAAACGCTGAGTGATCGATCAAATCGAAAAGCCGAAAATCGAACGAGTGGAGATAGGCGAAAACAATCGCTACGCGAAGTTCATCGTCAACCCGCTGGAGCGTGGTTTCGGTCAGACGCTGGGAAACTCGCTGCGCCGCGTGCTTTTGAATTCCCTGCCGGGAGTCGCTGCAACAAGCGTGCGGATCGAGGGTGTCCAGCATGAGTTCTCGACCGTGCCGGGCGTCAAGGAGGACGTGGCCGAGCTGATCCTCAACATAAAGCTGCTCTCGGTAAAGCTCTATACCGACAACGTGAAAATCGTCACCATCGACGCGAAGGGACCCTGCGAGGTAACCGCCGATGACATCAAGGCCGATGAAGAAGTCGAGATCATCAATCCCGAGCTCCACATCGCAACCCTGTCGGAAGGCGCCCATCTGCAGATGCAGATTACCCTCGAAAAGGGCCGCGGATACGTAACCGCGGATCGCAATAAGCAGCTCGCGTTCGAAAAGAGCAAGGTTGGCGGCATGCCGATCGGGGTAATTCCGGTGGATTCGATCTTTACGCCGATTCGCAAGGTGAGCTACTCCGTTGAGGATACCCGCGTCGGCCAGGTGACCGACTTTGATAAGCTGACCATCGAGGTGTGGACAAACGGAAGTATCTTGCCCAAGGAGGCGCTCGCTTCCGCTGCGCAGATACTGACCAATAACATGCGCCTGTTTACAGATCTCACGGTGAACGTCGTCCACGTGGACTACAATGAGCCGGAGAACGACACCAAGGAAAAGGTACTCGAGATGACCATAGAGGAGCTCGACCTTTCCGTGCGTGCGTTTAACTGCCTCAAGCGTGCCGGCATCAACACCGTCGCAGAGCTTGTGCAGCGCAATCAGGAAGACATGATGAAGGTCAGAAACCTCGGCAAAAAGTCGCTGGAAGAGGTCGAGCAAAAGCTCATCGCGCTCGGACTGGCCCTCAAATCGGGCGACGAATGAATTGAAACATTAGGGAGGAACCGGATATGGCCAATCGCAAGCTGAACAGGCCGAGCGACCAGAGAGTTGCCCTTCTGCGCAATCAGGTCACAAGCCTGATCTGGTATGGCAAAATCGAAACAACTCTGCCGCGCGCGAAGGAGGTCAGCTCCATTGCCGAGCACCTGATCACCATCGCGATGCGCGAGTGCGATAATACCGTCGCCGCCACGAAGGAAGGCAAGAACGAGAAACTGCAGATCGTCGTCAAGGAGGTTACCAACGATGCCCCCGGCCGCCTCGCCGCGCGCCGTCGGGTCATGAAGTACCTCTACGACATCCCCGTCATGCAGATGAAGGACGAGGATCGCGACGATTTCATTGAGCGTAGGAAAAACATCAAGCATCAGGTCGTCGAAAAGCTCTTCCGCGAAATCGCGCCCAAGTACAAGAAGCGCGCAGCGGACAAGGGACAGGGCGGCGGATATACCCGCATCGTGAAGAAGGGCCCCCGCCGCGGCGATTCCGCCGAGATGGCGATTCTGGAGCTCGTCTAAATTCCCCCAAAAAAGAGCCGGCGGCGTTTGCCCCGGCTCTTTGGCTTTGAGGTACGACGAAGGGAGGATGTATGGCTTTTTTAAGGGAACATGTGTATTTCGGGAATACACTTTTGCAGTATTTGATCTTTCTTGCTGTGCTTGCGGTCGGACTTTTCTGCGTGCACATCACCGGTCGGATCGCAGCGCGGCGGCTGCGCGCATGGTCGGAGAAACGCGAGAATGTGACCGCCGATTTTATCTCTGCCGGGATTCATAAATATGTACTTCCGACGGCATACTTTCTCGTCGTCTATCTTGTTGCGCACATATTGACGCTTTCTGCACCGCTCAATCAGGCGCTGGGTTATGCCCTGGCGCTCATGGCAACGTATTTGGGCGCAGCATTTCTCTCGAAGCTCGTGGCTCTGTTTTTGCGCAAGGCGACGGCGAATGGCGGCAGTTCCGACGAAGCGATCAAATGGATGGCCGGAATCGCACGGGCAGGGATCTGGATCGTCGCGGCGATTCTTTTGTTGGACAATATCGGCGTCAAGATCAATACGCTCGTTACAGGACTTGGCATCGGCGGCATTGCCATTGCGTTTGCAGCGCAGAACATACTGACGGACATATTCTGCTTTTTTACGATCATCTTCGACAAACCCTTTGTGATCGGCGACTTCATCGTCGCGGGTGAAAACATGGGCACAGTCGAACATATTGGACTCAAGACCACGCGATTGCGCGCGCTGAGCGGGGAACAGCTTGTCGTTTCAAACACGGACCTCACCAGCGCGCGGGTTTCCAATTACAAGACCATGACGCGCCGGCGCGTCGTCACGACCATTGGCGTGACATACGATACTCCGCCTGAGACGATGCGGCAAATTCCCGGCGTCGTTGAAGGCATCCTGGGTGAGATTGAGGATGCGACGTTTAACCGCACGCATTTCTCCGCCTATGGACCCTATAGCCTGAACATTGAAATCGTATACTACGTCGAAAGTGCGGATTATGTGCGCTATATGGACGTCAATCAGACGATCAACCTCCGTCTCATGGAAGAGTTTTCAAAGTTGGGCGTCGAATTTGCATATCCGACGCAGAAGCTGTTTGTCGAACGCGAGGCATGAACGTGCGCAAAATGGCGCTGCGCGCAGCACGGCTCGGTTGGGTCGGCGGCGGCATCTCCTTTGTGTTTCGGCATTTTTCCGGCGTGCTGCCCATAAATAAAGTATATGAGAACGCGGATGTGATCGCCTTTTTCCATCCTGTGCCGTCTTGTGATCCGCATATCCTGATCATCCCAAAGGCGCGGATGCGCACGGCATTCGATTTTACCGATGACCGGTTGCGCGCGGTTTTGTGTGCCGGGGAAGCGGTTGCAAAGCGGTACGAAATGCCGCTCCAAATGCGCATCAACGGTGGGTGTCGGCAGGAAGTCATGCAGGCCCATTTTCACCTTACACCCGCATCCGCTGTGCGTGGCTTGCAATGTGTGACCACGATGGAACAGGCGTGCACGCTGGCGCACGGGGCGATGGGATTTTCGTTCGTCTTTTTGATGGGCAAGGATGGAATATGGGTTGACAGGACGAGGACTGAATGAGAGAAAAAAAGCTCCATGTGACGCGCTTTGTCGTCGGCGGACCGGTCGATTTGACCATTGCCGTGGTTGCGGATTTGCACGGGCGCGACCCGGCGCAGTGCCTCGCGGCGCTCGCTGCCGAAAAGCCGGGCTTGATCTGTGTTGCAGGGGATGCGCTGGAAACCATGCAACCCCCGGGGGCACCGTGCGATAACGGAGAAAAGGCGCGCGAACGGGCGCGCTGGCTGCATCGGTTTCTGCATTTGATCGATGGGCTCGTCTATCGGCATGCAGGGCAGCAGACAGAAGAGAATTGGGCAAACGCAATGCGGTTTTTCCGCGTGGCAAAGCAGATTGCGCCCGTGGTTTACGCAACGGGAAACCATGATTATTGGCTTGCGCCAGAAGAGATGCGGAGGATCCGGGATGCGGGGGTGACGCTGCTTTCCAATTCATCGGTTTCCATGCGCTTTGGCGGTGAGATGGTTGAGATCGGGGGATTGACCTCCCGGGACGGACTTTATTGGCTGACCGATTTCGCCCGCAAACCGGGGTATCGCGTGCTCATCTGCCATCGCCCCGAATACTTCGCGCCCCACATCCGCGTCCATGATATTCCGCTCGTGCTTTCCGGGCATGCGCATGGCGGACAATGGCGCGTGTTCGGTCGGGGACTGTTTTCGCCCGGACAGGGACTCTTGCCCCAATACACGCGCGGCATCTACGAGGGCAGACTCGTCGTTTCCGCAGGGCTTTCCAATACCGCAAACCTTCCGCGCATCAACAATCCGGTGGAGCTGGTAATCGTCAAGGTGCGGCGGGAAACTGCCGAGTGATCGACTGACCGATCATATAAGCACCCGTGAGAAATTCTTCCCGGATGCCGGACGCGAAGGCGCGGGGGTTCAAACCCCGCGCCTTCGTCCTATATGATTGAAAGATTTAGATTTCGTTGGGCGGTGGGAAGCCTGTCCAGCCAAGTTGGGTTACGACAGAAGCGCGATCTCGATCTGACAGTGTTCCGCGCTGACACGTTCATAGGGCATGGTGGGGAATGCAAGCATCGTGGCTGCGTAGGTGCCGCCGTCCGCGAAGGCTTCGAGAATGCAGACGTCGAAGAGGACGTCCATTTCGATCGCGCCGTCGAGATCGCGTGCGCGGCGTGCGATTCCGAAATCCTCTTTCAGGATTTCATCGGCATTTCCGCATTCACCTGATTTTCTGCGATCCATGAGGAATGCACCGTTTTCACATGCGATGGACATCTCTTCTCCCTTCGCGTTTGTGAGACGGATGCGGAAGTCGCCCTCTGCGCGAATCTTCAACCGGAAGCTTTCGCCGGGAAGCCGATCCGTCTTTTGAAACGCACCCGTGATCGAATCGACCAACGGCTTTTGCGCCATGCGCAGGCCGTTTTTTGTTTCGGTAAGTGATAGCGCGCGCGGGAATGTGAGAGCGCCTGCATAGTCGGTGGTCGGGAGTCGGTCCCCGTAGCGCCAGTTGGACGCCCAACCCATGACGATCGGTGTGGGCGTTCCGTAAAACGTCACGGGCGCATAATCGTCAGGTCCGGCATCGATCCATTCCGGCGCGGAAAAGGGGCGGGTCAGCCGGAACGCATCCCCGTCAAAATCGCCCAGCACGTACTGGGTGCGATTTCCGCCCACGGGCAAGATCATGCTTGCGATCATGGCGTATACCGTCGATCCGTCCGGCGCTTGGAGCGGGAACACGTCCGGGCATTCGTGAATGCCTGTCACGCGCGCCTGATCTGAAAATTCGCCCGTTTTTTGCCAATCAATGAGGTTTTCCGACGCGAAAAATTCCACGTGATCGCCCGCCGCCACGGCAACGCCATATTGGTTTTTCCGGCTGTTCCAGAAAAGCTTCGGATCGCGGTAATCCCTGTACCCGGGATTGGGGATCACAGGATTTCCGGGATGGGGCGTGAACGTTACGCCGTCATCCGAAAAGGCAACGGACTGCGCCTCCACATCGCCGTGTGAAGTATACATGACGGCGATCCGGTCGCCGATCATGCACGCACTTCCGGAAAAGCAGACGCCGTTTTTGTCCGGATAAAGCGCGATGGGCAGATGATGGAAGTGCAGAAGGTCGTGGCTCGTCGCGTGCGCCCAATGCATGGGGCCGGGTGTGGTCGCAAGGGGATAATACTGCGCGAAGATGTGGTATTTTTCGCCGTCAAAAAGAAGTCCGTTGGGGTCATTGATCCAGCCTTTTTCGGGGGTAAAGTGAAATTGCGGGCGGTATGTCCGTGCACCTTCAGTCGCCATATTCATCCTCCTCCTTGCCGGGCGGCGGGATGAAAAACGCGTCCGCGCCGTAGTCTCGGACAAATGCCGGGTCGGCGGCGAGTTTTTTCAGGTCCTCTTTCGAGAGGAGCGTACCTGTTCCCAGACAATCCGTACAGCGGCGACCGCATTGCGGACACACGCAGCCGAGCGTCAGGCTCTCCGCGTGTGCCATATACGTGCCGCAGCCATGACAAGCGCACCGCATTATGCCATCTCCGCGAGCATCCGGTAAAGCTCGACACCGGTCACGAGCGCGCGCTCGTCAAAGTCAAATGTCGCGGCATGCAGCGGAATGTGCGTTCCCAGCCCCACGCGGAACAGCACGGCGGGTACCTTGCGTCCGTAATAAGAAAAATCCTCACCCAGAAAACTTGCCTCGGGGATCAAATCGATCTTCATGCGGGCAGAAGCCGCGTCAAAGAGCGCCTCGTCGTTGATGACGGCAGGATAGCCGTCCTTGATGATGAGGTGACATGTGACGCCATATGTTTCCTCTGCTTTCCGGGAGAGTGCGATCATCTTTCCCTTCATGTGTGCAAAGTCCACGTCCGAAAATGTACGGATCGTGCCCTTGACGTGTGCGACGTCGGCGATCACATTGGTCGAGTTGCCGGATTGCAGCTGGCAGAATTTCATTCGATGCGGCTTTTCGGCGGGCATTTCCGCCTCCGCGCGGTATGCGCCGTACACGAAGTCGACCGCGGCTGCGAGCGCGTCGTTGCCCGCGCCGGGAATGGCTGCGTGTCCGGCTTTGCCCTCGATGTCGAGTAAAATCTCGCTCGCGCGCGCCATCAGCGGGCCGGGGCGCGAGGCGACCGTCCCGACGGGCAGGTTTGGCTCTACGTGAATCGCAAACGCGCGCGTGACGCTGTACTTTTCGACGCAACCGCTTTGTACGATCTGTTCGCCTCCGCCGCCGGACTCCTCCGCGGGCTGAAACGCGAGCAGCACGTTGCGTGGAAGGGCATGGATATTTTCGTCTACCCACGCAGCAAACGCGAGCAGCATCGCCATGTGCCCGTCGTGTCCGCAGGCGTGCATGCGTCCGGGGTGCGAGGACGGAAAGTCGTTCTTGGTGTTCTCGGTCACGGGCAGCGCGTCCATATCGCTGCGGAAGAGCGCGGTCTCCGGCTTCCCCGCGTCGAAGAAGGCGAGCAGGCCGGATGTTGCGACGCTCGTGACCGTGCAATGAAGATCCGCGAGCGCGTTGCGCACGTATTTCTGGGTTTCCGGCAAATCATACATGAGCTCCGGAATCCTGTGGAGCGCACGGCGATGGCGGATGAGGGTGTCTAAAAGCATAAAATCAGTCCTTTACGCGAAAATCATGCATGCGCTGCGCACCTGCAAAATGGGTTTGGCGCGCCCTCCGGCGCGTGCGGGCGTGGCGGTGACGACGCCCTCGGTCTGGCTGCCGCCGATGATCCACCGCCCGGAAGGCGAAAATGCGAATTCGCGCGGCGTTTTGACGGTTTCGACGAACGTCGGCTCCGCGAGTCCGCCGCCGGGCAGGAGATCAAAGAGCGCGACCGAGTCATGACCGCGGTTTGAGACGCCGAGCCTGCGTCCGTCGGGTGAAAAGTGGATGGCTGCCGCATAGCTTTCCTCGGCGTATCCCCTGGGGAGCGTGGATTTTGCGTCTACAAAGGGGAAACCGGCTGTCAGCGCATGCCGCAGGATCTGGTTTGAAAGCTCGCAGACGATGTACATGTGCCGATCGGTAAACGCGATATGCCGGGGGCCGCTGCCGGGCGGGCAGTCGAGTCGCACTGGTGCGCCGAGGCCGTTTTTTGGATCGAAGGGATACATCATGACCGCGTCGATGCCCAAATCGCATACCGCGAGGAACTTTCCGTCCGGCGTGAGATTTACGCTGTGCGGATGGGGCGCTTCCTGGCGTGCGGCGTTGGGACCCGTGCCTTCGTGCCGGATGACGCGCCCGTTCTCGCCCGTTTGGGCGCTGAATTCGCCCGCTGCGTAATCGGCGGCAAACAGCCAGCCATTCTTCGAGAGGATGTGACATGTATTTTTTACGAGCAGTGGGATGTCGCGCAGTTGGGTGAACGCGCGCTTTGACAGGACGGCAACGGAGAACGCCGCGCCGTCGACTCGCTGTTGAATGTCACCGGGTACGGCCTTGAGAACCGCTTGGGCGTGCGCGACATACAGGCTCTCGCCGTCGAGTGAAATCCAATCGGGCATGTTTAAAGAAACGCGGCCCGTGACCCCGGCGGTGCCCTTCTCCTCGTCGAAGTCCGCACGCAATACGCCGCTTACATTGTCCTGATATGAGTACGTGGAGAGATATAACGATTCCTTCATCACGAACCCCCCTTATCCTGTGGTATAATTATAGCACAAGGGTGACCAATTTCAAGGAGGTTCCATATGCTTAAGACAAAGATCATTTGTACGCTCGGACCAGCCAGCAGTACGGAATTGGTCATGGACGATATGCTAAGAAGCGGCATGAATGTCGCGCGCCTGAATATGTCCCACGGAACGCACGATGAACACAAAGAGCGCATCAATACATTCCGCGCGGCGCGCGATCGGCTCGGGGTGCCCGCAGCGGTGCTCCTCGATACGCGCGGGCCGGAGATCCGCCTGGGGGCCGTGAAGGGCGGTTCTGTTGAGTTGCGCGAGGGCGCCTTGTTCACCATCACATCCCGCGAGGTGGAGGGCGACGAGACGATCGCGTCCATGAACTATCATGAACTTCCGGGCAAGATGAAGCCCGGTCAGCACATCCTCATCGACGACGGCAGCGTGCGGCTCATCGTGCGCGAAATCAACGGACAGGACATCAAGTGCGAAGTCGAGTACGGCGGGCGCATCGGCACCCAGAAGGGTGTAAACGTGCCGGACGCGCGGCTCGAGATGCCCTATCTCTCCCAGCGGGACAAGGACGACCTCGCCTTCGGCGTGCAGATGGACGTCGATTTCGTCGCGGCTTCCTTCGTCAGACGCGCGGAGGACGTGCTTCAGATCAGGCGCCACCTCGATTATTACGGCGGACAGAAGATCCGCATCATCGCTAAAATCGAAAACGAGGAGGGCATTGAGAACATCGACGGGATCGTCAAGGTCTCGGACGGCATCATGGTCGCGCGCGGCGACATGGGCGTCGAGGTCGCCTTTGAGCGCATTCCCGGCATCCAGAAGCGGTTCATCCGCTCCTGTTATCGCGTGGGAAAGCCTGCCATCGTCGCAACCCAGATGCTCGATTCGATGATGAAATCCGCAACGCCCACCCGTGCGGAAATTACCGACGTCGCTAACGCGGTCTTCGACGGTGCGAGCGCAGTCATGCTCTCGGGAGAGACTGCGGCGGGCGCGCATCCGGCGCTCGTCGTGCGCACCATGGCGCGCATCATCAATCAGGCTGAGGCGGACATCCGTTCCGGCAACGCGCCCGCGCCCGAAACATGCGACATCGATGCCACGGACATCACCGATGCCATCGCGGCTGCCGCATGCACCACCGCCGCGCAGCTCGACGCCAAGCTCATCATCGCGGACACCACCTCCGGATTTTCGGCGCGCCGCATATCCGCGCATCGGCCGCGCCAGATCATCATCGGCGCAACCCCCAATGCCAAGGTCTATCACCAGCTCGCATTGAGTTGGGGCGTCTATCCCATGATCGCGCGGGTGCAAAATTCTGTCGACGACCTCTTCCATCATGCAATCGCCTGCGCCAGATCGAGTGCGCTCGCCGACCGCGGCGATCTCGTCGTCATTACTGCCGGCCCCATCAACATCGACGGCATGACCAACATGCTTAAAGCAGAACGGATCTGAATGTATGCCAAACCCTGCGAGATTCCCATGCGGAATCTCGTTTTTTTGTTGTCCCCCGCTTCTTTCTCATGTTATAATGTGGAAAAGAACATGCGGAGGTGAATGAGATGAGAAAGACCATCACCCACTTGGCGCTTTTTGCGCTCGTTTTTGCGCTCATGACAAGCGGATTTGCATATGCGGCGGCGTGGATGCAGATCTCGGAGGCGACCGAAACCTACACGGTTGCCGCGAATGCGGACGGCACCCGTTTTTTGATGGCGGAGGCGCACAACTATGTGGGGGACGCGTTGGCTTCGCGCGCGTATCTGATCGGTGCGGATGGAAGCGGCGAGACGGCGCTTGTGCTCGCGGACACAGACGTGGGTAAGCCCGTCGCCGACCGCTTGCTTGCAACGCTTGGCATCAGTGCGGAAGCGGGCGCGGCGATCATCGACGAGTCCGGCGAAGCAGGTTTTGTGATGATGTTTCTGCCGTGGCGCGATGCGCGGATGACCGCTGTGGCGGGCAATTCCATGCTTGTTTCCTTTCCGCAGAGCGGCGTTTACGCGCTCATTGACGCATTGAGCGGAGAAACGTTTGCGCTGACTGCCGATGCGGCGATGCTCGGATCGGACGGGCGCGTGGGGCTGCGCGACTGGATGGGCGTATGCTCGATTTTCGATCCGGCAGATGGTTCGGCCGTTCCCTTCGCGTTCGATGACGCGGATGAATGGAGTGCGCTTTCCATCCTGCCGCTCTCGGACGGCGGCGTCATGGCAATGTGCATCCCTACGAAACCAAGCGACAATTTCCCCTTTGCGTGCTATGCCTTGGACATCGGCCCGGATGGCGGGGTGAGATGGCATCTCTCGACCGGAATTGACCCTGCGGATTATAAGGCAGACGCATTTTATTATAGCGAGGCGGCGCAAACCGGCATCATATGGGGCGAAAATGAAGAGATGCTTCGACCGCTCGTTTTCAGAGCGGTCAAGGCGGAGTCAAACACGCCGCTGTATGAAAATACGGAGAACGCGCTTTTGCCGCTCGGACTGTCGCAGGATGGGAAATGCGTTCTTGTCTGTGATCGGGGCGCGGGCGACCTGTATCTGCTCGACCTTGAGACGATGGCGCTCGATCAGGTTGCGACCGATGCGGAACTTGCCGCGCTTTTTGTGACGCGCGGAATCGACTACGCCCACGCGGAGACGCTCGCGTCGTTCAGCTGGAATGGCAACGACGTCCTGATCGGCTGGTACGGCGCGCCCGGCGGGGCGATCCGGCTCGGCATTGAATGAGGTGCACATGGCAGGGCTGATGAAAATCAACGTGGCTGACGACGTGGCGGTTGCTCTCCTGGATCTCCCCAAAGGAACGATGGCCGATGGGGTGTGTCTTCTGGACGATGTTCCGTTCGGACATAAGGTTGCGATCCGCGATCTTCCTGCAGGCGCGGAGATCATCAAATACGGAGCGCCCATCGCCCGCGCAACGCGCGACATCCGCGCAGGGGAACATGTGCATACGCACAATGCGCACACGCGGCTGAGCGGGAAGGATGCGTATGCGGTTCATCCTTCGCCCAGCGCATTTGAAACGCTGCCGTCCGCGACGTTCGAGGGGTACGCGCGGGCGAACGGTTCCGTCGGCGTGCGCAACGAGGTGTGGATTGTGCCGACCGTCGGGTGCGTGAACGAAGTGGCGCGCATGGCGGCTGCGGAGGCGAACCGGCTGTTCGCGGTGCGGATGGACGGCGTGTACGCCCTCACCCACAACATGGGTTGCAGCCAGCTCGGCGACGATCTCACGAATACGCAGAAATTGCTGGCAGGTCTGGTGAACCACCCGAATGCGGTGGGCGTGCTCGTGATGAGCCTCGGCTGCGAGAACAATCATCTCGAGGAATTCATGCCGATGTTGGGGGATTACGATCCCGACCGGGTCAAGTTTCTCGTCTGTCAGGATGTTCCTGACGAGATCGATGCGGCGCTATCGATCCTCTCCGGACTATGCGCGCGCGCGGAGAATGAAAAGCGAGTGCCGCTTTCCGCCGAAAAACTGGTGATTGGCATGAAGTGCGGCGGTTCGGACGCGTTTTCGGGCATCACCGCGAATCCCCTGTGTGGATGCGTTTCGGATCGGCTGGTTTCGATGGGCGGTGCGTCGATTTTGACCGAGGTGCCCGAGATGTTCGGTGCGGAAGAAAGCCTGATGGCGCGCGCAACGAGCGAAGCGGTATTTCACGACATCGGACGCATGATTGATGCTTGCAAGGATACCTTTTTGCGATCCGGCGCGCCGATCTCCGAAAACCCATCGCCCGGCAACCGTGCGGGCGGGATCACGACGCTCGAGGAAAAGTCGCTCGGGTGCATACAGAAAGGCGGACGCGCGCCCGTTTCGCACGTGCTTGGGTTCGGGGAACGCGCCGTTGCGGGCGGACTCAACCTCCTCTATGGGCCCGGCAACGACCTCGTCTCCTGCACAAACCTCGTCGCCTCCGGCGCGCAGATGATTCTCTTTACCACGGGGCGCGGAAACCCCTTTGGCGCGCCCGTTCCCACCGTCAAGATTTCTTCCAACACGCAACTTGCGCAGAAAAAGCCGAACTGGATCGACTTCGATGCCGGGTCGGCGCTCGACATCGGCGTGGACGCCCTTGCGGATTCGTTTTTTCAATATGTGCTCGATGTTGCGTCCGGTCGGAAAAAGACGCAGAGCGAGCGGCGGGACATCCGCGCCATATCCATTTACCACGACGGAGTGACCCTGTAGGCGGCAGGGCCATCGCTTACCATATTTCCGGGAGGTTTGGAGGGCCGCAGCCTTCCATAGTCAATCATTCGTGCCGGCTTTGCCGGTGCAAACGGATTCGTCGTCGGGCACACTTGCGCGCCCGACGACGATCCGGTTCCTCGTTCTCCCGCAATCGCTTACAGCAAAGTCGCAGGCGATTGCCCTGCTTAGGGCCGCGCCCGCTTGACATGCGGCTTCTTTGCGTTTATAATGAGTTTATCAATTAATGGAGGAGTGTTTATGTCGGCCAGCTGCTAGGTGAATTTGGTGCGATTGCCCGTTTTTGAACGGGTGATGTTGTCGTACCATCGCCGGCGGCAGCCCGACTTACGGCCCTTTTAGGGGGACGTTTATGGCTGCGCGGGTCGCAGCCTTTTTTGTCGTCCGCCGGCGCGGATTCCATCATAAAATGAAGGATGTGCGCAAATGTTTGATCGAATTGATCTGGAAGTCCTTGAATACCCCGTAATTTTGGACATGCTCGCAGAATTAACCCGCACCGATGACGCGCGCGAGAAGGCGCTCGCGCTGCTGCCTACGGACGATGCGGATACCGTGAACCGCCTTCTCGCCCAAACCGCTTCCGCCCGCAAGGTGTTCGAGGCAATGGGCGAGCCTCCGATCCACTCACTCAAGGGGCTCGGCGCTCTCGAAGATAAATTGCGGCTTGGCGAGATACTGACTGCCGCAGAGCTGATAGCCGTCGGTGCGTTTCTCAATCACTGCCGACTGCTCGTTTCATACCTCAAGCGCGCGCTGCCCATCGACCCGCTCGTCCCGTCCCTCGGGATGAGCGTTGTTCCGCTCGACGACATCCGGCACGAGATCGAGCGCTGTTTCCGGGGAGAAACGCTGGACGACCGCGCGAGTCAGAAGCTCTATACCATCCGGATCGCCATGGAAAAAACCGCCTCGCGCGTCAAAGAAAAGCTCTCCTCCATGCTGCGCGCGCACCCCGAACGGTATCAGGAGAGCTTCTACAGCATGCGCGGCAGGCGCTACGTATTGCCCGTCCGGCGCGACTGTCAAAAGTTGGTATCCGGCGCAGCCCTCGACCTTTCCGCCAGTGGTCAGACGGTATTCGTCGAGCCCGACGCGGTGTCCGCGCTGCGGGATGAACTCGATCGGCTCGAAATCGACGCCTCCAACGAAGAGATCCGCATCATTGCAGAGCTTTCCGATATGGTTGGGTCGGCACAGGGCCAGATCAACATCAACCGCGCGTCCATGGAGGTCATCGACTTTATCTTCGCGCGCGGGCGACTTGCGAGCCAAATGAAGTGCGGTGTGGTGACCATATCGAAGACGCGCGCGCTGGTGCTCGAATCGGCGCGTCATCCGCTCCTGGGAGGTTCCGCCGTGCCCATGTCCGTGTCGCTGGGCGGGCGCACGCGCGCGCTCGTGATCACCGGTCCCAACACGGGCGGCAAGACCGTGTCCATCAAAACGGCCGGACTTCTCGTCGCCATGGCGCTCTCCGGACTCGAAATTCCTGCGGAGCGCGCGACGATTCCACTTATTTCGGGCATTTATGCGGACATCGGCGACGGTCAGTCCGTCAGCCAGAATCTATCGACGTTTTCCGCGCACATGAAGCGTGTGGTGCGAATCCTGAATCTCGCAAGTCCCCGCGCATTGGTGCTTCTCGACGAGGTGGGCAGCGGTACCGATCCGCAGGAAGGCATGGGGCTTGCGGTGGCGATTCTCGAAGAACTCGGGCGCACAAAATGCCTTCTCATGGCGACATCCCATTATCCTGAGCTTAAGCGCTTTGCCGCCACGACCGAGGGGTTTCTCAATGCGCGCATGACGTTTGACCGCGCGACGCTGACGCCGACCTATCACCTGGAACCGGGCGAGGCGGGGGAGAGCTGCGCGCTCGACATCGCGCGACGGCTCGGCATGCCGGAACGGCTTCTCCAAGTGGCGCTGGGCGCTGCGTACCCGAACGGAGAACGCCCGAAAGCGGTGCCGTTGCCGCCGGAGCCCGTTGCCCAAGAGCCCGACGCGGCGTCTGAACCGGAAGAGACTGAGGCGGAGGAGGCGCAAACACCGGCCGAACCGCGAGGGCCGCTATTCAATCCCGGCGATCGCGTACGCGTGCCGTTCATGAACTGTTTTGCGACGGTCGTGCTGGCGCCGAATGCGCGCGGCGAGCTGCTTGTGCGCATCCGCGACAAGAATGTGCTCGTGAATCAAAAACGCGTGCGGCCCTTCCTTGGCAAGGAAGAACTCTATCCCGGCGCGGATTACGATCTCGACATCGTGCTTGACAGTTGGGAAAACAGAAAGAAGCGGCACCAGATCCAAAAGGGAAAGGTCGGCGTGGATGTCGAGGTGCGACCGGAGGATCGGCATTAGCGGGAACGGATCGGCTTTGCGAATCTGGCGTCTGATACAACCGCGGTTTATGTCAATCCGTGTTGTATACCAACATCATTTGTGCTATCATAATGATGCTGTACAACTGAGTGGGGGTGGAACGATGCCAAACAACGGAACACTTGATACAAAGCGACTCCTAGGCCTTTTGCGAGAGGAAGCTAATTTCGACGAGTTTTTAGAATCCGGCGGCGATGCGATCAACAATCCGTCGCTGCCGGCGCTTTTGCTCAAACACCTAAAGGGGAGCGGAAAGAGCGTCGCTCAAATTGCGGACGCCGCCATGCTCAGCCAATCGTTTACCTATCAGGCGTTCAGCGGCATCCGCAATCCGGGGCGAAACGCGATCATCAGTCTCGCGTTTGCACTCGGGCTTCACGTCGACGATTTGCAGCGCCTGCTGATCGTCGCACAAAAGGGCGAGCTATATCCCCGCGTGCGCAGGGATGCCGCGATTCTGTTTGCCATCGAGCACGGCTATACGCTCGCGCAGACGGAGGAACTGTTGCGTTCTACGGGCGAGGCAACCCTCCTGCCACGATCGCTTCAGAATTCCGACTGATGGATGCCGCGCGTTTTCTCGACGCATATGCGGCGGGACAAGATTTTCAAGTACCGGAGTCACTGGCGGGCAGGTATTCACTCGTTTCCTGCCTGAAGGATGCGCCGAGCGGGCAGGTCTACCTTCTGACGGGCGCGGACGACAGGCTGTACATCCTGCGGGTTGGGCCCCGGGAGGCGTTCGACCGCTTCCTGCGTGAACACCTGACGCTCCGCCAGTTGCACGATCCTGCCTTTCCACATCCTGTTGCCTGCTTTCAGGACGGAAATGCCGCATATCTCATTCGGGAGTATATTCCCGGCACACCGCTTTCGGAATTCGTGGAAAACGGCGACCCGCTTGCGCCCAAGCGCGCGGTGCAGTATGCGCGTGCGATCTGCTCGATCCTGGAGAAGCTGCACGCACTCGATCCGCCCGTCATTCATCGGGACATCAAGCCGCACAATATCATGCGGACGCCGGAGGGGCAGTTGCGCCTGGTGGATCTGGATGCTGCCGCGCAATATCGCCCGGAGAGCTGGCTGGACACGGCGGTGCTGGGCACGGCCGCGACCGCCGCACCGGAGCAGTTTGGGTATCAACGATGTGATGTGCGCACAGACATATACGGCGTGGGCATGCTTTTGGTATTTCTGATGACGGGGGGATATGACCTGCGGGACTTTCTCAGGATACGCATGCGCAATGCGCCGAAGCGGATCGTCCGAAAGTGCGCGCGGTTCGACCCCGAAATGCGCTATCCGTCCATGGCGCGCCTTTCGTGCGCGCTCGGGAGGTGGCAGAGGCGGAGGTGGCTTTTGATTGCCGTTTTGGCACTCACGCTCATTCTCGCGCTGGGTACGGTGGGCATTTGGTCAAACAAAGAGGCGATCCTACGAACGATCGCCCATGGCGCGATTGCTGCGACTTCCGCTGAGTATGTGTTTGCCTCCCCCCTTGTCGAACGTGCTGTTCGCCTGCAGTTAAACAGGCCAAACGGCACGATCAGGAAGGCGGATCTTGCGGACGTCGAGAAATTGTTTATCTGTGGCAACGAGGTCTACAAAAACGCGAGCGATCTGTGGGTGCATGGCGATGAAATAGAACTCCTGGGGAACAGCTACGAGGGATACGGCTTCCTCGAGGATTTGACGGATTTCAGGTACATGCCGAATTTAAACGAGGTTGGACTCGCGCGGCTTGGCTTGACGGATCTTTCGCCCCTCGGGTCGCTCCACCTGGAGCGGCTTGTCGCACCTGGAAATCAGATCTATAATCTAAATGCAATCGCGCGCATCGATGGGATCATCGATCTGGACCTGTGCGACAATCCCCTCTCATCTCTGGACGGCATCGATGCCATGGACGAGTTGCGTCAGTTGCGCATCGACGCGACGCAGGTGACCGATCTTTCGCCGTTGATCGGCATGCGGCTTGAAGAACTGCATGACGAGTTGATGCCCGATGCAGTCGACGCAAGCGCCTTACTCCAAATGACGAGTCTTCGAATCTTCGTCGGGCGTGCGGTGAGCGCGGAGCAGCTTGCCTGCCTCGCACAGATGCCGCAGCTCGAGCAACTGTCGATACCCTATAGCAATCTGAAGGATCTATCGGCGCTTCAAAATCTTGAAAACCTTACGTTGCTGCAAGTTTCCGGGAACAAGATTGGCACGCTTGCAGAAATGGCGTATTTTCCAAAGCTTGATACGATCTATGCGGATGATTGCGGACTGACGAGCATCACCGGGATTGAATCCCTGGCAAAGCTCTCCAAACTGAGCATCAGCGATAATCCGAATGTGGCCGATTTATCGCCGCTTCTGTCTGTCAAATCGCTCACGCAACTCGTCATGATGCATCAGCTGGAACAACGCCTGCCTCGTCCGGAGGCAGAACTCCCGTTTGAGATCATCTGGGGCGATTGATGGCATCCCATCACAGGGATGAAAAAGGATTCACGCTGGAAAATCCGCTGCGCGTGTGATATCATAGGACGCAGTGATGCGGATGTTAGGAGGAGTGTCTCATGTCAGTCGATATTGAAAAAAACATGCTTGAAAAGGGGATCACCATCCCCGCAGCCCCGGCAAAGGGCGGCCTTTACCGCCCCTGCCGCGAATTTGGCGATAACCTCGCCTTCGTGTCCGGTTGCGGCTGTTCAATGAACGGCGTCCCCGTTGCGGGGAAACTTGGAATCGACTTCACCGTCGAGGAAGGCCAGGCGCATGCGCGCAACAGCATGCTGAACGTGCTTGCGGCGCTTCAGGCGCAGATTGGGGATCTCGCGCGCGTGAAAAAGGTCGTGAAGATCCTCGTGTTCGTCGCCTCGGCGGACGATTTTTATCAGCAGCCGCAGGTCGCCAACGGCGCAAGCCAGCTGCTGGTGGACGTATTTGGCGAAAAGGCGGGCCTTCCCACGCGTTCCGCGATCGGTGTGAACGTGTTGCCGGGCAACCTTCCCGTCGAGATCGAAGCCATCTTCGAACTTCGCAGCTGATGGGTGCCCTCCTCATCCGGGGCGGCACGCTGATCGACGGAAGCGGTTCGCCCGCCGTGGGCGCGGACGTGCTCGTCAGCGGGGAGCAAATCGCGGCGGTCGCGCCGGGCATTGCGGCGGATGCGGCGGTCTACGACGCTTCCGGGCTCGTCGTTGCGCCGGGTTTTGTGGACATTCATCGCCATCCGGATCTCAAGCTGATTTCCGACTGGGATGGCGCAATCGAACTGCGGCAGGGCATTTCGACCGTCGTCGCGGGGAACTGCGGCATGTCCGTCGCGCCGTCCGCGCCTGTGTCCCGTGGCGAGCAATATGCGTTTTATGAGCCCGTGCTCGGATGCGCGACGGCAGGTCTTCCCACGACATTTCCGGCTTATCTTGATGCGCTCTCCCGCGCGGCTTTGCCGGTCAATGCGGGTGCGATGCTCGGCCTCGGCGCGGTGCGAATCTTTCTCAAAGGTTTTTCGGATGCGCCGTTTTCGCAATCGGAGCTGACAGAGGCCGCCGCGCTCGTCGACGAGGCGTTGGCCGTCGGTGCGCTCGGCGTATCGACTGGCATCATGTATGTGCCCGAATGCTACAATACCCCGTCCGACTATGTGAAAATGCTTGCGCCCCTCGGTATGCGGGGCGGCATACTCACTGCGCACATCCGGGGCGAAGGCGACGGGCTCGTCGAAAGCGTCCGGGAAGTCATCGATGTTGCCGAACGTATCGGCTGTCGGCTTGAGATCAGCCATTTCAAGGCCTGCGGGTTGAAGAACTGGCGAAAGACCATTTATCGCGCCATAGAAGAGATTGAAAAGGCGCGCGCACGCGGGCTCGACGTCGGGTGTGATTTTTATCCCTATGACGGCGGCTCCACGGCGCTGACGACCATGATTCCCCCGTTGTTCATCCGCGGCGACATGCAAGGGACGCTCGCGCGGCTTGGAACGACGGCGGGCGTGGACGAATTCCGGCGCGCGTCCAGGTTGGAATATCCCGGATGGGATAATTTCGCCATGACGCTCGGTTGGGACAGGATCGTGGTGAGCGGCGTTACCGATCCCGCCAACGAGGTGTTTGTCGGCCTCGACATCGCGGCCGCCGCTACGCGCTTTGGGTTCGAGGACGGCGCGGCGCTGGCCGCACATCTCATGCATACCGATCTTGGCAAGACTGCCATCATCAATATGAGTATGTGCCAGGACGACATCGACGCAGTGGCGCGCTTGCCGTATGCGTCCGTCATTTCGGACGCGCTCTATGCGGATGCCGCCGCGCCCCATCCCAGGCTCTACGGCGCGTTCCCGAAGGTACTCCGTTCATTTGTGCGTGAAAGGCGCGTACTGACAATCGAAGAAGCAATCCGCAAGATGACGTCCCTTCCGGCCTCGCGGCTGAACATCAAAAAGCGCGGACAGGTGAAGCCCGGTTTCTTTGCCGATCTCGCCGTCTTTGATCCCTCTGTTTTCCGCGACGAGGCGACCTATCAGGACCCCAAAAAATGCGCACGCGGGCTTAACCTCATGCTCGTAAACGGCGAGGTCGCGCTCAAAGACGATGCGCCGCAGCCGGGGCGACATGGAAGAAAAATTGACGAAAGGTGATGCTCATGAAGATCGAAACTTACGCGCTCAAGCATCCGGAAGAGGTTGCGTCTCCGGCGCTTCTTTATTACAAGGAGCTGATCGTCAAAAATACCGAGGCGGTGATCGCCATTGCGGGTGATCCCGATCGGCTTTGGCCGCATGTCAAGTCGCACAAGACGGACACGCTCGTCAAGATGCAGATGGCGATGGGCATCCGGCGCTTCAAATGCTCCACGATCAACGAACTGAAAATGGTTTCCGCGTGCGGCACCGCACACATTGTCATGGCCTATCCGCTCGTTGGGCCGAATATCACGCTGTTTCTGGACGTCGTTTCGGGCAATCCCGGGATTGAATACTTCGCCATTGCGGACTCCCTGGCTGCCGCCGGGATGCTCTCCCGTGAGGCGGAATTGCGCGGCATGTGCGTAAACCTTTTGGTCGACGTGAATGCGGGCATGGATCGCACGGGCATCACGCCGGACGCGCTGCATGAATTCTGTCGCGCGCTCGCCAAGTTGCCGGGCATCAAGCCAGCGGGCTTTCACTGTTATGATGGGCACGTACATGACGAAGCATGTGCGGTGCGCATCGAACGCTCCCATGCGCCGGTTGTGCGCGTGATGGAGGTGCGGGAGGCACTCGAAAAAGAGGGCATCGTGATGCCGATTTTGATCGCGGGCGGTTCTCCGACGTTTCCCTGCCATGTTCAGGAGGAGGGCGTCTTCCTCTCCCCCGGTACGGTGTTTTTATGGGATTATGGCTATTCGAAGTTTACCGATCTCCCACTCGTACCGGCCGCGCTGGTGCTTGCGCGCGTGGTGAGCCATCCTGCAAGCGGCCTGTTTACAATTGATGTGGGCAACAAGGCGATTGCCTCCGACCCGACGGGCAAGCGCGGCGCAATCATCGGATTTGAAGATGCAGAACCCATCCGCCACAGCGAGGAGCATTGGGTCTGGCGCGTGCCGGAGGGAAAGGAACGGCCTGCGATCGGCGAAGTGCTGTACGTCATTCCTACGCACGTCTGCCCCACCTCCGCGCTCTACCGGGAAGCGGTGGTCATTGAAGAGGGCGCGGTTACGGGCACATGGCCCATCGTCGCGCGCGATCGCATCACCTATCCCGCGAAAATTTGATCGTTTGGGGCGCTTGATCAAGCGCCCCGGTTTCTTTTTTTTTATCGCAGAATGAGGCTTATTTTTATTTGCAGGTGATTGCAGGAAGGTGAATAGGTAGAAAGAAAGGCATACCGTTTGTTTGTCTCACAAAGATCACCGATCTCCCGTTTTCTCCCGTTTGATTTCGGTTATAAAAAGACAAAGAAAGCAACGGGGGAGTGATTTACATGGCGGTTGGAGTCTATCTGCGTTTTCGCGGCAATTGCCGGGAGGCGGTACAGTTTTATGCGCAGGCATTCGGGGTCGACGACGTTACCATGTCGGCCTATGGGGACATGCCCGACGCGAAGGCGGACGAGGCGACAAGGGATCTGATCATGCACGCGGAAATTAAGGCCATGGGCTCCGCGCTCATGTGTGCAGACGTTCCGCCGGGCATGGATGTTTCCATTGGCACGAATGCCGGTGTGATCGTGACGTCGGGCGACGAAAGGGCATTGCGGCGGCTGTTTTCGCAGCTGTCGGTTGGCGGCGAGGTGCTTATGCCGATTCAGGAGACCTTCTGGTCGGCATGCTACGGCTGGGTCACGGACAAATACGGTGTGCAGTGGCAGGTGTCCCTGACGGACAAATAGTGCGCTGCGCGGCGGCCGAAGAGATGATCTTTGACCGCCGTTTTTTTATGCCTATATGCACCAGATTTCGGTCTGCCGCTCGGTCAGTACCTCGCAGCCATTCTCCGTCACGACCACGTTCTCCTCGAGGCTCACCCAGCCATAGGGTGCGATGCGCGTCTCCAATCCCTCGACGGTGAATACGTTTCCGCGTTTCATCACCGCACCGGGCACGGGCGTCTTGTAGCTCATTAGCCCGATGCCCCCGTCATGCACCGCGCGCCCGAGTTGGTGCCCGCCGCCGTACTGCGGCTCCGGAAAGCCCAAATCGGTGATCGCGGCGAAGGCGTGCTGGGTGACCCCGTCGTTGGGGACGCCCGGCTTAATCCCCGCGATCATGCGACTGATCCCTTCGTATACGCCGCCGAATAGCCGCTCGACTTCGGCGGGCGCGCGCGTCTCCATGGGTTTCGTCGCATAAAACATTCGCTGGAAGTCCGAGCAATAGCCGTTTTTGCGCAGTCCGAGGTCGATCTGCATGAGCATGCCCTGGTCGAACGTCAACCCCTCCGGCGGCGGCGTGTGACCCATGAACGCCACGGGGCCGATGGTCAAAATAGGGTCGTTGTACGCGCTCCAGCCGTTCGACGCGTCGCGCGCTGCGCGCAGTTTCCCGATGAGGCGAAAGATTTCAACGCCGCTCATGCCGGGCGCAAGGTGTTCGCGCAGTTCCCGGAAGACGTCGTTTGCCGTTGAGATTGCTGCGCGGATGCGTTCGATTTCTGCATCTGTCTTGACCTGCCGAAGCGATGACGCGACCGCCTCTGCGCTCACGAGCCGCTTGTCCAGTCCCGCCGCATCCAATGCGCGTTTCAGGACGACATACTTCCCGTGACCCAACCCGTCTGCAAGCGGATTTGTCTCCGAGAAATTTGCCCCGATTGTACGCGGATTTTCCGCGCGCAGAATCTCCATCAGCGTGTCGAGCGGGCCTTTTTCGCGGGTATAGACGATTACCTCGTCCCACGCGCCCGTCGACCGGGGCAGCGCCTGGTCGAGGCCGGACACGATCGCCACGCGCCGACCGCCCTTTGTCAAAAGCAATATGCCGCCGCCCAGATCGCGCTCGCCCATGAGAAGGGGATATGTCTGGTCTGTCTCGCGGCCCGTCTCATGCGTGAATACCACCCAGCAGTCGAGGCTGTTTGTCCGCATGAGGTCGATTGCCTGACTGACCTTTTCCATGACCAGATTTTCCATGATTACGCCTCCTCCGAGAAAAGTTCCGGGTCCCGATAGAGCAGATTGTAGACGGTCTCCGCCGTTTTTTTCGCCGTTAAAACCATGACCTTTGCGTCCCCAAATTGTCCGTCTCGCAGTGCCCCCGCCGCGCGGAGCGCCGCTTCCGCCTTCCAGAACTGATCGGACGGCACGCCTTGATGGGGCGAGGATTCGACCGTGTGCGCTGCGCCGTTCTCATCAATCGCCGTAAAGCGCACGCGCGGTGCAAGCCGTCCCGGAATATCTGCCCATTCCTCGACGCCGTGCAAAAACGTGCAGCGTGTGAGATCGCAGCCGACCATGAGGATGCGCGCGTCCCGCTCGAGCAGTTTATGCCACGCCGACCGCTTGCCGCAGGGCGAGTGATTCAGGTGGTCTTCCGAAGTGATCCAATTTGCATCGGTCCCCGCCGCGGCGACGGAATGGGTGGGGTGCAGACTGCGGACGACGCCGGGACGCCCCCGGAACAGCTCGGGCAGGATTCCCACGATGGATTTTGTACGCCTCACGTCAAAGACGGGCGGGTCCGCTTCGGCAACCGTCCATGAGAGCGTGGGGAATACCAAAAGCCCTGGCGCGAAAAAGTCCAGCAGCGCGTCGAGTACGCCGTCCGCACGCCCCTCAACATCCCCAATCGCCTTCATCGAGCTGTGTATCAGGATCGTGTCGGTCGGGCACAGTCCCATTTGTTCGAGGTCCCGCTTCAGGATTTCCCTTGTGTACATGGCAATCCCCCCTGTGATCTTCAATGTAACACGCGCGTGCGCATCCGTCAATAAAATGGTTTACGTCTGCGTGTTTTTCTGTTATTCTGTTGCGAAAGAGGGGGATGAGCATGACACTTGAAACAAATGACGGCGCGCTGTGGGCGCTCGGAAACGGCAGGATCATCGCATACGGGAACGGTGGGCAGTGGGAACAGGTGTTTGGCGAACCTTATACCGCACCGACGGCGCTCTCCCTGCGCCGCGTGGACGCATGCGGTTTTGTGCCGCCCATCCGCGATGTACATGGCGGCGTCTATCGCCATTTGGCGCCGGAAGGAATGTACGAGGATACGGTGGGAGAGGACGTCTCTTGCCTTGCAAGGCGGTGGCGCTTAACCGCATCTGCCAGATGGAAGATTGACGGAAAGGGATTTCGGCTTTTGCGCAACCGGGAGATGTTCCCGGACTGTGCGGATGCGTACCTGCTCACGATCCCCGGCGGAACACCCGCCTACAACTGGTACCCCACGCACGAGTACCGCTTCATGCAGATTGCGTTTATGGGTGATTGTGAAGCGGAACGGGTGAGCGACGAGATCGTGTTTACCGCGCGGGGGGATGGCGCGCTGTTTGTTGCCTGCGGCGACCTCGAATCCTGTACATCCGATTTGCGGCATGCGATCCAGGGGGGCTTTGATGCCCTCGCACTTGCACGGCGCACATCTGATACGGCGTTTTTGCACAGGCGGCGGGAGAATGCGCGCCCGCTCGACGAAAGCCATCCCCTGCATGCCGAAGTCGTCGCGGCGGCGGACGACGTGGCGCTCCTCATCCGCGCCCAGCAGGGAGAATCCGGCGGGGTGCTCGCGGGCAGCAATTATCACATGGGCTATGTGCGCGATCAGTACGGCGTGTCGCGTGGGCTACTCGCGTTGGGCTGCTTTGAGGAGGCCGGGAAAATCCTTCGTTTTTACAAAGATACGTTTGAAAAGGCGGGATACATCCGGAATGCGCAGGGCATCGGCGTCCCGGATCTGTTCCACGTCCACGAGGACGACCGCGCAGAGATCACGGGCTATCTCGTCGCGCAGGCATGCGATTATCTCGACGCCACGGGTGACCGCGCCTTCTTTGAGACGCTTCGACCCATGCTCGATTGGGCGCTTCGGGCGCAGATGCAGGCGATCCACCGGGACATGCTCCCCTTCAACGGCGACGAAACCTACGTCGCAGGCGGCATCCTCCCGCGCAGCATCTTGCTCGACGGTTCCATGGAGGCGACCATGCTCTTCATCCGGGGCGCACAGCGATATGCCGCGCTGACACCCGATTTCCCGGTTGAGATTCAGGACGCCGTTCGGCGCGCGACGTCCGCCTATCGGGCGAATTTTCGCCGCGGGGAAGGGTGGATCGCCAACAGCCGCATGCGGCGCGACGGCCTCGCGTTTCCCCTGTTCCGCCATGGCGTTTGCCTGCGCGGCGGGGAGGGCTGCATGGGTTTTGGCTGGTTGCGGCGGCTGAATGATTCCAATTACGTCTGCCCCGCGTGCTATCACAAGGGGCCTCTCCCACAAGCGCCGGAGACGGAGTATCCCCTTACGTCAACCCTCTTGATGCACGCGTATATGGATTCCGAATTGGTTCCTGAGGCTGAAATTCGCGCGGGCGTTGCGTCAATCCTCGCGTCCTTGCGCGAAACGGGCACGGTGTCTTCCCTGCCCGGCGGGAAAAAGAGTCTCGGCTACGACTACGGGCTGATTCTCTTTGCCGCGAAAAAGTGCGGCCTCCCGGCGGATGACCTGCTCCATCGCATGCTTTCCATCCGCGACAGCGCGGGGGCATGGGTGGAATACTACGAGGACAACCGTCCCCTTGGGACGCGCTGCCGCCCATGGGAAAGCGCAATCAACATCGAAGCGGCGCTCGCCGCCCTTGCACACAAAGATTGACATAAAATGACAAAACTTGATGCGCCCAAAAGGGCGCTTTTTTCCGATGTTTGTTCATATTTTTCCTAACCTTTGGTCAAAACGCTTTAAGGGAAGGACGGAATATTTACGAATCTTGCGCGTATTGATATAATGAATTTGTTCATATGTAGTTATCGGCACGTATCGTGTCGGTAAAATAGAGAAAGAGGGATGTGCCTATGAAGAAGATACTCATCACCGCGCTCGTGCTCATGCTGGTTGTCGCGATGGGTGTGTCGGCTGCCGCCGAGGGGAAAATCGGCGTTGCAATGCCCACCCAGAGTCTCCAGCGGTGGAACCAGGACGGCGCAAACATGAAGGCGCAGCTTGAGGCCGCCGGCTATGAAGTCATTCTGACCTACTCCGATAACGACACCGCGCAGCAGGTTTCCGACCTTGAGAACATGATCCTCAATGGCGTCGACGTGCTGGTGATCGCCTCCATCGACGGGTCCGCGCTCGGCACCGTTCTCGCGACTGCGAAGGACGAAGGCATTCCGGTCATCGCGTATGACCGTCTGATCCGCGATACCGATGCCGTGGACTATTATGCGACCTTCGACAATTACAAGGTCGGCGCGATTCAGGGACAGTACCTGATCGACCGCTTCGATCTGGCGAATACCGACAAGACGTTCAACATGGAGGTCTTTGCAGGCTCTCCGGATGACAACAACGCGACGTATTTCTATAACGGCGCGATGGACCTTCTCAAGCCCTACATCGAGGCGGGCACGTTGAACGTGGTTTCCGGCCAGATGGACTTTGAGACCTGCGCCATCCTCTCGTGGTCGACCCAGACCGCGCAGGAGCGCATGGATAACCTGCTGACCGCTTACTACGCGGACGGCACGAAGCTCGACCTCGTGCTCTCCCCGAATGACTCGCTGGCGCTGGGCATCACCAATTCCCTGATCGCCGCGGGCTTCACCCTCGACGATTTCCCGGTCATCACCGGTCAGGACTGCGATGTTGCGAACACCAAGAACATCATCGCGGGCTATCAGGCGATGTCGGTGTTTAAAGACACCCGCACGCTCGCTTCCCAGGTGGTCACCATGGTTGACGCCATCATGAAGGGCGAAGAAGTTCCGGTCAACGACACCACGACTTACGACAACGGCGTGAAGGTGGTGCCCTCCTTCCTGTGCGATCCGGTGTTTGCGAATATCGATAACTACAAGGAACTGCTGATCGACTCCGGCTATTACACGCAGGCCGATCTGGCGCAGTAACCAGGGGCATGCCGATGAGGGTGGCGGGTTTCCCGCCCCCTCGTTTTGGAATTGAGGAATGACTGAAAATGGCAAACACATTGCTTGAGATGCGCGCGATCACGAAGGAATTCCCGGGCGTCAAGGCGCTCAGCGACGTCAATCTCGTCGTCGAGGAAGGGGAAATCCACGCGCTCGTGGGCGAGAACGGGGCGGGGAAGTCCACCCTCATGAACGTACTCTCCGGCATCTACCCGCATGGCGATTATGCGGGCGAGATTGTCTATGAGGGCGTCGAATGCCGCTTTCGCAACATCCGCGACTCGGAGAAGAAGGGCATCGTCATCATCCATCAGGAGTTGGCGCTTGTGCCCTATCTCTCGATCGCGGAAAACATGTTTCTCGGAAATGAGCGCAGCAGGTTGAGTGTCATTAATTGGGATTTGACCAACGATCAGGCGCGCAAATACATGCGCATGGTCGGGCTTATGGAAAGCCCCGAGACGCTCATTAAGGATATCGGCACCGGCAAGCAGCAGCTTGTTGAGATTGCGAAGGCGCTTGCGAAGAACGTGCGCCTTTTGATCCTTGACGAGCCGACGAGTTCGCTCAACGAAATCGATTCGAAGAAGCTCCTCGACCTTTTGATCGAATTCAAGAAAAACCGGGGCATCACCTCGATCATCATCTCCCACAAGCTGGGCGAGATCGCCTATGTGTCCGACAAGATTACAGTCATTCGCGACGGCATGGTGATCGAGACGCTCGACAACGAGCGCGGCAGGCCGGTTAGCGAAGCGCGCATCATCAAGGGCATGGTTGGTCGCGAGATGGTCGACCGCTTTCCGAAACGCACGCCGCAGATCGGCGAAAAGGCGTTCGAGGTCGAAAACTGGACGGTGTATCATCCGCTCTATCCAGAGCGCAAGGTTGTGGACGACGTTTCGCTCTTCGTCCGGCGTGGCGAGGTCGTCGGGATCGCGGGGTTGATCGGCGCAGGACGCACGGAGCTGTGCCAGTCGGTCTTTGGGCGGGCCTATGGCACGAAGATCACCGGAACGGTCAAAAAGGACGGAAAGGTGCTCGGCATCGGCTCCATTTCCGCGGCGATCCACGCGGGGCTTGCGTATGTGACGGAGGACCGCAAGGGCGACGGACTCGTGCTTTCAAACTCCATCAAGCATAATACAACGCTTTCGCGCATGGCGTTTGTCGCAAACCGCGGCGTGATCGACACGGACGCCGAGGCGCGTGCGGCAGAAAAGGCGCGGGTCAATCTGCGCGTGAAGGCACCGGACGTCGAGGTCGACGTCGACAATCTCTCCGGCGGAAATCAGCAAAAGGTGCTCGTCGGCAAGTGGATGTTCGCCGAACCGGACGTCATGATGCTCGACGAACCCACGCGCGGCATCGACGTCAACGCCAAATACGAAATCTACGTGATCATCAACGAGCTCGTCGCGGCGGGCAAGTGCGTACTCATGGTTTCCTCGGAATTGCCGGAACTGTTGGGCATGTGCGACCGGATTTACGTCATGTGCGAGGGCAAAATCGTCGGCGAGGTGCCGTACGCCGAGGCGAGCCAGGAATACATCATGAACCTGATCATGCAGGCAAGCAAGGGAGACGTGAAAGATGAATAGCTTGGCGGTCAATTTGAAAAAGAACCTCCGGCAGTACATGATGCTGATCGTGCTGGTGGTGATTGTGGTGCTGTTTAATACGATCACCAAGGGCGTGCTCCTCAAGCCCATGAACATCTCAAACCTCATCAACCAGAACGCCTATGTCATCATCCTCGCGACCGGCATGCTGCTGTGCATCCTGACGGGCGGCAACATCGACCTTTCGGTCGGCTCCATCCTTTGCCTGGTGGGTGCGTGCCTGGGCATCTTTATGAATAAGTGGGGCATGAATTCTTACCTCGCGGTCGCGGCGGCGCTCGGCGTCGGCATTCTCATCGGCGCGTGGCAGGGGTTCTGGATCGCATACGTCAACATACCGCCGTTCATCTGCACGCTCGCGGGCATGTTGCTGTGGAAGGGACTTGCGCTGCTTGCCCTTAACAGCCAGACGATTTCGAACCTGCCGACCGCATTCCTGGGTCTCTCCACCGGCTTTCTGAGCTTTGGGCTGGATGACAAGAAGATGATCGCGCTCGTCTCCGCCCTCTTGGGTGCGCTGATCGCACTCATTTACATCGTGACCCAGCTCTTCTCCCGGGCGAAGAAAAAGCGCATGGGCTATCAGGCGGAGGGGCTTTTCTACGTGCTGATCAAAAGCGTGATTATTTCCGGGGCGCTTGTATGGTTTTTCTGGAAGCTCGGTCAGTATAAGGGAGTGCCGGTCGTGCTCGTGACCGTCGGACTCGTGCTGATCGTCTATACGTTCTTTACGTCCAAAACCGTACCGGGTCGCTATCTTTATGCCATCGGCGGCAACGCCAAAGCTGCGCGCCTCTCGGGCGTCAACACGCGCAGGATGATGTTCTTTGCCTATACGAATATGGCATTTTTAACAGCCGTTGCGGCAGTCGTTTTTACAGCACGCATGAATTCAGCGGGACCGCAGGCCGGTGAATCCTTCGAGCTCGATACGATTGCCGCGTGTTTCATCGGCGGCGCATCCGCCTACGGCGGCACCGGCACCGTCTCCGGTTCGCTCATCGGCGCGCTGATTATGGGCGTTCTGAATAACGGAATGTCCATCATGGGCATGAACCAGAACATGCAGAAGGTCGTCAAGGGACTCGTTCTTCTTGCGGCAGTTGCCTTCGACGTCACGAGTAAACAGAAAATTCAAATTCCCTTCCTCTCCCGTCTCTTCGGACGGGCGCGTCCTCGCAAGGCGTAGCCGCCGATCACCCCCTGTACCTGGGAGGGGCAATTACCTATCATGCGGCGGTGTGGGGGTCCAATCCCCATGCCGTCGCCCTCTTTTTGGGCGGAAAATCCAACGGGGTCTTTCACCCGGTTCCCTTTCCGATGCGTTGATTCGCAGCTGTTGCTATGTTATAATCAGGGCACATACGATTGTGGGAATGGGGGCAGTTACCATGTGTGATTTCTATCTCGACCCGAAGGTGACTTCGGTTCATCGACTCCCCGCGCGCGCGCGTCGATTTGCCCAGTCGCGGACGCTTGATCTGAATGGGGAATGGAAATTCCGGTTGTATGACCGACCGGAAGACTGCGGTGATTTCTATGCGCCGCAGATCGACGAATCTGGCTACGCGCTGATTCAAGTGCCGGGGAACTGGCAGACGCAGGGCTTTGGCAAACCCATCTATACAAACTATGCCTATCCGTGGCACTTGGACGGCGATCTGGGTTTGGACGGCAAGGCCGATCCCTTCCGGGTACCGAAGGAGAATCCCACGGGCTGTTATCGGCTCCGGTTCGATCTCCCCGCAGACGCGGATACCGACCTCATCCTGCGTCTGGACGGCGTCGAAACAGCCTATGAAGTGTACCTGAACGGTGCGTTTGTGGGCTATGCCGAGGACAGCAAGCTTTCCTCTGAGTTTGATGTGACCGCGTTTGCCCAGCCTGGTCTGAATACACTTGCGCTGCGCGTGTTTACCTATGCCACGAGCAGCTATCTGGAGGATCAGGACTATTGGTACCTCTGCGGCATCCACCGCGACGTGACGCTCGTGTTCGCACCGCACGCGCGCATGGAGGATTATCAAATGAAGGCGATCCCCGATCGGCATCTGGAATCCGGTATCTTCACCGCCGATGTGAAGGTTTCGCGCGTGCCGGGCTTTCGGGATTTTCGCGTACGTGCACGGCTCCTTTCCCCGGAGGGCGATCCCGTTGGCGAGGCGGAAGCGCCGGTCAGTTCGCACGCCGTCTACACACAGGTCGACGTCCCGACCGCCAATACCGCGCGCGTGACGATTCCGCTTGCGAAGGTTTCCCGCTGGTCGCCCGAGAATCCGGCGCTCTATACCGCCGTATTTTCGCTCATCAATCAGGACGGCATAGAGATTGATGCGGACATGTGCCGCTTCGGCTTCAAACGCGTGGATGTCGAGGATGGCATTTTGCTTCTCAACGGCCAACGCATGCTCGTCTTCGGCGTCAATCGCCACGAACACGCCTGGAAATACGGTCGCGCAGTTCCGGCGGCGCACATGATTGAGGAGATCGAGAGCATGAAGCGCATGAACATCAATGCCGTGCGCACCTGCCATTACCCCGACAGCCCGCGCTGGTACGAGCTGTGCGACGAAATGGGGCTGCTCGTTCTCTGTGAGTGCGACCTCGAAACCCACGGCGTGGCGGGCCAAATTTCGCATGATCCGGAGTATGCCCCGCAGTACGTCGAGCGCGCCCAGCGCATGGTCGTGCAGCATAAAAACCACGCTTCGATCTACGGCTGGTCGCTGGGCAACGAGTCCGGCTACGGCGCGGGCCATGCGGCGATGTACGGCTTCTGCAAGGAATACGACCCCACGCGCATCTGCCAGTATGAGGCGGGTAACCCCGCGAAGAACATCTCGGATACGCGCGGCGCAATGTACGCGACCGAGAAGCAGATTCTCGCGATGCTGACCGATCCGCGCGACGACCGCCCCGTCATTTTGGTGGAATATCTCTACCAGATTCGCAATACCGGCGGCGGGATGAAGAAGTTTATCGAATTGACGCGCCGGTATGAGCGCTTTCAAGGCGGCTTCGTGTGGGATTGGCAGGATAAGGCGCTTTGTGCAAAGACGCCGGACGGTATGGAATACTTTGCCCATGGCGGCGATTTCGGCGAGCCGTTTATCGAGCCCATTGAGCCGCCCTACATGACCAACAACGGCCTCGTGCGCGCGGATCTGCAGTGGAAGCCCGTGGCGTATGAGGTGCGCGAGGCGTATGCGCCGATCCTGATTGATCCGCCGCATCCTGATCATCCGTGGCTGGCCATGCGGCAATCCGGGCAGTTCGTCGTCACGAACCGCACGCTCTCGACGCATTCGTCCGCCTTTTCGCTTGCGCTGACCACTCTTGATGCGGACGGATACGTCGTTGAGCAGACCGCACTTGACATGCCTGAACTCAAACCCGGCGAGACAGCGACCATCGATCTTTCGGATAGAAAAGCTGCGTATCTCGAATTCGTCATCATTCGCAAATCGACCGGTCTCGAAGTTGGGCGCAGACAGTTTGCGCTCGGCGCACCGGTTGCGAGATATGCGCCGACGCCCGCCCAGGAACCCGTGTTGCGCGACGCGGGTGACCGCTTTGTCGTGACATCCGGCACAATGACCGCCGAAATTGCGAAGGCGGACGGCGCGCTCCTGAAATGCGAAAAAAGCGGCGTCAACCGCGTTCTCAACAGCAAGATTGCGCTCGACCGTCCATATACCGGACTCGATGCCCGCGAAGGGTGGGGTTGGCGTACGCAGATGGACGAGGCGCGCGCGCTTGTTCCCGCATTTGAGCCCGCGCAGATCCTGCGCGGCACGGGCGAAGTGGCACTCCGGTTTGCATTTTCCGCGGGCGAAAAGCTGCGTGGGACGCTGATATGGACGGCATGCGGTGATGATCTCCTTTGCGCACTCGATGCGAACGTCGCGCAAGGCGTGATGCTTGTGCGCCTCGGGCTTGCACTCACGATTCCGGCGGGTTTCGATCAAGTCGCATACACCGGATATGGCCCCATGGAAAACTACGCCGACCGCATGGTTGCGCCGCGCTTTGGGTGCTATGAATCGACGGTGGACGCGCTTGGCTTTGATTATGCCCCGCCCTCCGAGAACGGGGGCCGCGAAAAAACGCGCTTCCTCGCCTTCCGCGAAGATGCGGCATCCCTCGCGATTCATGCGGAAACGCCGTTCCACTTTGATGCGCACCATCATACCGTGGACGACTTGAAAAACGCCATGCATACCCACGATCTGCCGATGCGCGCTGAAATCACCGCGCACATCGACGCCTATCATGCGCCGATCGGCGGCGACATGGCGTGGAGTACGGCCATCGACCATGCTAGCTTTAATGCCGTGGGCTTTCACGCGCTGCGCATTGCCCTGACCTAAAAAACGGCACGCCGCTTTTCGGGAGTTCACTTGACAGGCCACACCCGCCCACCCGCCCTGCGAGGCTGCTTCCCCTGCGTGCAGGATAAGCAACCAAGGGGCAGGTGAGCGGGTGTCCCTTTGCCACCCTGTCAAATCGTCCCCCAAAACACATTTCGGCGGCGCGGGGATTGTACTCCCGCGCCGCCGACGGATAGAACCAGGATTCCCACCCGGTTTGGAATCGGATCAGCCCTTTGGCGGGGAACCGGGGGCAGCGTCCCCGGCATCCCTTTCGTGCGTTTCCAGCCACGCATCAATCCCCGGTTCCGTGCGTTCCGCCTTCTTTTTCTGGGCGTACTTCTCGTCGGAGCGGCGCATGAAGCGCGTCAGGAGTAGCGCCCCCACGATGACGAGCGCGTTCAGGCCGAGCACGACTGCGTAGATGCCGCGCGAGACGGCGTTTGGCGACATGAACAGGAGTGCCGCGAGCGCGAGGAGGAAAAATGCCGCAGCCATGAAAAGTGCCGCGCGCGCGATGTACTGAACTGCCGCGCTGACGGCGACCCGGTCGCGCGCATTTCGCGTGTTTCGCATGGCTGAGATCACCACTTCCACGGCGGAATTTCTTCCGCAAAGTGGCAAGCGATCTGTCCGCCTTCATAGGGGCGCAGTTCCGGTTCCTTCTCGGCGCAAATCTGCTTCCAGTACGGGCAGCGCGGATGGAACCGGCAACCCGGCGGGGGATTTACGTTCGAGGGCATATCGACCGAGCGGAGCGGCAATTTCGTGTTGAGCCGCGAAATTTTCGGGTCAGGCAGCGGAATGGCGGCAATCAGCGCCTGCAAGTACGGATGATGGGGATGTTCCAGCACTTCGTTCAGGTCGCCCGTCTCGACGATCTTGCCGAGATACATGACGACGATGCGTCCGTTTTTTGCGATATACCGCGCGGTCGCAAGGTCGTGGGTGATGTAGATGAACGCAACGTTCATCTCCCGGTTCATCTGTGCCATGAGGTCCAGAAGCGAAATCCGCAGCGATACGTCGACCATAGAAACCGGCTCATCCGCGACGATCAGCTTCGGCCGCACCGACAGCGCGCGGGCCAGGAGCGTCCGCTGCCGCTGGCCGCCGGAGAGCTGATGCGGGTACTTGAAGAGAAAATCCTCCGCGGGCGTCAGACCCACCAAGGTAAAAAGGTCGACCAGTTGGGCGAGCGTTTCCAGGCGATTCGTCGCGATCTTGTGTTGCAAAATGGGAGCGCTCAGCGATTGGAAAATGGTGCGCGAGGGGTTCAGCGCAGCGTAGGAATCCTGATGCACGATCTGTACGCCCAATCGGTAATCGCGAAACGCAGCCGATTTTTTGCTGATCTTGGCGATGTCCGCGCCGTTATAGAGCACGCGACCGCTCGTCGGCGTGTGAATGCCCGTTATGGTCTTTCCAATGGTCGTCTTGCCGCAACCGGATTCGCCCACGATGGCGATGATTTCGCCGGGGTTCACATCGAAGGAAACGTTCAGCATCGCGCCAACGCGCTTTTTCTTTTGGAATGCGCCGGGATTGTTCTCAAAAATCATGCTTACGTCTTCGAGCCGCATGAGAGGAGTTCTGTTTTCCGCCATGTCACGCGCCCTCCTTCGTGTTCGCATCGCAGCTCGTGAAGTGCCCGGGGGCGACCTCGAAAAGCGCCGGCGCGCGGTCGTTGAGGCATTTTCCCGCCAATTGACATCTGGGCGCGAAGCGGCAGTTCGGCGGCGGGCTGATGAGGTCGGGCGGTGTGCCGGGAATGGCGCGCCGTTGGGTGATGTCGTCGCGCAGGGAGGGCGCCGCCTGAATGAGCCCGCGCGTGTAGGGGTGCCGCGCGTCGTAGAAGATGTCAAACGTCGTCCCAAGCTCCACGATCTGCCCGCCGTACATGACCGCCATCCGGTCGGCCATTTTGCCCACGATCGCCACATCGTGGGTGTTGAAAATCATGGTGATCCCGATCTCGTCGTGGATTTGCTTTAAGATGTTCATGATGTAGGCCTGTGTAATGACATCGAGCGCGGTGGTCGGCTCGTCGAGCACGAGCACCTTTGGGTCGAGGATGAGCGCGAGCGCAATGATCGCGCGTTGCTTCATGCCGCCTGAAAGCTGGTGCGGGTACGCGGGCAGCACCTGCTCGGGCGTGAGCCGCACATGGCGCATGAGCTGGGCCGCCTTCTCGAACACGTCCTTTTCCCGCGCGGAGGGGTCGTGCGCACGCACGGTCTCGAGGAACACATCCCGCACGCGCAGGATGGGATTGAGTGAATTCTGCGCCGCCTGGAAGATCATCGCGACGCTGTGCCAGTTGAATTGCCGCGTCTGGCTGGGCGCGTATTTGAGTATGTTTTCGCCTTCGAAACGCACCTCGCCGTTTGTGATGGAGCCGGGCGCGGACACGATGTTCAGCGCGGTGCAGGCGAGCGTGGATTTTCCGCTGCCGGATTCGCCCACCACACCTAAGATTTCGCCGCGGTACACGGGCAACGTCACGTGGTCAACCGCACGCAGAACTCCGCGCTTGAGCGGGAAGTCCACGCAAATGTCCCGGAACTCAAGGATGACATCGGGACGCGTTTTTGTTTCTGTCATGTTTGTGCCCTCACTGCGTTCTCAGCCGCGGGTTCAGCGCTTCGTCCAGGCCGCTCGCGAAGAAGAAGCAGCCCATGCCGAAGATCGCAATGCCCAGGACCGGGGTCAGGAAGTAGACCAGCGCGCTGGATCCGTAAAGCGCACCCGTCGAGGAAATGGCGATTTGAATCATCATGCCCCAGTGGCTCGCGGAGAATTTTGCGAGGCCCAGGAACATCAGGCCCACCGATGCGGAGATCGCGCCGCGCATCGAGAAGATGAGATTCATCGTGAGATAGCTCGTGATGCTCGGCAGCATTTCACCCACCACGATGTGCCGCGTCGGCATGCCGAGAATCCGCGCAGCTTCTACATAATCGCGGTTTTTGACGCTCATAATCTGCGCGCGCACCGCGCGTGCCAATCCCGCCCACGACCAGATCGAGAGGACGAACCCAAACGCGATCGGGTTGTCGGCGGACATGACGGTCGCCAGGAGCATCATGATGGGCATCGACGGCACCGTCAGGATGATGTTTGTGAAAAACATGAGCACCGAATCGACCACGCCGCCGATCAGCCCCGAAAGCATGCCGACGGTCGTTGCAATGAGGATGGTCATCACGGCCGCGATGAACGCGACGGTCAGAACGTTGCGCGCCCCGTAGATAAACTGCGTCAGCGTGTCGCGCCCGTTGTTGTCCGTGCCCAGCGGGTGTTCCCATGAGGGGGACGCGAGTCGGTTTCTGATGTCCGACTTCAGCATCTTCGGATTGGCGACCATCGGCCCTATGACCGCGAGCAGGACATAGACGATGAGGATGATCATCCCGATGAGCGCGCGCCGATTATGAACGATGGATTTAAAAATACTGATCGCCGTATCGCGCGACGTGGATTTTGAAACGTTATATGCCTTGGCGAGCGCGGCGTTATCCTTTGCCAGTTCCTTCGCCTTTCGCGTCAGAATTTTCTTCGCCATTAGCTCGCCTCCCTGATTCTCGGATCAATGACCGAATAGAGGATTTCGGCCAACAGGTTTGCGATGACGACCGCGACGGTGATAATCATGAACATTCCCTGCATCAAGGGGTAGTCGCGTGCGGTGATCGCCCGGCCGAAGAAGAAGCCCATTCCGGGGTAGACGAATATGTTTTCGATGAGTACCGAGCCCGCGAACATCATGCCAAATGACATCGCCAGGTGTGTAATCTGCGGAAGGAGTGCGTTTCTGCCTACGTATACCCACACGATGCGCTTGTCGGGCAGTCCGCGCGCACGCGCGGAGGTGATAAAGTCCTCGCCGAGGACCGAGACCGAGATTGCCTTCATGCCAAGCGCCCAACCGCCAATGGTTGTGAGCATCCACGACATGACCGGCAATATGGCGTGCCGAAGCACGCTTCCGATAAACGCGGGCGTCCACCCGGGCGGGATCGAAGCGTCGTAATTGCCGCGTGCGGGCAAAAGCCCCAATTGTAACGGAACACATACTGTGTCACGTATTCTAGGGGTGGGAAAGGCCGGGAAAGGCCGGGATTGAGTGGGAAAAAACGGGGTCATAAGAGCCGAAAAAAGACGACGTGAGAAGTAGCCGGAAAAA
>JAEZSP010000005.1 GCA_023421735.1 Bacillota bacterium | reverse complement strand
TTCACGGGTAGCAAGTAATAGACCCAAGCAGATGTCAGATCGTCCATGCGCCTGTTAGGGCGCGGCTAGTATTCCAGGGCTATGCCCGCATGTCACAAACCCCCGGCTACGCCGGGGGATGATTATTGTCTTTTTGTACGCGCCGAATGACATTTGAACCGCCGTTTGGCGAAAAATGGGCGCGTTTGATTGACAGGTTTACCTGAAGCGGCCATAATAGGGACGAAGTAATTGATCAGGAGCGTATTATGAGCTTGATTGTCCGAAACCTCACGAAGCATTACGGTGACAAACTGGTGGTTGACGCGCTCTCCTTCGAAATGCCCAAAAACGGCGTCTATGCGCTTCTCGGAACGAACGGCGCAGGCAAAACGACCTCCATCCGCATGATTCTGGACATGCTTTCGCGCGACACAGGCGAAGTCACATGGAATGGTCGTCCACTCTCGACCGACACATGCAACGTGGGCTATCTCGCGGAGGAACGCGGCCTTTATCCCAAGTACACCCTCATGGATCAGCTGATCTACTTTGCCTCCCTGCGCGGCGTCCCGCGCGACGAGGCCAAAAAGCGCATCCGCTATTGGTCAGGTCGCCTGCAGGTTGACGAATACCTCTATCCCACAAAGCCCGCGCGCCGCCGATCGCTCTTGGGAGGATCGGGGCTGAAGGGTGCGCCCGCGGCATCCGTTCCCGGCAAATCCATGAAGGCGGATCAACTCTCCAAGGGCAATCAGCAGAAAATACAGCTGATGACGACGCTGATTTCCGAACCCGCGCTCATCATCCTCGACGAACCGCTTTCCGGCCTCGATCCAGTGAACACCGACCTTTTCAAGTCGATCATCCGCGAGGAAATCGAAAAGGGAAAGTACATCATCATGTCGAGCCATCAGATGTCGACCGTGGAGGAATTCTGCACGGAAATCACCATCCTCGACCGCAGCCATACGATCCTGCAGGGCAATCTCAACGAGATCAAAAAGTCGTATGGTCGAGTGAATCTGCGGCTCAAGGTGGAACGCGACGTGTCCGATCTCATCGCCCGCTCCGGCGCGCATATCGAATCCGAAAAAGAATACGAATACGCGATCAAGGTATCTGACGAGACGCAGGCGAACGCGCTGCTCAAACTGCTGATCGAGGCGGGCATCACCATCGTTGCGTTTGATTTGCGAGAACCGTCGCTGCATGAAATCTTCGTCGAAAAGGTGGGACGAACCGATGCGCAAAACTGAGTTTACGGGAACGGGCGCCGTCTTTCGCTTCACCCTCGCGCAGTTGCTGAAGGGAAAATCCACCATCGTCACGATGGTCGTCATGGTGCTGACCGTCATGATCAGCTTGCTGATCGCGACAAATTCCATGCGCGGCGCATACGACAGGAGCGAGATTCGCACCGTTAAACTCCAGAACGACACGGCGTATGCGATCACCGCTGCGGACATCGCGGCTGCAAATCCCGCCTTTGAGGGCCTTTCCGAGGGCGAAGGCGGCGCGACCGTCTCCATCGCATCCCAAAACGGGGCATTTGTCGTTACGGCGTCGGGCGACTACACCGCTGACGATTTATCCGCGCTCGAGGATGCCACGCTCTCCGCTTTCAATGCCGTGCGGGCAGGCGGAACAGGCGTCTATACCAGCCGTGCCGTCTCTTTGGATGCATATCTCAATCCCACGCCCGCAGAGGAGGACGACTTCGCAGCGCGGTTCACGGTAACATACGCTTACTCAATCCTCGTGCTTGTGCTTGTGATGTTCTCAACCTCTTACATCGTGCGCGCGGTACTGGAGGAAAAGGCCTCGAAGCTCGTGGAACTTCTGATGGTCAGCATCAAACCCCTCGCGCTCATCGCGGGAAAGATTCTCGCGTCGATGTGCCTGGTGCTCATCGAAATGGGACTCATCGCCGCGAGCACGTATGGCACATCGCTCGTCGCAAAGTATGTGCTCCATCTGAATGTGTTCTCCGTGTTTTCCGCAACCGGCGTGCTGTCCGCGCTCGCGCAGCTCAACGCCTTTTCCATCGTGGCGGTCATTGTCTCGATTCTGCTCGGCTATCTCACGTTTTCGATCATCGCGGGGATTTCGGGCGCAAGCTGTTCCCATATGGACGACATGAACAAGGCGAACATGTCGGTCATGATGACCGCGTTGTTCGGGTATATCGCATCGACCGTGTTCATGAGTTTTGAAGGAAGTGCGGTTGCGATCACCACGTCGCTGGTTCCATTCCTTTCGATCTTTGTCGCACCTGCGCGATACCTCCTGGGGGACATCTCGACGGGCGTGCTCCTGGCCGCATGGGCCCTTCAGATTCTGGTGATTCTTCTCATGGCCGGATTCGGTCGGCGCGTGTATGCGACGCTCATCATGCACAGAGGCGAGCGGATCACGCTGAAGCGAATGTTTGGCATTGCGAAAGGAGGCGAGCGGGCGTGATTCGCAACTGGACAAAGGTATTTTCATTCACATTTCGCGCGCAAGTGGGCACGCGGGGGTACCGCATCACGACAATCCTGCTCGCGCTCCTGCTGCTGACCGCAATTCCAGGCATATTGCTGTTCGCGGACAGCCAGTCGGGCACCGGTGTTCCATCGACCGCGATCACACTTGCCGTCTACACGAACGACGCCGATTATACATCCCTTGCGAAGGCTGACGGCGTCTACGGTGGCATCGCCTATCAGAAGGCGGCTTCCCTCGAGGAAGCGCAGACACTGTGCGCACCCAATCCCCATTCCGTCATCATCGCGGTAGACAAAAGCGTCGTCTCGGTCATTCTGCCGGAAGGTACCGCAATCCAGTCGTCCGACGCGGATGCATTCGGGCAATACCTCGCAACCGTCTATCCTTTCCTCTCCTCTCCCGCTGCGGCCGCGTTACCCGCCTATGCCGCGCATGTGCTTGCGACGAATCCGGCTGATCTCGCGGAGGCGGCGCGCTCCATCTTTGCGATGATTCTTCCCTACATCGTGTTGATGCTGATGTATTTCATGATGCTGATTTACGGGCAGGGCGTTGCAAACGGCGTCATCGTTGAAAAGACGTCGAAATTGATGGATCTTTTCCTCGTCTCCGTCAAGCCGGCCGCCATGATCCTCGGGAAAACACTCGCCATTGCCTGCGCGGGAATCCTGCAGACGTGCATATGGCTCGGCTCAGCGGTTGGCGGATTCGCGCTGGGCGCGCAGCTGGTTAAGCTCGTGAACCCGCAAACGTCTTTGGGCATCATCAGCTTTTTCGACATGCTGGGCTCCATGACATCCCTGTTTTCTCCGATGGGATTCGTCGTCGCCGTTGCGATCCTCATCGCAGGTTTCCTGCTCTATTGCGCGCTCGCCGGCATCGGCGGCGCCATGGCCGGAAAGCCGGAAGATCTGTCCACAACGAACATCCTTTTCACCATCGTGCTCGTCGCCAGCTTCTTTGTCTGCATCTTCACGGGGAGCAATGCGGGGATGGTTTCGACAAACCCGCTGCTTGGGTACATTCCGTTTACCGCCATCCTCGTATCTCCCAGCCGCGTCCTCCTTGGGGATATGACGATCGCGCAGGGACTTGGTTCCCTCGGCATCATTGTGGCATTCGCGTTTGTGCTGATTCTCATCGCGGGCAAGGTGTATACCATGATGGCATTTTACCGGGGCAATCCGCCGTCGCCCGCCCGGATGCTCAGAATGCTCAGGGACGCGGGTCATATGGACCGCTGATTGACCGTTGACCGACTGTTCTCCTGCAAGGGAAACAGTCGGTCTTTTTGTGCATATTTCTAAATACAATCCTTCATATTGTGCAAATTGCCATTGCGCAGGGGATTTGTTAAAACACGGACATATTCGTGCGCATTTTCATGATTGGATTGCTTTTTTACGCACATGCCTCCTGTTTTGACGTTAAATGCCTTGCCTTTATATGCATATGCACAGCATTTCGGAAACTTTACCTTCCGCATCCTTGACACGGAACGCCGCCTATGCTATTGTATCTCATGTAAATTCTGAATATTTCGTGTGGCAAAGACGCCAAATCCCGATGAGGGGTGAGGTGTCTTTTTGTCTTTTGGGACGCACGCGAAAGGATCATGCCGGATCGGCAGAAAGAGGGAGAGTATGACGACAAAAATCGCAATGGACACCCTATGGGTCATCATCGCCGGCGCGCTCGTCTTCTTCATGAACCTTGGTTTCGGAGCCGTTGAGAGCGGCTTCGCGCGTCAGAAAAACGCGGTGAATATTCTCAGCAAAAACTTCATCGTATTTGCGGTTTCGTCGCTCGGCTTTCTGGTGCTCGGCTGGGGCCTGATGTTTGGAGACGGCAACGGCTTTATCGGGCTGAAAGGTCTTTTCATGGTAAGCGGCCTGGACAATTCCCCCGCTACAGGCGCAGCCTATTCCGGCGTGTACGGTGCCATCTCGTGGGCTACGGTGCCGCTGTGGGCCAAGTTCTTCTTCCAGCTCGTATTCTGCGGTACCGCAGCGACCATCGTCTCCGGTGCGGTGGCCGAACGCATCAAGTACATCTCCTTCATCCTTTTCTCCCTCATCCTTACCATGATCGTCTATCCCATTGTCGGTCATTGGATCTGGGGCGGTGGCTTTCTCCAGTCGATCGGCATGCTCGATTTCGCGGGCGGCACGGTGGTGCACTCGGTCGGCGGATGGGCGGCGCTCGCGGGCGTCATCATCCTCGGGCCGCGCCTGGGCAAGTACACCAAGGACGGCAAGATTCACCCGATTCCCGGCCACAGCATGTCGCTTGCGACCATCGGCGCATTCGTCCTCTGGCTCGGCTGGTTCGGGTTTAACCCCGGCTCCACCATGGCGGCGGACCCGACAGCGATCTCGCACATCGTCGTAACTACCAACACCGCCGGCGTCATCGCGCTCATCACCGCGACCGCAACCGCGTGGATCGTCATCGGCAAACCCGATCTCGGCATGTCGATCAACGGCCTGCTCGCGGGTCTGGTCGCCATTACGCCTGCGTGCGCGTTTGTCAGCGTGCCAAGTTCGCTCATCATCGGCGCGATCTCTGGCGTTCTGGTCGTCCTGTCGGTCATCATGTTCGATAAGCTGAAGCTCGACGACCCGGTCGGCGCGCTCTCCGTCCACCTCGTGCACGGCATACTCGGCACACTGTCCGTCGGCCTCTTTGCGCAGGACGGCATCTGCGGTATCGCGTCGCTCAACGGCCTGTTCTTCGGCGGCGGATTCACACTGCTTGGTCATCAGGCGCTCGGCGTCGTTGCGGTTGGCGCATTCGTCTTCACCGCATCTATCATTGTCTGGCTTGCGATCCGGGCGACCGTCGGCATGCGCGTGACCGCCAAGGAAGAAATCGAGGGCCTCGACCTCGGCGAGCACGGCAACCAGGCATATCCCGATTTCGTTACGTACGACAGCACCATGGACATCGAGGATGTCGGCGGCGTTTACGTGCCGAACACCGTGCCCATGGAAAAAGCGGTACCCGTCGTCGTCGCACCGCCGACGGAAATGCCCGTTCAGAGCGGCGTGCGCATGACCAAGATCGAAATCATCACAAAACAGAGTCGCTTCGAGAAGCTTAAAACCGAGCTCGACAAGATTGGCATCACCGGCATGACGGTGACAAACGTCCTCGGCTACGGCGTACAGGGTGGGCGCACAGAGTTCTATCGCGGCGTCGAGTTTGAAACGCACCTCCTGCCCAAAATCAAAATCGAGATCGTTGTGAGCAAGGTGCCCGTCCGCTCCGTCATTGAAACCGCGAAAAAGGTACTCTATACCGGAAACATCGGAGACGGCAAGATCTTCCTGAGCGGCATCGATAACGTCGTGAAAGTCAGAACCGGCGAGGAAGGCTACGACGCGTTGCAGGACGTAGAGTAAGCCGAAAGAAAAGCTCCTTTTGCCCCTCCGACACGGCCTTTGACCGTTGCGCGGGATTGGCAAAAGGAGCTTATTTCGACGCACCGCCGCAGGCCTTTGGCTCTGTCGATTCAAAAACCGCCCCCACACGCGGCATAACGACTCCTCTTATGAATTTGCGTCTTTATTAATGGTCCTTCTGACAGAGCGAATTGCCGGTTTGAAATATTGAGGCCAAAAGCCCATCGCATTTGCGTTTGCGGTTTCAAAGGCTACATGTATGTAACGCTTTCCTTTCCCCCGGCACACGTTAAAAGCCTTCGCCAGCAGTGCTGAACCGATTCCTTTTCGCCGATCATTTGGATCAATATAAGCGCCCATGCGCGCGACACTGTCAGGCGTCGTCAAACGCTCAGAATGAAAATCAGAATCAAGCTGAAAGCTCATGCTGCCGACGATTCGGTCCCCGTCCAAAGCGATAAGAATCGATTTGTTCTCTATCAGATCAATGATTTCGGCCATCGTATCCGGCTCCCTCTTCAGAAAAATCGGAGCGCTGGCATAAAATTCTGCCGAACCGTTCACAAATGCACGCAACGCATCCGCATCGTCCATGTCGGCAAATCGAACCGCATAATCACAGGATGATTTTATGGCCAGATCCGTTGTTTGACATGCATCAATGACGTGAGAGCCAAATCCCATATCATACAACCTGTTTTTTAGAGCCTCATCCTCAAAATATGTCATCCACAAATGATTGAGTCGATCATCTCGAACCCAATTTCCGGCAGCATATGCATACATTTCTTCGTAAACTACGATCTCGTTTTCCAATGAAGCAGCATGCCCTGTTGTCGGCCAGAAAGCGGATTTTTCTTTATGAAAATCAAAATACATCCATGCCATATATCCAACGATCCGATGTTCCTTTTTGGCGACCACGGCTTTGTTCTCTCGGATTTGTCTGGCAATGTATGATTTAATGACATGCCTGCCACCTTCGCGAAAATCGGGGAAAGCATGACAACAGCAATATCGTCCAAATTGCGCTTCCCATAATCGGAGCGCATCTGCAATGTCCGTTTCCTTCATTGGCATCACTTTTATCATCTGATCACCTCGCACAATCGCTTACCAAGCTGAGTATAACATACTTTCCTTTTGTACACAACGAAAACGAAGGAAACCTAAATACCATATCAGCATGCGTGCAAACATCGATCTGTGCACATGCCCATAAAAAACCGCCCGGGGTTGCCCCCGCGCGATCTTTATTGTATTCTTTCCATCTTGACAGCACCTGATTCGTTAGGAAATCCGAAACCGTTTTATCCCTCGAACCGCACCGTAATCTCCGTTCCCACATCCGGCTCGCTCTTCATCTCGACTTTTGCATCCAGCTGCGCAGCTGCATGCTTGACGATGGAGAGGCCGAGTCCGGTGCCGACGACGCGCTGCGAATGGCTCTTGTCCACGCGGAAGAAGCGGTCGAACACGCGCTCGTGGTACTTGGGTTCAATGCCGATGCCGGTATCCCTGACGGAAACGAAGGATTTGCCGACCACGATGTCCACACGCCCATCCTTGCGGTTGTACTTGATGGCATTGTCGGTGATGTTAAAGAGCATGTCGTCCACAAGCGCCTTGTCCGCCGTAATCACCGCGTCCTCACCGGAAACCGCGACGGACACGCCCGCCGCCTCCGCCTGCGGCGTAAGCCGTTTTGCAATGTCGTTTGATATTTGGAGGAGCGAAAACATCTCCGGCGGATGTCCGCCCTGACCCTCGTCGAGCGCAGAAAGTCTGAGGATGTCGCCCACGAGCTGGATGAGCCGCTTTGTCTCGTCGCGGATACACCCGGCGAATTCGCGCAGCTTCTCCTCGGGCGCAAGCCCATTTTCGATGACCTCCGCATAACCGAGAATGTTCGTGAGCGGCGTTTTGAGCTCGTGCGATACATTCGCGGTAAACTCCCTGCGGGATTGCTCCGCCTGATAGCGGTCGGTAATGTCGCTTAAGAGGATCACCGCACCGGCACCCTTCACGGGGCTTGCGAGAATCTGGAAATACTGTGCGCCAAGCGGCATGACATCGGTCACGCCGTCGCCCGAAAGTGCGGCCTCGACCGCATTCGTAAACTCGATGGAGTGGTTCAGTTCAAATATGTGCCTGCCCTGTGCGCCGTCCGCACGGAACAGCCGCTCCGCACCCCGGTTCAGGAAGATGACCTCTCCGCGCGCATTGATCAGCATCATGCCCTCGGTCATGTTGTCCGTCACCGCGCGGAATTCCGTCTGGCGGGCCGAGAGGCTCTGCATGTAGTCGCGCAACTGGTCCTGCTGACGCGCCATGCGCCTGAGAAGCGGCGTAAATTCGTCATAGACGACGTTCCCGAGCGGATCGTCCAGGTTCAGCGTGTTGATCGGCTTCACGATGCGCGCGGTGAGCGCCTTCGTAACCACCGCAGAGACCGTAATGATCGCAACGCCCGCCAGCAGGAAGAGCCACACGAGGCTGTAGAGCACGCCATACACGCTCCTGCGCGTCACGGAGAGCCTGAGCACCGTCCCATCCGCGAGCAGACGCGCCTGATAAATGGTCTCTTCACCCAGGGTCGCGGAAAAGCGCATGCTCTCCCCCATCCCCTTCTCAAACGCCGATACAATCTCCTCGCGCGCAGAATGATTCTCCATGTCGCTCGCGTTTTTCTCGCTGTCATAAAGAACCGTGCCGTCCTGCGCAATCCACGTGAGACGCGAATCGACGCCAGCCGCCTTTACGGCCTCAAGAAACGCCAGCCCGCCGTTGCCTTCGCGGTCCATCGCCGTTGCTGCAATGGCAAGTCGATTCCCCAGCTCATCCTGCTCGCGATCCGCGTAAAAATTAAAGATGATGGCCGTGAGAGCGACGCCAAAGAGCGCAACCGACAAAAAGACCGCAAGAAGCGTGCTCGCGAAGATTCTACGCTTCATGCTTCTTATCCTCCATGCGGTAACCGAGCCCGTAGATCGTCTTGATTTGCTCCCCGCATGCGCCGAGCTTCTTGCGCAGCGTCTGCATATGCACGTCCACCGTGCGCGTGCCGCCGAAGTAGTCCATGCCCCAAATGGCGCTCAAAAGCTGCTCGCGTGAAAAGGCAATGCCACGATTGATCATCATGTGCTTCAGGAGTTCAAACTCCTTGAAGGTCAGTTCCACCGCTTCGCCGCTCGCAAGCACCGTGTGCATGGCTGTGTCGAGCGTGATTTCCCCGACTGTGATGCGCGGCGTGTCGTCCACGGGCGCTGCCCTTCGCATCACCGCCTTCACGCGCGCAACGAGCTCCATCGCGCCGAAGGGCTTTGTCACATAATCGTCCGCACCGGTGGTAAGTCCGAGCACCTTGTCGTACTCGGTCTCCTTGGCGGAGAGCATGATGACGGGCACGCCCATGGTGCGCGGCGTGGTCTTGAGTCGGGAGAGGATCTGAATCCCGTCCTCCCCGGGAAGCATGACGTCGAGTATGATGAGCGCCGGAAGCTTTTTGTCCATCTCCACCCAAAATGGCTGCGCGCTTTCAAAGCCCATGACTTCATATCCCGTCGCGGAGAGCGTAAAGGCGACGAGCTTGCGCGTCTGATCATTGTCCTCTACGTAATATATCATGCGTCCTTGTATCTCCTGTGCGTCCCGGTCACGGCAAATTCCACCCACTCGGCCAGATTGGTCGCGTGGTCGCCGATGCGCTCGAGGTATTTCGCGATCATGAGAAGGTCAAGCGCCTGCGCGCCGTTGTTGGCGTTCTGTCCGATGAGCATGATCAATTCGCTCTTGACAGTCGTAAATAGCCTATCCACCTCGTCATCTGATTCGATGACCCGGTTGGCAAGCTCCAGATCGCGCCGGACGAAGGCGTCGACTGCATCCTTGACCATCTTGATGGTCTTTTTGCCCATCATCGGAATGTGCTCAAGCTGCTTGATATACGGCTTGTCGGACACATAGGGCACGATTTCCGAAATGTCCGCCGCCTGATCGCCGATGCGCTCCATATCGGTGATCATCTTGAGTGCCGCCGAAATGAGGCGCAAGTCGCGCGCCACGGGCTGCTGCTGCAAAAGGAGCTTGATGCACATCTGCTCGATGTCGCGTTCCTTCTTATCCACCTCGCTGTCGAAGGCGACGATCTTCTTCGCCAGCTCGTCGTCGCGCTCAACCATGGCGCGAATGCTGTTTTCAATGGCATACTCAATGAGCGAGCCCATGTCGATCAGCTGTGCGTTCAGCTGGGTCAACTGCTCCTCAAAACGGATTCTCATCAGCCGAACCTCCCCGTGATATAGTCCTCGGTGCGTTTATCCTGGGGTGTCGAGAACATGGTCTCCGTGTCGTTGACTTCAATCACTTCGCCCAACAGGAAAAACGCCGTCTTGTCGGAGATGCGCACCGCCTGCTGCATGTTGTGCGTCACGATGACGATGGTGTACTTTTTCTTCAGATCCATCGCCAACTCCTCGATCTTCGAGGTCGAAATCGGGTCAAGTGCGCTGGTCGGTTCATCCATCAGCAGAACCTCCGGCTCGACCGCGAGTGCGCGCGCGATACACAGCCTCTGCTGCTGTCCGCCCGAAAGCCCGAGTGCGCTCTTCTTCAGTCTGTCCTTGAGTTCATCCCAGATCGCCGCACCCCGAAGCGATTTCTCGACAATTTCGTCAAGCTTCGCGCGCGCGCGCAGGCCGTGCGTGCGCGGGCCGTAGGCAACGTTGTCGTAAACGCTCATCGGAAAGGGGTTCGGCTTCTGGAACACCATGCCCACGCGCTTGCGGAGCATGTTCACGTCCAAATCCTTATATACATCTTCTCCATCGAGAAGCACTTTTCCTTCTATTTTGCAACCCTCGACCAAATCGTTCATGCGGTTGAGCGTTTTAATCAGCGTGGACTTGCCACAGCCCGACGGTCCGATAAACGCCGTAATCTCATTGGGATTCACAATCAGGTTCACCTTCTTGAGCGCCTGAAACGACCCGTAATAAAGATCGAGGTTCTGTACGTCAAACTTGTTCACTTGTTTCCTCCTCCGGCAAGCTTTTTAGCGACTTTGGAAGACGACGCGTTCAGTAAGGCGACCATGATCAAAAGCACAGCTGCGGTGGCAAACGCCTCGCCCATGTGCAGACCCTCGTTCGAGAGCGCGTACATGTGAACCGACAGCGTTCGAACCGATGAAAAGACGCTCGAGGGAATCTGCGCCACCGTACCGGCAGAATAGATGAGCGCGGCCGTCTCACCCACGACCCTGCCCGTCGCGAGAATGATGCCCGAGAGGATGCCCGGCATCGCCGCAGGCAATACGATGCGAAAGACCGTCCGAAGTCGTCCCGCGCCCAAGCCAAAGCTGCCTTCGCGGAAGGAATCGGGGACGGAGCGGATCGCCTCTTCTGCGGTGCGCATGATCAGCGGCAGGATCATGATCGCCAGGGTCGATGCGCCCGAGAGCAGCGAGAAGCCCCATCCAAGCTTTGAGAGGAAGAACAGAAAGCCGAACAAACCGTACACAATCGAGGGAATGCCCGCCAGCGTTTCAGCAGCCGTGCGCACAATTTTCACGAGTAGCGAGCCGCGCTTTGCGTACTCGATCATGAAAATCGCCGTAAAGACGCCCAGCGGCGCGGCAAACAGGAGCGCCATCAGCGTCATGATGAACGTGTTGATGATCGCGGGCGTCATGGAGCAGTTCTCCGATGTATACTCCCAGGCAAACAGGCTTGGCCTCAGGTTCGGAATTCCTTTTATCAGAATGTACCCCACAAGGCACAGGAATGAACCCATTGTAATGATCACTGCCAAATAAGTAAACACCCGCAGCGTGACGGAGAGGGGATCGCGTCTCTTCATTTCTCCTGCCTCCTCTTGATCGCCGAGAACGAGAGGTTGATGATGAGGATGAACACGAACAGAACCGCAGCGGTCGCAATGAGCGCCTCTCTGTGCAGCCCCGTCGAATAACCCATCTCGATGACGATGTTTGTTGTCATGGTTCTGACGCCCTCCAGGATGCCCTTGGGCATGCGCGGCTGATTGCCCGCAACCATGATGACCGCCATGGTCTCGCCAATCGCGCGCCCGACGCCTAGGATCACCCCGGCAAGAACGCCCGACTTCGCGGCGGGCAGCATGACGAAAAACACGCTGCGCTCGTGGCTCGCACCCAGTGCGAGGCTGCCTTCGTAGTAATTCTCCGGCACGGCGCGAAGCGACGCTTCGGAGACTGATATAATCGTCGGAAGAATCATCAGCCCCAAAAGGACCGAGGCTGCTAGCATGGAATAGCCCTTGCTGTCAAAAAGTTCACGAATCATTGGAACGATGACCATCAGCGCGAAAAAACCGTAGACCACCGACGGAATGCCCGCCAGGAGGTCTACTGCGGGCTTCACGACCCTATACAGCCCCTTGGGGCAGAACCGGGCCAAGAAGATCGCGGTGAGGATGCCGATCGGGACGCCCAGAACGAGCGCCCCGCCGGTCACATACACGGAGCCGAGGATCATCGGCAGGATACCGTACTTTCCGCTGCTCGGCTTCCAGACCTTGCCGAACAGGAAGTTGACGATTCCGATTTCGCGGATAGCCGGGATGCTGCTTCCAAAGAGGAAGACGCAGATCAGGATGACTGCCGCGATCGACGCACACGCCGAGAGGAGGAACACCAGCCGCATCAGCGGCTCCCTGTATTTTCTCATAACCAGTCCTTACTTTTTATTCGGGTTATTCTGCGGCGACGTCAGCCCAGTCGGTGATTTCGCCGGTGTAGATCTTGGTCACGGTCTCGCTTGCGATGTTGGCGATGGGGTTGTCGAGGTTCACAACGATCGCGATACCGTCCATGGCGATCACGGTGTTGACTGCGCCTGCTTCAACCTCGGTGTCCTTGAGCTCGCGGGAAGCCATGCCGATGTCGTAGGTGCCTTCGAGCGCGCCGGTGACGCCGGTGGTGGAATCGGAGAGCTGCACTTCGATGTTCGCATCGGGATTCAGCGCCATGTACGCCTCGGCCAGCTTTTCCATCACGGGGGTGACGGAGGAGGAGCCGCCCACGGTCAGCTTGCCGGAAAGTCCGGAAGCGGTGTAGGCTTCGGCAGCGTCGTTCACGCCGATGTAGCCATTCTCGTTGATGACGGTCTGACCGTCACTGGACATGATGAAGGTCATGAAATCGGAACCGAGCTCGGAAAGCTCCGCGCCGTCCTTGGTCACGACATTGAAGGGACGCGCAACCTTATAGGTGCCGGCCTTGATGTTTTCGACGGTCGCTTCGACGCCGTCCACGGAAAGCGCCTTCACGGTGTCGTTAAGGGAACCGAGGGAGATATAGCCGATGGCCATCGGGTCGCCGGCAACGGAGGTGATGACGATCGCGGTGGAGTTCGCGATCACGGCTTCGTCGGTGGTATAGTCAACTTTGTTGCCGTCGGCATCCTTCTGCTCAACACCCATCAGCTCGATGAACGCGCCGCGTGTGCCGGAACCGTCCTCGCGGGAAATAACGTCGATGGTGCCGGTGTAGGCTTCCGCGCTCGCGAATACCGCGACCAGGGAAAGAGCAAGAACCATAAGAGTGGCGATGATTTTCTTCATTGAGAGCATCTCCTTATGTCTTCGTTTTGATCCATGGGTATCATACATACAAATCATTCGTCCCTGTTACCGAAATAATCAAATCCATGTAAAACGCACATCTTTAGCGGCGATTCCTTCGTTGGCAGGGAGGTGTGTTTGTGTTATAATTTGTTCGAGGAGGGGAAAAAATGGAAAATGCGATATGGACGCGCGCAAAGGCGCTGGTCGATCAAATGACGCTCGAGGAAAAGGCAGCACAACTCAAATATGACGCGCCTGCGATCCCCCGGCTTGGGATCCCGGCTTACAATTGGTGGAACGAGGCGCTGCACGGCGTTGCGCGCGCGGGTACGGCAACTGTATTCCCGCAGGCGATTGGTCTTGCCGCCATGTTTGACGATGAAATGATGCGGGAAATCGCTAATACCATCGCAACCGAGGGACGCGCAAAGTACAACGCCCAGAAGGCGGAGGGCGATCGGGACATCTATAAGGGACTCACTTTCTGGAGTCCGAACGTGAATATCTTTCGAGATCCGCGTTGGGGACGCGGACACGAAACGTATGGCGAAGATCCGTACCTCACTGCGCGGCTGGGCGTCGCATTTGTGAAGGGATTGCAGGGCGAGGGCAAAACGCTCAAATCAGCCGCGTGCGCCAAACACTTCGCCGTGCACTCCGGTCCCGAGGCACTGCGCCACTCCTTCGATGCGTGCGTCGGGGAAAAGGATTTGCGCGAGACCTATCTCCCCGCGTTTGAGGCGTTGGTCAGGGAAGCGCACGTCGAGGCAGTCATGGGCGCATACAACCGCACCAATGGCGAGCCCTGCTGCGGATCAAAGACGCTCCTGAAAGACATTTTGCGCGGCGAATGGGGATTTGATGGCCACGTCGTTTCCGATTGTTGGGCGATCAAGGACTTCCACACGCACCACATGGTCACTTCCACCGCGCCTGAATCCGCCGCGCTCGCCATCAAAAACGGCTGCGACGTCAACTGCGGCGTGACCTATCTGCATTTGTTGGAGGCCTATCAGGAAGGCCTGGTCACAGAGGAAGACATTGCGCTGTCCGCAACCCGGCTCATGGCGGCGCGCATCAAACTCGGCATGTTCGATGAGTGCGCATTCGACGATATTTCTCCGCTCGAGAACGATACGGACGCACACGCGGCCATCGCGCTCGAAGCGGCGCGCAAATCGATGGTGCTTCTCAAAAACGACGGCATACTGCCGCTCGACCTCGCATCCCTCAAGACTGTCGCCGTCATCGGCCCGAACGCAAACTCCATTCCCGCGCTCGAAGGCAATTATGCGGGCACCTCGTCACGCTATGTCACATTCCTGGAGGGCATCCGCGCCGCGTGCGAAGGCAGCGCGCGCGTGCTGTATGCGCCGGGTTCTCACCTTTGGCGCGACAAGACCGAAGTGCTCTCGCAGCACGCGGACGACCGGTTGGCCGAGGCGATTTCCATCGCAAAGCTTGCGGACGTCGTGATCCTGTGCGTCGGACTCGATGCCACGCTCGAGGGCGAGGAAGGCGACGCGGGCAACGCGTACAAATCCGGCGACAAGGAAGACCTCGAACTGCCCGCGCCCCAACGGCGGCTGATCGAGGCGGTCGTGAAGACGGGCGCGAAGGTCGTAACCGTCATCGCATCCGGAAGCGCGCTGCGCGTGGAGGACGGAAATGCCGTACTCGAGGCCTGGTATCCCGGACAGGCGGGCGGCACCGCACTTTCCGACATCCTGTTTGGCAAAATTTCGCCCACGGGCAAACTCCCGCTCACGTTCTATCAATCCATCGACGATTTGCCGCCGTTTGAGGATTACGCCATGAAGGGCCGTACCTACCGCTACTTTGCGGGCATGCCGCTCTATCCGTTTGGACATGGCCTGACCTACACCGCATTCCGCTATGCGGACGCGGTGCGGGAAGGGCTCGTCGCATCTGTGACGATCGAAAACACCGGCGCGTATGATGCCGACGAGGTCGCGCAGGTCTATGTCAAGTGCGCGTCTCCCTTCGCGCCGCGCAATCCCCGGCTCTGCGGTTTCAAGCGCGTTTCTCTCAAGGTAGGCGAAACAAAGCGCGTCGAGATCGCGCTCGATCCATATTCCCTGTGCGTGATCGACGACGCCGGGAACAAGGTCGCCGTCGGGGAAGCCGTATTCACGGTCAGCGGACTCAACCTTTAGAGAAAGTGCGCATGACCCTGCATGCCTTTCAAAGGGATGCGGGGTCGGTGTGCGCGCATATGCCATACGCCGGGTGGCGATCACACGATTCAGGGGGCCAAATGAAAAAATACATCGTCTTCACGGCTTTCATCATCCTGATTCTTGCCATCGGGGGAGCGTTGCTCTATGCGGATCATACCCTCGTCATTCCCAGACAAACCGGGATTTTGATTACGAGCATCTATGGCGCATTGGGGTCTGCGGTGTTTGGCAGTGCGGTTCTCGGCTGGCGGTTTGCGTTGCCTACCGCGCTCTATGGCGCCATGGTAAGCGGATTCGATTTCATCACGGCAGTTATCATCTCCACGATTTTGATGATCCTCGCTGTTGTGGCGTTTGTGATGAAGGGTGTGAACCTAAAAGAGTCCGTCAATCAAGCACAAGTTCCCATCACGTTGCCCGTGGGTTGCGGCATCCTCCTCAAGTCCAACGATTCATATTATTATCAACTCTTTCGCGGTCGGGAACGGTTGTATCTCATGATGCTCGGCAGTGAATATACAAATTTTGATCCCACACACGCGCTTCAATCCGAAGAAGATTTCCAACGTTCGGAAATCGATTATGTCTTCGAAGCAAATGAGATTCGTGCGATCAATCTCTACGTCGACGACTCGATTCGTATATTGTCCCTCCATCATTTGGGCAAGCGCCTGAAAAACAGCGAACGGCTTGCGCTGCAAGCGCCTGAGACGACCAGCGATGTGGAGGCGTACCTTTCCGGGTTCCCCGTCCCCACGCGACGCGTCATCCCCTATCAGCCGTCGAAAGAAGTTTCGCGGGCGGTCAGCAATGTATCCGTTGTCCTCTCAACGGCGGGCGGTCTGTTCACCCTTCTTTGGATCTATAGCGATGTGCCAAATAAGCTTCTTGCAGGGATGAATGCCTTCATTCCCCTGATCGCGCTCCTCCTGTACTGCGTGTTCCAACAGGATGTTGCGCTCGAAAAGGACAAGTCAAACGATGCCATACTGCCCATCTGGTTTCTCGCAATATTCACTCTCCAGCTTCATTCATGGGATGACCCCTTTATGACATTGAGCCAGGCCCTGCTGGTCTTCCCGATCTTCGCCGCTTGCGTATTCCTTCTCTATTTCACCTTTCAAAGGAACAGGCGGATCAAGAATACCCTCGTCACGCTGGTCAGCGTCATTCCGTTCCTCTGGTTTAGTATGTTTCAACTAAACTATGCGCTGGACGACGGTTCGCGCGTGGTCCAGCATTCGGGTGTCGTCACTTGGTACGCAGCGGGCGAATCCTTCGGAAACGTACAGCGCCAATATTATTCGATTGAAACGGATGAAGGCGATCACTTCTACAGTGTTCCCGGAACCGTATTCGACGCGATCGGTAAGGGAGACGCCGTTCTCCTCGAGATCCATACGGGGTTCTTCGGCATCGACTATCCCGAAGTGTACCAGGTTACGAAAGAAGGACTCGAATGAAGAGGCGCACGATCGTATCCCTCGCGTTCATCATCGCCGGCATCGCGCTGGCAGTGATCATCCTCGCATGCAGACCGAGTCCGCTCATGCAAGCAATTCTCGCCTGTATTCTTGCCGCATCGGGATTTGGTACATATGGCGTGTACAATATTCAAGCAGAGGAGAACTGGCGAAGCTTTGTCGCCGGAGCGCTCTTTGGCATTTTGCTCGTCGGATTCGATTGGATGTTCGCCCTGTTTTTCATCGTCGCAGGCTTTGGTAAAATGCTGCTCAGCACAGAAGAAGATCCAGTCGACACGGCCGTCATCCAGCTGCCACCGGACAGCGGCTTGGCGCTCCTGTCATCCGATCATGTCTATTATCAGATCTTTCGCGGGCAGGATCGGCTCTATCTGGTTTATTTAGGCAGCCGAAATTATACGCCGGATGTCAGCCGCGCGCTTCAATCGGAGGACGATTACAAGCCGGATGAAATGGATCGGATCATCCCATTCCGAAAAATCCGCGCAATCCAAATCGAAAGCGACGGATCGCTGCGCATTCGCAGTCGCCGCGGCGGAGAATTTGCCGTGCTGACCCCGGCAACGCCTGAAACCGCGGCCGCTTATCTCGAGGGCCTCCCGTGCGGCAAAGCGTCTTCTGATGCAGAAGCGCACAAACCAGCCACGAAGGCACAGAAGAACGCTTCCTTCGCAATTCTGCTTGGATGCGAACTCACAGCCATTGCCTGGACCTTTTGGGATACGCCGGCTACGCTTCTCGCGGCATTCAATCTCTTCATGATCGTTTTTTCGTTCGGTTTCTTTTGCCTGTTTCATCGCGCCTTCGCTTCAAGCGATGAAATCGAAAGCCTGAGCCTGATCGGTTGGCTCGTCTCGTCAATCCCTTTCTTCCTTCACTTTTACGCGTACAACTTCGTCTCTTTTCCCCAGTTTATCACCCCGGTATTGATTCTTGCCGCCTGCGCGCTCCTCCTCTTCTTCGCCTTCAATGTCCGCAACCTGTCATGGGGCAAGCTAATTGCGAGCATCCTGGTTGCTGTCCCGATCTCGCTTTTTGTGATCGGCAATTTCAATGTGCTTCTGGATGGCAGCACGCGCGCGGAAGTGCAAACCGCAACCGTGCAAACTAAGCCATGGCACGACGGTTTTTTAAATTTTGACCCGTGCAGTCTCAGACTCGGCGACCCGTTCAATCGCAGCCTTAAAGTCACACAGGACGTCTACAACACAGTCGACGAGGGATACGAGGTGGAGGTGGTAACCTACGCGGGCGCATTCGGCGTCGATTATCTGGCTGTCGAACGGCCGGAACAATAAAAGACACGCAAAAGGACGCCCCCGTTTGGGAGCGTCCCTTTTGGTTGCTGTCTATTCGCCGGCGACCATAACCTGCGTCAGTTCCACGTTGCCATCCGCAGTAAAGATGACGTTTGTGACCTTCGCATCGTCATAGACGGCGGTCTTCATGCTGTGGTACAGCGGGATGATGCCCATGTCGTCCACGATCAGCGTCGTCTCCGCCTGATGCAGAAGCTCAATGCGCTTCGCATTGTCAACGGTGGTCAGCGCTTCCTGATACAAGGAATCGAAGGTCTCGCTGTTGTACTTGCCGGAGTTGATGAGGTTGCCATAGCGCCAGATCGAGAGCATGTTGCTGACGTCGAAATAGTCGGCGCCCCAGCCCTGGATCGTGATGTCGAAGTCGCCCGCGTCGCGCAGCGAGGTCATCGCGGCGGTCTCCTGGGGCGCAAGCACCACGGTGATGCCGAGGTTCTCTTCCCAGCTCGCCTGCAGGTACTCGAAGATGGTGGTGAAGTCGGGGTTGGAGTTGGCGTAGCTGCACTCGATGACCGGCATGCCTTCGCCGCCCGGATAGCCAGCCTCGGCAAGGAGCGCCTGCGCAGCTTCGGGATCATAGGTCAGCATGGGCTTTTCGGACTCGGTGTAGAAGTCGGCTTCCGAGGTGCTGCCCGGGAAACCGCCGCCGATGTAGGTGTCCGCCGGGAGCTTGATGCCGCCGAGCAGAACGTTCGAAAGATAGTCGCGGTCGATGCACAGCGAGAGCGCCTTGCGAACCTTTGCGTCGTTCAAGGGGCTCTTGACGTTGTTGACGAGCAGGAAGTTCGTCGCGAGCGCCATGACGGAGTGCAGGGTGCCGTCTTCCTTGAGGGAAGCGGTTTCCTCGGAAGGATAGCTGAAGATCATGTCGACGTCGCCGGTCTTGAACATGGAAAGCGCGGTGTTGGTGTCGTCCACGCACATCACGGTCAGCTCGTCGAGCTTCACGTTGTCCTTGTTCCAATAGGTTTCGCTCTTCTCGTAAACGATCTTCTGCTCTTCGTCGCAGAATGTCATCGTCATCGGGCCATTGGTGATGGACTTCTCAACGTCCCACGCCCAGTTGCCGGTGCCGTCCTCGGACACGCAATCGGAACGCAGCGGATAGAAGGTCGAGTAGCACAGGATGGCGTCAAAGAACGCGCACACGTTCTCGAGCTGAATCTCGAGGGTGTAATCGTCAATCGCCGTCACGCCGAGTTCGGAAACATCCATTTCACCCGCGGAGATCGCCGGGCCGTTTTTCAGGAACTGGCCGTAGTCGATCATGTAGGTGGTGCCGATTGCCGGGTCAACGAGCCGCTGCATGCTGTACACGTAGTCTGCCGCGGTCACGGGCTTGCCGTCGCTCCAGACGGCGTCGGGCTGAAGCTTGAACGTCCAGGTCAGGCCGTCTTCCGAAACGGAGACGTCCGTCGCGCCCGCAAGCTCGAAGCCGGTGGGCGTGTACCTGTACAGGCCCTCATACATCTGCGACATGAGCAGGGCGCCTGTGGAACCCGCGTTCCAATGCGGATCGAGGTTCGGGGAAAGTCCAAGAGCGATGGTCAGGGAGTTCTTCGCCGTGCCGGCTTCTGCCGACGCGACCGACGCGACGCTGAGAAGCATTGCGAGCACGAGCACGAGAGACGCGATTTTCCGCATACCATTGTCCTCCTTGGCGATTCTTTATTTTAATGCGGCGTTTCCGCACCAAAATCAAATGAATTTCTGGTAGTAGTGACAGGCAACCATGTGTCCCCCGCCCAAATCTTCCATGACCGGCTTCTTGGATTGGCAAACCGCGGTCGCGTATTGGCAGCGCGTCGAGAACACGCAGCCTTCAGGCGGGTTGATCGGACTGGGCACGTCGCCCTGCAGGATTTCACGATGCAGCGCCTTGCTCCTCTTTGGATCGGGCACGGGAATCGCAGACAAAAGCGCCCGCGTGTATGGATGCAGCGGATGGTCATAAAGATCCTGCGCTGTGTTAATCTCCATCACCTGACCCAGATACATGACGACAACATGCTGGGAAATATGCCTGACAACCGATAGGTCGTGTGCGATGAAGAGGTAGGCCATCCCCATCTGTTCCTGTAAATCCATCAGCATATTGATGATCTGCGCCTGAATCGAAACGTCGAGCGCGCTTACCGGCTCGTCACATACCATGAATTCGGGCTTGATGACCATAGAACGTGCGATGGAGATGCGCTGACGCTGGCCGCCTGAAAATTCATGCGGGAAGCGCGAAAGCTGCTCGGAATTGAGTCCTACGAGCCGAATCTGCTCGATCACCCGCTCGTTGCGTTCCTTGCGCCCCATCTTCGGAAACTGAATGTCAAGGGGCTCCGCCACGATGTCGCCAATCGACATGCGCGGGTCGAGCGAGGAATATGGATCCTGAAACACCATCTGCATGCGACTGCGATAGGGGCGCATGTCACAGGAGGTGATGTCGTGGTCATCAAAGATAATTTGGCCCGCAGTGGGGTCGTTAAAGCGCATGATGGTGCGCCCGATGGTCGACTTTCCGCAACCCGATTCTCCCACAAGGCCCACGGTCTCCCCGCGCCTGACGGAAAATGACACGCCGTCAACCGCCTTGACCATGCCCTTCTTCTTACTGTCCTTGACCGCGAAGTGGGTCTTCAAATCCTTGACCTGGAGTATGAATTCGCTCATGCAGCTACCGATCCTTCCTCAGCGCCGACAGCCAGCAGCGCGAAAAATGGCTCTCCGCCACCTGCGTGAGCGGCGGCTTGCGCGCAATGCACAGTTTCATGGCGTGCGAACAGCGCGATGCAAACGAGCAGCCCTGCGGCAGCATCATGAGGTCGACGGGCGTTCCCCCAATGGGAACGAGTCGCTTCTGTCCCTCTTCGATGGCCTTCTCCGGCAGGCACTTGAGAAGTCCCTGCGTGTAGGGATGCGCCGTACGGTAGAAAATATCGTCAAGCGTCCCGGATTCCATGATCTGGCTTCCATACATGACGTTCATCCGGTCACACATGTCCGCAACGATGCCGAGATCGTGCGTAATCATGATAACGGAAGTCCCCGTCTGTTTTTGCAAATTCTTAATGAGGTCGAGAATCTGCGCCTGGATCGTCACATCGAGTGCGGTCGTCGGTTCATCCGCGATCAGAATCGACGGATCGCATGCCAACGCCATGGCGATCATGACGCGCTGGCGCATGCCGCCTGAAAATTCGTGCGGATACTGCTTGACGCGCATCTCGGGCTGCGGAATCGATACGAGCTCCAATAGCTCGATCGCACGCTTGTGAAGCGCGGCGCCCGTCAGATTCATGTGGAGGCGCAGCGTCTCCTCAATCTGGTTTCCGACCGTGTAGACGGGATTGAGACTCGTCATGGGATCCTGAAAGATCATTGCGAGTTCTTTTCCGCGGATATGGTTGAACTCCTTGACCCCGATCGACATGATGTCGCGCCCATGGAGCGAAATTCTGCCCGTCACGCGCGCAGTCGGCGGCAAAAGCTTCATGATCGAGTTCGCCGTGACCGATTTCCCCGATCCCGACTCACCCACGATGCCCAGAATCTCGCCCTTTTTTAAATCGAACGTCGCATCCGTGACCGCGTGAACCACACCCGACGAGGTGTGAAATTCCACGGACATGTTCTCGACTTCGAGTACCTTTTCGTAATCCATCCTTCGATCCTCCGTCACTTGCGCATCCGCGGATCAAGCGAATCGCGCAGCGAATCGCCCACCACATTGAAGCAGAGTATGATGAGGCTGATCATCACAGCCGGATAGACCATGTTCATGGGATAGCTCATGACGCCGTTGAGCGCGTCGGATGCCATGGAGCCCAGCGACGGAATCGGCGCCGAGACGCCAAGCCCGATAAAGGAGAGGAAGGACTCCGTCATGATCGCCTGCGGCACGACGCCCGTTGCCGTTATGATGATGACGCCAATGGAGTTGGGAAGAAGATGCTTGACAAGCACCCACCGCGATTTTGCGCCCATCGCCTCGGCGGCGAGCACATACTCCTGCCTGCGGTTCATGAGCAGCGCACCGCGCACCGCGCGCGACATGCCAAGCCAGTTGAACAGCGACAGGACGATGAAAATCGATATGAGGCCTGAACCCAGCGAGGCAAGCCCCGTAAAGTTCGGATTTGTGAGAAGCTGTTTCATTGGGTCGCGTATGACGACCGAGAGAAGAATAATGATCAAGAGCGATGGGATTGCCATCATGAGATCGACAAATCGCATCATCAGGTTGTCCGACCAACCGCCCAGATACGCGGCGACGCCGCCGTACGTAATGCCAATGAGGCACACGAGAATCATCGTCACAAATCCGACCATGAGCGAAATGCGCGTTCCGTACATCACGCGCACGAGAATGTCGCGCCCGAGTTTGTCTGTGCCGAACGGATGTTTGAAGCTCGCGCCCTGCCGGACATCCACCGTCTGCCCCTTGTATGTGTAGGGCGACACGTTCGGGATGATAATTGCTGATAGAATGATCGTAACCAGGAGAAAAAACATGAACATGCCCAGCTTGTTGCGCTTAAAACGCCGGAATGCGTCCTTCCAATAGGAGACAGAGGGTCGCATCTGGTCGGTGGATTCCTTTTCCGCCGCCGTCGCGGGCTGAAGCTCATTGGGCGATATGCCCAATTCCGCCGCCGCACGGATCATGTCCTGTTCCATTTCGGTATTCATGCCTGCGCCTCCCCCTTTCACATCTTGATTCTGGGATCGATGATGCCGTAGAGCAAATCAACCACATAGTTAAAGAAGATCAAAAGTGCCGCGAAGAAAATGGTCGTGCCCATGATGAGCGGATAATCGCGCGATGAGATGGAGGAGATAAAGTACTTGCCGATGCCCGCGATGGCAAACACTTTCTCCACAACGAACGAGCCAGTAATGATGCCCGCGATCAGCGGCCCGAGCGTCGTCACCACCGGGATGACGGCATTGCGCAGCGCATGCTTGAATGTGATCTTGAAGTTTGAAAGGCCTTTCGCCCGTGCGGTCTTGATATAATCCTGACCGATGACGTCCAGCATGGTCGTGCGCGTCAGCCGTGCCAGCGAAAACAGGGGGCTGATGCACATGCCGGCAACCGGCATGATGTAGCTCTTCCAGTCCGTCAGATATGCGACGGGCAGTATCTGCAGCCACACGGCGAATATGATCATGAGTGCCACCGTCATGATGAAACTCGGTACGGAAACGAAAAATGAGGCGAAAAAGATGAAGATGCGATCAAAAATCGTTCCATGCTTCATTGCGGCAAACGAGCCCAGCGGAATGCCGATGATAAGCGCGAAAAAGAGCGCGATCATGCCGATCTTCAGCGAGACGGGAAAGCGTGTGCGGATGATGTCCGTGACATTCTCGCCCGACTTCACAACCATCGAAAGACCCATGTCGCCCTGAAACAACGCCTTCAAGTACTTAAGGTACTGTTGCCCAATCGGCTGGTCATACCCGTACTTTTCCAGCAGACGCTGTGTCACCTCGGGCTTCACAGTTTCACCGAGAAACGGCTCGCCCGGCACAGCCTGCATGAGGAAGAACGTGAGCGAAATCACCAGAAACAGCGTGACGGCCGATGTAATCAGGCGTCTGAGCGCATAGCGCAGCATTTCCACACCTCCGAACGAATCGGCGGGCACCGCCCGTCATTTGAACTTTTAGAAAATCGCCACCCATTCGCAAAGCGGCGATTTGTACGTCATTCAGCGGAACGTCATTCGTCCTTGAATCACATACATATGTTATCACATTAAAGCGTAAACTTCAATAACCCCCCCACATGAATTTCTTATAATTTTACGTTGATTTGCAGGTATTTATTTCGTAATTGCAAAAATTGCGCGGGATGATTCGATATATTTCTTCTTTTTGGCGGCAGACTTGTCAAAACCTGCATTGTGCCCTCGGAACACAATGTCTTTCATCCGCGTACAAACAGGAGCGGGCATGCGCCCGCTCCCGCTCCATTATTCGCCCTGTGTGCTGTAAAGTTTGTAAAGGCCCGCGTAAACGCCGCCTTTCGCCAGCAGATTCTCGTGATTCCCGGATTCCACGATCCCCACATCGGTTAAAACGAGGATCACCTTCGCGTTTTTAATGGTCGTCAGCCGGTGCGCAATGGTAAACGTCGTGCGTCCCTTCATCAGGGTTTCAAGCGATTTCTGCACAAGGTGCTCGCTTTCGTTGTCGAGCGCGCTTGTGGCCTCGTCGAGAATCAGAACCGGCGGATTTTTGAGGAAGACGCGCGCAATGGAGATGCGCTGCTTTTGCCCGCCGGAAAGCTTGACGCCGCGCTCGCCCACATAGGTGTCATATTGATCCTCAAGCGCCATGATGAAATCGTGTGCGCCCGCAAGCTGCGCCGCCCTGACGATCTCCTCGCGCGTTGCGCCGGGTTTTCCGTACTCGATATTTTCATAAACCGTGCCGGAGAAGAGGTACACGTCCTGCTGGACGACGCCGATCTTGCTGCGCAGCGATTGGAGCGCCACGTCGCGGATGTCGGTACCGTCGATGGTGATGCGTCCGCCGGTCACGTCGTAAAAGCGTGGGATCAGGCTGCATAGCGTCGTCTTGCCGCCGCCCGACGGCCCGACCAGCGCGATGGAATCGCCCGCCGCCACGTTCAAGTTGATGTTTTTCAGCACGTTTTCGAGATCGGGTCCGTAGGCAAAGGTCACGTTTTCAAACGCGATCTCACCGCGCACGTCGCCCAGTTCGATGGCGCCTTCCCTGTCCTTGATCTCGGGTTCCACGTCCATGATCTCCTGGAAGCGCTCGATGCCGGTGATGCCGCGCTGGAATTGTTCGGAAAATTCAACGATCCGGCGCACGGAAGCGAGCAGGAACGTCACATAGAAGAGGGTTGCGACAAACTGCCCCACCTCGATGGACTTGTGGATCATGAAAATCGCGCCTACAACCACCGCAATGATGTACATCACGCCGTCAAACAGCCGCGTGACGGAATGGAAACCCGCCATGTTGTGATACATGACCTTTTTGATGTCGAGGAATTTGAGATTGCCCTTCCCGAACTTCTCCTTCTCCACATGCTCGTTTGCGAAGGATTTCACCACGCGTACGCCCGAGAGACTGTCCTCCACCCGCGCGTTCAACTCGCCCAGCTGTACGCGCTGCGCCATGAAACTCTTGCGCATGCGCTTGGCGAATATGTTCGACGTGTACACCATCACGGGAATGACCGCAAAGATGACGAGCGCAAGCTGAAGGTTCATCATGGAAACGATGATGAAGGAGGCAACGATCTTGATGATCGCGATGAAAAGTTCCTCCGGGAAATGATGCGCAAATTCGGTGATATCGTTGAGGTCGGTCGTGATCCTGGACATGATCTGACCGATTTTTGTGTTGTCATAATAGGCGTGCGAGAGCGTCTGGAGGTGATTGAACATATCTGTTCGCATGTCGGTCTCGATGCGCGAACCCATGATGTGTCCAATCGACTGCATATAGTAGTTCGCAAAGGTGTCCAACACGCGCAGGAGCACATACCCCCCGCCGATGAGCAGAATAAGCCCAACCGTAAGCGACATTGTCGCATCCGTTCCGGCCTGCGTGATCCGCTGGACGATTTTGGGCAGAATCAGGTCGCAAAGCGTCGTAAGTGACGCGCAAAAAAGGTCGAGCGTCATCGTCCGCCAATATGGCTTGAAATAGGGGATAAATCCGCGCGTGAGCCGGAGTGTCCGGGCGAAACCGACCGCCCGCTTCGTCTGTTGCATGTGATGAGCCTCCCGGTATTTTGCTGACGCACTTTATAATAAGACGCCTAACTATTTCTGTCAAGCATGTTTGTGTCAAAAAATCGCCGGATTACTCCGGCGCGTCCACGCTGCGCACATGCACAATTTGCGTCCACTTGGGCGGCGGGGTGATGATTGCCCACAGATTCGCCGGCATCCACGATAACAGAAAGAGCGGGAACAGCAATATCGTCGGGATCATGCGCCGCGAGAGCTTTTTCTCAAGACCCAGAACGAGCGCCGCGAGAAGCACGCACGCGAGATAGGATAAAAACAGCATTCCCGCTCCCACCAGAAGGGTGTTCCTCACAGAAAGCGTGCCCGCCAAGAATGCGCGCACGATGACATAAAGGCTGAACGCGCCCGGAATCATCGTCAGAATTTGAATTGCCCAGGCGAAAAATACCGCCAACATGTCGATCGCATGCAGGGAATGCTTTTTCACAAGCGACCAACCCAATAATCGGAAGCACTGCATGCTGCCGGAGAACCAGCGCCGTCTTTGCACCATCGAATCCCTGAACCCGATGGGTTGCTCGTCGTAGATCACCGCGTCCGCCGCATAGCCGATCTTGACGCCGTTGAGCGCGCAGATCGCCGAATATTCGAGATCCTCCGTCAGCGACCGGACATTCCAGCCAATCCGCTCCACCAGCGATGCGCGCAGAATGATCCCCGTTCCGTTCAAGGCCGCCGACATCCCCAGCGCCATGCGCGATCTGTTGTTAAACCGATTCATGAACAGGAAAAACACCGTCGTCGAACCGGCGATCCAGTTGTCCGCCGGGTTTTTGCTGTCCCGATAGCCCTGACAGATTTCCCAACCCGCATTCATGTAGTTATTCGCTGCGCGCAAAAAACCCGGCGCGGCGAGATTGTCCGCGTCGAGAATGCAGTAGGCGTCATATGTCCCAACTTTGGGAATTTCGGCAAACGCAAACCTGAGCACGTCGCCCTTGGAATGCGTCTGTTCCGTACATTCAATCACGCGCGCGCCCGCCGCACGGGCAACCCCGGCCGTATTGTCCGCACATCCATTCGGGATGACGAACACATCGTATTTTTCGCGCGGATAGGATTGACTCATCAGACTCCTGACCAGGTGTCCCACCACCGCCGCTTCGTTGCGCGCGGGCACGACGACCGCAAAGCGCAGTTCCTTGCGCGCGCGTTCGGGCCTGGGACACTTCAAAAAGCTCCCCGTAACCGCAATCACGGCGAACCAGAGTCCGTAGACCATCCCGAGGATGGACAAGATCAGCGTCAATGTATTCATATCGCGACAATTCTAGCACACAAACGTGCGCTTGACAACATACATCGCGTTTACTACAATAGAAACATTGAAGGTGAGCATATGTCAAGCACGCTGCGCGCCAAACTGAACGCCATGAAGCGGGATACGCCCGCCATGCCCGCGCGAGAACATGAAGGCGGGTTGATTCGTCATGTCGCGCAGATGCAGGTACCCGCATCGCTCTACGCGATGTCCGGCGAGGCGCTCAGGCGCATCGGTTGGAACGGCAGGGCATTTGACATCGAAAAGTGCCTCTTCCTCGACACGGAGACGACGGGACTTTCCGGCGGCGCGGGCACCGTGGCATTTCTCGTCGGGTTGGGCTTCATCAAAGACGGTGTTTTAACCGTCGAACAGTTTTTCATGCGCGATTATTCCGACGAGGCGGAGATGCTCGCGTTGCTCGCTGAACGAATGGCGCATTTCGAATGCGCGGTCACGTTCAACGGACGCACCTTCGACCTGCCGCTTCTTCGAACCCGCTTCACGCTCAACCGCATGAAGGACGTCCCGGTTCTTTTTGACCTTGACCTTCTGCATCCCGCGCGACGCGCTTGGAAGTTGCGGATCGAAAGCTGTCGGCTCTCCAACATCGAGGAGAAAATTCTCGGATTGGCACGGGAAAACGATCTGCCCGGCGCGGAAGTTCCCGAACGATACTTCGCCTTTTTAAGAAACGGCGATATGAGTCTCATCGACGACGTGATTCGCCATAACCGGCAGGATATTGCGACGCTTGCGCACCTGCTCGCGATGTTAAACAGCGTTTACGCCCGTCCGGAGGCACAACCTCACGCACAGGATCTGTACAGCCTTGCAAAGACGCTCGAACGGCAGGGCGAAAGCGCGCGCGCACGGGAACTCTATCGGCTCTCCGCCGTACCAACGCGCACGGCAACGCTTGTGGGTTTGCGGGCGGACGCCGTCGCGGGCGATGCGAATCGGCGACTGGCGCGGCTTTGTCTGCGCGCGGACGACTGCGATGCGGCCATTTTGACGCTCGAACAGATGATTGCGCGCGGTCAATTGGGCGCATGGCCGCACATAGAACTCGCAAAGATATACGAGCACCGCAAAAAGGATATCAACCGTGCGCTTGTGCACGCCAGACGGGCGCTTGATCTATGCGAACCACCGGAAGCGGCCGCTATTCGGCATCGGGAGGCACGCCTCCTCACGAAAATGAAACGACAGGGGATTGAACGATCATGGGAATGAAGGAAAAATTTCAGGCGAACATGGCCGGGAACCGCGCCTATCGCACCCACGCCCACGCAAACCGTCTGAACGATACGGGAAAGGCCGAGCAGGCTCAAAAAATGTATGAAGAAGCCATGCGCGGCTACATCGAAGCGGAAAAGCGTGGCTGCGACAGCCCCCGCCTCATGACTGGATACAGCGTGCTCCTGATGCGCGAAGGCCAGTTTGAAAAGGCGCGCGACCTTTTGCTGTCGCTCTACCAGAACCCCTCCGTCAGTCAGGACGATAAGTTTCACATCCGGATCAACCACTCCATCTGCCAGTGGCGGCTCGGGAACCTCGACAAGGCGATTGAAGCCATGCGTTCTGCGTTCTCGCATGCCAAGACAAGCCTTTGCTACAACGTCTTTTGCTCCATGCTGAATGAAAAGGCGCGCGAGACGGGTGATTTCGGGGAAGCGGATCAGATGTGCGCGGAAGCGCTTGACTATGATGAGGACGATACCACGACGCTCGCAAACGCAGGTTTCCTCCTTCTCTGGAAATATGAAAAAACAGGCGATCGGGGTGAACTCGATCGCGCGATCAAGCGGTTTGAGAAGGCCGCCAAGCGAAATGCGAATCACCCCGCCGCACTCGTCGGACTCGCGCTTTCTGAAAAAGCGGCAGGCGACGCGGAATCCGCAAAGGCGCATATCGATCGCGCACTCGCCCTGCGCTTCCCCGCCTCCAGCCCCGTCGATCACGCATTCGCGGAAAAAGCGGCAAAAGAAATCGGCTAATCTTATTTCATAAAACAGACTTTGGCATTAAAATACCAAAGTCTGTTTTTATTTGTGTTTTATAAGACCAGGGTCTATTCTGGGAACAAGCTCAACTGCTCCCCCATGTGCCCAGTAAACCGCGTCCTCATATAGGATGCGATCTCTTCCATCGTGCAGAACAGCTTGCGCGCATGGACGATTGGATGAAGTGTCTCCCACAACACATCATTTTCCGGTGTTGGGCAGATATAATCGCTCCCAAATCGCGCGATATAGGTGCGTCGAACCGCAAGCGGCAGATTTGCGAGCAAATGCTCCCGCGATCCTGCGCGCATGGTAACGCCGAACGCCTCGCCCGGATAAATCCACTTCGCTCCCGCATCCCCCGCAGCGCGCGCAATCGAATCGATGTTCTCCCGCGTATCATTTACAAATGGTAAAATCGGCATGAGCAAGACCCCGCAGTCGATGCCCGCGCGCGCAAGATGTTCCAGCGCGCGCAGCCGTTCGGACGTAGGGCAGACATTTTTCTCGATTTTGCGACAGAGTTCGTCGTCATACGTGGTGATGGTTATGCTCACGCACGCCGCCGTTCGCTCCGATAAAACGCGAAGCAGGTCGATGTCCCGCAGAACCAGACTCGACTTTGTTGCGATTGCGACGCCAAACCCGTAGCGCAAAAACAGTTCGAGTGCGCCGCGCGTGCGACTTAACCGCTCTTCGAGGGGATTGTACGGATCGCTCATGGAACCCGTCATGACGATTCCCTTTTTCCGCTTGGCTTTTAAGTCGCGCTCCACAATGTGTAACGCATCTGCCTTTACAGATACCGACCCAAAGTCTGGAATTCGATAACAATCGCTGCGACTGTCACAATAGATGCAACCATGACTGCACCCGCGGTAGAGGTTCATATTGTAATTGGACCCAAACCAGCCGTTTTCGGCGTAGGCTGAAACGATGGTCTTGGCCTCTATTTCCTGAAAATCCACGTTCTCCCCCGCCTCATTCTTCCGGCAAATAAAATGCACACGAAACCAGGTGGTCATTCACCATTCCAACCGCCTGCATGAACGCATAAATGATGGTGGTACCGACAAACTTGAACCCGCGCTTTTTCAGGTCCTTTGCCAGCGCGTCTGAAATCTGCGTGCGCGTCGGCACATCCTCCATGCGTTCCCATGCATTCACGATCGGTGCGCCGCCCACAAAATCCCATAAGTAGCGGTCAAACGACCCGCTTTCCGCTACAATACTGAAATACGCCTGTGCATTCGTGATTGCCGCGTTCACCTTCAACCTGTTGCGGATGATTCCTGGATTTTCCAGGAGTGTTTCGATCTTCTTCGCGTCGTAAGCTGCGATGATTGCCGGGTCGAAGTCGTCAAATGCCTGCGTCATCGGGTCCCATTTCTTCAAAATCGTCGTCCAGCTGAGTCCCGCCTGCATGCCCTCGAGGACAAGCATCTTGAAAAGCGCCCTGTCGTCATGCACGGGTCTTCCCCACACCGTATCGTGGTACTTCAGCGAGAGCGCGTCGCCCGTCGCCCAACCGCAGCGCGTAAGTTCTTCCATTCTCATTCCTCCGAAAGTCGCTTTACAAAGCAAATGAGCCGATTTGGCTCTCGGAATCCCGTCCCCAGATAAAACGCGAGGCTCGCGTCGTTCCCAAGCTCGCAGTCGCCTGCCCAACCGTCCCCACATACCCCTTTCAATAGCAGGATGATAACACACACCAGTCCGTTTGACAACCACCCCGGCATTTGCTATATTGAACGCATCATCTTCATTGGGAGAAACACATGAAACAAACGAATCAAGACGCGTCGCACTCACCCACGTGCGCATACGTTCAGGCGCTGGCCGGCGTACACGGCGCAGAGCATTTCGTGGAGATTGCTTGGATCACAAAAGGACAGTCGGCGGACCGAAAATACCGCATCTTGACGGATGGAGGCGAAAAGCTGCTCGTCCGGATCGGCGACGCAGTTGAATCCGACCGCAAAAAGGCGGAATATACGATGCTCTCACGCGCCGACGCGGCTGGCATACCGACGCAGCGTCCCCTTGCATTTGGATATTGTGCGGACGGGCGCACATACGCGGTTGTCGGTTGGTGCGCGGGAACGGACACGGAGGCGCTTCTCCCGTCCCTGAACGCGCAGAAACGATATGATCTGGGCAGAAAGGCAGGCGCGCTTTTGCGTCGTCTGCATGAAATGCCTGCGCCGGATGGCGTTGAACCGTGGGGAATCCGGTTTCGCCGCAAGGTGCAATCGCGCATTGAATCGTTCGATCAAATGCAGGAAGCGCCGACGAAAGGCGCAGTCATGCGCGATTATCTGCTTGCGCATCAGGCGTTGCTCGACGCGCGACCCCAGACATTCAACCACGGCGATTATAACGCGGGCAACCTGATCGTTGCGCCCGACGGCACGATGCGCGTGATCGATTTCAATGCCTATCACGGCGGGTTCGGCGATCCCTGGTGGGAACTCGGCGAAAACGAAGACGAAGATTTCCTGCGCGGCCAGCTCGTCGGCTATTTCCCGGACGGTGTCCCGCGCGATTTCTACCCATTATGCGCCTACTACGCCGCATACGGTGCGCTTGCCGCGCTGTGTGACGCACCCGCCGAAGGGACGGCACAGATTGATCGCGTATGCGCGTGGTTCGATGGCCTGCATACCGACATCCCCACGTGGGCGCGCCATCTCATTTAGTCCAATCGCCGCGCTTTAGTGGTTCGATCCCACGCATATCGTCTTCCTGCATATCTTTCTTCAAAAGAAAAGCGTTGGCCCGCTCAAGAATTTGCCTTATTTTTGAGATAACCGACGAGCGATTGCCGCGTGTGCCCACGGTAACCGGTCACATCGCCCGCAGCCGCCATGGCGTTGAGGATCGCCTCTTCGGTCGCCTCCGCCACTGCGCGAAATACCACGTCCATCCGATCCTCGCGGAGCGCCCGCAACGGCAGTATATCCGCCTCCGCGTCATGCGGGATGCGATTCGCGGTCGTAAATCCGATCATCACCTCACCGCTCCCATGCCCGATGAACGAGCCGAGGCGAATGAGCCCCACCCCCGCGCGCCGAATCGCACGGTAGAGTTGGCGGTCGGTCAGCGGCAAATCCGTTGCGACGATTACAATGCACGAGCCGCGCTCAATCTCCCCTGTGGGCGCACAATCGGCGATCGGCACGCCGTCGATGCGAAAGTCCTCCAACCGCCCGTGATTCGTGAGCGTCAAAACGCCCAGCGTGAAATCGCCCTCCTTCAGGGGCACGATGCGCGACGCGGAACCGATGCCGCCCTTAAGCCCGTGACAGCTCATCCCTTTCCCCGCGCCGACGTCGCCCTCCTGAAAATCCGCACGCGCATCCGCAATGGCGCGAAAGAGGTGTTCTTTCCTGACCGCGCGGTGTCGGATATCATTGAGGTAGGCGTCGTTGCATTCGCAAATCACCGGATTGATGGACGCAAAGCCGCCATCCGTGCGGTCAAGCATGTATTCCACCATCGCCGCATGGATGTCGCCCACAGACAGCGTATTCGTCAGCGCAATCGGCGTCTCAATGACGCCGAGTTCCTCGACCTGCACGAGTCCGAGCGTCTTTCCAAACCCGTTGAGAACGTGCGCGGAAGCAGTGAGCTTGTACACAAACGGATTATCGGCGGATGGCATGACGACCGTCACGCCGGTTTTGACGTCTCCGTCGTCAAGCGTACAATGGCCCACGGTTACCCCGGGCACATCTGAAATCTGATTGCGCGGTCCCGGTGTCATCTTTCCAACAAGAAAGCCCATATCGCGAATGCGCATTTGTATCCCTCCCGATCGGATCAGCAGGAAGCCGAAACCGAATGATCAATTCAATGGTTCAGATCAACATCATTTTCTGACTGTGTCACTTGTGACCATTATATCACACCCATTCGGGATCACAACACATATACGCACAAAACCCGTCGAGCGCCTGACAAGATCAATCGGCGAACGGCGGACTTTGCGGCGTTATGATTCTGTGATCAAAACTCACAGCAACATGATCGATGGACGAAGCGCCGGGGAATGCGCGTATACAGCTTCTGCAAACGTATTGCGCCCGGCAAGCGCCTCCGCCTCAGCAAGGGTTTGATGGACGGGGAAGCGGGACATTTGCGCCGATCCGGCGTCCAGCATGACCCGCGCACCGCCGCCGGGATCCGCATGCCCTGTCACGATCACCAGGCCGTGCCGCCCGAATTCTTCTGCAAACGCATGCGTGGACGGCTTGGCGAGCTGTGCGTCCATCAGAAAACAGAAACACGGCCCTGTCGGGATGCCGACCAGCGGCGCAATGGGCATATCCCGAAGCGCCGCAGTGCAATCCGGCCTGATCCAATCGCGCTTATCAGAAAGTGTGCGGACGGTCCGGACAAACGCCGCATCGCCGCAAACGGCGATATCCGGGTACTTTTGCCGCAAAAGCAGCGCCATTTCCGGCCCGCGCCCGTGCTTGGGCACCGGAAACAGGGCAGGCGCATTCGTCGGAACACCGTCTAAAAACGCACGTACGGCCTCCTGTGCCGCCACACTGCTTTTTCCATACGCCGCGTCCAGCACGGCAATATCTGCGGTTTTTCTGCGAATCGGGTCGCAGGTATAGACGCTGCTCGCTTCCGTATAATCCCCGCTCAGAAGCGCCGACCCGCTCGTATCCGAAAAACGATACCATACGCTGCCGGCACAGTGCCCCGCGCGTCCCCATTCGATCACCAATCTGGAAAGCGGGCTCCCGCCGTCCTCCAACACGCGCATTCCCGGAGGCGTCATTTCAAGTTGCGCAAACGTCTCGCGCGTCGCAACGATCGCACCCGCAAATCCGCGCCCGATCAGCCAGTCGATGGCCCCGGTGTGATCCTTGTGCACATGCGTCAGAAACAGCGCCCGCGCGGCTTCGATCTGTGCATTCGAAAGACGCGGCCACGGGTCGCTTTCTCCGGCTGCGATCCCGCAATCCACCAAAAAGGCACCCGCATTGCCCTCCACAAAATAGCAGCTGCGCCCGTGCTCACCCACGCCGCCCGCAATGCTCAGCTTCATGTTACCGATCTCCTTTCCCATCCACAAACCGATTGACCAGCAGCAGGATCGCCACCGAAAGCAGCATGCAGATGACCGCCATCGCCATGCCGACCGACACGCTCCCCTGCTCAAACTCGCGCATGATGTACGTCGATACCACCAGCACGTTCGGCGGCGCGATCAGGCTCGCGGTCACGAGTTCGCGAAACGCGATGATAAACGTCATCATCCACCCCGTCAGGATGCCCCGGAAGATGAGCGGAAATGTGATCCGCCGAAAGACATACGGCCCCGACGCACCGAACACGCGCCCCGACTGTTCGAGGTTGGCCCCCAACTGCAAATACGCGCTGCCCACGTATTGCACTGTGAACGGCAAAAACAGCGCCACATAGGCGACGACCATCATCCCCACGGTGTTGTAAAGTGGCGCAATTCGATAGACGCCGTTCCAAAACAGCATCATGCCGATCACGAGCACGATGCCCGGCAGCATCTGAGGAAGAAGCGCAATGCCTTCCGTCGTCTTTTTCAGCCAGGGCGTGCATTTGCGACCCCAGGAGACGATCAGCGTCCCAAGAAAGGCCGCAATGGATGCGGATGAAACAGCGAGCAGCAGGCTTGTTCGGAGCGCGTCGATGCCCTTTTCGTTCTCATAAAATAGCTCTCGGTAGTGCTGAACCGTGAAATTCCCCGCCGCAAGGCCGTACCCGCGCAGTTTGATGAGCGAGGTTGCAATGGTCGAAAAATAGGGCACGCCGATCGCGAGCAGCATGACGATGCCGAGATACGTCCAGGCGAGCGCGCGTCCTGGTACAGAAAGCGCGTCCGTTCCCCGCCGCCCACTGCGTCCGCCGACGAGCCGATACGTCCGCCGCGCCGTGATGTGGCTCTGCAACAGCCAGGCGCCCATGCAGATCACCACCAGCACCGTAGAAAGACGTGCGGCGCTGCCGAAGTCAATGGGCGACGTGGTCGCAAATCGGTGGATGTCGGTCGTAAAAACCGCAAAGCCAATGCGCCTGCCGAGCGTCGCGGGCGTTCCGTATTCGGAAAGCGTCTTGACAAAAACAAGCAGCGCGCCGATGGCGTAGTTGCCGGAGATGAGCGGGACAAAGATCCGACCCATTCTGCGCACAGGGCCTGCGCCGAACACCGCGCCGCTTTCCTCCAGCGAGCGCGGAAGGTTCATCATCGCGTTTTTGAGTACCGTCATCATAAACGGAAAGACGTGCAGGCTCATGACGAGCGCAAGCCCGAAGAACGAAAAAAAGTGCTCGCTCCACTTTCCCGTCCACGGGAAAAGCTGCTGAAAAAGTCCGCGCTTTTGCATGAACAGGATCCAGCCCATGGACGCGATATAGGGCGGCGTCATGAACGGGATCATGAGCACGATGTCGATGAAGCGATGCCGCCCGATGTCCGTGCGGGAGAGGATGTAGGCCAGCGGGAACGCGATCACGGTCGCTCCGACGACCACCGCCGCACCCAGCACCAGTGAATTCAGAATCGCTTCCGCATTCCCCGTGTGCGCAAACGTGACCCAGAATCCGTCCGCCGCGCCGAATGCGCGCGCAAAGATCATTGCGACCGGGCAGAGAATCAGGACCGCAAGTACGAGAATCGGCACGAGGATTTTCAACTGAGCGTATCGCATGACGAACCTTTCAAAAAAGGCGCGGGCGGGGCTTGCGCCGCGCGCCGCGCCGGATTCATTTGATTACTGGCACATCGCGTTGAGCTTCTGCGCCGTTTCGGTGGAAATCGACATCATAGCTTCCCAATCGGTCGCCATCTGCGGAATCTCGGAGAGGTTCGCACGGTTTGCGCAGGTGATGTCGACGCGGCCGGGGAGCAGATAGGCATCCGCGACCATCTGCTGCGCCTCGTCGGAGAGCAGATAATCCATGAAGAGCTTGGCGTTCTCCATGTTCGGCGCGGTCTTGAGGATCATTGCCGGTCGGGGGTTGACGACCGTTCCGGTTGCCGGATAGTAAACCGCGAGGGGCTCCCCCTTGGCGATGGAGGAATACGCGTTGTAATCGACGCCCGCAATCAGAATGCCCTTTTCGCCAGTGGTGACCGCCTCAAGCGCCGCCTTGTTCGCGCCCGGAACTGTCAGTCCATTGGCCACCCAGCCTTCGAGGATGGCGTCCGCACCATCCACACCGGTCACAAAACCCGCCAGAAAGTCCTTGCAGGAACCGGATTTTTCCGGATCGGGAATGCAGATTTCGTCCTTATACGCAGCGTCCGCAAGCGCCGACCAGTCGGCGTCGAGCGTCTGGAAGAGCGTCGTATTGTAGATGACGCCCATCGCGGATGCGGAATAGCCGCAGAGCGTGGAATCCTCATCGATCCAACCCGCGTCCAAAAGTTCGGCGTTCGCGGGTGCATAGGATTCGAGGTTGCCCTGTGCCTTCATCGTCAGACCGTCGGACCAGCTTGCAAGGATCACGACGTCTGCCACGGGGTTGGCGGCTTCAGCCTCGAGACGGGCGAGAATTTCACCGGTCGTACCTTGGAACATTTCGACATCGATGCCGGTCTTGGCGGTAAATCCCGCGGCGATCTTGTCGGCAAGTCCGGTCGGACTGGGCGCGTAGACGGTGACTTTGCCTTCTGCGGAAGCGCCGATGGCAAACGTGAGCGCCATTGCGAGGATCAAAACCAGCGAAATGAGTTTCTTCATGCTGAGGTTCCTCCCTTGAATGTGATGAGGTCTTCCCGTTTTATGTGAACAAGCGCCCGTTCTCCGGCGGGCGGCCTGGTACGGGTGAAAAAGTGCCACGTGTGATCCGCATCCGAGAGCGTCACCTCGTAGCCGTCGCCCATGTACTGGACGAGCGAAACCTTCATGGGCACCGTGACGGCGCCCTCGATGGGCGAAAGGCTCATCTTCTCCGGACGAACCATGATGGCCTCGTCAAGCCAGTTTGATTTGCCCACAAAGCGCGCCACAAACGGATCTGCAGGCGCGCGGTAAATGGCCTCGGGCGTATCATATTGTAGAAGCGTCCCCTGCTTGAAAACGGCGATCCGGTCGGAAAGGCTCATGGCCTCCGTCTGATCATGCGTGACAAAGACGGATGTAATGCCAAGGTTTTTGGTCAGGAGCTTAAGTTCCGCGCGCATTTCCTCGCGCAAAAGTGCATCGAGCGCGGAGAGCGGCTCATCAAAGAGGATGCAGCGGGGTCTGATGACGATGGCGCGCGCAAAAGCCACGCGCTGCTGCTGACCGCCCGAAAGCTGGTGCGGATACCGCTTCTCATAGCCGACAAGTCGCACGGCTTCCAACGCTTCCGCGACCCGTGCCGTCAGGTTTTCCGCCTTTTTCTGTGCGCGCAGACCGAAGGCCACGTTTTCAAACACCGTCATATGCGGCCAGAGCGCAAAATCCTGAAACACAAAACCAAGTCCGCGCCGCTCGGGCGGCACGGTGACGCCTTTTTCCCGGGAAAAGACGTATGCGCCGTCAAATGAAATCTCACCCGCGTCCGGATGTTCGAGTCCCGCGATCATGCGCAGAATCGTCGTCTTTCCGCAGCCGGATGGGCCAAGCAAAGTTGTAAATGAGCCGCTCTCGATGTCGAGATCGACATGCCTGATGACAGGCTTATCGCCAAACGCCTTTGAAACGCCTTGAATCCGTATGCGCAATCAAAACACCACCTGACCTTCAATATAAGGCACGATAGGCAGAATAAAGTCAGCCAAATATCTTCCAAATGTAAATTCTCCCATCGCACGACAATTTTTTGTTTCATCTATATTGCTGTCCCGATCCACGCAAGCCCACTTTACACAAAACTGATAAGCCCGGTATTCGTCTTTTGCATGTCGCAGATAAAATAAAAAAGAGCGGCGGACGCCATGGCCTTTTTCCTCGCATGGTGTCACCGCGTAAAAACAACCGCGACAAAGGAGTGTCCCCCATTATTCGCGCGCCATTTGAAAACGCAAACTGCATCCTGTTCGATTTGTGCATGACATTGGTGCAAGTTCCACGTGCCGCGTTGTACCAGCGCGCCGCGTGCTTCAGGATGTGGGTCTTATGGCGTTCATGGACGCTGTTGTGGTATCCGACGAAGCGGGCGTCGAAAAGCCCCATGCAGAAATATTCCACATTGCGCTTCAGGCCCTCGGCGTGACGGCCGATCAGGCCATCTATGTGGGCGACAATTATTATGACGACGTAGTCGGCGCGCACGGCGCAGGCATGGAAACGCTGCTTATCAATCCATATGGCTGGCTCGGGATTGAAGAAATCGATCATCCGCACATCATTCCTGGCGTGTGAGCGATTCCCGCATATCTTGGCATGGAGGAAGCGATATGAAGCTCACTGTGATCGGCTGTTTCGGCGCATATCCGGAGCCGGACGGCGCCACTTCCGGATACCTTCTCGAGGCGGACGGAACCCGGATTCTCGTCGATTGCGGGAGCGGCGTCCTCGCACGGCTCCAGACGGTCCTTCCGCTCCCCGCGCTTGACGCGCTGGTCGTCTCCCATTATCATCCCGATCACGACGCGGATCTCGGTTGTCTGCATCACGCGGCGATGATCGACATGCTGCTCCGCCGCAGAAGCACACCGCTCGCCGCCTGGGGGCCGGACGGTTTAGACAGGCTCACATACGGCGAATATTGCACGGGTGACAGCTATCTGCCCGAATTATCATTTGACATAGGCGCGTTTCACGTCGAAGCGCACGCAAACATACACGAGATCCCTTCCTATGCGCTCCGGTTTACGGCGGGTGGAAAAGCGCTCGTCTATTCGGGCGACACGGGGTATGACGAGGCGCTTGCCGATTTTGCACGGGGTGCGGATCTGTTCCTTTGTGAGTCGAGCTTTTATGCCGCGCAGGCTGCCATTGCGAAGGACATGCATCTGACCAGCGCGCAGACCGGCATTCTGGCGCAAAAGGCGGGCGTCGGACAGCTTTTGCTAACGCACTTTCCGCACTTTGGAGACATCAAACAATTGCGTGCCGAAGCGAGTGAGCAGTACACAGGCGACCTTATGCTCGCCGCGCGGGGCATGCAAATAACCATATAGCCTTCTAAAAAACCAAGGACAAAAAAGGAGAGTATCTTATGAAAACCGGAAAGATCGTTCTGGCGCTTCTTCTGTCGCTCGTCATGACGGCGAGCATCGCGGCGGGCGCGTTTGCCGCCGCCGAACAGACCACGGTGAAAATCGCGATCGGCTCCGAGCCGGACAATCTCGACCCCATGCTTTCCGCCGCGACCGACACATCGTCCATGATGATGAACGTATTCGAAGGTCTCCTGGCCTTCGATGAGACCGGCGCGTTCATTCCCGCGCTCGCCGAATCTTACGAGATTTCGGATGATAACATTACTTACACTTTCCATCTCAAAGAGGGCGTCACCTTCCACGACGGCAACCCCTTCACCGCCGCCGACGTGAAGTACACCTATGAGAAGCCTGCGGGCCTTTCCGGCGGCGAGGCGCTCAGCTCTACCATTTCAGCGGCGCTCGAGAAGGTGGAAACGCCGGACGATTTCACGGCCGTTCTTACGCTCAAGCAGATGGACGCGGGCTTTTTGACCAAGTGCACGGTCTCCGTGTGCGAGGCAGGTTACGACGACAATGCGACATTGCCAATCGGCACCGGCCCCTATCACTTCGTGGAGTACGTGGTGGGTCAGAAGGTCGTGCTCGAAAAGAACGCCGCTTATTCGACCACCGAGGCGCGCATGCCCTCTGTCGACCGCGTCGAATTCGTCATCATGACCGATGAGAACGCGCGGCTCATGGCACTCAAGACCGGCGAACTGGACATCGCGGGTGTCAGCCCCCGCAACATTCCCGCGCTGGGCGACGGCTTCCAGATCGTGCAGGGCCCGCTCAACATGGTGCAGGTGTTCGCGCTCAACAACGCCGTTGCGCCGCTCGATAATGAAAACGTGCGCAAGGCCATCTGCTATGCCATCGACAAGCAGGAGATCATCGACGCGGTCATGGAAGGCAGCGGCACGCGCGTGGACTCCTTCCTGAGCCCCAGCATGGCCGTTTATTACAACGACAACCTGACCGTCTACAATCAGGACATCGAAAAGGCCAAGCAGTTGCTTGCCGATGCGGGCTATCCCGACGGCTTCACCCTCACCTGCACGGTGCCCTCCAATTATCAGACGCATGTGGATACCGCACAGGTCATCAAGGATCAGCTTGCGAAAATCGGCGTAACCCTGGAAATCAAACCCGTTGAATGGGCGCAGTGGCTCGATGGCGTGTATACCAACGAGGATTACGAGACAACCATCATCGGCCACAGCGGAAAGCTCGACCCGCAAGACTTCCTCAACCGCTTCTCCTCCACTTATGCCCGCAACTACTTCAACTTCTCCGATCCGGAATACGACGCGCTGATTGCCGAGGCTTCCGCGACCACCGATCAGGCGGCACGCGCGAAGATTTACAAAAAGTGCCAGCAGGTTCTCGTCGACAAGGCCGCAACCGTGTTCATTCAGGATCCCGGCGCGGTGTACGCCGTCGCCGATCGCGTCAGCGGCTTCAAGATCTATCCCGTGTCGTTTTACAACCTCAGCGATTTGACGGTCGCAAAATAAGCCATGGCATACGCGGTCAGAAAGTTCTTGTCGGTCTGCGCGACGCTCCTTTTCATCTCGCTGTTGACCTTCGCCGCGTTTCAAATCCTGCCGGGCAATCCGGCCTCGATTATCCTTGGAGCGGATGCGGATCCGCTCCAAGTGCAGGCGCTGGAAGCCAAGCTGGGTTTGGATCAGCCATTGGGCGCGCGGTACGTCAACTGGATCGAGAACCTTTTTCAGGGACAGCTTGGCGATTCGCTCCGCTATCAGCGTCCGGTCGCCACGCTCATGGCGTCGAGCCTGCCGGTCACGGTATCGCTCTCCGTTTTGTCTATTCTCATAACCATCGTGGTCGCAGTTCCCGTTTCAATCTTCCTTGCGAAGTACAATAACAGCCGATTTGCGACGCTTTTGTCCGCACTCACCCAGTTAGGGGTCTCCGTGCCCTCCTTCTGGGTGGGCATGATGCTGATTCTGGTGTTTTCGGTGACACTGCGCTGGTTCCCCTCCGGCGATTTCGTGCCGTTTACGCAAAGCTTTGGTCGCGCCGTCCGCTCGCTGACGCTACCGGCGTGCGCCATCTCCATCGGCACATCCGCGGTGGTGATTCGGTACCTGAAAAATACGCTGCTCGATCAGATGCAGATGGATTATGTGCGCACCGCGCGCAGCAAGGGATTGACAAAGAACGCGGCGCTCTTCCGGCACATTCTCAGAAACGCACTTCTCCCCACCATCACCATACTCGGTATGATGCTCTCCGAGGTATTGGGCGGCAGCATCATCGTGGAAAACGTGTTCAACCTCCCCGGGATCGGCCGACTCGTCATTTCAGGAATTGGCAATCGGGACCTGCCCATGGTGCAGGCGCTGGTGTTCTACCTCGCGGTGACGGTCGTGGCGCTTAACGCCTTCGTAGACGTTTTATATACCCTTATCGACCCGCGCATTCAACTTCGATAGGACAATGACATGCAACAGAACAAGAAAAACTACAATCTCTGGATCGGCGCTGCGCTGATTTCGGCGCTTTTTTTGCTGATGCTCCTAAGCCTCGTTTATATTCCGTATGACTATAACGAGATGAACACGAAGGCGAGCTTTCTGCATCCCTCGATCCAGCATCTGTTGGGCACAGACAACTTCGGGCGTGACATCTTCAGCCGGATCATCAAGGGCGCGCAGGTGACTTTTTTCGTCGGTTTTTTCGCCGTGGGCGCCGGTCTTGTGGTCGGCCTGTTTCTGGGTGCCGTTGCCGGATACTTCGGTGGCCTCCTCGACGAGGTGATCATGCGGATCACAGATGCGCAGATGGCGTTCCCGGGCGTGATTCTCGCGCTCATCTTCATCGCGGCACTTGGCCCGGGCGCGTTTCATACCGCGATCGCACTGGGCGTCATGTCCGTGCCGCGTTTTTGCCGCATCACGCGCGCGGGTTTTTTGCAGATCAAGGAAATGGATTACATCAGTGCAGCGCGGGCGCGCGGCGCGTCCCATCTGCGGATCATGGCGCTGCACATATTGCCCAATATCCTCTCATCTCTTCTCGTCACCGCCTCGCTCGGATTTTCGGGCGCGGTGCTGGCGGAAGCGGGACTCAGCTATTTGGGTCTGGGCATTCAGCCGCCCGATCCAAGTTGGGGCAAGATGCTTTTCGAGGCGCAAAGCTATCTTCTGACCCAACCCTGGTACGTCGTCATCCCAGGCAGCACGATCACCGCGATGGTGCTCGGCTTCAACCTTCTGGGCGACGGCATCCGGGATCTTTCCGAGAGGAGGGTCTAAGCACATGGAAAACATACTCGACGTGCGCGGGCTGAATGTGGAAATCCGGACAGGGAAAACGCCGAAACCCGTCCTCAATGATGTCTGCCTGACAATCGGACGCGCGGAGACAGTGGGGCTGGTGGGCGAGTCCGGCTGCGGCAAGAGCATGACCGCGCTTGCCATCATGGGACTTTTGCCCGACGCCGCGCGAATCGCCGGGGGCGAAATTCGCTATCGGGGAAACGAGCTGACCACACTGCGTGAAAAGGAGCGCTGTTCGCTGCGAGGCCGGGAGATCGCCATGATCTTTCAGGAACCGGGTCGCGCGCTCAATCCGCTGATTCCGGTGGGTCGGCAAATCGCCGAGGCATTCCTTTTACACAATCCTGGCGCGGGAAAGATCAAGGCGCGCGCCGCGACGTTTGAAATGCTGCGCAGCGTAGGCCTCTCGCGCGTGCAATCGCTGTACCGCGAATATCCGCATCGACTGTCGGGCGGCATGAAGCAGCGCATCGTCATCGCCATGGCGCTCATGAATACGCCGGGGCTTTTGATTGCCGATGAACCGACGACCGCACTGGATGTGACCATTCAGTATCAAATTCTGGAACTCATCCGGCAAATGAATCGGAAGTTTTCAACATCGATGTTGCTCGTCTCACACGATTTTGGCGTGGTGCGGCACGTCTGCACGCGCATCGTGGTCATGTACGCGGGTTATGTGGTCGAAGAAGGAGCAACGCCGGATGTACTCCGCACCCCCGCACATCCCTACACACAGGGACTTCTCAATTCCATCCCCACGTCGTTCAAGCGCGGGTCTGCACTCTACAGCATCCCCGGCACTGTTCCGTCGCTTGAAGGACGTTCCCGCAGCGCATGCCCCTTTTACGGGCGCTGCTCGGAAGGAATTGCCCACTGCGCGCATGAAATGCCCGCGTTGACGGCGGCGTCTGATGGCCGGAAGGTGCGCTGCCACCTGAGAGGAGAGAAGCGGATTGCAATCTAAAAGACCGCTGATCGAAGCCCGCTCGCTCACCAAGCGATATATGGTGCGCACAGGCGTGGGATTCGGCAAGAAGGAAATACGGGCGGTAGACGGCCTGAATTTACAGATATATCCCGGCGAAGTGTTCGGACTGGTGGGCGAATCCGGCTGCGGGAAGACGACCGCCGGGCATCTGCTCGCCGGGCTCCTTGCGCCCAGCGGAGGCGACATCGCCTACGAAGGCGCACCTGTGCGCGATATGCGCACATCGGCGCGCAAACAGATGCGCAGGGACGTGCAGGTCATATTTCAGGATCCCTATGCCTCGCTCAATCCCAAGAAAAAAATCGGCTGGATCGTCGAAGAACCGCTCAAAATTCACTTTTCCCATGACCGATCGACGCGACGGCAAAAGGTGGTCGAAACGCTCGCGTCAGTTGGGCTTGACGAACGTTTTCTCACGCGGTATCCGGGTGAACTGAGCGGTGGGCAGCGCCAGCGCGTGAGCATCGCAGCCGCGCTCATGTTGGAGGCAAAAATGCTCGTGACGGACGAGGCGGTTTCGGCGCTGGATGTTTCCATACAGTCCCAGATTCTGAACCTCCTCAAGGATCTGCAAAAGAGCCGGAATCTCACGTATCTATTCATCTCCCACGACTTGAACGTGGTGCAGTACATGAGCGACCGGATTGGCGTCATGTATCTGGGCAGGCTCGTGGAATACGGGCCGGTCGAATCGATCTATGAGGATCCGCGTCATCCCTATACGCGCGCGCTGCTTTCCTCCATCCTTTCCCCCGCGCAGGAGCGCAGAGAGCACATTCCGCTGACCGGCGAGGTGCCAAGCCTGCTGCGCCTGCCCTCCGGCTGTGCATTTCATCCGCGCTGTCCCAAGCGGCAAAAAGACTGTCTGCAGGAACGCCCTGATTTGCGCGAAGTATCTCCCGGCCGCTTTGCCGCATGCCTGTACGCCGATTAACGAGAGAAAACTGACTCGCCCAGAATGACCAGACGTTCGTGAATCCTAAATCGAAAACCGATTCACGGGCGTCTTTCTATGGGTTCGGGTCTGCCTGATTTGTTTACGCTACGCTCAATCCATACGGAAATAATCAGTTGCTGCCGCAAGTCTAAACCGCTTCTTCCAGGCCTGTACCGCACAGAGCAAGCGCGCTGACAAGATGAGATTTCGGCGGCAGTGTCGCACCGCTGATTGCGCTTGCAGAATGCGCCGACCAAGCAGCCGGGAGCGGACTTTCCGACCATGTCAAGCGGAACCATAGAAATGACCAGGAGCGTTTTTACAACTCGCATACCTTCTACGATTTCGCTGACTTTGGTAGGCAGCTAGCTGCCTACCAAAGTCGATCAAACGGTATCCCGATGCGCCCCCTTGGCTATCGCTCTCCCAATCGCTTCCTC
>JAEZSP010000064.1 GCA_023421735.1 Bacillota bacterium | reverse complement strand
GCAGAGATTTTTCCGTCCAGCGCGAAGCCGGAGCGCAGACGTAGCAGCGTTACGTCAAGCGGAAGGCGACAAAGCTGGGCGGGAAAAGATCCAGCCATATCGCGGGAGTTAGGCTTCGCGGACTACTAGTCGTTTCCCGCATTTGCAATCGGATGCATCATTTGCCTGTAGCGCGCCGGCGTAATGCCCTCGCGCTTTTTAAATTGCCGCACGAAATAGGATGCGCTGCCCATGCCCACGCGCTCCGCAATCTCGCCAACCGACAATTCCGTCGCACACAGCGCTTCCTTCGCGCGATGCATGCGTGTCGTGATCAAATACTCATTCGGCGAAAGTCCAAAATGCAGCGTGTAGAGCTTTTGCAAATAAAACTTGTCGATCGAAAACAGCGTCGCGAGCTTGTCCAACGTCACCTTTTCCGCGTAATGCTTCGTCATGTACGCCCGCGCCTGCCACACAAACGACGGAATCCGCTCCGCCTCCGCGCCCGGATGCGCGGCATTCACACACCGCGAGAGCAGATCGAGGATCAGGGCCGCCGCGGGCAAATCAATCTGCTGATCTGCCATGCGCGCGCGATACATTTCGAGGATCGTGCGGATCCCCTTTTCGACGGCAGTTTCCTCCGGCATCCGCGCGACGCATTGTCCCGCGTTTTTGCCGATAAACGCATCATAGTAGCGGCCGACGCACGGACCGGAGAGATACGCCCACAGGACGTGCCAGTCGCCTGTTTCGGGGTCGGTGCGCAGATAATGATCCGCGCCGCAGTCGATCAGCAAGAATTCGCCCGGCGCAAGAAGTCGCGTCTCCCCGCCGTAATCGATCAACCCGCGTCCTTCGAGCGTCATTTGCAGTAAATACATCCGATTTTTCTGCGCCGTCAAATGCTCATAAAAATCGTTCAGCGGCTTTGGCACCTCGCCCGTTTCCTGCGCCACCGATGTCTCCGCTTTCCCGATATAAAGCGTCATGTACTGGCGCTGCGCAACGCGCTTGCGCAGAAAATAGCCGCGCCCGGCAAACGTTTCGCCGATCGCCTCCACGTGTGGCAATGCCTCGCCCGTGCCGACGGAAAGCGAGGGAATCACAAATTCGTCCATCAAGCACATCCCTTCCGATCCTGTAAACATCCTTCTCTTTTTTGTGTCATTATATCACACATTGGCCCCTGATTGCGCATGTTTCACCGGATCGAGTGTACGTTTATATATGGGTCAATTCATTTTAGGAGGTTCAGATATGCTCTTTATCCTGTTCGTCAAGGCATCAAAAGCCGGAAATCATCCCAGTGAGGCGCTCGAGGAGGCCATGTCTCAATATAACGATGCATTGGTGACTGCCGGCATCCGGATCATGGCAAAGGGACTCTATCCGAGCGACAACGGCCTGCGCATATCGTTCCCCAATCCGGGCGAAGCACCCGTCGTGACAAACGGTCCCTTTGATTCTGACGATTTAATCGCCGGGTTTATTTTGATCGATGTGAAGTCCCGGGAAGAAGCGGTTCGCTGGGCCATGCGCATGCCAGATCCTCTGGGACACGGCGAAGGCGAAATCGAACTGCGGCAGATCTTCGAAGGTTGACTCGTACCCCATCCATGACAGTAGCACCGGCATTCGGCACAGCCCTTTTGTTCCTGGCACGAAGCCGGCGCACGGGCGTAGCAGCCAGGGGCGGACTTTCCGCCCGCGTCAAGCGGAGAGCGACAAGGCCAGGGACGAAAGGGATTGCCGAAAACGAGGTTCTGCCGTGGATGGGGTACGAGAGCAACACGCGGAAATCATGAGAAAAACCGCAGCAACAGATTTTTATTCAGGACAAGGCGCCGAGGTGCAGCAGCCAAAGGCGGACTTTCCGCCTGCGCCTTTGCGGAGAGCGACAAAGCCGGGGACAAAAGGAGCCGAAAACGCGGTTCTGCCGTGGATGGAGTGCGCGCGCCAAAAAGCAAGAAAAACCCGCCACGACGTGACAGGCCCTTCATGGAGGTGCCACCCAGATTCGAACTGGGGAGTAAAGGTTTTGCAGACCTTTGCCTTACCACTTGGCGATGGCACCACGCTAAATGGAGCGGTAGACGAGACTCGGACTCGCGACCTCCACCTTGGCAAGGTGGCGCTCTACCAACTGAGCTACTACCGCTCATGGTGCCTTGGGGCGGAATTGAACCACCGACACTGTGATTTTCAGTCACATGCTCTACCGACTGAGCTACCAAGGCAAATGGCGATCCGGAGGGGGCTCGAACCCCTGACCTCCAGCGTGACAGGCTGGCATTCTAACCAACTGAACTACCGGACCGCATGTGGTGGGAACAACAGGGCTCGAACCTGTGACCCCCTGCTTGTAAGGCAGGTGCTCTCCCAACTGAGCTATGCTCCCTCAGGCTGGGACCCTGGTCGTTCGCAGCGACAAGAAATATAATAGCGCAAAGGGAGAGATTTGTCAATACCCTTTTTTGCCGTATACGCATTTTTGCGTGTCATTATCATGCGTCGATTGCCGCAGTGGAGTGCCGGGTAACCAGCGCGCAGGGCACGATCACGTCGTGCACCTTTTTGCGCGGGTTCTCAATGCGCGCCTTCGCCATGGAGAGCATCCGCTCCGCAATCTCCCGTACGTCCTGGCAAACGGTCGTCAGCGGCACCGCCGCAACCTGTGAATAGACGCAATCGTCAAAGCCCGCGATGCGGATGTCATGCGGCACTGAAATGCCGCGCGCAATCATTGCATTCAACGCGCCAAGGGCAGATATGTCGTTGACACAGATGAGCGCATCCGGAAGGTCCTCCAGCATATATGCGCAACCAAACGCTTCCTGATATCCGACGTGCGTCACGCGGTATACCTCGGGCTTTATGCCGTATTTGCGGATCGCGGCAAGATATCCCGATTCGCGCAGGTCAAATGTAAAGACGGACTGCGAACCGTTTAAAAGCGCCACGCGCTTCAAACCCTGCTCGCATAAATGCTCCGTCAATACTTCCATGCCGGCGCGCAGATCGCACATCACGCATGGTTCGTGTACATTGTCATACTTCGAAGACGCAAATATAATCGGCACGCCGCACTCGCGCAGCCAGCCCATGTATTCGTCGTCCTGCGACGGATGATCGACGGGCGCAATAATCACAGCCTCGACATTCTGCTGAAGCAGCTTTCTAAAAATCCGCTTTTCATCTTCGAGTGATTCATTGGATATGTAGACTGAAATATTGTAGCCGGACTGTTTTGATGCCTCTGTCGCGTAATCGACGAGAGATGCAAAATAGTCATTCCTGATTTCCGGAACCACGAGCGCGATTATGCCGCTCTTCCCACGCGCCAATCCCCGCGCATACTGGTTGGGAACGTAGCCCACGCGTTGCGCTTCGGATCTGACCCTCTTGGCTGTATCGGGATTGACCATCGGACTTTCGTTCAATGCGAGTGAAACCGTAGCCGGGGACAACCCCAATGCGCGCGCGATGTCTTTGATTGTTACTTGCATCGCTTTTACACCTGTGCGCCTTAACTAATAATGGCGACATTGTAACATATCCGTTTCAGCTTGTCAATGCGAACGGTCAACGCGGCTGCAGTTTCAAAGGATTTCTATGGTTTATCATCGAAATTCTATATTTTGATTCGGACTCCTTTTGCGCGCAGATGCGCTTAAGCGTAGAATATGATGGCATTTATTGGACAATCGTCTTCGCATGCGCTCTTCGGTACTCGGATGGCGTCATCCCTTCCTGGCGCGAAAACACCCGCGTAAAGTACGCATTGTCCTGATAGCCGCATAGCCTGCCGATCTCCGCAACCGAAAACTCGGACAGCATGAGAAAAAGCCGCGCCTTCTCGATCCGCAGATCCGTCATCATTTGAAGCGGTGTCACCCCCGCCTCGCGCTTGAACGCCGCAAAGAACGCCGCGCGGCTCATGCCCGATGACCGCACGAGCGCGCCGATGGTGATGGGCTCCGAATACCGCGTGGAGATGTATTCAATCGCCTCCGAAATGGTCTTGCTGTGGGGCTGCTCGATTTCCGTCACCTCGGAAGCCAGCAGGCGAATCAGTTCCATCAGCGCAGCCTTGGCATCCAGCACGCGCAGATCGCCGCGCAGACCGGCGTCGAGCTTCAACCGGGTCAGAAGCTTTTCCACCTGCGCGCGTGCGCGCACGGCGATCTTCCCTTGCAATCGGTCGAGCACCGGATTTTCATAGACGGGCTGCGCCTCGGCGTTTGTGCCCAGCAGATATTCCTGCGCGCGCTGCGCGTTTCCGGTCATATCCACGCAGATCAAAAAGCACGCATATCGCCCAACCCCGCGCACAGTCTGGCCGGGCCTGCGCACATTCATGTCGCCCGCGTGGAACCGATTGTATGCGCCGTCGATGAGAATCCCGCCGTCGCTCTTCACGAAGTACTCAAATTCGTAATCATATACGACGCGCTGCGCCATCTCATGCACATCGTGCTGATAGCCATCGTAGTATGTGGCGCGCAGAAGCACCGGATTGATCCTGCTCGTCTCGAGTTTCAATAGCTCCCCACCCGCTTCACTGTATTGATGATATTCGCAAAATCCTGATAGCTCACATGGGGCGGAATCGAGTGATCCGACGCGAATATATATCCCCCGTTTTCCTTCATGATTGGCACCACGCGCTCGATCTCCGCGGTGATCACGTCTGGTTTATCCCAGTTGACCGCATTGATCCCGCCGTGGAAAAGCAGCTTGTCACCGAATTCCTTTTTCAGCTCTGTGGGCTTCATCCCGGCCTTGACTTCGAGGGGATTGAGGCCATCCAGCCCCATCGAAACCAGCTCCGGCACATAGGGCATCACGTCGCCGCACGAGTGGAGCCGCGCAACGCAACCGTGCGCATGCGCCCAGTCGATGGCGCGCTGATGTGCGGGCTTTAACAGCTCGCGGTACACGCGCATGGAGAAAAACTGCGACTGTTTGTACCCCATGTCGTCATACCAATGCACCTCGTCCACCGTGTAGCCGGCGTCCCAGATGCGTTCAAGCATCGCAAGCGACACGTCCAATTCGTGGTTGAACATGTCGGCCACCCACTCCGGTTCCTCGAGCATCGCCATCAGCATGGTTTCGGTGCCTAGCATATAGGAATGCGAGATGTCAAACCCAAACCATAGCCCGCCCGTAATCCAGCGACCCTCTTCGCGCCAATTTTTGTAGTTCTTCTTCAGCCACGCCCACGGAATGCGGTCGTCGGAGGGAACCATGCGCTCCTTGACCTTCGCCCAGGCATCCGGCGTCGTGACCGAAAAACCAAGATGCTCCGGCGTTGTGGTCAGCTTTTTGTATGTGCGCGTCGTCGCGCCCCACTTCGTGGTTCTGATGATGTACGCGTCGTCCTCGGAGACGATGGTCTCCGGAAGCTGCGGGGAATTATCGGTCGATATGTACGCCGTCCGGTCAAGGTCAAAATGCGCTATGTAGTCCTCCGTCGGCATTCCCTCGCTCATCCAGCGCTCGATGGTCTCCTTCCAGGGTGAATCCATCACGGGCACCCGGTCGGCATCCCGATGCTCGTACATCCTCTTTACGCGCTCCTGCGTCGTCATTTTCGCCATATCCGTTCCCCGCCTTACCTTTTTGGGAAGCATAGCACAGATTCGTCCAATATTCAATAGGATATTTGTATCGCATATTGTATTTTTATCGTTTTAAATGATCCGTTTTCTTGGATTTTTATATTGAAACATGTGAATAATGATTTGCACGCAACAAAGATATCCCCATCTTTCGCAAGATCGAATCAATCGGCCGAAACATCGGTGCGAACTTTACTCCCAATGTGGTTCCGCTCCTCCCCCAAAATCGACAAAAAAGCCCACCGCGGTGCACGCGCGACGGGCTCTCCGATTTCGGAAAAGCCACGAAGAATGGCCGTTATTTTATGGCGATCACATACCCAAACGACAGCCATCCGCTCGGCACCAGCGACCGTATGGCCTTGGTATATTGGGCGTCCGGGTCATCGAAGCGAACGTGGTCCAGCCACCATTTGTCCGCGTCTTTGCAGTAGCCGGATTCAAGCACCGTAAATCCGGCTTCGATGACGGCACTCTTTACCTCTTCATCCGTCACAAAACATTTGTCGAAATTGTACTCTTTCGCGTACGCCGCGGCTTCATCCGAAATCGGAACCGCGCGGCGCATCGGCTCGGCCAACCCCAGAGTGCCGCCCTTTTTGAGTATGCGGCGCACCTCCTTGAGCGCGGCTGCGTAGCCTTCGGCGCCCTGCGATTCCCGCAGCATTTCGAGGCAGGTGGTGGTGTATGCGTAATCAAAATAATTACAGGGCAAAAGCGTATCCGGGACACCCGTTTTGATGCCGAGAATCCGATTCTCAACGCCGTATGCGCGCGCATTTTCCATCAAAGGCTCGATTCCGTATGGGATGCCGAAAAGTTCTCCGCCGGGATCGATTGCTACGATGTCAACGCCGTATTCCTTGGCCAGAAAACACGTCTGATAGCCGCGAAAGAATCCGATGTCGATCAGTTTCCTGTCCGGCTGTATCGACATTTTCTCTGCCAAAAACTCCGCCAATTCCAGTCCGCCGGGTCCGCCGCTGTTATTATGATCCTTGTAATAGTCCGTGTACTTTGCCGCCTTGATATCAATCATCGATCACCCTTCATTTGATTCGGCTGCTTGCCGTCATTTTCCCGTGCGGGGGTCAGTTCACGTCGATCAGCACCTTCATCGTCATCTCCCGGTTTTGATCGATGAACCGGTATGCGTCGCCGTACTCCCGAAACGCGAAATGCTTCGTGATCAGGGGCCGCAGTTTCACGCATCCCGCCTGAATGAGCGCAATCGCGCCCTCGTAATCCTCGTGTCTGTACATCATTGAACTTTTCAGCGTGAGCTCGTGGTCGTTGAGCACCGCCAGGTCAATGTTTGCCTTGCCGGCAAACACCGCAACCAGAACGATTGTACTCCCCTTGCGCGCCCCGGCAATCGCCTGCCCCATGGTCACATCGTTGCCCGCGCAGTCGTAGATCACGTCCGCCTTGTCCGGACCGAACGCCTCGACCATCGCCTTTGTAAAGTCCTGCTCCCTCGTATTGACGGTGTGCGCAATGCCGCACGCCCGCGCCTTCTGGAGCCGAAAATCGCTGACATCCGTGATCAAAACGGACGCGGCGCCCAATCCCTTCGCCACCTGCGCGACCAGATTTCCGATGGGGCCGGCCCCCAAAACCGCGACATTCAGCCCTTCGACCGCGCCCATCTGCCTGACCGCGTGGACGGCCACCGCCAGCGGCTCGACCACCGCGCCTTCGTCAAAACTCATGTCGTCCGGAAGCGGCGTCACGCGCTTCTGATCCACGGCAAAAAAGTGCGAGGCGGTTCCGGTCGTCTGAAAGCCCATCACCCGGAGCTTTTCACATAGGTTATATTTCCCGTTGCGGCATGGATGACATTTTCCGCATACCACCTGGGGCTCCACGGTCACCCGCTGCCCGGCCCGCAATCCATGTACCTGCGCGCCGATTTTCATGATCTCGCCGGATACCTCATGGCCCTGTGTAACGGGATATTTCGTGAAAGGATGCTCCCCGTGATATACATGGATGTCTGATCCACAGATGCCGATGCGCATGATCTTGATGAGCACCTCGTTTTCCCCAATCTGCGGAATCGGCACGTCCTGGAATTCAATTTCCCCCGGCCTTGTCATCACCTGTTGAAGCACCGCAATCCCTCCCCACCGTTATGATTTAACATATTATACACTTCTTACAAGAAATCGTCAACCCATTAATCGCACGGTACCTTTACATTCTGCCGCATATTTGTTATACTCATTCCATGACAAAAGAAACGAACGGAGACAGACCATGAACGATCATGAACTTCACGCGGCGCTGCATATCCTCGCGCGCAACATGCACGCAATGTCCGACAGCCGCGCCGGACAGGGCCGTTTGCTTGGCATCCTCCTGGAAAACGACGGAATTACGCAGCGGGAGCTGCAGGACCTTGTATTCGTGCGCTCGGGTTCGCTGAGCGAGGTGCTGGGGAAACTCGAGGCGGCGGGTCTTGTCGAACGGCGCGCGAGCGCGGAGGATCGGCGCATGATGCGCGTGTTTCTCACCGAGCTTGGCGCGCGCGAGGCGCATGCGTGCGCAAATCGGCGCGCGGAGGCGATATCCGGTCTCTTTGGCTGTCTGAACGAGCAGGAAAAGGAACAGCTTTTGGGTCTGGTTACGCGGGTCAACGCGCATATGGAAAAATCAATGCCGCGCGAACAGGGGCCCTTCCATCGCCCGCCCCATCGCGGCGGCGGACGCCATGGACGCGGGGGGAGGGGCTTTCATGACTGAGCGCGGGAACAAACTCGGCACAATGCCCATCAAAAAGCTCGTTGCAAACATCTCCTTCCCCCTCATGATCTCGATGCTCGTGCAGTCGATGTATAACATCGTTGACAGCATTTATGTCGCGCGGGTCAGCGAAAGCGCCCTCACGGCGACGGCACTCGCGTTCCCCGTGCAGATGCTCATGATCGCGGTGGCCGTCGGAACCGGCGTTGGCGTCAACTCGCTGCTCTCCAGGCGGCTGGGTGAGCGGCGGCACGAGGAAGTCGGCGCCGCTGCGACAAATGGCTTGGTGCTGGCGCTCTTCAGCGCCGCGCTCTTCGTGCTCCTGGGCATTTTCGTCACGGGACCGTTCATCTCCTGGTTTACAAAGGACCCGGCAATCGAGCAGATGGGCGTGGATTACCTGCGCATCTGCCTGATCTTCTCTCAGGGCGTCTTTTTGGCGATCATGGGCGAACGGCTTTTGCAGGCGACCGGCAATTCGTTTCTTTCCATGATCGCGCAGGCGAGCGGCGCGGTCGTGAACATCGCGCTCGACCCCATCTTCATCTTCGGCCTTCTGGGCATGCCGAAAATGGGCGTCACGGGCGCCGCCATCGCGACGGTGGTCGGCCAGTTTTCAGCCGCGATTCTCGCGTTCCTCTTCAATCAGTTTAAAAATCATGACGTTAAATTTCAATTTCGCGGATTTCGGCCGCATTGGGGGGCCATTTCAGCCATATATAAGGTAGGACTGCCCACCATGGTCGTGCAGACCACGATGAGCATCATGCTCCTGGGCATGAATAAGCTGCTCGCCGCATCGGACACCGCCGTTGCGCTGTTCGGGGTTTATTTCAAGCTCCAGAGCTTCGTCTTCATGCCCGTGAGCGGGCTCTCGCAGGGGCTCATTCCCATTGTGGGCTTCAATTACGGTGCGAAGAACGGACGTCGCGTCGCCTCCGCGTACCGGTTTACGGTGCTCATCGCGGTGGGAATCATGGCATTTGGTACCCTCGCGTTCGAACTTTTCCCGCGCGAACTGCTTATGCTGTTCAAGGCGGGCGACGAGATGATGCGCCTGGGCATTCCGGCGCTTCGAATCATCGCAAGCTCGTTCATCCCCATGGCAATCGCGGTCGTCTCGGGCTTCGGATGCGCAGGGCTTGGAAACGGCATGGTCAACATGTACGGCGCACTTCTGCGCCAACTGGTGATCCTGCTTCCGTGTGCCTTCCTGCTCAATGAACTTTGGGGCATCGAATCCGTGTGGTTCGCTTTCCCCCTCGCGGAACTGGGCGCCGCCACCACCGCCGCGCTCTATGTGCGGCATGAATACAAGACAAAGGTACGCCCGATCTTATCAAACGAAATGTGAACAAAGGATCAACAACCGCCATACTTCTTGACACGTGGCGGTTGTTTGTTTATACTTGAATTAACAAAAGATGGGAGGCATGCGGCATGAATGACGCACCGTTGCCCCAGTATCAAAGAATCGCATACGACATTGCCGCACGTGTTGCATCGAGCGAAATTCCGGTTAAAAAGAAGATGTCGGGTCGGTCTCTGCTCGCCTCCGAATATGGGGTGTCGCCCGAGACGATCCGGCGGGCGCTGAAACTCCTGTCCGATATGAAGGTTGTCGAAATTCGCGCCGGAAGCGGCGTGTTCGCTCTCTCTGCGGAGAGCGCGCGGCAGTACGTCAAAAGCCGCGAAGGAGAGGAGGAACGCAAGGACTTGGAAATGCGTTTCAGGGAGCTGGTATCGAGGCACAGCGACCTGAGTCTCGAAATTCTGGACATCGCCTCGGAGATGACGCGGGCGCAGAAGGTCCAGCGACCGCAAATGCCGTATTACGAGGAGAAGATCGAGCCTGGCTCGAGACTGATCGGGAAGAGCATTGGATCGCTGCAGTTCTGGCAGACGACGGGCGCGACGATCGTGGGCATTCGGCGCGGGAAGCGTGTGATTCTCTCCCCCGGGCCAAAGGCCGAGCTCTACGACGGGGACGGACTGATTTTCGTGGGCGATTCAAGCGCGGTTGCGTGTGTGCAGGCGCTCACAGCGGGTAAAAGATGTTGAGGGTGCCGAAAGTCCATTTCCACCCTCGGCGCCACAACATATTGTGCTAGTTACCGATTGTCAGCACAATATATTGTGGCAAATCCCAGGAAATGGACTTTTGACATCCGAAACAAAGATAGACGTATGGAAGGGAGTGTGTGCGGATGAAGCTCATTATCGCAATTATACAGAATGACGACGAGAGGACTCTGCTGAACAAGCTCATGAAGGAAGGCTTCCGGGCGACGAAACTTGCGACCACGGGCGGATTTCTCCGCACCGGAAATACCACGCTCATGCTCGGCGTCGAAGACGACCGGATGGATGAGGTGCTGGCCTTGATTCGCAATACATGCAAGACCAGAAAGATCACACTCCCCTCCTATCCCTACGCGATGGAGACGGGAATGCATGTGGTCTACCCCGTGGAGACCAGGGTCGGCGGCGCAACGGTTTTCGTCATGCCGATCGAGCAGAAGCTCAACATGTGATCGGAGCATCGATATGAACAAATGGAAGATTCTCAAAAGTGAGTATCTGTATAAGACACAGTACGGCAATCTGCGCACAGACAAATGCCTGCTGCCCAGCGGACTCGTGATCGAGGAATACCACGTCAACGAGTATGTCGACTGGGTCAACTGCGTGGCGGTCACGCCGAACCGGGAGATTGTCCTGGAACGGCAATACCGCCACGGCGCGGGCGGCTTCTTTCTCGAGACGCCGGCCGGCGCACTCAAGCCGGACGAGCCTCCGGATATCGCCATCGCGCGGGAACTACGGGAGGAAACGGGATATACGTCTCAAAATCCGCCCATATTACTTTCGAGCCTCTATGCAAATCCGACAACGAGCAATAACCGCGTGCATACCTACCTTTTGACCGATGTCACCTGTACCCAAGCGACGGAATTTGACGTGTCGGAAGACATTGAGGTAGTTCTTTTGTCGGTCGGCGAAGTGGATCAGGCGATTGCGAACGGACGCATCAACCAGCTGTTCACCGTGTGCGCCATCGATCTTGCATTGAAGCATTTATCGTAAGGAAGGCATTCAAATGAGTATGAAAGTTACGTTTCTCGGGGCGACCCACGAGGTGACCGGAAGCCTCACGCTGGTCGAGGTGGCCAACGAACGAATCCTCATCGACTGCGGCATGGAACAGGGACGCGATATCTTCGTCACGCAGTCGCTGCCCATCAGTCCCACCAAGGTGGATACGGTTCTTTTGACCCACGCACACATCGATCATTCGGGCAATCTGCCGCTCCTTTACAAAAACGGATTCCGCGGAACCGTGTGGGCGACGAGGGCAACGTGCAACCTGTGCGACATCATGCTGCGCGATTCGGCGGGCATTCAGGAATTTGAAGCCGAATGGCAAAACCGAAAGGGCAAGCGCGCAGGCGCGGATGAGGTGCAGCCCATCTACACGACGGAGGACGTCGAGGGCCTCTTAAAACGCATGCGCCCGTGCCGGTACGGCGAACGGCTGCGCATCAGCGAGCATGTGGAGGCGCGTTTCACGAATGCCGGACATCTGCTCGGCGCCGCGTCAATCGAACTCTATCTCACAGAAGACGGCGAGACGCGCTCCATCGCCTTCAGCGGCGACATCGGCAACCTGTCCCGTCCCTTCCTGCAAGACCCGCATCCCATCGAGGGCACGGATTACGTGGTCATGGAATCCACCTACGGCGATCGCCTGCACGAACATTTAAAGGTCGATTATGTCTCCGCGCTTGCGGAACACATCCAGAAGACGTTCGACCGGGGCGGCAATGTCGTCATCCCCGCCTTCGCCGTCGGCCGCGCGCAGGAGCTTTTGTACTTCATCCGCGCGATCAAATCGCAGAACCTCGTCACCGGGCACGGGGATTTCCCCGTGTACCTCGATAGTCCGCTTGCCGAGGCCGCGACAAACATCCTCCTTCAGTGCGACACCGAGATCCTCAACGAGCAGACGCGCACGCTCATCCAGAGCGGCATCAACCCCATCTGGTTTACAAACCTCAAAATCTCGGAAAGCGTCGACGATTCCAAGGCCATTAACCTCGATCCGAACCCCAAAGTCATCATCTCCGCGAGCGGCATGTGCGAGGCGGGGCGCATCAAGCACCATCTCAAGCACAATCTCTGGCGGCCGGAATGCCTCCTGCTCTTCGCGGGTTACCAGTCCGTCGGCACGCTCGGGCGTTCACTCCTCGAAGGCGCGAAACACGTCAAGCTCTTCGGCGAAGACATCAACGTGAAATGCGAGGTCGAGGCGCTCACCGACACCAGCGGGCACGCGGACAAGCTCGGTCTCGAGCATTGGCTCACTTCCATGAAGGTGCGCCCGAAGCAGGTCTTCGTCATCCACGGCGACGACGAGAGCTGCACCACCTTCACCGAGCACATCGTGGACGATTTGAACTATGAGGCCACGGCGCCCTTCAGCGGCACGTCCTACGACCTCCTGACCGGAAAACCCGAACTCGTGACCCAGGGCGTCAAGGTCGATTCGCATCCCACCAATCGATCCGACCGCGCCGCGCAGGCGCACGCCCGGCTCATGGCCGCCGTCGAACGCCTTCTGTCGGTCGCCCAGGACAACAAGGGCATGGCCAATAAGGAACTCGCCAAGTTCGAAAGCCAGGTGCAGAGCCTCACGGACAAGTGGCGCAAGTAGCGGAAGAGGACGCCGGGACATGTGGGAGCAAACCAACTTGCTTTTGACAATCCCATATCTGGATCGCAAATCTCCATATACACGTCGGCCGTCGGGGGCATGTGCCCCGGACGGCCGATTTTGCTTTTGGTGGGGTCTGTACAGCGGGCATCGGTTTTCTCCGCAGCGCATACCCATCCGAAAAAGCGGATCGTGCGGGGTTGGGCCCCCGCGCGTTCCGCCAAGACATTTTATACGATCACCCGCAAGGGATCCGTAAGGGCGCCAGCCCTTGCGCAGGGTCTGGGGCAGCGCCCCAGCGTTCCCCCGTTACCTGACGTTTCCCGTCCCCGTGATCACATACTTGTACGTCGTGAGCTCCTCGAGTCCCATCGGCCCGCGCGCGTGCAGCTTTTGGGTAGAAATGCCCATCTCGCAGCCGAGACCGAACATGCCCCCGTCGGTAAAGCGGGTGGACGCGTTGACATACACGGCGGCAGAATCGATTTCAGCCGTAAAGCGCGAAGCGGCGCTATCGTCCTGCGTCACGATGGCGTCCGAATGCCCTGTGGAATGGCTGTTGATGTGATCGATCGCCTCATCGAGCGAATCCACGACCTTCACCGCGAGGATATAATCGAGAAACTCGGTGTCGAAGTCCGCCTCACCCGCCGGCGTTCCCTCGATGATCCGCACGGCGCGGGGACAGAGCCGAAGTTCGACCTGCGGAATGCGCGCTTTCAACCTGGGCAAAAACGCCGCCGCAATGTCCCTGTGTACCAGCAGCACTTCCTCGGAATTACACACGGAGGGGCGGCTGACTTTGGCGTTTTCGACGATATTGACCGCCATGTCGAGATCGGCGGACGCATCCGCATACACGTGGCAAATGCCGGTTCCCGTCTCGATCACGGGTACCTTCGCGTTCTCGACGACCGCACGGATCAGCCCCGCGCCGCCGCGCGGAATCAGCAGATCGACAAGCCCCTTTGCGCGCATGATCTCGGTTGCGCTCTCGCGGGTCGTGTCGGTAATCAGATTGACGTAGTCCGGATCAAGTCCCGCCGCGGCAACGCCCGCGCGCAATGCCTCCACGATGGCGGAGGCCGACCGGAACGCCTCCTTGCCCACGCGCAACACGCAGACGTTCCCGCTCTTGATGGCGAGCACCGCCGCGTCGCTGGTCACGTTGGGCCTTGACTCATAGATGATCGCCACCACGCCAAACGGCACGCGCACGCGGTCAATCCGCAGCCCGTTCGGGCGTTCGACCGCGCGGATCAGCTTGTTCACCGGACATTCGAGCGCGGCAACGTCGCGAATGCCCTGCGCCATGTCCAAAACGCGCTGCGCATTCAGCGACAGTCGGTCGATCAGGACGTCCGAAATCACGCCGCACGCGGCCTCGACGTCCTGCGCGTTCGCGGCGAGGATCGCATCCGTGTGCGCAACGAGCGCGTCCGCCATGCAGAGAAGCGCCGCGTTCAGCTGATCGGGCGCGTACCTCTTTTTCTTGGCCGCCTTCGCACGTTGCAAAATCTCATGCGTCGTCATCTTCGTCCCTCCTTCCGATAAACCGGGTGCCGGCGGGTCTTCCGTCCGCCACATCGTAGAGAAGCTCCGGCCGCGCCCCGTTGACGATCGCCATGTCGCAACCCGCTTCCGTCGTGAGCATCGCGGCCTTGAGCTTTGTCTTCATGCCGCCCGAGCCGAGCTTCGATCCCACATCGCCCGCAAGCTGCAACACGTCCGCGGTGATTTTTTTGACCACGGGCACCAGCTTCGCGTTTGAATCGACGCGCGGATCGGCGGTGTAAAGTCCGTCGATGTCCGAAAGGATGATATAGAGATCGGCATGCACGCCCACCGCGACGATGGCACCCAGCGTGTCGTTCTCGCCGATCCCGATTTCCTCGGTGGACACGGTATCGTTTTCATTGATGATCGGGAGCACATGCAGCTCCAACAGCCGCCCGACCGTATTCATGAAATTCTGATACCGCTCGGCATCACGCATATCCGGGCCTGTGATCAAAACCTGCGCCACCGAATGATTGTAGTCGCCAAATAACTTGTCATAGGTGAACATGAGCTCCACCTGCCCCACGGCCGCCGCTGCCTGCTTGGTCGGCATGTCGCTTGGGCGCGCGCCCAGCGCGAGCTTCCCGACGCCGATGCCAATCGCACCGGAGGAGACGAGGATCACCTCGTGTCCGGCGTTTTTGAGGTCGCTGATGACCTTGACCATCTTTTCAATGTGGCGGATGTTGGTCATGCCCGTCTGGTGGGCGATGGTGGAGGTACCCACCTTGATGACGATGCGCATGTGCGCCTCCTGACTATCCCTTGGCGAGCGCGTCGCAGTAGCGGCAACGATACCGCCCGTCCTCGGGGCTTAAAACAAACGTCTGGCGGATCTCCTGCTCGGTCGAGGTGATGCAACGCGGATTCTTGCAATGGATCACGTCATACACCGTCTGCGGAAGCGTCAGCCGCTCGCGCTTTACCAGGAGTCCATCCCTTATTATATTAACGGTAATCCCCGGGTCGATATAGCCAAGTATTGTAAAATCGAGCTCGATCACCTCTCCGATTTTGATGATGTCCTTGCGCCCCATCTTTGTGGATTCGGCGTTTTTGATCATCGCAACCGTGCAGCACAGCTCGTCCAGCCCCAGTATTTTATAGATGTCCATGCCGCGCCCTGCGGTGATGTGGTCGAGCACGATGCCGTCGCAAATCTGTCCGATAATCATGCCTTCACCCCCAATAACTTCATGAGAAGCGCCTCGCGAATGATCTTTCCGTAATACATCTGTTTGAAATAGCACGCCCGCGGATCATCGTCCACCGCGACCGAAATCTCGTTGACGCGCGGCAGCGGGTGCATGATGGTGAGGTCCTTTTTCGCACACTGGAGCTTTTCGGGCGTCAGAACATAGGTATCCTTCAGGCGCACATAGTCCGCCTCGTTGAAAAACCGCTCCTTCTGGACGCGCGTCATGTAGAGGATGTCGAGGTGTGGAAGCTCCGCCTCCAGGCTGCGCGACTCCCTGTATTTCACGTTTTTCGTCAAAACATACTCCGGCACGCGCAGCTCGTCGGGCGAGATGAGCACAAAACTGATGTTTTCATAGCGCGCCATGGCGGAGATGAGCGAGTGTACCGTGCGCCCAAACTTCAAATCGCCGCACAGCCCGACAGTCATGTTCGAAAGCCGCCCCTTTTCGCGGGCGATGGTCAGAAGGTCTGCGAGCGTCTGCGTCGGGTGATTGTGCCCGCCGTCGCCCGCGTTGATGACCGGAATTCCCACCCGCATGTCGGCGACCAGCGGCGCGCCCTCCTTCGGGTGCCGCATGGCGATGATGTCCGCGTAGCAGGAGACGGTCATCGCGGTGTCGGCGACGCTTTCGCCCTTGGATGCGGAGGAGGACTGCGCCTCGGAAAAGCCGATCACGTTGCCGCCCAGCTCGTACATCGCGGCCTCAAAACTCAGGCGCGTGCGGGTCGAGGGCTCGAAAAACAGCGTCGCCAGTTTCTTGCGTCTGCACACATCGGCGTACTTCTCCGGATGCGCCATGATGTCGTTTGAGGTCGCGATCATCTCATCGATTTCGGCGGTGGAAAGCTGCATGATGTCGATCAGCCCGTTCATTGCGCGCCTCCGATCCAGCTCTCGTCGGCGGGATTGTCCCGAAACGCGATCAGCCGCGCGACGTCCGCGGGCGCGATATAGCCCTCGTCTGCCGCCACCTGCGCGATGGTGTCGAAGTCCGTCAGACTCGCGTTTCCGACATTCGCCGCCTCCAGCCGATCCAGGCCCTTTTGCATGCCGTAGGTGAAGATGCTCGCAATGCCCAGCACCTCGGCCCCTGCCTCGCGCAATATCTCCACCACCTCGATCACGCTGCCGCCCGTCGAAATAAGGTCCTCGATCACGACCACCTTCTGTCCGGGCACGAGTTTTCCCTCGATCTGGTTCTTGCGACCGTGATCCTTCGCGCCGCTGCGCACATAGCCCATGGGAAGTTCCATCAGGTGCGCGGTGATCGCCGCGTGTGCGATGCCCGCCGTGGAAGTGCCAAACAGCGCCTCGGCGTCCGGATAATGCTTCTCAATGACCTTTTTCAGTCCGTTTTCAACGTCCCTGCGCACGCAGACGTCGGAAAGCGTGAGCCTGTTGTCGCAGTAGACGGGCGATTTGATGCCGCTCGCCCAGATAAACGGCTCGTCCGGGCGGAAAAACACCGCCTTGATTTTCAAAAGGTCCTTCGCAATCCTCTTTTTCATTTGTCCGCCTCCGCAAATTCCTTCATGCACCGCTCATAAGCCGCGAGGGGATCGGGCGCAGCCGTCACGGGTCGCCCGACCACGATGTAGTCGGAGCCAATCTCCCGCGCGCGCGCCGGCGTCGCGATCCGGCTCTGATCCCCCACGTCCCCATCCGCAAACCGCACGCCGGGCGTGACGGTCAAAAATCCGCCGCCGCACGCGCCGTGCACGTCCGCCGCCTCGAGGGGCGAGCAAACCACGCCGTCCAGCCCCGCCGCTTTTGCGTTCTGCGCGTAGGCCATGACCACGTCGTTCAGCGGCCGGTCGATGAGCAACTCATCCCGCATGCGCTCCGGGCTCGTGGACGTGAGCTGCGTTACCGCGATGAGGAGCGCGCGCGTGCCGTCCGGACGCGTCAATCCCTCAAGCGCCGCTTCCATCATGGCACGCGTGCCCGCCGCATGCAGATTCGTCATGTCCACGTCCAGGTTTTTCAAAACCGCCATGGCCTTTTTCACCGTGTTCGGAATGTCGTGGAGCTTGAGATCAAGGAAGATCCTGTGCCCGCGCGCCTTCACCTCGCGCACGATCGATGGCCCCTCGGCATAGAAAAGCTCCATGCCGATCTTGACAAACGGCCTTTTTTCGCCGAATCGAGAGAGAAAGTCGAGCGTTTGCGCTTTCGAGCTGAAGTCACAAGCCACAATTACATCCTTACCCATGTGCGCCTCCTATGATGTCGGTCAGTTTGTGAATGTCATATCTGTGCATGATTTGGGGTAATTCGTCGATGATCTTTACAGCGGCGTATGGATCGACGAGGTTCGCCGCGCCGACGCCCACCGCGGTCGCGCCCGCGAGCATCATCTCGATCACATCCTCGGCGCTTGCCACGCCGCCCATGCCGACGATCGGAACTTTCACCGCCTCGTAGACCTGGTACACCATCCGCACCGCCAGCGGGAACACCGCCGGGCCTGACATGCCGCCCGTCTTGTTGGCAAGGAGTGGTTTGCGCCTTTTCAGGTCAATCCGCATCCCGAGAACCGTGTTGATGAGGCTCAGCCCGTCCGCACCCGCGTCCGCACATGCCCGCGCGATGTCCGCAATGTCCGCAACATTGGGCGAAAGCTTCATGATGATCGGCTTTTTGCACGCCGCCTTGACCGCGTGCGTCACCTGCGCGGCCAGCGCGGGAGACGACCCGAACGCCGCGCCTCCGTGCTTCACGTTCGGGCAGCTGATGTTGATCTCGAGCCAGCCGATCCCGTCCTGCGCGTCCAGAAGCGACGCAACCTCGACGTACTCCTCCACCGAAAACCCGCTCACATTCGCCATCACCGGCTTGTGGAAGATTTTTTTGAGCGCCGGCAGTTCCTCGCGGATCACCGCCTCCACGCCCGGATTTTGAAGTCCCACCGCGTTGAGCATTCCACCTTCAAATTCCGCCACGCGCGGCTGCGGGTTCCCAAAGCGCGGGTTTTTCGTCGTGCCCTTGAATGAAAACGTCCCCAGCCGATTGATGTCGTAAATCTCCGCAAACTCGTGCCCGAATCCGTACACCCCGCTCGCCGGGATGATCGGGTTGTCGAGCGGAAGACCGCAGAGGCTGACGCGCGTATCTACCATACGATCTCCTCCCTTGTGAGCACGGGGCCGTCCTTGCAGATGCGCTTTGATCCGTACTTTGTCTCGCAGCTGCACAAAAGGCACGCGCCGAAGCCGCACCCCATGCGCTCCTCAAAACTGAACTGACCCGCGCCGGATCTGGCGTACACTGCCCGGAGCATCGGCTCCGGCCCGCAGGTCATGACATAGGGATCCGCCTCGTGCATGGCGCTTGTCACGAACCCGACCGTGCATCGCTGTGCGCCGTCGCATGCGGTTACACGCACCTCGACCCCCAATGCCTCGAATTTCTCCCGGTAGAAGATTTCGTCGCTCGTATTAAACCCCATGATCACGACGGGCGTCTTCCCGGTTTGAAGGAGCCGCTTTGCCAGCAGATACATCGGCGGGACGCCCGCGCCGCCACCGATGAGGAGCGGCCTCTTTGGCGCATCCCCAATGTCAAAACCGTTTCCCAGTCCGGTCAGCAGATCGAGCTTCGTTCCCGGCTCCATTTTCGCCATCTGCGCCGTACCCTTCCCCACCGCCTTGAAGATGACGGTCAGCTTGTCCCCATCCAAGTCGCAAACCGACATCGGGCGGCGCAAATACAGCCCTTCGAGCTTCACGTTCACGAATTGCCCCGGCGTCGTGATCGCGGACGTGTCTCCCGCAAGCACCATCTCATGCGTCTTTTTCGCAATCTCACGGATGGAACGCACTTCGAAAATCCCCTGCTTCATCTAAAAGACCACCTCCCCGTTCAGGATGGTTTTGACGCATACCCCGGTCAGCGTCTTGCCTCGAAAGGGCGTCGATCGTCCCATTGAACGGAAAGCTTCCGGCTTGACTTCCCATTTCTGATTCAGATCGAATGCCGCGAAGTCCGCGCGCGCGCCGACCCGGATCGCGCCGCCCAGCCCGAACCGCGCGCCAGGATTGCCAGCCATCAGCGCGCCGAGTCCCTCAAGCGTCAAAATGCCGGGTTCCACAAGCGTCGTCACCATCGCCGCGAACGCGGTTTCCAGTCCCACGACGCCCATCACCGCCCCGGTGAGTCCGCCCGCCTTCTCGCTGGCCGCGTGCGGCGCATGGTCTGTCGCGATCATGTCGATCGTGCCGTCAAGAAGGCCCTCGATCAGCGCCGCGCGGTCGGCCTTCCCGCGGATGGGCGGGTTCATCTTGAAGTCGCCCGCATCCTCCAGCATGGAATCGTCGAACGCAACGTAGTGAGGCGCAGTTTCGCAGGTGACGTCAAGCCCCTCGGCTTTGGCCCGCCGGATGAGAGCCACCGTCTCCTTTGCGGATACATGGCACACATGGTATGCGCAGCCGGTCTCCCGCACCAGTTCAAGGTCGCGCGCCACCTGCCGCCACTCGCTCGCGGCCGGAATGCCTGGAATTCCGTGCGCGCGGGCATAGTCGCCGTCGTGGATCGCGCCGCCCGGCGGAATGAGCGACTTGTCCTCCGCATGCGCGCAGATGATTTTCTGAAGCGCCTTCGCCTCCCGCATCGCTGCGCGCATGAGCTCGCCGTCGTCGACGCCGCTCCCGTCGTCCGAAAATCCCGCGACAAACGGCGCCATGCCGCGCATGTCTGAAAGCGCTTTCCCGGCGCGGTTCTTTGTGATCGTCGCATAGGGCACCACCCGCGCGCGCGCATCCCGGGCAATGACCCCGCGCTGCACGTCGAGCGCGGCAAGGGCGTCCGGCGCGGGATCGAGATTCGGCATCGCGCAAACCGTCGTGAATCCCCCCGCCAGCGCGGCAGACGTCCCTGTGGCAATCGTCTCCTTGTGCGAAAAACCGGGCTCGCGGAGATGCACATGCACGTCCACAAGCCCGGGAAAAACAGTCAGCCCCTGTAAATCGACCAAAACCTCGCCCGCAAGATTCTCGCCGATTCGCTCGACGACGCCGTCTGAGACGAGTAGATCCGCCTTCTGAAACCGCCCGTCGATCAATACCGACATGCAGCGGAACACGGTCTTCATCCGCAACCCTCCCCATGAAAACGAGCCTTGCGTGTCGGCAAGGCTCGTTTTCATGGGCGCAATCCACCCATTCGATTCGATTCACAACCTTGTCGGCATCACAGTACCGATCTTAAAGCTCGATTGCATGTATTTTACACGCATACGCGCCATTCGTCAAGTTAAGTCTGGTGGGAATGCCAAACTTTTCTCCCAAAAAATAAATCATATGTTCGGTTGCATAATGGCTTCGCAGAATTTATAATGACAATAACCAGTCCGCATCCGTGATTTTTGCGACCGATCTGTTTATAAGCATTTCATACCCATCGACCGGACAAGGAGGGAAATCCATGTTGAAAAAAGTACTTGCACTCACCGTCTTGACGCTCATTCTGATGACATCGCTCGTCTCCGCGCTCGCGGAATCAGGCAAACTGATTGTCGGAATGGAACTTGCCTATCCCCCGTTTGAAACCAAGGACGAAAATGGCGATCCGTCCGGCGTAAGCGTCGACTTCGCCAAGGCGTTCGGCGCATCCATCGGCCGCGAGGTCGAAATTCAGAACATCGCCTGGGACGGGCTTATCCCCGCGCTCCAGACCGGCATGATCGACATGATCATCTCGTCCATGACCATCACCGAGGAACGCAGCCAGGTCATCGATTTTTCGGTTCCCTATGCAAACGCCTACCTCGCAATCCTCGTAAACGCGAATTCCGGCGTCGAATCGATGGACGATCTCAATCAGGCCGGCAAGAAGATCGCCGTCAAGATCGGCTCCACGGGTTACTTCTTTGCGATGAATAACCTCCCGAATGCGGAGGTCATCGGCCTCGCGGACGAGAGCGCGTGCGTGACGGAGGTTTCACAGGGCAAGGCGGACGCCTTCATCTATGACCAGCTTACCATCTATCGCAACCAGCAGGCAAATCCCGATACCACCAAGGCAATCTTCGTTCCGTTCCAGGACGTCGAAAACTGGGGCGTCGCCGTCGCCAAGGGGAACGCGGAGCTGCTTGACCAGCTTAATGCCTTCATCCCTGCATTCTACGCGCAGGGCGGCTTCGATGAATTGACGGCGAAGTACCTCGCGGACGAGAAGGCCGCGTTTGACGAGCTTGGCTTCAAGTGGTTCTTCGATCTGGCAGCGGAATGATGCGTTTCCTCTCTCTCTTTCGCACCGGGCCCGGTGAAAAGCCGGGCCCTTTCAAGGCGATTCTGAATGCCGTTCTCGTGGCGGCGGCACTCTTTCTGATCTTCTCCGCCTCGCTTGCCGCCATCGGCGTCACGCTGCACTTTCAGGTGCTCGCAGGCTTCGAAAAGCGGCTCGCCATGGGCTTTCTGATGACGATCAAATTGAGCCTCGCAAGCCTCGTCCTGAGCCTTGTCATCGGCATTTTGTCTGCCCTCGGGCAAATTTCGCGCCTCCTCCCGGTGCGCTATTTTTCCGCAATCTATGTAAAGTTCATCCGCGGAACGCCGCTCATCATGCAGATTTATCTGTTTTTCTACATCATCGGCACCGCGTGGGGCGTTTCGTCCCGGTTTTGGGCTGGCGTCATGATCCTCTCCATCTTCGAGGGCGCGTATATCTCCGAAATCGTGCGCGGGAGCCTTCTTTCTCTCGACGCAACGCAACTCGAGGCCGCAAAGGCCGTGGGCTTTACGCAAGGTCAGACGACGCGCTATGTCATCGTGCCCCAACTCATGCAAAGAACGCTTCCCGCGCTCACGGGGCAGTTCGCGTCCATCATCAAGGATTCCTCGCTTCTCTCGATGATCGCCGTGATCGAGTTGACGCAGACCGTGCGCGAAATCAGCGCAATCAACTTCCGTCTCTTCGAGTGTTATTTCGTATTGGGGCTTCTCTATCTCGCGCTGACTCTGCCCCTCTCGATGGTCACAAAGCGGATCGAAAGGCGTTTCCAGTATGAAAATCGAGCTTAAAAACATCACGATGACCTTCACCGGCGGCGGCGATGTCATCAGCGATTTGAACTATCAAGGCGATGTCACCACGCTCTCGCTGATCGGCCCCTCCGGCGGCGGAAAGTCGACGCTTCTGCGCATCATCGCGGGTCTTCTTACGCCAACCGGCGGCGAGGTCTGGCTCGACGGCACGCGCATGCCGCGCGATCAGGCCGGTCTCGTGCGCTATCGACGTGGACTGGGGTATGTGTTCCAGCAAAATGGACTGTTCCGCCATCTGGATGCGTTGACCAACATCGCGCTCCCGCTCCAAAAAGTACATGGGTACGAAAAAGAGCGCGCAGAGGAAACCGCAATGAACCTTCTCAAACGGTTCGGGCTTGAGGACGCGGCAAGAAAAAGGCCCGGCGAACTCTCGGGCGGCATGCAGCAGCGCATCGCCATCGCGCGCGCCATCGCCCCGCGCCCGAAGCTTCTCCTGCTCGACGAGCCGACGAGCGCACTCGATCCGGAGTATACTGCGGAAGTCCTCGATGCTGTGGACGAACTGCGGCAGGAAGGCCTCCATTTTATCATTGTAACCCACGAAATGGGCTTTGCGCGCCGGGCGTGCGAGGATGTCGCGTTTCTGTCAAACGGCCGTATCGCAGAATCCGGCCTCAGCCGCGATGTGTTTGCATCGCCAAAATCGGAAGAGTTGCAGAGATTCCTCAAAAAACTTCTGAGCTGGACAAGTTGACCCCCACGCGGGGTCTTTTTTTGTGTGTCGAACCATGATGACAAACCCTGTTTCACATCGCGTGGTTCACGTTCAGCCCAGCCCAGCCCAAGTGATTATATTTCCCCCTGCAGCACTGTCAAGTGCCGCCATGCTCTTTTCAAAACAAGGCAAGCGCATTCCCGAGATCCTCAACTGCAAATGCGGGCATCAAAAAAACACACGCATAGCCCCTCCGTCCGCATATGCGGTGAGAAGCCATGGCATGTGCTTTCTCAATCAGCAGCAAACCTATTCCGCAAGCGCCATTTCCGCCGCGCGGACTGCATGAATGATCGCCGTATCAAAAAGCGGCGTTGGCGTGTCCTCCGGTCGGACAAGCAGCCCGATCTCCGTGCAGCCCAGAATCGTTGCCTGCGCGCCGCTGGCGACGAGTCGGTCGATCACCGCGATATATGTCTTGCGCGCGTCGTCCGCGATCGTCCCCATGCAAAGCTCGTCAAATATGATCCGATTCACCTCGTCCATCTCGTTTTCATCCGGCACGAGCACGCGAAAGCCCCTGCGCGCGAGCCTTTCCCGGTAGAAGTCCTGCTGCATCGTGTACTTCGTTCCCAAAAGCGCGACTGTTTTGTATCCCCGCGCATCCAGGGCATCCGCCACGGCATCCGCAATGTGCAACAGGGGAACCTTGACGCGCGCCGCAACTTGGTCAAACACCTTGTGAAGCGTATTGGTACAGATCAGGATGAAATCCACACCCGCGCGTTCGAGCGCCACAGCCGCATCCCCAAGGATCAGCGCCGCATCATCCCATTCGCCCAAAGCCATATGACCTTCGACCTCGGCAAAGTCCACGCTGTATAAAACGCACTTCGCAGAATGGAATCCACCCAGCTTTTCCTTGATGCAGGTGTTGATGATTTGGTAATAGGTCACTGTGCTTTCCCAGCTCATGCCCCCGATCAAACCGATGGTCTTCATGTCGTCATCCTCCGCACATTGATGCGATCATTTTATCACATCTGTGCGCGGAATCAAACCCCGGTCTTGCGCAGCCGCCGCGCAATCAACGCCGCAAGCGCCACCTTTGCCGCGTCTGGCAGAACAAAGGGGAACACGCACCAGGATAGCGCCGTCCAAAGCGATACCGCGCTCACCTTCTGCGCATAAACCACCATGAACCATGCGGTTCCGAAGACATAGAGCACCAGTAGCCCCGCGCACATGGCCATCAAAAGCTTAACGATGCCGTCGCCCAGCACGCGCGTAATCCCCCAAACCACAAGCGCCGCCGCCAGAAAACCGATGATGTATCCGCCCGTCGGGCCCAAAATGGCACCAATGCCGCCTGCAAATCCCGCAAAGACGGGGACGCCCACCGTTCCGAGCAGTATGTATGCCAGAATCGCCATCGTCCCCTGCTTTCCGCCCAAAAAACCAACTGCCAGAAACACGGCAAACGTCTGGAGCGTAAACGGCACCGCCGCCGGAATTGCAATCCACGAACAGACCGCCATCAGTGCCACGCACAGCCCCATGCGCGCAATATCCCTTGCCTTCATCGATTGTAAACCTCCACGAGTTTTGTGTTTACAATGAGGATAGCACGTCGAATGCCGATTGTCAATCGGTTTCGATCGAATCTTTACAATCCGCCCGGATCTGGTATAATGGGCAAAGGAGGTGGGGTTATGACGAAGGATCAGGTACTCGCCATGCTGCTGCGGGCGGATGGCTATGTCTCGGGAGAAGAGATGAGCGGTACATTGGGTGTAAGCCGCGCAGCCGTCAACAGCGCGGTCCAAACGCTGCGGCGCGAAGGATATGGGATTCAATCCGCGACAAACCGCGGATATTTGATCGTCTCGTCCCCGGATCGCATCGCCCCGGGCGCGCTGATGGCTTATTTGCCCGCCGGTCGAATGGATGCGGTCGAATGCCTTGAAACGGTCGATTCCACCAACGATTATCTCAAGACGCGGGCGCAAACAGGCGCGGAGGAAGGCCTGGTCGCGGTCGCAAATGAACAGACGCGGGGCAAGGGACGGCTGGGACGCAGCTTCTCATCGCCGGCGGATCGGGGCATCTATCTCTCGATGCTTCTACGCCCAACGGGTGCGCCGCAGGACATTGCAAACATCACCGCGCTCATTGCGGTTGCGATGGCGGATGCCATCGCGGCGGTCGCGGGCATACGCCCCGGCATTAAGTGGGTCAACGACCTCGTCCTGAACGGAAAGAAACTTTGCGGCATTCTCACCGAGATGTCCGTCGAAGGCGAAACCGGGCGCGTCCAGCACGCCGTGGTCGGCATCGGCGTCAATGTCCGCGAAACAGCGGAAGACTTCCCGCCCGAAATTGGGCACATCGCCACATCCCTTTTGATGGAAACGGGCAGGAAAATCAGCCGCGCGCGCCTCGCCGCCGAGATGATCCTGCGGCTCGATCAATTGCGCGCCGATTGGGCCGAACGCCGCGCATCCTACCTCGCCCCCTACCGCGCCGCCTGTGTCAATCTGGGACGCGCGGTTCGCTTTTCACAAAACGGCGTCTCATACACCGGCGTGGCCGAGGACGTGGACAGCGACTTTAGCCTCGTCATCCGCTTGCAGGACGGAACTGTCATGACGCTGAAAAGCGGCGAGGTCAGCGTGCGCGGCCTGTACGGATATGTGTAAAGGAGGAGGCCTGTCCCGTGAATCAGTCAGAAATGTATGAGATTGTTCACCATCAGCTCGCAATCGACCTCAATTGTACGCCCGCCGATCTGATGGGCGAAAAGGATCGCTTTGTTTTTGTCGAGGCGGCACCACATCCGGCAATCTCGCATCCCAACGGGTCGCGCATCGGGCGGGATATTTGCCCGCCTGGATGTCCGACCAACGCGCGCATTTTGAAGGCGATTTGCGCAACACATGATGCACGAAAGGGCCGCCGGATATTCTCCGGCAGCCCACGGTTTTAGCAGACGATGTGCCATGCGGGCGATGTTTCCACGCCCTCGATGGTCACCCTTTTTTCAACACCCGGAATGAGATCGAAATAATTGTCCGAAAGCCGCAAATCCTCCTTGACGTGAACCCCGTGGAGGAAGACGCGGCTTTTCAGCGTCACGCAAACGCCGTCCCCCTCCCGCGTCTCGCGTACGATCTCCACCGCCCCGCCCAGCAAATTCAAATCGCGCGTCTCGCGTGTGCGCAAAACAGCGGGCGCACACACGTCTCCGGTCGGCAGCACGCAGAATGCACCGCATCGGTCGTCCGCATCGGGTTTCGTGCGTGCAAGGAGCAACGTACGCGACCGCGCAGGCAGGTTCAACTCCACGCGTTCCAGATCGGCGTGCGCGCCGTCAAACGGCACATACCCCATCTGCGCCTCCAGCCGAATCTCCACATCCGTATCGTTGAAGCCCCATAACGCGACCTTGCCGTCCGCGAACCGCAGCGCAAGTTGCACGGGGGCAAACGCGCGCTTCACGCCGTAATAGGAAATTTTCCTGCGCAGGTAGTAGTCGATGATCGTCCAGCCGACTTCGCCCCACGTGTCATTGTACATCCAAAACAGCGCGCCCCCGCAAAAATCCTTGCATCTTATGGCTTCGAGCGAATACCCAAGCATCAGCGATTGCGTCATCCCCGCGTAGAGGATGTACTCGTCCAGATTCAGCGCCCCCGCCGCAACCGGGTAATGCTTCTCCATTCCCGCCGCAACCGTGTGCTTTTCAAACGTATTGTTGTGGTGATCCCATACCTGCCCCGCCCGGTCGATCTCACGCCCGTCGAAGTATTCCTCGATCGAAGCGCGCGGACACGGCCCCGGGTAACCGTACTCGGTCACAAACCGCGCGTTCAGCGCATCATACCCGGCGGGATCAATGCGCTTTTCCATGTCGGCGTTCATCATAAACGCGCCCCAGCAGTGCACGTCCCCCACCTCGTCCGCGTTCGGCCGCGCCCCGCCATAGGGCGATGAATTCCAGTATGGAATCTCCGCGCAATTGTTCCGCACCGCAACCTTGGCAAGCTCGTTCCCGGTCAAAAGCCCAAATTGCTTCTCATAAGTCATGTTGACGTTCCAACCTGGGTTGTCTGCGGGATTGAAGCACCAGTGGTTCTCGTTATTGCCGCACCAGAGCGCGAGGGACGGATGATTCCTCAGCCGCTTCGTCTGGTAATCCATTTCCTTTTCCACCTCGCGCCGGAACCATGCGCGGTGATCTGGGTGCGTCGAACAGCCAAACATGAAGTCGTGCCAGATGAGAATGCCGTTTTTGTCGCATGCCTCGTAAAACGCATCCGTTTCGTAAATGCCCCCGCCCCAGATGCGCAGCATATTGAAGTTTGCATTGCGCGCTTCCGAAATGAGCGCCTCGTACTTCTCACGCGTCACACGCGCATAGATCGAATCGGCGGGAATCCAGTCGCCGCCCTTGCAAAAGATCGCCACGCCGTTTACGATGAGCGCAAATCTGCGCGTCTGCGCGCCCGTACGCGCGGTATCCAGTTCCACCGTGCGAATGCCGTACAGAAAAGGCGGATAAGCATCCCGCACGCCCTCGCAAACCACGCCGACCTCCACCCGGTAGAGCGGCTGATCGCCGTACCCGTTCGGCCACCAGAGTCGCGCGTTCGGCACGTCGATCTCAATGTCGATATAATTGAGCCCCGAGGTGAGAAGCACATCCTTGCGGATCACAGCCGCCGCCTCTTGGCCGTTCAGGTGAAGCCGAATTTCCACATCCGCGTCTCTGGTGGCATAAACGTGCAGTTGATCGACCTCCAACGTCATGCACAGCCGCGCGGCTCCCGCACGCGCCTCCCGCACAGCGGTGTGCACCCCCCGGATGGCAATCCTGTCATAGGCCCTGATAAACGCGCCCTTCACGATCCCGCAGGTCAGCGCCTTGGGACCCCAATCCCAGCCGACCGTGTAAGCCGGTTTGCGCAAAAATGCGCGCCGCTTATCGCCCCTGCGCGGGTTTCCGTTCCCTTCCTCGGTGGGCACCGCCCAGTTGATCTCGGCAAGATCCGCATCCGTGACGCCCTCAAGGCCCGTCGTCATGCGCACGACCAGTTCGTTTTCACCGGGCCGTAAACGCTCCTTCACGCCCCGCACAAAGGGGTAGAACGCGCTGATGTGCGTTCCAAGCCATTCGCCGTTTAAAAACACATCCGCATGTGCGTCCAACGATTCCAGCGTCAGCTCAATCGCCTCCGCTCGAAAATCGATCCCCGCACCCGAAAAGACGTGTGCGAACCACCAAGAACGCTTCTCGATCCATTCCGCCTCGTAACAGTAATCCGCCAGCACGACGTCCCTGATCCGCCCCGCCCTCTCAAGCGGCGTGTGTATGTCGCATGGAAGCGCGCAGTCCATCCACCCCGTCTGTGTGCGCATCACCTGCGAAAGTCGCTCCACACCCCAATCGAGCGGCGCTTCCAGAAGCCGCCAGCCTGTGTCAAGGTTTTTTTCCACCATGCCTCTTCCCCCTGTCGCCTTTGCGTTCTGTTGCGATTATAGCGCGCCTTGCCCTTGCCTTTCTTGTCCTAAATTGATATAGTATTTGTAATTCATTGATCTGCTGAACGGAGATGAGCATGTGATCCGGATCCGGTATGCGCGCGCCTATCCCGGCACACGGTCCATTCGATTGGACGAACATCATGCAGACGCCATTGACTTCGCCCATGATCACGATTTTTACGAGATTTCAGTCGTCACCAGTGGACAGATACGCCACGAGGTCGGCGGACAGTCGAAATCCCTGCCGGCGGGGAGCGCGCTGTTCATCCGCCCGCACGACGCGCATCGGTTCGATTTCGACGGCGGCGCGGCCTATGACTTTGTCAATATCCCCTTCACGCCCGCCGCATTCCGCGCAGTCATCGCATATCTGGATGCAGCCGAGCGCGCGGAAGCCCTGTGCGCATGTCCTCAGCCGCCGTGCACAACGCTCGACGGGGCGGCGCTTGCCGCCTTCGAGCGCGATGTGCGCGTGTGCGCCCAATCGCCCGATCAGGACCGCGTTCTGCGCGCGCTGCTCGCCCGTCTTTTCGCGCAGCACTTCCTTGGCGGGGACGCGTCACCCGCAGAGGCACTGCCTCCGTGGCTCGCGGCGCTGCTCGCCGCACTCAAACACCCGGCAAATCTTCGGCGTGGTGTTCCGGGTCTCCAGGATGAATCCGGATTCTCCCCCGCTTATCTGAGCCGTGCGTTTCGGAAATATGTTGGCGAAACCCCAACCGCCTATGTCAACCGGATGCGCATTGATTACGGGAAATATCTCCTCAAGTACACAAACCGCGCGGTGCTCGACATCGCGCTGGAGTGCGGTTTCGAAAATCTGAGCCACTTTTATCACCTGTTCACGCGCGCAGAATGCACCCCGCCCGCCGCATACCGCAGCTCTTTTCGCCGCCAGAACGAAACGGACGCATAAAAAAACCGCCCGCCGTGGAAACGCGTTCCTCGGCGGGCGGCTGTCTTTCGCTATGCTGCGTCCTTGACCGGGACAAAGTCGTGATCCGTGTGGTAAAGCCTCTGCAACAGAATCGGCGTCACAAAGCTCGTTACAATGATCAGGATGACGATGAACGGCATGATCGAGCTGTCGATGATGCCAAACTCCACGCCCTTCTGGGCGGTCACGAGCGCGACTTCCGCGCGCGCCATCATGCCAACGCCGACCTTCAGCGAATCCTTGAGGCTGTAGCGGCAAAGAATTGCGGTTCCGCCGCAGCCAATGATTTTGCCCGCCATGCCCGCAAGAATAAAGAGTGCGCCGAACAGGAGCATGCTCGTGTTGATCTCCGAAAACTTCGTCGAAATGCCGATGTTTCCAAAGAAGATCGGGACGAAGATCATGTAGCCAAGAATGTCCGCCTTCCGGCCGATATAGCCGCTGTCATTGTTGGTGGAGAGAATCAGGCCGACGATATACGCGCCGGTGATGTCCGCGATGCCGAACCAGCGCTCGCTCGCATAAGCGACGATAAAGCAAAACGCGAGTGAGAAGATGGGGATCAGCCTGTGATGCGGGAATTTGTTATCCAGCGCGCGGAAGCCCTTGCCCGCCACGAACGCCAGCACGCCAACCACGCCAAAGTAGATGACCGTCTTGAGAACGACGATGCCGGGGCTCACCGCCTCAACGCCTTCCGTGCCCTTGAGCGAAAGGACAAAGGACAAAACGACGATACCCACGATGTCGTCGAGGATCGCAGCCGCCACGATGGTGGTGCCGATCTTGGAATTCAGCTTTCCAAGTTCGCGGAGCACAGCGACCGAAATGCTGACGGAGGTCGCGGTCAAAATGGTGCCGTAAAATATATTTTTTAGGATGATTTCGCGCGTCGCAACGCCGAAACCGCCGTCATAAAGCGTTGCAACGACAAACCCAAATGACATCGGAACGATTACGCCCGCAAGCGTAATGAGCACTGCGGGACCGCCGATTGACTTGATCCGTTTCAGGTCGGTTTCGAGACCCGCCGAGAACAGGATCAATATAACGCCAATCTTTGCGAAGAAACCAAGTCCTTCGACCGTATTGACGTTGAGAACCTGCTGACCCGGAATGTAATTGATCAAGCCCACGACGACACCTGCGAGAAGCATGCCGACGACCGCCGGGATCTTAAATCTCTCGCACAGCTTCATAAGAACCTTCGACAGCGCAAGCAGCAATCCGATCGGTAGGAGAAGCTGATAATATTCCATTCTATAATGACCTCTTTCTTTGTATGATGGTTCGCCGCGCACGCGCGCAGTTTTTGCCGGGCTTCGCCCGCTGTCAGTTCCTCGATACGATATGCGGCGCGCAGATCACGCACTCAAAACGGAGCATCGGACACAGGTCCCAATGCACCGCGAAATTGCAATCCCCCCCTCGTAAGAAAACCGCGCAGCCGGTTCACCGCGCCTTTTCCCGAAGCCTCTCGAGCATATTTCGCCTTATGCGGCTTCTGAGTATACCCCTGCGAGATGATGTTTGGTACCGCGTGAATGTAAAAATTCAGAGGCATGTATATTAAATAGCGAATCGAAGAGCTTTCGAGCCATAAAATGTTCGCATATATAGGAATAATCCGGTAAAATATAGGATACTTAACACTGATAAAGGAAAAAAGCAGGAAAAATCAAAACGGCGCGCATGGATGCGAACCATGAATCCGTCAATCAATCCCTCCCAAAAAACGATGATCCGCAGGATAGGCACTTCCTTTCGTCAAGTGCGGTGTGACCGCTTCTGATGCTGCGCACGCCCTGCTTTGGGCTTTCCCACGCTGTCCATTATCGATTTATCCAGCGGTAAGTCCCCCCTGTTTTCGCACATTGTCCCTTTACAAGGCGGCTCATAAGGTATAAAATAAGTAAGAGAGTCCGCGTTATTTAAAACGCATCAATATGAATACGGAGGAGATTACAATGCATCCCATTCAGGAAAAGTACGCGGTCCAAATCGAGGAAATCGTCCGCGCGGCAAATCGCCTCGCGCAGGTCGGCTTTGTGACGTCGCAGGGCGGCAACCTTTCCATGCGCGTGGATGAAAACCTCGTGCTCATCACGCCCACCAAGGTCGCCAAGGCCGCCATCTCGTTCGATGATATCTGCGCCGTGGGCATGCAGGGCAATACCCTTCTCTCCCCACCCGGCCGTAAACCCACCAGCGAATGGCCTTTCCACATCCGCATCCTCGAAAAGCGCCCGGATGTAAAGGGTGTCGTGCATGCGCATCCCCCCATCCTCACCGGCTTTGCCATCGCGGGCGGCGACTGGCTCCAGCGTCCCTACCTGCCCGAGCCCGTCATCGAAATCGGCCCCATGGTCATGGTGCCCTACGCCATGCCCGGCTCCGACGAACTCGCAAAAATGTTCGACGCGGTCATCGAAAAGTCCAATGGCTTCCTGATGGAAAATCATGGCGCACTCATGGTCTCCACCGAGGGCGTCTGGCGCGCCGTCGAGTTCCTCGAGATGCAGGAGAACGCAGCCATCAGCATCATCGTCTCCAAAATCCTCGGCAATCCCAAGACCATTCCCACCCCGCGCGTCGATGAACTCGAAAACGTCATCAAGCAGCGCGAAATCCCCATGCCGGGCCTCAAAGGCGTCGTCAAGACGCTGTCCGACATCTTCGTTAAGGAGTAAACCGCCCGGGAAGGCGCCGCCCAAGCGCGTCCTTTGTCCGGATGATCCGTTTCGTGAAAGGTCGGCGACGCGGGGATTGGATTCCCGCGCCGCCGATTTTTGTATGCACCCATTCATTGAACGCGAATCGAAAATACGCTCCATGCCCTCCTCCGCCTTTCGCCCCTTGCGTTCCTCCCCGCGCTGTGGTATAATAGGAATGTTCCACGGGTGATGAGCATCTGGTCTCGTACGGCGTCATGCTGCGAATCTTGTCAGGGCCGGAAGGCAGCAGCAATAAGCGGATTTTGACGCGCGTCGCGGGGTTTCCGGATGGGAGTCCGTGGGGCTTTTTTTGTATTGGAGGATGAACATGCATATCGCCGATTTGCAGCGTGCACATCTGGACGCAGCCGAGCGCCTGGCGTTGGCGGATTACGACCGACAGCGCGCCGTTTCGCCCGCGCTTCCCCCGATGGTCGCAACGGAGGATTTATCCCCGGTGTTCGAAAACAATCTGGGCGTCGCGGCGCTCGACGGGGATCGATTGGTCGGCTTTCTTGTGTGCTGTGGGCCGTTCCCGCATGCGTTTCGTTCGACGGACGCAACTGGTGTCTGGTCGCCGAACCACATGAATGCGGCGACAACAGAAAACCGCGCGGCAATTTACACGCGGCTTTATCAGGCTTCCGCTGAAAAATGGGTACGCGCGGGCGCATCAAGCCACGGGATCGGGCTGTACGCATGGGACCGGGAAACGCAGGCGCAGTTTTTCCGGCTCGGGTTCGGCATGCGCACGGCGGATGGCATCCGCGGCATGGACGCACTCGATGCGCCCTCGACAGCCGCCTTTTCATTCCGCCGGCTTGCACAAAATCAATTCCGCCTTGCGTTCCCCCTCCAACAACGCCTCGACGCGCACATGGAAAAAAGCCCGACCTTCATGCGCCGACCCGGAGAGACGCTCGAAGCGTTTCTCGAAAGCGCGGCGCAGCCGGAAACGCGCCTTTATGCCGCCTTTCAGGGCAGTCAGGTCGCCGCTTTCCTGAAGTTCGAGCGAAGCGGCGAGACATTCATTCAAAATCAGCCGGACTACATCCACGTCACGGGCGCATACTGTATGCCCGCGTACCGAGGCGCGTTTGTCGTGCAAAATCTCCTGAATTGTGCCATCCGCGATCTGAAGGCAGCGGGCTATGCCCGGCTGGGCGTCGATTTTGAATCGATCAACCCTGCGGCGCACCGCTTCTGGCAAAAGCATTTTGACATCTACACCGCGGGGCTCGTTCGGCGAATCGACGAACATGCGCTTCCGAAGGCCCGCGCCGAATGACTACTTGGCCTTTCCCTGATCGGCCACTTTCTGCATCTTGGCGGCGATGGCATCCGCATCCCCGATATACGCAGCCTTGACCACCGAGAAATCATCCGCCAGCTCGTAGAGAAGCGGCACGCCCGTGGGCAGGTTGCGCTTCATGATCTCCTCCGGGGTGAGCTTCTCTAGGTACATCACCAGCGCGCGCAGCGAATTTCCGTGCGCGGCAATCAGAACACGCTCCCCGGCAACCATGCGGGGCTTGATCGCGCTTTCAAAGTAGGGCACCGTACGCGCGATGGTATCCTTTAGGCTCTCCGTCAAAGGCAATTCCTTTGAATCCACGTGCCGGTACGCCGCCGCACGCGCGGGATTGCGCGCATCCGCGTCCTCAAGCGCGGGAGGCTGCACGTCGAACGAACGCCGCCAGATGAGAACCTGCTCGTCTCCAAACTTGCGCGCCGTCTCCGCCTTGTTCAGTCCCTGCAACGCGCCGTAGTGCCGCTCGTTGAGCTTCCAACTCTTCTCAACCGGCAACCATTCGCGGTCCATCTCCTCGAGCGCCAGATTCAATGTGTCAATCGCCCGCTTGAGGTAGGATGTGAAGCAGATGTCAAAGTCCAACCCCTTCTCCTTCATCAGCCGTCCGCCTTCGCGCGCCTCGCGCATCCCGTTGTCAGAAAGCGGTACGTCCGTCCAACCCGTGAACCGGTTCTCGAGGTTCCATGCACTCTCCCCATGCCGCAAAAGCACCAATTTCATCGAAACCCCTCCCTTTCCGTTAGGAACATCAAACATATTGCATGGCAACAGCGTATCGCATTCAAGTAAATTTGTCAATCTTTTCCGAAAAATACGGGAGACGCATCTATATCCCGCAAAACATGCTATAATAAGGTCATGTTGATAGGCGGAGGAATTGCATGCTGACATGTGAACATTTGTACAAAAAATACCTGAATACAACGGCGGTTTCTGACCTCACGCTGACGATCCCGCGCGGACGCGTTTACGCGATGCTCGGGCCAAACGGCAGCGGAAAAACAACGTTCATGAAGATGATCGCAGGGCTTGTCAAACCCACGAGCGGGACGCTCCTGTTCGAGGGCGCGCCCATCGGTGTCGAGAGCAAAACGCGCGTCGCCTACATGCCCACCGAGGCATACTTCTTCGGCTATATGTCCGGGGAGGATGTCGGCGCTTACTACGAGGACTTTTTCCCGGATTTTGACCGCGCGGATTACCGGGCAATGCTTGACAAGATGCAGTTGCCGCCCAAAGTAAAGGTCTCGAAGCTTTCGAGCGGCATGACCGCGAAACTGAAAATCTGCGTCACGCTCGCACGCAACAGCGAGTTGATCATGCTCGACGAACCGCTCAACGGCATCGACGTCATCGCGCGCGATCAGGTCATCGAGGCGATCCGCGCAAAAACGACGCCTGCGCGCACGCTCCTTTTATCGAGCCACCTCGTAGATGAGCTCGAGAAGATCGTCGATTACGCAGTATTCATGAAGACAGGCGAGGTGGTGCTCGAAGGTGTCTCCAAGCAACTGCGTGAAACGCGCAACAAGAGCCTGGTCGATCTGTATAAAGAGATCTACGCGCAAGGAGGACAAGCATGATTCGCCTGATGAAATATGAGTACCGCAGAAACCTCGCCGGCATCATCGCGATGCTCGCGGCGATTTTGCTCGCCCAGTGCTATTTTCTCTTCTCCGTGCTCCGCGAAGACGCCTACATGGCGCTCGGCGCAACCATGCTCCTGGCCTTCGTCTCGTTTTTAAGCGTGCTTGGCATGCTGATCTTCTCGGTCGCGCTGTATTCGCGTGAACTGGGCACCAAGGCAAGTTACCTCACGTTCATGACGCCCAACTCCATGCCGAAAATCCTCGGCGCAAAGCTCGTCGCCGCGTTCCTGCTCGGCGTGCTCTTTGCGGCGATCATTTCGGTGTTCGCCATCTGGGATACCCGGCTCATGGTCAAAAGTTTCCCCGATCTCGAATTCGTGCGCGTGCTTGCCGAACAGTTTGCCGTCATGGCAGACATGACGCTTGCGACCATCATGACAAACATCATGGCGGTCGCAATCGAGTTCGTCATCAATTTCCTTGCCATCGTCATGGTCGCCTATCTTGCCATTACGTTGAGCGCCACGGCGCTTCAGAACAGGAGGCTGAAGGGCATCGTGAGTTTTATCCTCTTCGTCGGACTCATCGTCCTTCTGGAGTGGGGCGTTGCCCAGTACCCGGACCCCGGTTATACGGACAATCTCATGCGTGGCTTAATTGGCGACTGGCCGCAATATGCGACATTCCTCGTCGTCATCGCAGGCTCGTTCGTCGCAAGCGCGGTGCTGCTCGAAAAAAAGGTCAGTCTGTAGATTCGCCTTTGCCAATTGCCGCCATCATTCGGCCCGCGAACATCGCGGTCAGCGGAATCACCGCAAGACACGCGATGTTCGCGATCATGATCGCAGAAAACATCTGCAAAAACGCCTTTGAGTTGAGAATCGCCTCGACGCCATACCCGTTTTTTAAAAACAAAATCGTCTGCATGATCGTCTCACCGATGCCCGCAAAGAACACGGTGTTCACGGTCGTGCCCAATAGATCGCGTCCGACGGCATTCCCCGAGCGCGCAAGGGCCCGCGCGTCGAGCGTCGGGCTTTTTTCGTGCACGGCAAAGGTCGCAGCCGCCACAGAAACCGCCGCATCCATCGCCGCGCCCAGCATGCCGAATACGATCGCGGCAAGTCCAAGCGCGCGCATGTTCACATGCAATTCCGGCGAGAGGTACATCGAAACCTCCTCGCGCATGTCGAGTTCCGAATAGCCGGTGATCTTCCCAAACGCTTCCACCGCAAGCGCCACGCCCGCGACCAGGCAAACATCAAGCGCGACCGCGGCAATGGCGGCGCGCGTCTTGACCCCGCGTCCGTTTTGATAGACAAGCGTCACCATGCAAAACAAAACCGCACACGCGCCCGTCGTGAAGGGCACGTTTGCGCCGAGCGCGATCAGTAGAACGCACAGGACGAACAACCCCGCATTCGCAGCCAGCGCGATGAACGACTTTCCGCCCCTGTCGCCGCCCACCGCAAGCATCAACGCGAGCAAAATGCCCGCAAGCAACAGAACGATCATGCGCGCCTCCTTGCGAGCAGTGCTGCTGCGATGACGCCCGAGACGGGAATCGCGAGCACAATGCCGATGGAACCCGCCAGAAACCGGATCAACTCAAACAGCGCGTGAAAGCGCACCATCGAGCCGAACGAATAGCCGTTCATCACCTTGACCAAGATGATGGGAAGACTCCCACTGAGATAGGAAAACAGCAAAACCCCGACCATGGTGCCCATAATATCGTTGCCGATTTCGCGCACCGCCTCCGCAATCTCCCGGTACGAAAGCGGCCCGGCTGTGCGCACCAATTCCGAAACGGCGGAACAAATCGTGATCGCAACGTCCATCACCGCGCCCAGACAGCCAATCAACACGCCCGCAAGAAAAATATCCTCCAAATCCTCCGGCACGAAGATATAATCCATCAACTCATAGGGCGGCTCGCCCGCCAGCGCGACGGCCGCCCGATAGAGAAGCGCGGTCAATATAAGTGTGATGAGTGAAGCCAATATCGCCCCCAGCGCCTTTTTGGTCAATCCGCCCGCGAGCAGGAGTGTGGAGATCAGAAACGCGCAGATCATCACCATCCTGAGCCGGGAAAGCGGCACCCCATCCATGTAGAATTTCATGCATACACAGAAGACGCCGAGATTGAAAAGAAATGACGCAACGGTCAGTATTCCACGCCAACGCGCGACCCAGATCATCCCCGCAACGAACAGTCCCGCCAGCAGCGCAACGATCACATCCCTCTTTTCGCCCGTCACAACCGCCGTCAACACGCCGCTCTCTTCCGAAAGACCGACAAACAGGTCGTCGCCCGCCGCGTATTTCTCGCTCGCAACCAACGACTGCGCATACGCATTTTGCGCGGTCGCCGTGCGTCCCGCATCCGGTCCATTGAGGATACGCAGCGCAAGCGTCTGCGCGTAGTGCATCTCCGTCTGCCCGCCCGGCCCCGTCTCACTGCGGTCGTATGCGGTTTCCGCGCGCATCACGCGCGCAATGGTCGTTTGATAAAGTCCCGCGTCATTCCTGACCGCGACGATCAGCGCGGCAAGCGCAAAGACGGTCAAAAGGACAGCGGTGATCCGCCGCCCCTTTTGTTCCCTTAAATTCGACATGAACTGCCCCCGGTCGTCAGTATTCCACGCGCCGCCACTTTCTCTCCCGTGCGGATTCAATGCCCGCCGTTAAAACAGCAAGCGTGTTGTGCCCGTCAACGGCTGTGACGATTGGCTGGCGCTTTTCCAAAATCGCCGCGACAAACTCGTCGATCACACCGCTTTTCAGCTGGTCCTTGTTCGTGCTGATTCCGCTCACCTTATATTTCACCTGTGTATGGTCGCGCATTTCGAGCACGATGTCGTCTGTGTAATCGCCGAAGATCTTCATTACGCCGCGATCGCCGTAGACGGTGGTGCCGTTGTCCTCCTGCCCGTAGTTTGTCCAGCTGAAATGCATGATGCCCGGCATGCCGTCCTCCATGCGGAATTGGCAAACGGCGTTGTCTTCCAGATCGATGAGCGTGCCGTCCGGGTATCGCTTGTCCAGAGTCATCAACGTCGCAAACACATCGGTGATCTCCATGCCCGTCAAAAAACGAATCAAATCGATCTTGTGCGAACCCAAATCGCCGAACACGCCGAAGTGCGCCTGCGCCTTTGAGAAAAACCAGGTGGCGTTCGTGTTGTTGATGCTCCAGTTTTCAGGCCCTGCGTGCTTGAAATTGCACTGAAAGAACAGCGGTTTCCCGATTGCGCCTTCCTTCAGAAGCGCACGCGCCTTGAGGTGCGTGGGAATCAGCCGCTGATTGTGGTCGGGCATGAGGATCTTGCCGGATGTGCGCGCGGCATCCATCATGCGCCGCGTTTCATGAAGGGACAGCGCCATCGGCTTTTCGACCAGCACATGCCGACCGCTCGCAAGCGCGCGCACGGAGACCTCCGCGTGCGTGACGTTGGGCGAACACACGCTCACCGCGTCGATCTCATCGTGAATCAGTTCGTCGATGCTCTCATAAACCTTCGCGCCGTAGCGCGCGGCCAACTCCCCCGCCCGCTTTTCATCCGCATCGTAAAAACCCGCGATCTCTGCATTCGGATTCTGCGCGTATTCCGGCGCATGCCGCCGCTGTGTAATGGCGCCGCAACCGACGATGCCCACTTTGATTTTCGTCTGGTTCTCCATCATCATACACCTCTTTCGATCTGTTTCACGGTTCCCCGGTCCACGTATCGCGTTAAAATCAATTTGTCGATCCCCGGCGCGTCCATGTCCGCAAGCCGTCGCGCGACCAATTCCATCACCGTCTCCCCGATGTCCTCCGCCGCCAGATCCACCGAATCGATGGGCGGCGCGAGCGCCGATGCCAGCACATTGTCGTATCCCGCAATGGACACGTCGTCCGGAATGCGCAATCCCCGCGCATACAGGCATTGCATCGCGCCCGCCGCCATGGTATCTGCCGTCACGAAAACCGCCGTCGGCGGATCCGGCAGCGCCAGCAGCGCCTCCATCGCCGCGTAGCCTTGTTCCAGTTGGTATTGTGGCACGAGTTGAATGAGTGCATCGTCCATCTCGATCCCCGCGCTTGAGAGCGCGGCGCAGTACCCCGCATAGCGCCGCTCCTCGACTTTGTCAATCAACGCGCGCGCGATCAGACCAATCCGCCGATGCCCGCACGCCACCATATGCCCAACGGCACTCTGCGCCCCTTCGACATCCAGCACGACCAGATTATCGACGTATTGCACATCATGCGTGCGCTCAATACACACCACGGGAATTCTCGCCTCGCGCAGCGCGCGGAAAATCGCCGGCGTCACGCTCCGATTGGATGTGATGACAAGTGCGTCCACCCGCATGCCGATCAAGCGATTGACGATGCGCGCTTCGTCTCCGAACCCCCATCGCCCCTCAATGGTCACCAATTCGTATCCGTGCCGCTCCGCCGCCTCGATGACCGCATTGTTGATCCGCCGATAGAGTGCGTTCATGTTGTAGACCACAAAACTCCCGATGATCCCGGAACGGTTTTTTTTCAGCGCGCGTGCGAGTGTGTTGGGCACATATCCCAACTCGCGCACCGCCTTTTCCACTCGTTCCCGCACTTCCTGCGAAACGTATCCGTTTTTATGGATCACCCTTCCAACGGTCGCGATCGAAACGCCCGCCGCCTTCGCAATGTCCGTCATGTTGCTGCCGATCGGGATCGCCTCCCATATGTTAACGTTACCATATATGATACCATAAAAGCGCAGACACGTCAATCGTGCAGCGCCATTCACTTTATCAGTTAATCTGTGCTCGATTCAAAAGACTGTGCCCAAGCCCCAAGCCCCAAGCCCCAAGCC
>JAEZSP010000060.1 GCA_023421735.1 Bacillota bacterium | reverse complement strand
GCAGAGATTTTTCCGTCCAGCGCGAAGCCGGAGCGCAGACGTAGCAGCGTTACGTCAAGCGGAAGGCGACAAAGCTGGGCGGGAAAAGATCCAGCCATATCGCGGGAGTTAGGCTTCGCGGACTACTTGTCCTTCTGCACACGAAGAACGCTTTCGCGCGCGACGAGGCGCACGCCGATGCGGATGGACTGGACGTTGTCGTCTCCCGTCATGCCGATGAGGCGATTGACGGCTGCGACGGCGAGCCCGGTTTTGGAAACGGCGATCGTGGTGAGCGGCGGATTGAGGATCTGGCAGATGGGCAGGTCGTCCATGCCGATGAGGGATATATCCTGCGGAAGGCGATACCCCGCGACCTTGAGAGCGCGCGCTGCGCCGACCGCGATGATGTCGTTGATTGAAAAGAGTGCGCCGGGCAGCCGCGTTTCCCGCGCGGCAATCAGATCGCCCATGTCACGGTACGCGCCCTCCATCGTCGGTTCGACGGGAAGAATGTTTTCTTCGGATACTTGATAGCCGTGGCGGTTCAGGTACGTTTGAAAGCCAAGGCAACGCTCCTGCGCGTTGTAAAAAGGTTTGGACGACGTGAGGATGCCAAATTCCGTATGGCCGTTTTCGAGAAAACAGCGCGCGGCGAGGCAACCCGCATCAAAATTATGGATGCACACCGAATCGAACGGCTGATCGAAAAAGGAGCTGTCGAGAACGAGAAGCGGCACCCGCGCATGCGCAAACGGTGTGAAATCCTCCTCATCCATCTCCGTCGCGAGCAGCAAAATTGCCTGAGACGCATCTGCGAGAATTTCGTCGATCTGGCGCATGCGGTCATCCGAAAAACCGGAGACGTAGGAGATCGTCAGCGCATATCCGTGCGCGCGGCAGGTCTTTTCCACACCGCTGACCAATTCCGAAAAAAACGGCGTATCCATGACGACCAATCCGTGCTTTTTATAGATGACAAGCCGTATGCTCGCACGCAATGCCGTTGCACCCGCCTTGTATCCCATCTCCGCGGCGACCGCGAAGATGCTCTCCCGCGTCGCATCGCTCACGCGGTTTTTGCGGTTCAGCACGTTTGACACCGTTGCGGGTGATACGCCCGCGCGCTTTGCGATGTCCCGGATGGTCACCTTCGGCAAACAAACCACTCCCACGCACGGTTTTGTTGCCATTATACACGCATCACATGGCAATGTAAAGATCCGCAGCCAAATTTGATGAACAGATCAGAAAAATGTTTAGCAAAATATTTTGCAACATGGATTGCTATTTCGAAAACCTTGTGATAAAATACCCATAAATGCCGAATGGCCACAAGGCGAAGGGGCAAAGCCCCAAAGGAGCGTTCCATGAACCTTTCAGAACTCAAGAAGACGGCCGCGCTCCGGCGTGCGGATGCGGCGATGATGATTGTGCGCGCAAAAACCGGGCATACCGGGGGCGCGATGAGCTGTCTCGACATCCTGACCTGCCTGTTTTATGAAATCAAACGACCGGACGACCACTTTCTCTTGAGCAAGGGGCACTCGGTGGAGGGATATTGGGCAATCCTGGCCGATCTGGGTTTTTTCCCGAAGGCGGATTTGCGCACGTTTTCGCAGCCGGGAAGTCCGCTGATCGGGCATCCGAACAACAAGGTGCCGGGCGTGGAGATGTCGACGGGCGCGCTGGGGCACGGGTTGCCCATCGGCGTTGGCATGGCGATTGCCGAAAAGCGGCTCAGGACGGACAAGCGGGTGTTTGTTGTGATGGGCGACGGCGAGCAGGCCGAAGGCAGCGTTTGGGAAGCGGCAATGGCAGGGGCGCATTACAGGCTCGACAATTTATGGGCCATCGTCGACCGCAACGGGCTGCAGATCAGCGGCTCCACGGAGGACGTGATGGCGCTTGAAAACTTTCCGGGTAAATGGCGCGCGTTCGGCTGGGATGTGTTTGAAACAGACGGCAACGACATGGCGGCGCTCATGGCCTACTTTACGGACGAGCATCCCGCCGGGAAACCGCACTGTCTGATTGCGAACACCATCAAGGGCAAGGGGTTGCCGTTTGCGGAAAACAGGGCGGAATGGCACCATCACGTGCCGACAGGGGAACAGCTGCAATTGGCGCTCGATGCGCTGGGCGTGAAGGGGGTCGATTGGGCATGAAGGCATTGCGGCAGGCGTTTACCGAGGAACTTCTGGCCCTGGCGCGGGCGGACAGCCGGATTTGCGCGCTGGCGACGGACAGCCGCGGCTCCGTCACCCTGAACGATTTCGTGCGTGAATTGCCGGAGCAGTTTGTGGAATGCGGCATTGCGGAGCAGGACGCGGTGGGCATCGCGGCGGGCATGGCCAGATGCGGTCTCATCCCCTTCGTGTGCGGCCCGGCGAGCTTTTACGCCACGCGCGCAGCCGAGCAGGTAAAGGTCGACGTGGCCTATTCTCACACAAACGTGAAGGTGATCGGCGTATCGGGCGGCGTATCCTACGGTGCGCTGGGAGGCACGCACCATGCGGTGCAGGACGTGGCGTTCATGCGCGCGGTGCCCGGATTGCAGGTATTTTTGCCATCCGACGCCAACCAGATGGTGCAGTTGACGCGCGCGTTGGCGGTTTCCGGCGAGCCGGCCTATGTGCGCGTGGGACGCGGCGCGGTGCCGGAGATTTACACCGCGGACGCGCCCTTTTCGATCGGCAAGGCGAACGTTTTGCGCGAAGGCGGGGACATCGCCCTCATCGCGTGCGGCGAGATGGTCTATCCCGCCCTATGCGCAGCGGGGCTTCTCGCGTCGGAAGGGATTTCTGCGCGCGTGATCGACATGCACACGATCAAGCCGCTCGATACGCAGGCGATTGCCTGCGCGGCACAGACGGGGCGTATACTGACCTGCGAGGAGCACAGCGTGCACGGCGGGCTCGGCGGTGCGGTGGCAGAATTCGTTTCGCAGAATTGCCCGGTGAAGATGAAAATACTGGGCTTGCCGGACGAAGTGCTCTTTTCCGGCACGAACGCAGACGTATTTGCGCATTACGGATTGACCGCAGAGGGCATCGCACGGGCGGCGAAAGGGCTGGTCCAATGAACTATATCGTCGCGGTCGACCAGAGCACGTCTGCGAGCAAGGCGTTTTTGGTGGATGCAAAGGGCGGGATTGTCCGGCGCGCATCAAAGAAACACGCGCAATTCTACCCCACACCGGGGCGCGTCGAGCACGATGCGGCGGAAATATTCGAGAACGTGGTGGCGATCCTCGACGAGGTACTGGACGGGATCGCGCTGCGCGACGTCCGCGCCCTTGCGATTACGAATCAGCGCGAAACGACCGTCATTTGGGATCGGAAGACAGGCCTGCCCGTCGCGCGCGCGATGGTCTGGCAGGACATTCGGGGACGGGAAATCTGCGATGCGCTACAATCGCATTCAAACTTTGCGCGGGGCGTAACGGGCGCGGCGCTCTCGCCGTATCTTCCCGCCGGCAAAATCGCGGCGTTCCGCATGGAGAATCCGGACATCGCGGCGCGCATGGGCGCGGGCGATTTATGCGTGGGCACGATCGAGACGTATCTGATCTACCGCCTGACGGGCGGGCGGGTATTCGCAACCGATTATACAAACGCAAGCCGCACGCAGCTTTTTCACCTGAAAACGCTCGACTGGGACGCGGACATGCTCCATCTCTTCGGCCTGAAGCGCGATTATCTGGCCGAACGGATTTTGCCCGCGGACGCTGACTACGGACTTTACCGGGGCATTCCCATCGTAGGCGTTCTGGGCGACAGTCACGCCGCGCTCTTTGGCCACGGATGCCATGTGCCCGGCGCCGTCAAGGCGACCTACGGCACGGGATCGTCCGTGATGATGAATGTGGGTGAACTGCCGCGCATCGCCGAAAACGGACTGACGGCGGCAGTGGGTTTTGGGTTTCAGGGCAAGGTGTTTTATGAGCTTGAGGGCAACGTCACCTGTTCCGGGGACGCGCTCGTCTGGCTCTGCAACGAGATGGGAATGTTCAAAGACGCGCTTGAAATTGAAGCCCTTGCGCGCACCGTTCCAGACGCGGACGGGGTGTTTCTCGTGCCGGCGCTTTCCGGCCTCGGCGCGCCCTATTTCGATCTCTCCGCGCGCGCCATCCTCTGCGGCATGACCCGCGGCACGACGCGCGCGCACGTCGCCCGCGCGGCCCTCGACGCCATCGCCATGCAGGACGCAGACGTGCTCGACGCCATGGAATGCGCGAGCGGACAGCGCATCCAAACGCTCACGGCGGACGGCGGCGCGGCGAAAAACACGCTGCTCATGCAGATGCAGGCGGACGATGCGGGCTGCGATGTCGTCTGCCCCGGCGCAAACGAGCTTTCGGCCCTCGGCGCCGCGACCATTGCGGGGATCACCGTCGGCCTTTATCCTTCCTATGCGGAATTGCGCGCCCACTTCCCCGCCGGCGCGGCCTACACGCCGCGCCTCGACCCGCAAAAACGCGCGCTGCGCCGGGCGGCATGGGCGCAGGCAGTGGCAAAGGCGCGGGGATGACGGCGGGAACACTGCCCCCGCGCACGCGCAAGGCGGCTTGGCCTGCTACCCAGAGGCCGACTTTCAAGGGTCGACGCCCTTGAGAATCCCATACTGGAGACAGACGATTTGGCCGTCATTCGATCACCCGGGGATTGGTCCTCGGGCGATTGAGGTTGCGCGATCGGTGCGGGCGATCCATGGATTGACGTTGCGGGCATTGCATTGCAGGCAATCGGGCGACCGAGGTTGCGTTTCATGATTGGAGGAGCAGATATGGCGACTTTTGGGGTAATCATTTCGAACCGATCCTTTTTCCCGGATCATCTGGTGCTGGCGGCGCGCGAGAAACTCCTTGCGAGCCTAACGGCCTGGGGGCATGCGTACGTCACCCTCTCGACCGAGGAGGCGTATATGGGCGAGACCATGACATACGACGAGGCGCAGAAATGCGCGGCGCTTTTCCGGGCGCATGCGGACGAGATCGACGGCATCATCGTCTGTCTGCCGAACTTTGGCGAGGAAACGGGTGTTGCGGATGCCATTCGCTTTTCGAAGCTCGACTGCCCCATTCTCATTCAGGCGTGCGACGACGATTTTGACAAGATGCAGCTCGAAAACCGACGCGACGCATTTTGCGGCAAGCTTTCTTTGTGCAATAACCTCTATCAATCCGGCATCAGGTACTCCCTGACCGCGCGCCACACGTGCGCGGTGGATGGTGCGGAATTTCAGGCGGACGTCATGCGATTCGCGCGCGTCTGCGCCGTTGTGAAATCCATGCACACCGCGCGCATCGCGCAATTCGGCGCGCGCGTCACGCCATTCCGCACCGTGCGCTACTCGGAAAAGCTGCTGCAAAGTTGCGGAATCACCGTTGAGACGGAGGATATGAGCGAAATTTTTGCGGACATCGCGGCGATCGACGACCGCGGCGCGATCGACAGGCGGATTGAAGAGATTCGCTATTACGGCAACATCTGCGCGGGCATTTCAGACGAGAAGGTCGAGCGGCAGGCAAAGCTCTCGATTGCGCTTGAAAACTGGATGGCGGAGCACCACTGCGTTGCGAGCGCGGTGCAATGCTGGGACAGCGTGGAGGCGAACTACGGCTGCGCGGCCTGTCTGTCGATGAGCATGATGGGCGTGAAGGGCATGCCCTCCGCGTGTGAAACGGACGTGATGGGCGCGGTTTCGATGCTCGCGCTTTTGAAGGCATCGGACGTGAATCCCATTTATCAGGATTGGAACAACAACTACAGGGATGAAAAGGACAAGTGCGTCAACGTCCACTGCTCGAATTACCCCGCCACCGCATTCCGGGAGAAGCCGGAGATCGGGAACCTGGACATCCTTGCGACGACGCTTGGCACGGAGTTCAGCTTCGGCGGGCTGAAGGGACGCGTGCGGGCATCCGAGATGACCTATTTAAAGGTTTCGACGGACGACCGGAACGGGTGCATCAAGTGCTACCTCGGCGAGGGAAAATTCACCGACGACCCGCTCGAGACGTTCGGCGGCGTCGCGGTTTGCGAGGTAAGGGACTTAAACGGTCTCATGCGTCACATCTCGCAAAACGGCTATGAGCACCACGTCGCGCTCACGCAGGCCGCCTGCGCGGACGTCCTCGAGGAGGCGCTCGGAAATTACATGGGCTGGCAGGTCTATCGGCACTCGTAGGCGACGTTTGCGTCACCGAGAAAAAATCTGAAAGACATTGTTTTGCAACATCCTCCCGGTATGATGCACGCATTCATACCGAGGAGGGATTAATTTTGATTCGAGACAAGAAACCGGGCAAGCGCGCGCAGCGGATCCGGCACGCCGTTCAGGTGGGCTTTTTCGTGTTGATCGCGCTCATTTCGATTTCGGGATACATGGCTGAACAGGGGGTTGCGCTCCCGTTGATCGGGGAGGCATCGCTCCACACGATTTGCCCGTTCGGCGGCGTCGTGTCCGTCTACCGATTCCTGACGGAAGGCGTGCTGGTTCAGAAAATCCACGAATCGGCATTCGTGCTGATGGGTTTGGTTTTTCTTCTCTCCGTGCTGTTCGGCCCGGTCTTTTGCGGCTGGTTCTGTCCGCTCGGATCACTGCAGGAATGGATTGGGAAGTTGGGAAAGCGCATCTTCAAAAAGCGCTATAATCATCTGATCCCCCGCAAGTTCGACATCGTGCTCCGCTATCTTCGCTATGTCCTCCTCGTTTGGGTCGTTTATATCACCGCAAAGACCGCGATTTTGAGCTTTCAGAACATCGATCCCTACTACGCGCTGTTTAACTTCTACAAGGAGGAAGTCGCGCTTTCGGCGCTGGCCATCCTCGGCGTCACGCTCCTTTTGTCACTTTTGATCGAGCGCCCCTGGTGCAAATATGCCTGCCCCTACGGCGCGCTGCTGGGTTTGACGAATCTGTTTCGCGTATTCGGCATTCGGCGGCGGGCGAGCAGCTGCATCAACTGCAAGGCGTGCGACGCGGCGTGCCCCATGAACATCCGGGTGTCGACCGCCGGGCGCGTGCGCGATCACCAGTGCATCAGCTGCATGAAGTGTACATCGGAGAGCGCCTGTCCGGTGAAGGACACGGTGAACCTGTCGATCGGGGAGGTGAAGTAGATGCGCGTCAAGACATGGGTACTGGCGGTCGTTTCGGTTGCTGTTTTCTTTGGCGGGATCGCGCTCGCATCAGGGCTTGGATACTGGAAGACCACGACAGAGAAGGTGCCGGTCGCCATCTCCTCCGGCGAATATGCAGGACAGGCCGATCCGATGGACATTCGCGGTTCCTACACGTTCGCAGACATTGCGAAGAGTTTTGATCTGCCCATCGACCAGTTGGGAGCAGCGTTCGGCGTGGAAAATCCGGACAGTTTCAAGTGCAAGGATCTGGAATCTCTCTACGGTGATTTGGAGGGTATCGAAATCGGAACAGCGTCGGTGCGCTACTTTGTGGCGCTCTATGTCGGAATTCCGGTCGATGATGCGCAGACGGCGGAACTGCCCCGGTCCGCGGCGGACGTGTTGCTGGGGTTGGGCACGCTCGATGACGCGCAGGCAGAACAGCTTGCGCAGCACACGGTTGATCCGTAAAAAGGCATAAAAAAACCACGCTGATCAAACGATCGGCGTGGTTTTTTCGTGATTACCGGCGTTTTGCCCCTTTGGGCGTCGCCCGGCGCGGGCGATTCTGCCGTTCCTGAAGGGGTTCGCCGCGCATGTTGAGCTTTTTGGGCGCCTGTTGTTGCTTGACGGGCTTGGTCGGCGTGGTAATCTCCATCGGCCAATCGCTCTCCCGGGTGTGAATGCGTTTCCCAATCAATTTCTCGATGGCTTGCAGTTTTTTGACCTCATCGATGCTGCAAAAGCTGATCGCATCGCCATACAGACCTGCGCGGCCCGTGCGGCCGATGCGATGGATGTACGCCTCCGGCTCGTCGGGCAAATCGTAGTTAAAGACATGCGAAAGCCCCGTGATGTCGATACCGCGTGCGGCGATGTCGGTCGCAATAAGCGTCTTGATGTCGCCGCTTTTGAAGCGGGAAAGCGCAGTCTGGCGCGCGCCCTGCGACTTGGAACCGTGGATTGCGACGGACGGAATCTTCTCGCGTGCGAGTTCGCGCACGACGCGATCCGCGCCGTGGCGCGTCCGGACGAATACGAGCGCATTTTCGACGGCGGGGTCGGACAGCAGCTGTGCGAGGAGATACTTTTTATTCAGCTTATCAACGTAATATAGGCTCTGGCGCACGCTGTCCACGGGGCGGGTGACCGGATTCACCTTCACCGTGCGGGGATTTTTTAATATCTGCATGGAAAGCTGCTCCGCCTCGGCGGGCATCGTCGCGGAAAAGAACAGCGTCTGCCGCTCTTTGGGAAGCAGCGCGATGACCTTTTTGACGTCGCGGATAAAGCCCATGTCGAGCATGCGATCCGCCTCGTCGAGCACGAAGGTATCGACCTCGTCGAGGTGGACGAAACCCTGCCCGATCAGATCGTTCAGGCGACCGGGGGTTGCCACCAATATATCCACGCCGCGCCGGAGGGCGTCAACCTGATGCACCTGACTGACGCCGCCGTAGATAACGCTGACCCGCAAGGAGAGCCTGCGGGTGCCAAAATCGAGAAAGCAGTCGTAAATCTGCTGAGCAAGCTCGCGTGTGGGGGTGAGGATCAGGGCACGAACGGGACGAATGCGCGATATATGCTGATTCTGAGAAAGTTTTTGGAGGATCGGCAGCGCGAACGCGGCGGTTTTCCCCGTTCCGGTCTGCGCGCAGCCGAGGATGTCGTTGCCCGCGAGAGCGAGCGGGATCGTCGATTGCTGGATGGGGGTTGGCATTTCAAATCCGGATTCCTTGACCGCCTGCAAAAGAGGCGCAATCAGATTCATTTCTTGGAAGGTCATTTTGATTTCCTAACTTTTTATTATTCTTAAACAGCATATCATATCATCGTGCGGCTGCCGCGCACGTTTCGGGTCTTTTCCGGTGAACATTCGATTACGGGATGTCAGGGATATTGCGGGCATCGAAAGTCCCTGATCAGAGATACAGCCTGCGCCGGATGTCGGCCTTCAGGCGCGGATTTTTCTCAATGACGAGGAAGATCGTGCCGAACGCCAGGAGCGAGATGAGCGTATAGATCGACCATTGGAGGTGTACAACGCCCCACGCATACCGGTCGATCAGCGCCTCAAGCCCCACGAGGAATCCGGCCACGACCCACACCATGCTGGTGACCCTGTGAAGGGCGGGCATCTTTTTGCGCCGCGCGAGATACACGCACAAAATCGCGCCGAGACCCGCGAGGAATGTGAGCGGCAGGGCGACGAAGGAATACCAATCAAGGCCCTGCATCCGCCACGCGATCAGCCCGAGATAGGCGGAAGCGGACAGAATATCGACCGCGATATACAGATATGGCTTCCGCACATCGAGGAAAAACGGGAGGATCACCCAGAGGCAGATGCAAACGCCCGCGCCGAGCACGTAGCTCGACCATGTGATGCGCCGCGAGATCGCAAAATCGCAGATCAGCACCGCGGCGAGCGGGATCATGAGAAACAGCGTCGCGAGTTGCGCGCCATATCGATGGTCGATGTGCACGGTTTCCAGCCGGTCGGGATACGGTTTTTCAACAGCCTGCGCTTCCTCGTTCGGGTTGAGAACGGGCGTCATGCACAGGGGACACTTCTTTTCTGACGGCGCGAGTTCGACGCCGCAATGGACACAGTACGACACCTCAATCACCTCCGGTTGCTTTCCACCTTGACGGGAACGCCCATCTTGACAAGGGCGGTGAGAACCGCATGTTCGAGATCGGGCTCGCGGATTCTCCGCGTAAAATTCCAATACACGTTGCCACCGTAACTGACGCAGGCGCAGGTCACGGGATTGCGGGACGGCGCGCCCAGGAGGAAGTCCAACCGCTCGACATAGGGTTGCATGACCTCCGGGAGCTTCACCTCGCCGAGATTGGAAAGGGTCGTCGAGTTATACCGATCGCCCTGCAGCATAAACATGAGGCGCATGAACGGCGCCTTTAAAATCAGCGGCATGGCGCGAATGAGCGGGTTTTTTTCCGCGTTGACGTTGGTCGACATGCGGGCGTTGAGCGTCTTTTCGGCAATTTCAAGACCCATGGTATGCTTAACGGCATTTAAAATCTCGGCAAATGAGTGCCTCCCGTACTGGCTGTTCACCCCCACATTGACATAGGAGGCAAAATTGCGCACCGTTTTGGCGCCATAGAAACGGCGCAGGTTGACGGGAACGAGCACCTTGACGGGCAGGCACTGCTTGCGCTTTCTGGGATCGGCAAACTGGATTTCCTGAAGACTATCCAGGAGAATCGCAGTCAGAAGCACCGTCACGCTCACGCCGCGTTCCTTCGCCTTCGCAACCAGCGAAGCCTGCGGCATGATGGCGGTCGTGATATTGAGAAAGTGGGCGTGCTCGGGCGTACCCGCCGCATGATAGGCCGGACGCTCCGCACGGCTCGTGCCCACGTCGCGCGCATGCCTTAAAAAGCTGTCTTCCATCTCCTCCGGCAAAGGGGGTGTGCGGCAATCGAGGATCAGGCCGTGTGCGGGAATGTCCACGCCGTGCTTTATGCGCAGGTACTGCGCCGCGAGCGTGAGAAGGAAGCTCATGCCGCCCGTACCATCCGTGAGTGCGTGAAAGAATTCCACGGCGATGCGGCGTCCATAATAGCGCACACGGTACATGAAGTGATCGTTTTCATTGAGATCCATGCGCACCAGGGGATTGCCCACATCGCGCTGAAGATGCGGCGCGCCGTCCATGTGCTCAAAATAATACCAGAAAACCCCCCTGCGCAGGCGATAGGCGAACGTCGGAATGCGCTTGAGTACCGCCAACTGCGCCCGTTCGAGCACATCCGGATCGACGGGTTCGGTCAGCGTAATCGACAGACGAAACATCGCCGTCCAACCGCGCGTGCGGGCGGGCGGGTATATTTTTGCCGCGTTGTCCAGCTTCATCCATGCGGGAATTTCGCGGCCTGTCGTCTTCGCCATGGGATCACCTCGTCTTCAACTTCGAAAGTCCGGGGTTGGGCATTCAGGCGCCGTCGGTGGGCCGGTGGGCCGGTGGGCCGGTGGGCCGGTGGGCCAAATAATTGTACGACTTCTCCGCATCCTGTCAAGCGAACTTCTCGCCGCGTTCAAACTTAACAACGGCGTTCCCGCGCATCTCGTCTCCGGATGCCATTCGGGCGGTTACGCTTGCAGGATGTATGTACGCATGCGGTCCAGCGCCTCTTTCGCCTCCGGAATGGGATAGACGGCAAATACGTGCCACATATCCGGCTCGACGTGGAGTTCACAGGCGCCGCCGCTCTCGCGCAGCCGATCTGCCATGCGCGTCGAATCGGGCAAAAGAATCTCGTCCGAACCGGCGATGATGAGGGCGGGCGGCAAGTCGGTCAGATCGCCGAACAGAGGCGAAACGAACGGCTCGCGCAGATGCCCCTGCGCGTACATCTCCGCGCTGCGCCGAAGCTTCTCCGCGCTGAGCACGGGATCATGCACCGCTTCTTCGTCGGGGTCTTCGTCCATGGTTAAATCCGTCCATGGGGAGAGCGCAACGATCCGCGCTGGTTGCGGGAGTCCGAGCTCTTTGATCTTGAGGCACAGGCAGAAACAAAGCCCGCCGCCCGCCGATTCCCCGACGAGGGTGATGTCCTCCGGCGCGCAGGTTTGGAGGAGGTATCGGTAGGCCACGAGCGCATCTTCAAGCGCGGCGGGATAGGGGTCTTCCGGCGCGAGACGGTAACCAACGCAGAGCACGGAATACCCCGTCTTGTCCGCCACCACCCCACCGAAACCCTTTGCATAAGCGAGCGTGCCCGCCGTATACGAGCCGCCATGCAGGTATAAAATCGCCTTGCCGGGTGCGGGTGCGGACGGCTGTGCCCAGGCGGCCTGAAACAGGAAGCCCGGCACATCCAGATACGTGACATCGCTCGCCAATGCCTTTGCGCCAAGCGTTCCGAGCATATCCTGCACCTTGCGCACCGCGCTGACCTCCATGCGCTTGAGCAACGGGTTGACCAGCACAATCTGCGCGCGCACGAGGTTCGATACGAATTTTGCCATGTGAGGATCCTTTCCGCGGCCTGTTCGGAGGCGATGTCCCATTCGCACTCATTCGACGACCATGTTTACTATACCACAGAGCGACAAATCGCGCGCACATTTGCGGGAAAAACTTTCCCGGCGCAAAAAAGTCAAAGGTTTTCGACGCAGGCCAGCAAATCCGCGAAATTCCCCTGCGGATAGGACGAAATGTCTTTCCCCATCTTATTGATCAGACAATCGGTGAGGAGAAAGACGCGCATGCCGACCTCCCCGGCGACCATGTCCTCGTCGACGTCATTTCCAACCATCAGGCATTCATCCGCAGCAAGGCCGGTACGCCGCAGGATTTCACGGTAATACGCCGGATTCGGTTTGGAATAGCCGATATTTTCATAGGTGGTATACAGCTCAAAATCTGCCGGAGAAAGGCCCGCCCAGCGCATGCGGCTTTGCGTTGCGACAGCCGGGAAGATGGGGTTGGTGGCGAGAATCGTCCGAACTCCCTTTTCCCTTGCGCGCGCGACGACTTGCGCAGCTTCAGGTGCACGGCGGCAATACGCCTCCACCTTTTGAAACTCATTTTGATAAAAAAGCTCGAACAGCGGCTTGTCCGCAAGGCACCGTTCTCCCAACAGAGCGGCAAACCGATCCCAGAAGACCGTCTCATTGGTTTTGCTTCCGTCGTTTCGAATCATGGCCGTCGTTCCCGCCCAGACGGCTTCTATGAGCGGTTTGGGTTGATAGCCGTGCGGCGCCAAATTTTCGCACAGATACCGAAAATATCCGCTCAGAAACGCTTCGTAATCCATCGGCAGGAGGGTTCCATCCAGGTCAAACAAAATCGCCTTGGTCATGCATTTGCTCCTTGTTCATGAATCAATCGCCTTATTATAGCGCAAATCGGCGCAGGACTCAATGCGAACGGCGGTGCGGCGATTGTCCTGCGGGCGCAAATCTGTTATAATTTGGTTGCACACAGAGCTGTGCGGCAAGGACAACCGTGACGCGCCGGCCATTTTGGGGTATATTGTAGGTATCTCCATGCGAAACGGAAAGGACAACGCGATGATCATGAACAACGAAAACGGGACAAATGAGTCCCTTTTAATGATGATATTTGGCGGCACGGGCGACTTGACCCAACGGAAGTTGCTGCCGGCGCTGTATCATCTGTTGGCGGACGGACGCCTGCCGGTCAAAACCACGATCGTTTCGATTGGGCGCAGGACGCTGAACGACGCGCAATACCGGGAGAGTGCGCGCACTTCCATCGCGTCTTATTCGCGTACGGGCGTGGACGAGACGCACCTCGCCCATTTTCTCAATCATATCCACTATCGCCAAATGGAATTTATCAGCGAACCGGACAGTTACGGGGCGCTGCGGGATTGGTTGGCACAAAACGAGGAATTTCACGCGGCATCGGCAATTCGGCTTTTCTTTTTGGCCGTGGGTCCGGATCACTTCGGTCCCATTGTGCAGCATCTGAGCGCGCACAATCTGGTGGAAAAGGGAAACCTGAACCACCGCGTGATGATTGAAAAGCCTTTTGGTCGGGACTTGGCGACTGCGCGCGCGCTGAACGGCACCATTTCAGAGGCGCTCGAAGAGAAACAGGTGTACCGCATCGATCACTACCTGGGCAAGGAAATGATCCGCAACATCCTCGCCATTCGATTTGGCAATTCGCTCTTTGAGCCGCTGTGGAACCACAACTACATCGACAACATCCAGATTACGTCCACGGAGACGCTGGGCGTGGAGACGCGCGGCGATTACTACGAGCATGCGGGCATTTTGCGTGACATGCTGCAAAATCACCTTTTGCAGATGCTCGCGCTCATCACAATGGAGCCGCCCGTCGATCTGATGCCCGAATCCGTGCGCGACGAGAAGGTGAAGGCGCTGCGCTCGCTGCGCCGATTCGACCAGACGCCACCCTGCGGAAGCGTCGTGATGGGGCAGTATGAGCGGGGCGCCGTGGGCGGCGCGCAAGTGCCGGCTTACCGGGAAGAAGCCAAGGTAGCGCCCGACTCCGAAGTGCCCACCTACATCGCGCTGCGCGCGAGCGTGGACAATTTCCGCTGGGGCGGCGTGCCCATCTACATCCGCGCGGGCAAGCGATTGGGCAGCGCGCGCACGCAGATCGTCGTCGAGTTCAAGCGGCTGGCGGGCATCAACTTCTATCCCGAGTTTTCAGCATTGCCGCCGAATCTCCTGGTCATACAGGTACAGCCCGCAGAGGGCATGTATTTTCAGATCAACGCAAAGCGTCCGGGCAACGAATTCCAGATGGAGCGCGTGGAGCTGGACTACTGCCAGAGCAGCCGCTATCAGGGCAACGTGCCCGAGGCCTATGAGCAGCTGATTCTGGAGGCGCTGCGCGCAAATTCGTCGCTCTTTACCCGCTGGGACGAACTGGAGCACTCCTGGCGCTTCATCGAAAGTCTGGAGGGCAACTGCGATCGGCACGTCGATCCCCTGCTCCCCTACCCCGCCGGTTCCCGTGGACCCGCAGCAGCCGATCAATTGCTGGCAGGAGACGGCCGCCACTGGTGGGACATCGAATCGGACAGCCAATCATGTGGGAGGACATTATGCAAATAATCGATATTTCAATGACGGTCAAGGGCGACATGCCCGTCTATCACGATGCGCCGCAGAAGCGCCCCGTGCACACCGTGGAGCGCAAAATCCCCCCGGACGCGATCAACGAGTCCGCGCTTAAGATGAATCTGCACACCGGTACGCATCTTGATTCGCCCTTTCACATGATCAAGGGCGGATGGCCGACCGAATTTTTGCCGCTGGAACGTCTGATTGCGCCGTGCCGCGTACTTAATCTCACACAGGTTGCGGAGAAAATCACCCGCGCGGATCTCGAGTGCATGGACATTCAGCCGGGCGAATTCCTTCTTTTTAAGACGAGCAATTCCGCGCATGACAAGTGGCGGGAAGATTTTGTATACCTCGAAAAGAGCGGCGCGGCATATCTGGCGGCGCAGCGCGTGAGCGGCGTGGGTACCGATGCCCTCGGCATCGAGCGCGCCCAACCGGGGCACGAGACGCACATCACCCTTTTGAAACAGGAAATCATCATCATGGAAGGGCTGCGGCTCGGGCACGTAAATCCGGGACGGTATTTGCTCGTCGCGCTCCCGGTGAAGATTGCAAACGCGGACGGCGCACCGGCGCGAGCCGTACTGGTGCAAGGCGCGTTGCCGACCATTTCAAGCGACTGAAACGCGGGCTTTTCACCGCCGAGTGCCTTTGCACGTGTGCCAAACTTTCAACGGATCGCCCGTCCTGTACGCAATGGCACCAGTGCGGGCATTCTTCGTGCGAGACGGATGGTCGGCGGTGGCGCCATTGATGTTGGCACGTGATCAGCGGGCCACACAATTCAGCATACAAATCCACAGCATACAAATCCAAAAGACAAAATTGAATCATGGGACTTGCCAAATCGGGCCAAAGGCTGTATAATATCAGGGTTGACTTGTACCCGTAGCGAAGTGGATATCGCGTTTGACTCCGACTCAAAAGATCGTGGGTTCGAATCCCGCCGGGTACGCCACAACTGATACCGTCTGTCGATAAAGCTCGCTTTGTCGGTAGGCGGTTCTCTTATGCCCTGAAAACTCAATGAAATCAAGGGTTCTAGCGAATGGCATCTCATTGTAGTGCTGTTCTATGATGGCCGGCGAACGCGCTGCGCATGCCCGGCGGGATTCGAACATACCCTGTTTTTCGGCTCCATTTTCGGCAAATCGTTAAAATGCACACCCCTTCTAGGCGAAAAGGTGTGCATTTTGACGATTCGATTTTGGAGCGAACTTTGTTGTGCAAAATAACCAAATTCGGTAAACAGTCTTCCGATGTGGTTAAGCTTTACCTCTTGCCCATAACCTCGTTATTATGCTTGGACTTCTTCCTTAGACCAGCTATTGAGCGGGAATATCATCGGCTCACCCTCACCGACCACCACTTTGAGAATGACAGTAAACCGGGAAGCCTCGAGGAAACGATGATCGTCCTTCGTCTGAAGTTGTCCGGGCTTCTTCGACAGACGATATCCTCGACACTGCGATGGAGCGGGGATATCATTAGCCGCGTGAGCAACTTCAAGGATGTCGCCATACCTACGCAACAGCCTTCGTAGTATTCTCGTAGCGGCGCGCGGTTTTGCTAGATCAACGGTCGTGAGCAGATCCCGATCCTACATTTCGCTCTTGCCCGATTGACAGAAACGGGCGGTTGGTCTACACTAGAACTGCATGGAGAGAAGTTACAGGTCTTCTCGGCATTCTCGCTTTTCTTCAGATTTTTGTCGATCGGGACACGCAAAACAAGAGTGATTTTCTATTATCATACCAAGACAATGGAGGCTAATTGATGCGTTTTAAACTGACGGCATTCGCTTTCCTCGCGCTCGTGCTCCTAGTTGTTTGTGTGCCAGCATTCGCGGCAGAGACGCCCTATAGCATTGATGTCGACTGTGCAAACAACATTGTGACCGTCTACAGCACCGCCGACCATTCGATTGTCCGGCAAATGATTTGCTCTACCGGAACCGCGACCTATCCGTCTCTTAGCGGGTCGTATGCCATGCCCGAGGGATATAAAGCGCAAGAACGCAGCGAATGGTATGCATTCGAGGATGGATACGGCAAGTACGGCTCACGCATTTGCGGGAATTTCTTGTTCCATTCATATCTGTTTACCGAGATGGATGACGATGCGGTCAACTGGACGTCATATGCCGCGCTCGGAACGAACGCCTCGCATGGCTGCGTGCGGTTGCTCATTGAGGATGCGAAGTGGATTGCCGAGCATTGCTTTGCGGGCACGGTAGTCAATCTTTATCACACCCGCGTTCGAGACGATTACATCAAGGAGTTGCTATTCGAGCAGACCTACTCGATCGACAGCGGAATCAGTTATTCAGAATTTGCCTCTATCGCGGCAGACGATTCCGAGCTTGGATATGGCTCAAGCGGCGATGAAGTCGCGCAACTTCAGGCGCGTATGGTGGAGCTTGGACTGTTCGCGGGAGAGGTGGATGGACACTACGGCGCGGATCTGGTGCGCTCGGTAAAAGCGATTCAGAGTGCGCTCAGCTATCAGATAACGGGAGTCGTGGACGCGAGCTTCATCGAGTTACTCGAAGGCGATCATGCGCCGTACTCGAATATGTCAACCCTTCAAGAGGGCATGAGCGGTCTCCCCATCGCGGCACTTCAGGCGACGCTCAAGTCCCTCGGTCTTTACACAAGAGAGATCAGCGGCTTTTTCGACGCGGACACGTGCGAGGCTGTGATGCTCTATACACGCGGGGAAACGAGCATCGCCACGGGAGAGTTGCAGCGTGACATGCAGCTCGCGCTCGATGAACTCGTCAAGATATATGGCGAGGGTGGTTATGCCGTTGTACTTGAGGAAGAGACCATCGAAACCGCGGTGATTGAGGCAAAGCTCAACCTGAATGTGCGCGAGGAACCGTCCATCGACAGCATGATTGTTGGAAAGCTCGCTCCCGGAAGCTCGGTTTCCGTCATCACACATGATGATAACTGGACGAATATTTCCTTTGATGGCGGGAAGGGCTATGTGCGCACGACTTACCTCGTCTTTTCGCAGACACAGGTGCGCATGCCCAAGTATGTCGCGACGGATGCTGCGCATCCGGCATTGTCGCGCGTACACCCGAACGGGACACAGCTCAAATGGGAGATGGCCACCTACGCGGTGGCCAATACCGAGGGGAGGTTGCTTGTGCGCGAAGCGGCTGATCCCGACGCGAAGCTCGTGTTCATGCTCCCGTCCAAGACGACTGTGCGCGTGATCGACACAAACGATTCGTGGGCGCATATCTCATACGGCGGTAGAACGGGCTATGCGAAACTCAGTCTCCTCGGCTTGAAGGAAGTCAAAGAAATTTCGAGCGTCGCGGAATGCGGAGATTCTGAGGATGAAATGGACGTGGTAATAGACACCCCCATCCTTAATGCCGCCGAATCGGTCACGGGAGACTGAGCGCGTCGGTACGTAGTATTGGGGGAAGATGGGGATGGCACGAGGCCCGACCGAAAAAGCAGTATTCACTTTTCTGTAAGCCTGTCAAATTGTGATAAGAGCATGATATCAAAATCCCCGGAGCCCGAGGCAAAAACGCATCCAGCGCCGGAAGCGCCGCCTATGACAGGCTACCAGTCGAAATTAGGGGGCAACTCGCGATATGATGGGAATGACGAGTTCACAAAGGAGTACCCTCGTAAGGTGTTTTCTATCGTGTACGGCAGCGTATGTGCACGAGAATATTTCGCGGCAGAGCTAAGCCCGGGTACCAATTATCCCAGACTCTTCTGAACGCCACCAGCGGTCTTAATCCTTCTGTACAATTCCTCCATGGAACGCTTCTCATTCCCAACCAACTGCATGTGATGAGCGATCATGATGCTGTCGCATATGATCACTCCGGCAAACGGGATGAGTGTCGTGGTCACAAGCGTAGGCAATGCGGCGCCCATCAGCACTTCGTCCCATGAGGAATAGATGCCGCGAACGATGTATGCGGCACTTGTATTGTGAATTGGCAGGACGATCGACCCGGATTTCAGGTGGCGCAATACAACAAAGGAATCGCAAATCGCATTTTTCCACCCAGCAATCACCGATTGTTCCTCGTTGGTCAACTGTCCATGCTTCAGCTCGATGTATTCGTCCAGAAGCTCCCTGTCACCCCATAATGCGTCACGGATTGGCTTTAAGGAGGAGATTGGCAATCCTTCTGGCGATGTCATTCCGAAAAGGCTCTTGTCGATCTCCTTCTTCTGATTCACGAAATCGAGAAGCGGGATCCATATACGATAGAACAACCGAGCCTGTTCTCGCAGCAAAATCATTGAAATCCTCCTCAATCCACTTGCAGCGCCTTTACAATGCGACTATTGACAAGCCGCATCATACTCTCCTGGGGTGCGCCAAAGCTGAGCTGATTGACGCTTACGTGCCATACGATCCGATCGTCGATGACGGTATATTTTTTAGTGAATCCCCTTTTGGCATTGTACTGTGATTCACCATCTGTGTCGTCGTGCGGGCGGCGTTCTACGCCGCCAACCTATGCGGAATTCTGAATCAATCCTTGGCGATTTTAAAATCGCCTCGTTGAAGGCGACTGGATTCGGAATCCCCCTGTTTTTGAGGATCATTCTGCGATCTTACCTCCGCGGGTGCAAACTTCTACGATCCTAATCTGCCAGGGACATGATCGTCAGCCGTTTCCTGCTGACGGCGCATCGCGCTTGACGCTGTAGTGGGTAGACTTCCTTTTCCACTCGCCGTCCACCGCCTCGACATTACTGCGCCTTGCCTTCTCCGCCTGAACAGCATCGAAATCGTCCTTGGATATGATCGCCGGGTGGCAGGCGAGGCTGACATACCGCTCATGCTCACCGTGGTTGTCCTTCCGCTTGATCGCCTTGAATGGTGAATACTCTTTCGCGGTATAGGTTTTGAAGATCGTAACATCGCCCGAATACTTGTCGTTGGAAAGCAACTGATCGAGCGTCCGTTTGCTCCACTTGTCTTTCCCTGTCGGCGTTTTGGCTCCCTCAGCCTCCAATGCCCGGATGATACCGACGAGGCTCAAGCCCGACAGGTACATATCGAAAATGGAACGCACGACCGCCGCTTCTTCTTCGTTGATCCTCAGCTCGCCATCTGAGTCGGTATAGTAGCCATAGCATCTGCGTTTATAAAGGGCCGAGGTGCAGTCCTGTGCCCTCTTAACAATAGCCCACCGCACATTCTTGCTGCGAGAGTCATTGTCGGCTTGGGCAATCGCCTCGATCACGGATATCATCAACTCACTGCTGTTATCGGCAGTGGAGAGCATTTCCTGCTCGAATAGGACTTCCACTCCAATAGCCCGTAACTCGCGGATTACCGAAAGCAGTTCGGCGGCATCTCGAGAAAACCTACTGATGTTTTTTGCGATCACCAAGTCGATCAACCCTGCTTTGCAGTCACCAATCAAGCGCATGAACTGTGGCCTGTTACTGACCGCTTCGCCGGACTTCACATCGATATAGATGTCGGTGAGCAACCACCAGGGTTCGTGCATCACCATTTTCGTAAGGTAGGAGATCTGCTGGGCCAAGCTTTGTAGTTGGGGGGCGAGGGTCGAACTCACGCGACAGTATAAGCCGGTACGTTTCCGCTGAGGGAACACCGGTCGGAGATCTATCGTCGTGATTTTTGGCATACAGCAATCCCCTCTTCCTTCCGGCTGAATGTACACAGTATATCAGGGGATTCACCTGCCGTCAACATGTTAGTCTACTTATTGTAGAACAGACTCTTCTTGTCAGATATGCAATATCAGCCTACATTCTCAACAAAATCAAAGCTTTTGATCATTTCATTACCCTAATCCCATTTAGTCTAAGCAGATCAAATCAGAAACCATCTATCGATAAACTCGATAGGTGGTTTTCTCTACGCTGAAAACCCAGTAAACAAAGGCTTTCCGGGCGTCATCGGTCGCGTTTGTATCATTTCTTGATCGTCCCCGAGGGCATCGTTGCAGCCGTCGGGACTTGAACACACCCTGTTTTTCTGCCGTTTCCCCGGCAAATCGTCAAACTTGCACACCCCTTTGGAGTAAAATCGTTCAAAATTGACGATTCCATTTGGGGGTGCTGTTTGGCTTTTCTTGATGCCAATAAGAAATAGCGATTGCGCATACCCCCGCCGCACGGCAGACTCATCCACTTGAAGCGATATCTCCTTTCCACTATGCCACGACCTTTTTCGGTAGGATTTGTGAGAAGGCAAATATAACGAAGCCATAGAAAACGATCCCCGAGCATAGGCTCTGCGCCTAAACCAGGAGATCGCTTTGTCGCCCCTATTTTGCCTTCACTTGAGATTTCTTCACTTCATAACCAAGCGCTGTGATGGCCTTTTCTACGTCATCCACCGATAGCTTTTCAACATCAAAGTCAAACTTCACCTTGCTCGAGTTGAACAGCACCTTCACGCTTTCTGTCTCCACACCGCTCAAGGATTTGGTCGCATTTTCGATCTTTTGGACACAGGACGGACAGGTCAACGTCTCCAACTGGATTGTAGCTTTAAGCATTTTCATTTTCTCTCATCCTCTCTTTCTTATCGTTCCTTCAATTTGTAACGAAGAAGTCTCATGCCGTTTAGGATGACCACCAGGATACTGGCTTCATGCACCAACATGCCGATGGACATATTCATCCATTCGCTCAAGAACACACCCGCGAGCAAGAATAGTACAACACCTACGGCAATGAGAATGTTCTGCTTCATGTTTCTAGCCGTTGCCTTGGTCAATCCAAGCGCATGGGGTAGGCGGCTAAAATCCGAATTCATCAATACGACATCAGAGGTCTCAATGGCCACATCTGTACCGCTCCCCATGGCGATGCCGATATGTGCCAAAGCAAGGGAGGGGCTGTCATTCACGCCATCACCGACGAAAGCAACGATTTGTCCTTCTTCCTCAATCAGCCTATTGATATAAGCCGATTTGTCTTCCGGTAGCATGTTTCCATGCGCTTCGGTTAAACCCAACGCTCGGCTGACCGCGTCGACCGTTCCCTGATTGTCGCCCGACAGCATCACCAGGTTTTTTACACCCAACTTTTTCAGCCTGCGCAGGTCCTCTTTCACGCCGGGTCGGATCTGATCTCGAATCCCCATCAAAATCTTCGGAGCTCCGTCAATGGACGTCAGCACGAGCGAGTTCCCATTCCCTTCGAAGCGGGCTATATCGGCTTTTGCTTGCTCGCTCAATTCGACACCTTCTCTTTCCATCAGGGCAACATTGCCAACCGCGATTCTGTGCCCATCGACGCTGGCTATAATTCCACCGCCCTTTATGACCTCGGTGTTTTCAACCGGCGAGAATGTGGTTTCCCCAATCTCATCCAACACTGCTTTTGCCAGTGGATGATCGGACTCGCGTTCAACGCTTGCAAGATACCCCAGCGCTTCTTCAATATGATTCCCGTAATACTCCTTTTCCGCAACCGATGGGTTTCCCACCGTCAGCGTGCCTGTTTTATCGAACACCATGGTATCCAGCCTGCTAAAGTCGCCGATGACTTCACTGCCTTTGAGCAAAACACCATGGCGCGCGCCATTGCCGATACCGGCTACGTTGGATACGGGAACGCCGATCACTAGAGCGCCGGGACATCCGAGGACAAGGATGGTGATGGCGAGTTCAAGGTTGCGCGAGAATACCCAGACGAGTATGCCCAGAAGAAGCACGATCGGCGTGTAGTATTTTGCGAAACGGTCTATGAAGCGCTCCGCTTCCGACTTTGAATCCTGGGCCTCTTCCACCAGCTCAATGATTTTGCCGAAGGTCGTGTCCTCGCCTACACGGTCGGCGACAATTTGAATGGTCCCATTGTCGAGGATCGTACCGGCAAACACATTTGAGCCCTCTTCTTTTGAGACGGGCAACGATTCGCCCGTGATGCTCGCTTCGTTGATGCTACCTTCGCCGGATAAAACCCTGCCGTCAACCGGTATCTTTGCGCCGGTTTTGACAAGTAGAATGTCGCCCACATCCACTTCGTCAACGTCAACTTCCTCAAACTCACCGTTCACCATTTGCTTCAAAGCGTTATCTGGCGCCATTTCTGTGAGCTCTTTGATGGCTGAGCGCGTTTTGTTCAGCGTTCGCTGCTCTAAAAAGGCACCGAACAAGAATAAAAATGTAACGATGGCGGATTCTTCAAAGTTTTTGATGAAAAACGCGCCGATGACCGCGATCGTGACCAATACATCAATACTGACAACCTTGACTTTCAATGCCTGGAAGGCTTGGATTGCGATAGGCGCAATGCCCAAGACGGAAGCGATTGCCAAGGCCCAAACAGCTACTTCCTCATTTTTGAAACCCAACGCACTGGTAAATCCAACTACAATTAAGATGGCACTGATCAGTGTTATCTGGTTTTTCTTGCCAAGTATCACTCTTTGCATCTCGTCACCCTCTTTCCCCGATTCACATCCGCCTATGCCTGATATGCTCCATCCAGTTCCGCCAGCATGTTGTAAACAGCCTCGTAGCTTTCGCAGACATCCTCTGGAACGGTATAGTTATTCGTAATTTTACGCAGTCTGGCGAACTCTTCGTCTAAATCAGGTCTTCTCGACCCCGCCTCCTTCGTTTTTTTGACCAGTGCGTCAAACGACTCATGGACTTCATGGAACTCGGGATGCGCTTTCCCGTGAACTCTTGCTACAATAGGTACATATTGTTTCAATGTCTGAAGGTGCGCCGTCTTTACTTCATCAAATTTTCGCTTGTTTGCCATATTTCTCCCCTGCTTCCCCTTTTTTTCTGAGTTCAGTATAACATGGTTCGGCTAAGAACAATTTGACCCAGGTCAAAATCGAAAAAATTATACCGTTGGGTCAATAGACCGGACATAGGAATCTGAATTGCTTTGGGAGCAAACGTGCTGTATAATGGATGCAAATCACTAGATTCGAAACGAGAAATGGACGCGCGTTAGGGGGATGAAAGGGGTGGTGTTGCAAGTGCATTGCAATCATAGTTGCGAAAGCCATGCAAGCTGTATCGAGCATGTGCCCATTTTCGCCGGTTTAAGCCGTGAAGAAAGAATGGAGATCGTAGAGATTGCATCCTCCCGCAGCTTTGAGAAAGGCGAATCGGTATACAGAGCGGGCGATGAGGGTGGAACACTCTATGTCCTCTACACCGGTCGGATAAAGCTTTTCCGCATAAATGTAAGTGGGAAGGAACAGGTTCTCCGACTGGTTGAGCCAAGCGAGTTTATCGGCGAGCTGTCCCTTTTTTCATCCTTACCTCTCACTGACAACGCCCAAGCGTTGGAAGCGACAACCATGTGCGTTCTGCAAGGGGATCGGCTCAAAGGACTGATGGTAAAATACCCATCTATCACCTTTAAGGTCATGGATGAGCTCTCTCGAAGGCTGGAACAAGCGGAAAACAGAATCGAAGACATCAGTTTAAGCTCGGTGACCAAGCGCGTTGTCAGCGCCTTGTTGAAGCTCGCGGATGACAAGAAGGCAATTCTCTTGCCCATGACCAAGGGGGATTTGGCTTCTCAACTTGGGATGACCCAAGAAACCCTAAGCCGAAAGCTCGCCGCATTACAGGAAGAAGGTCTGATTCTGCTGAAAGGGCAACGAAAAATTATACTCAGAGACAAAGCGGCGTTGGAAGAAATCAGCCTTGAGCAATGAATAAACCGGACTCGGTTATGCCAAATGCAAATTAAGAACCTTCTATCGATGTCAACTATTGCATCGTAGCTCAAACTGGGCGGTCTGTCAAGGGCGGCGCGCAGCGCCGTTCATTTTCCCCTCGACGGGATGGCCGGTTTGTGCTTCCTCACCCTTAACCGGGGAGCCGATCCGCGAAGAAGATCGCTATCCGATCTCCACCCCGTTCTTGAACCGGAACGACATCGATCCATCCCGCTTGACCATCGCCTTGTCGACAACTGCCAGCCAGAGCTCCTCGTCAAACTCCGTGACGGCGAGCGGGCGACTCTGGATGTCGCGGATGAAGCCCTCGAGGATTTTGCCCTTGCCGAGGCGTTCGCGCTTCTGCGCTTCCAGTTCCTCCGCGCGTTGAGATGCTTGCCGATGGCGCTCCAGGTAGCCGCCGTTGCGTTCGCTCCACTCGCTCTGGCTCAGGGCGGTTCGGGCGTTCTCGTAGATCGCTTTTCTGGAAAGTTCAGCGACCACCTCAAGCTCACTACGCACAACGTCGAGCTCAGCGTCAATGGTCGCGGTATCGCACAGGACGCTGCGCGCGAGACGGCAATCTTCGATCAAGCCTTTCCGATTTCCCACCAAATCATTGAACGCCGCGAGGAACCGCGCTTTGATTTCCTCCTCGGAAAAGTGCGGCGTTTGGCAGCCGTTGCCGGGGATTCCGCGCCGCTTATACTTGTCGTTGCACTGCCAGACCTCGCGGCGGCGCGTTTTGTCGTCCTTGTAGCTGCCCCACACCTTCTTGCCGAACCATCCGCCGCAGTCGGCGCAGACCAGCTTCGCGGCGAAGATGCTTGTGCAGCTTGTGGGCCTTCCCAGGCTTTTTCGCCGCTCAATTTCGAGCTGAACCGCATCGAACTCGTCCGGTTCGATGATGGCGGGGTGGCTATCCTCAACATAGACTTGCTGCACCCGACCGTCGTTTTTCACCATCTTCTTGGTGAGGAAGTCTACGCACACGGTCTTTTGCAGGAGGGCGTCCCCCTTGTACTTTTCGTTGGTTAAGATGGACTGCACCACTGCCGGCTGCCATGTTTTCTTGCCCGCCGGGGACGGTATGCCGCGGTCGCCGAGGTACTTAGCGATGGCGGAAAAGGTCTTCCCCTCCATGTAGAGCTTGAACATGAGCCGTACAATCTCGGCTTCGGCGGGGATGACCTTCGGGAAGCCGTTTTCACCTTTCTCGTAGCCGAGAAACTGCTTGTAGGGCAAGGTGAACTTGCCGTCAGCCATCTGTTTGCGCTTGCCCCAAGTGACGTTTTCCGAAATAGAGCGGCTCTCCTCCTGCGCCAGCGAGGACATGATGGTGATGAGCAACTCGCCCTTGCTGTCCAGGGTGAAAATGTTCTGCTCTTCAAACCAGACCTCGCAGCCGACTTCCTTCAGTTTGCGAACAGCGGTCAGGCTGTCCACAGTGTTTCGGGCGAACCTGCTGACGCTTTTTGTGATGATGAGGTCGAACTTGCCCGCCAAGCCGTCTTCGATCATTTGGTTGAAGCCTTCGCGCCGCTTTGTATTGACCGCACTGATACCCTCGTCCGTATAGACAGTGATGTACTCCCATTCGGGGTGGCTCTTGATCAGTTTTGTGTAGTAATCCACCTGCGCGTCGTAGGAAGTCTTCTGCTCGGCGGAGTCGGTGCTGACGCGGGCGTAGGCTGTGACGCGGCGGCGAACCGCCTGATTCCGCTCCTGCGCCGAAATGATGGGCGCGAGGGCGGGGATGACCCGTACGTTAGCCATGGTACTCTCCTTTCATGAACTTCTCCCTCGCGGCGGACCTCATCTCGTTCGTCCAGCTTTCGCGACGCGAGGGGTTCTCCCACGTAAGCGTGCGCTCGATGCTGTCTTTAAAGGTGAACAACAAGACGCCGTCGTCGGGTATGCTTATCGACGCGACCTTTGCCTTGAACACGGCGGGGTCGTACTCGGCAAGTCCCAGTGCCTCGGCGCATTTCGCCTTGAGGATGTCCTCGGGGATCCGCTTTGCCGGGCATTCGCCCTTGCCCCGGTTCGTATAGGTCGCGCAAGCCCATGTGACCTTGGCGTACTTCGTGCCGGCGGCGTTGACCTTCCTGTGGAAGTTCGCGCCGCAGCGTCCGCAGCGGATGATGCCTGTGAACTCGCTGAACGCCTGCTTCCGCGACGGTATTGCCTTTACCGCTCGCCGCGCAAGCTCGGCTTGAACCGCCTGGAAGGTTTCCGCGCTGACAATCGGCTCGTGCGACCCCGCCACATAATAGCGCGCAAGTTCGCCTTTATTGCGTTTTTGGCGCTTGGTGAGGTGGTTGGCCACGAAGCT
>JAEZSP010000088.1 GCA_023421735.1 Bacillota bacterium | reverse complement strand
ATTTTAAGCAGTATAAACAGCAGCAGCATGGATACGCCCGTCACGATATCGGCGTTGATCATCGGAATGTATGTGCCGCTGAGCGTGAGAGACTTCGCATGCTTTTTCATGCCGTTGATGCCAAACGCCGCAAGCGTACCGATCACAGTGGAGATCAGCGAGGCAAGCAGCGCGATGCTCAACGTCACGAATATGGCATCGAGTATGATGGGGTCGGTGAAAAGCTCGCCGTACCACTTGAATGAAAAACCGCTCCAGCGCGCCATCGTTTTGCTTTCGTTAAACGAGAACACGATGAGCGTGATGATGGGCAGATACAAAAACAGCAGTATGATACCGACGTAAAAGCGCTTGATAAATCGTCTCATAATATGTAGCCCTCACCATCCTTGTCGATGCGGCGCATGATCACCATGCTGACGATCATCAGCAGAAACATGACCACTGCGAGCGCCGACCCAAAGTTCCAGTCGCGTGCGGTGGTGAACTGAAATTCGATTAAGTCGCCGTACATAAAATAGTGCCCGCCGCCAAGCAGCTTCGTGACCACGAATGTGGTGATTGCGGGCATAAACACCATCACGATGCCGGATATGATGCCGGGCAGACTCAGAGGCAGTATGACACGGCCGAACGTTTTGACCTTGTTTGCGCCAAGGTCGCTGGATGCTTCAAGAAGAGAGCCATCCATCTTCTGTATCGCCGTGTATATCGGCAGTATCATGAACGGCAGGAAGTTATAGAGCAATCCCATGACGACCGCGCCCTGCGTGTTAATGAGCTGCTGAGCGGGTATGCCGATAGACATGAGGAGCTGGTTGATGATGCCGCTGGTATCAAGCAATGCTTTCCATGCATAGGTACGCAGCAAAAAGTTCATCCACATGGGCATCACCATGAGTATGATGATGATGCGCGCCGTGGATACGCGGAGCCGCGAGATGATATACGCCGCCGGATAACCGATCATCAGGCATACTGCTGTCACGATCAACGCTGTGAGCACGGAATCTAGGAAGGTGGCGATATAGTCCCCGGAGAATGCCTTGGTGATGTTATCGAATGTCCACTCGCCCTGGCCGAACGCGTAAAACACCGTAATCAGTATCGGGCCGATGACGAAAAGCAGTATCCAGAATATATATGGCGCCGAGAATGCCCTGCGGTTCATGAGGCCTCCTTCGGCATGAGGTGAATACAATCCTCGCCAATGAAAAGATGGGCGCGGTTGCCCTCGCCGGGCGTTTTGGTGGACTGGACGAGCCATTCGTTGCCGCTGTCGTCTTTTATACGGATATCGTAGTGCACACCCATGAATACCGATGACGTCACAGTGCCGCTGATCTGCGCACCGCTCTTCACAAGCTCGATATCCTCGGGACGTACGACCACATCCACGTTGTCTCCCGCCGCAAACGGATGGGGGAGACAGTCAAACGTCGCGCCCGCGAACTCAACGCGCTTATCGGCAATATAGCGCCCCGGAAGTATGTTGCTTTCGCCGATAAAATCCGCCACGAACGCATTGTTGGGTTCGTTGTATATATCTTCAGGTGTGCCGACGTGCTGAATGACGCCGTCCTTTAACACTACGATGGTGTCGGAGAGCATCATGGCCTCCTCCTGATCGTGCGTGACATAGACGAACGTGAGTCCGAGCTTTTTGTGCATGTTTTTAAGCTCGATTTGCATGGCCTTGCGAAGCTTTAAATCGAGCGCGCCCAAGGGCTCGTCGAGCAGCAGCAGCGAGGGCTCGCAGACAAGCGCGCGCGCAATCGCCACGCGCTGTTTCTCTCCGCCCGAAAGCTTGCTGATATGGCGTTTTTCGAATCCGGACAAACCGGTAAGCGCCAAAATATCCGTGATCTTCGCTTTGATCTCATCCTTGGGCAGTTTTTTGAGGTTGAGCCCAAAGGCGATGTTATCATAAACGTTGAGATGAGGGAACAGCGCGAAATGCTGAAACACCGTGTTGACCTGACGCATATACGGCGGAAGCGCCGTGATATCCTTGCCGTCAAAAAAGACCTGCCCGGTCTCCGGTGTTTCAAAGCCGCCGATGATACGCAGCAGCGTCGTCTTGCCGCAGCCGGACGGGCCAAGCAGCGTTAGAAACTCCCCCTGACGCACATACAGGTTGATGTTGCTGAGCACCTCGCCTTTGTCGAAGTCTTTGCTTATGTTTTTGAGTTCGAGAATCTTTTTCATCCTTTTCTCCGGTTATGCTAAAATGACGGCGGGGACGACACCCATAAAACCTTCGCCGTTTGGCTGCTTGTGTTTTCGAGATAATGCGTGTGCTTCGGGCTGTAGAAAAAGCTTTCGCCGCGCTTTACGCGCAGCTTCTTGTCGCCAAGATGCAGCGTGACGGCTCCCAGCAGCACATAGCCGAATTCATCGCCCTCATGCGGCGGGTCTGGCCAGGTGCTGTGCTTGGGCTCCAGCGTCAAAAGGATGGGCTCTAACGAGCACCCTTGCGCCTTGGGCAGCAGCCAGACGATTTCGGTGCCTTGCTCTTCATCCGTCTTGACATACATGTCCTGCTTCTTATAGACAGTTTTTTGCTCCTGTACGTCGGCGAAGAAATCTTTAAGCGTGGTGCCAAGGCACTCGAGAATCTCCTCAAGCGTCGCGATGGAGGGCGAGGTTAAATCTCTCTCCAGCTGGGATATAAACCCTTTGGAGAGCTCCGCCCTATCGGCCAGATCTTCCTGCGTCAGACCCAATCGGATGCGCAGATCCTTGATTTTTTTCCCGATTTCCACTCGGTTTGCCTCTTTTCTGAAAGCACACTATATTAAACTTGAAGTTTACTCCTTGTAAACAAATCAAGTATATTAAAGCATACGCGTGGCAGAGAGTCAATAAAAAAATAGGCGAAATTTGGCGAAAATTCGGAGTATAACGGGACAAGAAAAAAGGATGTGTTAAAGAAGAAAAAGGATATTAGAAGGAGCATTTTAAAATGCTTGAATGACGGGCGGGCATACCTCGTTCGGGGCACAGGCGAAGACCCGCCCTACGGTAATTGGATACGTCGGATGGATAAGAGAAAACAGATCCTTCGTCGCAAGGCTCCTCAGGATGACAGGAGGTATAATGTCGGGCGAGCATACCCCATTCGGGGCACAGGCGGAGCCCCTCGATGAGCGTACCGTCCGGCCGAACGATGTTGGTCACACTGCCACGGATGTCGTAGTGGTAGAAGAAATACTGGTTCGCAAGCTCATATTCTGTATTCGGATCATTGTCGTCGTCAAAGCGCTTGCTGGCGATAACTTGTCCGCTTATTATTAAGCAAAGCGCCAGACACTCGTCCAGCGCTTTTCCATAATGTCAACCATGTGTCATTCCATTATTACCCAGTTATCATCAACATACCACGCATTATCTGAATAGTGTTCTTTCTTAATATCCTCTATAGGCCTTGGTTCTGCCCAATATTCAATACCAGCACCAGCAAGAAACGAACCCATTGTGAACAAAACATATTGATGGTTTTCATCATCAATATATATATCGGTAATATTATTATTTTTACACAACTCAATCATTTCTGATAATTCGTCTTTACCCTCATCAGTTATGTCATTATTTGCATATACAAAATAGCCATTTATTTCGTATAGGATAACAACAGGCTTATTGCTATGCTTTTCATCTGATATATAGTCTATATCATTTTTAAGACAAAACTCAACGAATTCATTCAAAGCATTTTTATTATCATTATAAAACGATTCTACTCTTTCTGGCAATGTATCCATCATATAGCGCACGTAATTTAATATACCAAATACCGCCAATACCAATATGCCTATTATACCTATTGTTATAATCAGCTTTTTGTTCATTTTTGGCTCCTTTAATGTCCATTTATATTATTGTTTTTGTTGGGATCCGGATCAATCAATGATAGTTCTTATATCTAATATTATAATATAAAAACAACCAAACATAATATCAAGAAAACAATATCAAGAAAATAAGCAAATCCCTTAGCAAGCTTACTTAAGCTTGCTTCTCATGTTTTATTTGAGCACTGTATAAGAGCAATCCAATATTAATTGGAATTAAAGAAAGAAACGTGCCAATTAATCCAATTGGAGTATTTACAACAGCAATTTTATTAATTCTAAATAATGTATAATAGACTAGATAAAATAGGAAGCCACCTAGAATCAACATAATTGATTGCCAATTAATAATTTTCATACAATATCTCCTAACGTCAGCGAAGTGAGGGTATGTACTGCAAGAACCGAAAACAGATCCTTCGTCGCAAGGCGCCTCAGGATGACAGGATGTATGATGACGGGCGCTCATACCCCATTCAGGGCACAGGCTTAAGATCCCGCCCCTGAGGCAATTGGATATGTTAGTGAGTATAATGTCGGGCGGGCACGGAGACCCGCCCCTACGGCAATTAGACACGTCGATAAAGCAAGCCGATAATAGATCCTTCGTCGCAAGGCTCCTCAGGATGACAGAATGTAAAGGCGATTCGTTAATATTCAGAGACCTTTGTATAATCAGCGGCATTCTTGAATATCGGCTTATGGACACCTGCGGACGCGTCAAAGGTCGTGTCGATCACAAACCACTCACCGTTCAGATATACCTCGTTCCACGCGTGGTATACGGTGGGGTTGTAGCTGGCGTAGCCCTTGACGAGTTTGGTGGGGATACCCACGCTGCGCAGCATGGACGCCAGCAGCGACGAATAATCGTAGCAGATGCCCTTGCCGTCTGCATAGGTCTGCTCGATATCCGGTATGTAATCGTACTCAAGGTTAAAAACCTTGTCGTTATCGTAGGTGATGTTTTGGCAGATGTATGTATACAGATCGTCGGTGCAGCTTTGCTTCAGTTCGCTGTCCTGCGCGTTTTCCAGTGCGGGAGCGATGATGTTCTTAACGTCTATGATGGGCTGCATGTCGTAATGC
>JAEZSP010000004.1 GCA_023421735.1 Bacillota bacterium | reverse complement strand
ACAGCATTCCTGTCGGTGTCCAGCAATCAATCAGCCAAGTGTACGGTGTATAGATTCCATCCGGTATCCATATCGGAGTGAAATGTGTCCTGCGGTTATAGGTGCTGTATTCATTTTTCTTAAACTCAAAGGTTGGACTGTAGCTACCACCTGAACGATCAAGCAGCCTCCAAAAACTTTTGTATTGAAATTCAGGAAAATACGTCACCGCATTCTGCGCTCCTGTAACTGCTGAGGATTGATTGGTGCTCACATTTGCAGTTACAGTCTGGTTGATGCCATATCCAGACTTCATACTTTTACCGCTTGCTGTTGGATTTTTGTCATCGGGCTTAATGCTCATAGAAGCAGAAAGACTGGCGTGATAGCGGTCAAAATCAAATTCCCACCAGCCATGATCGCACCAGTAACCTGAGTCTTCTCCGGTGCTATGCCATACCCAGTAAGCTTTCCACCAAGGCCGCCATACTCCCCAAGAGGAAGAGGTGACCTGCGCATTGCTTGGTACAGATGGTTTTGTGTAGCTATCATTGCGGTCATCGGCTACCGGATTAGGCGGAGGATTCTGATCCAAATCTACAATCTTAGCAGTAATCACACCTTGACTCGTACTGCCTCCACCTGATACAGATACATTGATGGTCATTGTCTGAGGTATAGATGGCGTTGTCCACCGTACCCATGCAATCTGGCTGTCACCGCTTGGATAATAAACATTACTGACACGATAGCTTCTGCCTCCAATATAAAAAGTGACAGAAACTGGGTTGTCCGGATCGCTTTGACCACCGCTGACAGTAACAGAAGTGATTACCTCGGTATTGACTCTATATTTGTAGTTATCGGTGCTGACTTCTGGTGGCTCAGTCGGCACATCCTTAAATCGAACTACACCAAGTCCAAGAGACGATTTAATATCTGAATCTGAAGCGGCACTACTGCGGCTTCCAGACCATGCCGGATAACCTAAATCAGCCACTTCCAAAAACATAGCGAGTGGTAGATTTTTATGGGAAAGAGATACCATCTTGCTGCGTAGCAATCCACCTACTTGCTCATCATATAAAGCGGATTCGGTTGCAGTCATAGCTACCTTAACACCTTGAAATGTGATATAAGCGATGGGTTCGATAAGTAGCTTATAGTCGCCGCCAACCAAGGTATTAAAGTCTATTCCGGTCATCCCTGCAATGCTGCGGATGACCTGTTCATCAGTAAAATAACTTTTGATTGCCTCAATATTGGCATTGCCGCTGCCGGAGCTGATAATAGTAGGCAGTGCCTGTGCCGGATTAACATAAGTGTAATTTTTCATGCTTGGTGTCAGCCCAACACCACTACTGTACTGTAATTTGCAGACCTTATTAAAATGACCGATACCATCGGGCTTTTTGTTGGTTAAATCAATGGGAGTAGTTACTACGGCATGATCACTTGCCCGAACTACAGTTACACGCACACCCTCATTACCAGGACTCCATTTATCCGTGCTTGTTCCTTGCCCCATTCCACCGCCGCCATTATCTACATTCCCATCACCAACTGCATAGGCAGTGGTGGAGCATAACGAAGTGACCAGCAAGGTAAGCAGTAGTAAAATACTAAATAGTCGTTTCATTTACGACCTCCTTCCAAAAGAAAAAGCACAACATTTCTGCTGTGCAATCCCTTTAAGGTATTTTATTGTTAATTCATATCCCCGATTTTATTTCCGTTTTCATACATGTCATCAGCTGTTGTCCCTTGAGCATCTCCATTTCCATCTACCCAACCAAAGCCGGGAAAATAGGTTTGCCCTTTGCTATTTGTTTCGCCGCCCTGCGGTTCATTCTCTTTCTTTTTGGTATCCGCAGAAAGAGTTACCTTATCGTGATCTTCAGCTTTTGGAGTACCAGTTACTTTTTCACCATCAGGCTTTTGCGTAGAATCAGTTTTTTGTTCCTCGCTTGGTTCTGCAGGTTTAGTAACCTCCGGTTGGATACTTTGTTCCGGCTGATCAGTCTGAGCTGGTGTTTCATCTATAGTCTCTGCAGTACTGTTAGTGTTTTGCTTCACCACAATGTCTTTTTCTCCTGTAGCTATATCCGTGTCAATGCTTGGATTTACATTGGATACTACCGCAGCGCTTGACGGCAATGTATCCACATCTTCCGGTGCTTTGGCAAATTGTGAGCCGATAGCCACAACAAGTACCAGCCCTACGATAGTGCATCCTGCAATGGTAAGAACCTTTTTGGTCTTTTCATTTATTTTCATATAGAAAACCCTCCTTTATGGTGTAGTTAACTTTTGTTAGCTCACACAATACTACATGTTTTTTCACAAGTCCAGACAATTCTTGAAAATAATCAAAATACCTCTGTATACCCTGCCTGAACCTTTAGCTTGATCTTCATCGGCGACAGAATTTTACCTCCAAATTGCACCGGAACCTCCAGTAAAATAACTGCATCGGCTTCAAAACGCTGTGCATTCCTTGGAGAGGATGGAGCCAGCGGAGCATTTCGAACTATTACCTCCAAGCCCGACAGTATGTATTCCACCACATCGCCGGAATACTTCATATGTTTGCCGCTTTCTACGGTTGTTCCAAGGGTACTGTCCATATGACCATATACATCTCCTTTATCTACGCTGTAAGAAAACGAGGAACCATCCGGCAAATAGCCGCCACTGTATCCCTCACGTACACCATGATACACATTTGCATAGTTGTCATTGACAGTAATAATAATGGCATCCTGTACAGCTTCTTTGACACCGCTTGCAATAATGTTCAGCCTGAAAAACTCCAAAATACCACACATAATAATGACCAGAGCCAAAGTAATGGCGATAATCAGAGGAAAAGATGAACCCTTTTTATCTCTGAAACAGTTTATTAGCCTCGTCATTTATGATACACCTCGCTTTTTCCAGTTGCCTGTGCTTTCAGCGTAATAGGAAACGAGCCAAAGTTTCCAAACAAACCGATATTTTCTTGTAGAGTAATGGTGACCGTCACTTCTTCATTCAGCTGAATGTTTCCGGTCTTTGACCAAGAAATATTGGGATTAAGTCCGGTACGCTCCTTAAGAACAGCAGCTCTAAGGCTTGTTTCACTGCCAACTTTTCCACTGATTTCTGCCTCCCTGCAAAGCTCCGTTGCGAAAGTATCCAACTGATTTTTAGAAATAAATACCGGAAATACCTTAACCGCCAGCGCAATGACCAGAACTGAACAAAGCACTAACACGCACACGTCAATGTAGCCCTCGCCGCGTTTTGATTTTAATAGTTTCAGCACATTCAAATCCTCCTTTCCAAAGACTTTCAGCCTTAAAACATTCCACCCAGCGACTTTAAGATTTCAAAAGCAATAATCGCCAG
>JAEZSP010000054.1 GCA_023421735.1 Bacillota bacterium | reverse complement strand
GTACGACATACTGCAAAGAAATGTGGCAGGGCTCAAGGCGCTCTATCCCTTTATTGAAACAGGCATCGCAGGGCAAAGCGTGCTCGGCAGAAACCTTTATTATATTCGTTTGGGGCAGGGGCCAAATCAGGTGTTTTATAACGCCGCGCATCATGCGCTGGAATGGATCACATCGCCGCTGCTTATGAAATTCGCTGAGGATTTTTCCAGGGCTTATGCATTGGGGCAAAATATTGCGGGCTATGTGCCCAGTGAAATATGGGATAAGAGCAGTATCTATATCGTCCCGATGGTGAATCCGGACGGTATTGACCTTGTGCTCAATGGCTTGTCCCCGTCAAACCCGTTCTACAATGATCTCATCCGTTGGAACAACGGCAGCATCGATTTTTCGAACGATTGGCAGGCAAATGTCCGCGGCGTGGATTTGAACCATAACTACGATGCAGGATGGGAGGCCTCAAAAGCGGGTGAAGCCGCGCTTGGTATCACAGGGCCGGGGCCAACGCGTTTCTCAGGGCCATATCCATTATCTGAACCGGAATCCCGTGCGATGGTGGATGTCACTCTTAGTCACGATTTCCGTCTGGTGCTCGCATATCACAGCCAAGGCGAGGTCATTTTTTGGAACTTTGAAAATATGGCCACCCAGGAGGCCAGAGAGATCGGAGAAGCGCTGGCACAGGCCAGCGGCTATGCGCTGGAGGAAGCAACCGGCATCGCATCTTATGCGGGGTTCAAAGACTGGTTTATCAAGCAATTCGGACGTCCCGGCTATACTGTTGAGGTAGGCAGAGGCACAAACCCGCTGCCAATTTCACAATTAAATCAGATATACAGCGATAATCTGCCGCTGCTTCTTCTTGCATCGGTGATTTAGCTGCACTGGATTTTTGACGTTTGCTTATTAAAAAGCTCCGTTAGGGCTTGCTCGTCAAGAGGCTTGCTTAGCAAATATCCCTGGAGATAATCACAGGCGTTTTGCTTAAGATACTGAAGCTGCTGCTCGTTTTCGACACCTTCGGCTACCACCGACATGTTCATCTGATGAGCCAGCTTGATGATTGTCCCGACGATTTGATATTTAACGCTATTCTCTGTCGCGCCGGCAATGAAAGACTTGTCCATTTTCAGTGTATCAATGAGCAGCAATTGAATATAATTCAAAGAGGAATAGCCTGTGCCGAAATCGTCCAACGCGATTTTGACGCCCAGTGCCTTTATATCAGCGAGAATACGTATCGCTTGTTCCATTGATGAGATCAGCACTGATTCCGTTATTTCCAGCTCGAGTAATGCCGGGTTTAGCCCTGTTTCCTCTAAAACTCTTTTTACTGATTGAGCAAACTGTGAAGACATGAGCTGAACGCTGGATATATTGACAGACAAAATGATATCATCGGGTCTGCTTATTTGTTGAAACTGTTTGAACAGACAGCACGCCTGTCTGAGAATCCATTCTCCCATTATGATAATATATCTGGTTTTTTCCGCAACGGGGATAAATGAACCCGGCATAACGAGTCCTAATTCGGGTGAGTTCCAGCGAACCAATGCCTCAAGACCCCTGATTTGCATGGATTCAGCATGATAAAGCGGCTGAAAAACAAGATGAAGCTCATTGTTTCTCACGCTGGACATAAGCTTTTGCTCAAATACTCTTTTACTTTCAATTTTATACCTTATGTCTTCAGAGAAAAAACATATCCTGTCGTTGTTTTCGTTTTTCGCATTGCAAACAGCCACATCGGCGCTTTTTAACAGCACTGAAGCATCGGTGCCATCTTCGGGATAGCGGGCAATGCCGAAGCTTGCGCTGAGCGCAAGACAATGGCCGCTGCGTTTAATACAGGTATTAAGCGCCTGTCTCATGCCATTCACATAATTTAAAATCCCATTTTTGTTGAGCTTGTGCTGAATCAGCAGTACGAGTTCATCGTCGTTCAGGTGCCCAAGCAAGTCTCTTGGGTCGATATACTCCTTGAGTGCGGATGAAGCTGTTTTCAGGAAAGCATCTCCCATTTCATGCCCCAACGTATCATTGATGTGTTTAAAATCATCGAGATTAATGAAGACCAAAGCAAATGAAAGCTGCTTCCTTTCTGATATTTGGATAAGCAGCTCCAGCCGACTCATGATTTTCCGTCTGTTGGGGAGGCCTGTCGCGATATCGTAGAACGTGAGATGATTGAGCTGCTTTTGACTCTCCTCAACGATTCGGCTGAACTCAGCAATTTTCTTGTTCTGATGCCAGTGCTGCGTTTCCGCGGCAGCAAGATCCTTATAGAGCGCCATTAACTCTCCGTTAAGTATGTCCGATTCTTTGATATGACTTTTAATACGCTTGGCATACAGATAGATAATTGTGATGCATATGAGTGTGCTTAACGAGGCGAAAAAACCCGGTGTGGCTTCAGTCACACCTAGAATCAATACTCTGATAAGGTTAATAAAAGATATTCCGTTCAATACAATGGCCACAACATACCCGACTGTACCAAAGTTCACCACAATTATGACTGATAGAATAAGCTGAAATTGTGCGAGAACACCAGACATTTCTGTTGAAAGACGAGTCGTTGCGTTCAAAACAGGGACGAGGATAAATAATAGAACAAGGATAAAGATTTTTATATATGCGGATAGATTCAATTTTGACCTTATTGCCTTATCCACAATATGTCGGTTAATGAAATCTGTGCTTTTATTGAAAGGCATTTTCGACCTCCAGCTTGTTATAAACTATTATGATATTTGCTGGCTGTTAGGTTCTTCCTGAGTGTCAAATATGGTTATTCTGTTTTTCCCTTCTTTTTTAGAACGGTATAGCGGGTCATCAACTCGGTCAAACACACTTTCCGCTTCTTCAAGCTTCGATACATAATAAACACCGCCTGAAAATGTAACAGGAACTATTTCGCCATCAAAGCATAACGTGTTCTCATTAATCTTAATCTGGATTTTCTGAACCACTTCCTTAGCATTTTCTGCACTGCATTTGGGGAATATGATAAAGAACTCATCTCCGCCATAGCGAAATACAACATCCGTGCTCCTGACATGGCTTGACAGACTGTGCGCAATATAACGAATCATGGCATCGCCAAAGCGATGCCCGAACGAGTCATTGATATCTTTGAAATTATCAATGTCAAGCATGGCCACAGAGTATGGGGGCGCAGTGTTTCTGAGCACATCTGCTAAATATCTGTGATTATAAAGTCCTGTCATACTGTCTGTGATAGATGCAATGTAGCTTAACTTGTGAGCATCATTAACCATTTTCAGCTGATCATCCTTATTGACGAACACCCTGAAGAAGAGAATAATTGATGTCATAGAGAACACAAACGAATAAGTGAACGGCGTACTCAAGCTGAAAAGCTGACCGCCCATCATCATAATAATGTCAACAAAGGTGCATAACAAAAGCAATATGTTGGAAATTAAAAACATTTTGGCTTCGTCCGATTTACTGAAATTCTTACGGGATGTTTTAATCCAGCTAATGAGATTTGCCGTGATCAGTAAGTTATAATAACTGTAGATAGCCTTGAAAGTGATAATATCTTGTACAAAGATAAATAAAACGATGTATCCTGTGATGGTTATGATGGATAATATGAGATCGCTTTTCCTATGAAAAAAAGTATACATACCCATTGAAGCCATGGATACAGCCATGTAAAGCGCGCCGAAGACAAGCTTTTTATATAGGAGATAGTTAATAGGCAGGCTGTAGACAACCGTGTAGTCTAACGTGTAGCAGCTGAGAAATAGCAGTGCCAAGGAAAAATACAGAAAGGATTTGTTTTTTGGTGATGAGATTAAATAGAGCATAAACACGATGATGCATCCAAAAATTGAAAAGCCCAGAGCTGTCAGATTGATGCCTTCTGTAAAATACTTTGCATTGCCAAGGAATCGGTTGAGCTCAGAGGTTTTCAGCACGTAGACGGGTTTTGAAGAAAGCCCCCAGTCGTAAAGACACAACATGTCAATGTTCAAAATATTATCATCTTTTATTTTGCTGCTGTCAAAATAAAAATAATTAATCGAGTTCCATATATTGCTGTTGCCATTTTTCATATCGCCTACAGTACCAATATTCTCACCATTAAAAGAAACGCTGAAAGCCTGTCCGTTAAGTTGATATAACAAGACGGCGTACTGCCCCTCACCTGCAATATCTAAATCTTTTCTCTCAATATTTGCGCTGAAGGTCATTCTTTGTTCATCATCCTCGTTAAGAAGGTGATATGAAAGGTTATATGCTCCTGAGTTAAAATCCTTTGCTCCAAGCCTTAACCCGGTGGGTTCCGAAGATATAAAGAAGCGGAATGCCAACAGATTTATAAATACGCCTATCAGAACGACAGCAATATAAAAAATGAGAATCTTATGAGTTTTAAAAATTTTCATAGTCAGCTCCGCTATTAATTTAAATTGTGCGTTAATAATCTTTCATTTTACAGCGACAAAGGAGCCAAAATAACTATCGTCACCACTTTCGGATGGCGAAATATGTTGAATTTCATCGAATTAATCAAATTATAACTTAAATAATAAAAAAAATCAAAATTTTTGCATCAGTCTAAAAAAATAGTTCTTGAAATATTTCTCGCCCTTTGCTAATCTATGATTAGGTATTTCAGAATGTACGAATTGATTCACATGTATTTGTCAGTCATGTGTTCGTTGCATGGTTGAAAAATGCATGTGTTTTTTTTGCAGGACGGGATATAATAAAAACGAGGAGGTATCTTTGATGTATAAAGGTACAGTAAAATGGTTTAATGAAAGCAAAGGATACGGATTTATATCCAATGATGAAGGCGGCGACGATGTGTTTGTGCATTTCTCAAGCATCTCTTCAAGCGGCTTCAAAAC
>JAEZSP010000008.1 GCA_023421735.1 Bacillota bacterium | reverse complement strand
GCAGCCTTTTTGGGCAGCGACTTGATGGTATGGATCACGATCAGCGCCGTGATGGCGAGCACCGCCGCGGCGTTGCCGATGTATGCAGCGTAGGTTTGCACGGGCACGCCGGTGTATTTGAGCAGCGCAACGCAGCCCAGCACGGACTGCAGTATGTATATCGCGGCGGAACCCGTGAAGAACATGCGGTAATACACGCTGATTGGGCGGTTTTTCATAAAGCACGCGAGCGCGATGCAGATGCAGCCCACGAGGTTTGCGAGGCCGGTGAAGAAGGCGACCGTGTTGCCCTCGCTGTATCCCGTCTGGCTGGTGATGGCAGTGTATGTGGCGTATATCTGGTAAGCGGCCCAAACCAGGGCCAGCGCCCCCGCGATGATGAGCAGCACGCCTTTTACCTTCTGGCGGGGCACGTCATGCAGCAGCCTGTTCTGACGGTATATCTCCAGCACGAACAGCAGCAGCCCCGCGCCCAGCATCAGCAGCGCGGGCGTCCAGCCGGACGCGAGCAGCTGCAGCGACAGGAAAGCCGAAAAGCCCGCGGACAGCAGCAGCAGCCGCGGCACAGCCTTGAATATATGGATAACGGCGATCACCGCGAGCGCCAGCGCCGTAAAGGGCAGCACGCACTGCGATACCATGTTGAGCACATCCAGCGCGAACAGCCGCTGCAGCACCCCTTGCGTCTGCATGATCACCAGCACACCCACCGACATCAGCGCCGCGATCACACACACCAGCGGTTTGCTGATGCGCACGAATGTCCGTTTCAGCCACGCCCACGCGGCCTCGTCAATGCTCTGCTTCTTTTCTTCTGTCTGCATGCCCAGTCCCCCAAATCCGTCAAATTCTGCGATTATTATACATCGCGGACATGCCCGTTGCAACAGGCGTTCAGCGGCCCTCCAACTTTTCCAGCAGCGCCTTCTGATTCTCGATTAATATGTCCAGCTTGCGGTGCAGATCCTCGATGATCAGCTCTGATTTCACGTTCACCTTGTAGTCGTTCTGGGACCGCAGACGGTCCTTCTCCTCCTGGCGGTTCTGGCTCATCATGATGACGGGAGCCTGCACCGCCGCAACGCACGACAGTATCAGGTTGAGCAGTATGAACGGGTACGCGTCAAACGGCTTTTGGACAGCGGAGTTGAGCGCGATCCACAGCCCGATCACCAACAGAAACGATATCACGAACGCCCAGCTCCCCGCCCCCTGCGCCAGCTTGTCCGACATCCTGTCCCCGAACGACAGCCGGTTTTTGTGCTCGCTGTTGATGTTGCGGGACACCTTCTCCTTCACCAGCATCCCGATGATCTCCTCCTCGTCCTCCAGCACCTGCGTTTCCCCCAGTATGCTTTTGACCAGCTCCTGCTTGTTCAGCTCTGCCATGCCGTTATCCTCCCCGAATCGTTATGAGTGTATATCCGCATATTACCACAAGCGGCATAAAAAGCATATGCCACTCCCCTGTTTGACAGCGGCACACACGCGGGGTATAGTGAAATCAGCTTATGTAAAAGCTGGGCTTATGGTGTTAATCAATAAATTCTGTCGGCAAGGCGGACCTGCGCCACCGCCGCCGACACCTTGTGGTTTTGCGAAGTTTCGAAGCGCAAAGCGCGAGGAACGAGGCGCAAGCATACAAAACCAGAAAACTGGCGGAAAAACGAAGGTTTTTCGCCAACTCCGAAGGAGATAGCCATGGTAGTGAATGTGGAAGTATTGGAAAGGATTTAAGAATGGACAAATATATCGCATTATTGCGCGGCATCAACGTGGGCGGCAAGAACACCGTGCCCATGCCGCAGCTTAAAGCGCTGTTCGAGCAGGCGGGCTATAAGGACGTGTCCACCTACATCAACAGCGGCAACGTGCTGTTCACCGCGGACGGCCTTGAGGACGCGCTGAAAGCACAGTGCGAGCGGATGATCGAGGCGCATTTCGGCTTTCCTGTGATCGTGATGGTGATATCCGCCGCGGCGCTGAAGGACGCCGTCAGCCACGCGCCCGACTGGTGGGGACAGGACCCCGACTCCACGCACAACGCGCTGTTCGTGATACCTCCCGCAACGCCGGAAACCCTCATGGCGGAGATCGGCGCGGCCAAGCCCGAATACGAGCAGGTGGCCAGCCACGGCCCTGTGATATTCTGGTCCGCCCCGCGCAAGACGTGGTCCCGCACGCGCTACAGCAAAATCGTGGGCACACGTGCATACAGCAGCATCACGATACGGAACGCGAACACGACAAGGAAGCTGGCTGGGATGGTGTAAAAAGAGATCCTTTCCTTACTGAGTTGAATTGACTACCACACAGTCCAGCTCTTATAAATTTATAATAAGAATGGGGTAATTCAATTGTTAACGACAGAAGCTAGCATAAATGCTGCAAGAGCATGAATGTTGTTAAACCAGTATATTAGTCAATTGTATTTTTAATTGTATATTAGTTTTGCATATCTTTAGTTATAACAACCGTGGCTATGATATGTTTGAGATAGTGTTGATACAAACAATAATCGAGGCTTTAGCGACTTGAAGGGCAAAATTCGTGCTCTGGATCAAACCAAATAGCACGGAAAACACGTCCATCTCGCTGCCCAATTATTCTTAATTTATTAGTTAAAGCTAAAGAATAAATATTATCATCTTCTATTTGCATAAAAGCTATTCTATCTTTTGCATGCGAGCTTAATTTATCATAATTTAAAAAATGATGCTTAGATTTACCGTCATCATGAGTATCTCTTTTTATAGAACCCCATGTTCTTGCACTGTATTGAAAAATATAATACAACAAATCTCTGTGTTTCATATCTAATCTATCACAATTAAAATGAAAATGACCATTTATATCAATTTTATCGAACGACCAAACTAATGTTTCGCTATCCGTTGTAGTGTTATCGCGTACATTTATCGTTCGATTATTATTCTTTGATTGACTTTTAACCTTGCGTTGACACATATCAAGTTATAAACTCCCGTAATAATATCCCATATCTTCTTTCAGTATAGGTTCACTACAGGAATCTTCATCAGTGGCACATCCACCCCTTTTTCGTGCAAAAATCCAAGGGTCTTCAGAATGTGTCTGTTCCCTTAACCAAAAGGGCTCTTTATCTCCATAGTAATCTAAGACAGCATTTATATCATCTATTTGATCCTGACGTAGATTTGCACTGTTTCCAACGATCAAATCTGATGCTTCAATCATATATTTTCCTCTATGCAGGTTATAAAGATCACGGCAAACAGGCCCATTTGTCCAAGCTTCAAAATCTTCATTAAAAAGCGGTTGATTATCATGCCACGCTAATGACCATGATTGTGCGTAATAGCATAATTTTTGTAATTTCCATGTGCTAATACGGCCTCTATTGGCAAGGATATATTTAGCAACATCAAAAATATCTGCCAAGCAACTCACCTCCTTTTGTATTATATTATATGAGTTTTATTATTGCAACGCACGAAATTAATCAAAATACTCGATTCTCTCTATTTCATTTTCCCCTACTAAAATTGGCATACCTCTTAATCCGCCCCTATTTATAGTACAAATAAGATAAGTAGTAGATTTAAGAATAGCCAGAACCAAATCTTTTGTTCTATTTTCCACTTCTCCAACCTTAGCCAAAAAATCTTTTCCTTCATGCGAGTATCGAATTGAATATATTCTGTCAGTATTTACTCCCCATTTTAAATTTTCTTCGGCAAATTTTATGATACCATTATAAACTTCCTCGGCTTGTTTATCATCTTTAGCATTAGGTATAAAGAATTTCATAATCATAGCCTCCAACCAAATATACTCAGATTATATCGTCAAAATAATGGTGTACCAGTACCTTGGAAAGAAAATGTTTGATTTATTGGATCAATTCTATTGATAAAAAGTGTTCCAATTTCAGTATCAAATACATCGCCAACTTGTTTAAATAAAACGGCAGCATCATTTAAAGATAATATTCTGCCTTCACCATTCCATTCTTTCCAAACGTTATTTTTTGAAACAATTCTTGCTCTTACTTCTACTGTAATCTCATTTAGTTTTATATTACCCGACCAACTTTTGATTATCATATAAATCCTCTTTTTTAAAATTATATACATTATATCACATTTTGTTGTAATACAAGAGAGGATTACTAATAAGATTGTATAATTTTATATATATAAATATCAATAATTAGTATATTATATAGAATCCCCCTAACCCTACCCCAAATTTCTTTCCACAACACACCGACTTTTCATTACAAAACCAGCCCCGTATTGACATTTTTTCCACATCCCCCTTATACTAAAATCAACCATTTCCATACACATACTGGCACACACGCGGGTCTGCGGTGGCGGCCTTGCGCGTATATATTCAATAAAACTGTATAAGGGGCTTGGGAGTTAT
>JAEZSP010000068.1 GCA_023421735.1 Bacillota bacterium | reverse complement strand
GTTGTCACACAGCATATCAGTCCGCCTCCTTGCTGAGCAGCACCAGCAGCATCTGCTTCAGTACAGCCGCTCTTATTCTGTCTTTCAGCAACGCGGGTATATTCAGTGACTTGTCCGACACAGCCGCCTGCATCAGCGCGCCTTCCCGCCCGGTCGCCGCCTTGTTTTCCACCAGCCAGCTGATCACATCCTGCGCGTCGCGCTCGGATATTTGCTCGCCGATGCGCGTCGTCACCAGCCAGAACAGATGATCCGACGTGTCCACGCTCAGCCGCAACACGCGGATGTACCCGCCGCCGCCGCGCCGGCTTTCAATAATATATCCTTTATCGGGCGTAAACCGCGTGGCCAGCACATAATTTATCTGCGACGGCGCGCAATTGAAATGCTGCGCCAGCTCGTTGCGCTGCAGCTCGATCTTGCCCTCGTATTCGCTTATCAGTTCCTTGATAAACTGTTCAATGGTATCGCTTAATACCGACATGGCGTATCTCCCCTTTGACTATCTTTGACCTTTAGTATATTATACACCTTTTCGGGTAAAAAGCAATGTGTATTATTTGAATTTATTTGTTAGAGCTAGAACGGTGAAATGACAGGAACCCGCATAGGCCTCTCATCCTGGTTGGCCTTATCGCTACTATGCGCAGATAGCCTTGTCTATGTTCTGTATGGCTGTTTTAGCGATATTATCCGTCAGCTTGCCGCCCAGCTTGCTGGATGCCTCCAAAAAAGAAAAAAGCCGGGGCAAGCCCAGCAAATATAAAATGTTTATTATCCTTAATCATTAAATCAAATCCTTATTTATAAGCACACTTTTAGTCAATTCATACTTTTTATTATAATCCATTTTTGTCCACTCATTATGTGAAACCAATGGTAGCTCAATTGTAATGAACGTTTCTGGTTCTATCATTTTACTATCAAAATTTAGCGATCCGCAGAAACTACATTTTTTTTGGTTTTGGAAAAAATCCACTTTATGATTATTGATTTTATCGCACGTAATACCAAATGTTTCTGTTACTAGTTTCAATGTCTCTTCTTCACTAATTTTCACTTGTTTATCCCGAAGGATTTGTCTTACTAATTTTTCATACTCAAGATATATCTTATCATCTAGGAGTCTAGAAAATGCACAAGGCAATCCTTCGTTAGAAAATACTAATCTCTCCCCATATGAAAAATCTGATAAGTATATAAAACCTTTTGGCTCCTTACATTTTGAACACTGAACCACTTCTTTTCTAACTCTAATGCTTATCATATCCATAATTCATCTCCTTTGTTAATCAATTGGTGTTACAATCCATGGAATCAAAATCTCCTCAAAGTTGTTGAATACTACATAATTGACCCCGCCCCCACGATAGGATTCAAATTTAATCACATTGTATCCTTGTGCCTTAGCAACTTCGGCAATATCTTGACATGCATTGGTCGATGTTAATCTAGGGTAAAATCCCATACTGATGCAATCTTTGGATCTGTTAAATCCAGAATCTTCTGTCCATTCATATTTAGATCATAACTTATTGCGTATTTTGCCGCATTCCCATGTTCTTTCAGTTCAGCAATAACAGTAACACTATCTCCACCAACATAGAAACCCCCACCAAATCTACTTTGAGAATTAAAGTATTTAGGATTTATCCCATCCAATACACTTTGTGCCTGTTTCGCACTCCCAACAGCATGCTTTACATTTACTAAACTATAATGAGCGTTTCTGCTTTCCGCAATCTCTGTATTATTAGCCTCGGTTTCTTGTTTCTCATTATCCCCCACACTCTTCTCGCTGTCAATCTCCGCCAACAGCCCATGCAGCTCCTGCACTGCCGCCGCATCCAGCTTACCCGTCGCTATCGCTGCCTCCACACTGGCAAACAGCGCCTCCACCGCCTTGGCCTGCGCTGCCGTCTTCCCCTTCTTACCTGCCGTCAGGAAGTCAAAATACGCTTGCGACAGCGCGTCCATATCTATCGCACCCAGCACATCGGCTGGCAGTTTCATCAGCAACGTCACCGTATCGGCCATAGCTTTGGTGTTGACAGCCTTGGTGTTAAATAGGCTTCTCCTGCTGCGTACGTTCCCGCTCAGCCCGCTTTCCATCTGGCTGCGCAGCGCCACCAGCCCCGTCACATCCGCGCCTGATTGCAGTCCTTGCATGATCGCGCTATCGATGCTTTGCAATGCGGTTTGCATCACAGCAAAGGCGTTGTTGTTGGTGCCACCAGCCTCGAAGGTGCGGTATGCCGCCATCACAGCGTCATGCACCTCAGCCGGTACCGCGCTCCCCATGTCCTGCATCGTTGTAACGAAGCTGCCGATGGCGCCGGCCACCTTAGGTGATGCCTTGGCGTTCTGGTTCAGCCCTGCCAGCGTCTCGACAAATCGTTCCGCGGTGTTGACGGGTGGATTGTTTTTCTGCGATACATCGTACATGAACGCCGCATTGCCATTTGCATCCGCATACGCTCTCAGGAGTTCCCCAACATTGTACTCATTCCCGTGGATGCCGCCATCCTGCATCCCCTTTGCCATCTTATACGCTTTGGTGCTGGTATCCAGCGCCAGCGCATTATCGATCAGCTCCTGATACTTGCCGGACTGGATCACGCCATGCCAATCTGCGTGTTGCTGATATTTCTCGCCACTGCCGGCCCGCCTTCAAGCAGCCCCGCCGTGAACGCCCCTATCATCCCCTGATAGAAATTGTCCGGCGAGAACAGCCTGATCTCATTGTGCTCGTTGAATGCCATATTGCGGAAGGCGGGTTCCAGCACGGCCTGAAGGTATTCCTCTGCGAATTCGCCGCCCATCCTGATCGGCATTTCCGCCGCGATACGCAGTACAACCTTGTCTATGTTCTGTATGGCGGTTTTAGCGAGGTTACCCGTCAGCTTGCCACCCAGCTTGCTGATGCCGCCGAGCGCGTATTGCAACACGCCTTCGGAAACACCGATCAGCGTTGAGTATGTGCCCGCCTGCTCCTTTGAATAACCCTGTCCCAACGCCCAGTTGTACGCGTTGCCTTTGAGGTACAGCTTGTCATCTGGTCGAACACGCTGTTTTTCTTGTCTAATTCGTGGTATTGTTTTTGCAGGTTCAGCTCCGCGAGGGAAAAGAAAAAGCCGGGCAACGCCCGGCGGAAATGTAATCTTTATAATGGGTTCCGCTCTAGTTCATCTGGTAATCCTTTTACAGTTTTAAGTATCCTTTTTGATACTGTACATTCATTTGCTCGAATGGATACGGAGGGCCTTGTGGGTCGCTCATTTTATCATCGACTGTAATAATACCATTTCTTCTTTCCATTATAGGTAATTCGCCATTCCACATAAGAATTGCGTCCCCACTTATCTGCTCTAGTATCCGGCCGATGACATTTAACATCATTTCGGTCGAGCCTTCTACTGATGAGAGTAAATCAAACCAGAATTGGTACTTTAAGTCTAATGCATAGTCTTCACTTGCAAAGCCAATGCCTTCACTCGAATCACTAATGTAAAGAGTGAACCAATCACATCCAATAGAAAATTTGTCAGCATTTTTATATATTTGCATACCCCTAATTACATTTTCATTAAATACATTAATAACAACATTTTTTAATTCATCCCAGCTAAATTTTGTTCCTAAGTATAGCTTGTATGACATATTAATTCCTCCTTAAGGTATCCATCTTATAATAGTCTCTCCTTGAATAACAAGCAATTCATCTAATGTATCGATCGGCCAATCCACAAATTGTTTGTATAAAACATCAACAGAGTCCCGGTAATCATTAAGATTTAATATAATTCGCCTCGCTTGTTTCTGTGTCTTATCTCTAACTTCCGACCATATATTCCTTGTATTCCTACTGATCGGTGCATAACAATCAAATGCCACAAAACCAATTAAAAAATCCGGATTCGCTTCTGATTCAATGCCGTACCCATTCCCACCTTTCGTTTCTGGCAACATTGTCACATCATATCCCTGCAATGCAAGCGTATCAGCACTTTCATTTTGCCTTTTTATAGCCCGCCCTGGCTCTCCATGTTGTTCTGCTGCATATTTACCTTTTGGCTTTCCTCCCTCTGGCAGTGTTGGCGTTGTCAGCTTAACACTAGGCGAAACTATATTCTTATTATCACCTTTTCCTCCTCTGCTGTCAACATATGCCTGCGCCAGCTCCGCATCGCCCACGATTCCCGTCAGCACACCCCACAGCTTCCCAGCTTCCGTCTCTGTCAGTTGCCCCGTCTCAAACGCGGCTTTTATGTCCGCCGCCATGGCTTCCGCCGCTGTGACCAGCTTTGCCAGTTTCGTGGAGCTACCCTTAACAGTTCCTTCTGCTGTCTGGAAGTCCATATACGCTGTCTGCGATGCATCAACATTGAAGCCGCTATAGTTGGCGTTGCGGC
>JAEZSP010000066.1 GCA_023421735.1 Bacillota bacterium | reverse complement strand
GTCCGTGGTGTTGCTCGGGCTGATCGACGCGGTTAGCTGACAGGTTTTCTCCACTACCAGTGCCACGGACCTGGTATTCAGAGATACGCCAGTAATCGGCGCGGTCACGGCGAAAGTACAGGCCGCTGCCTTTTGGTTGATCGTCTTGACCGTGATCACAGCGGTCCCCGGGCCTTTCGCGGTGACGGATCCGGATGTGGAAACCGATGCGATGTTCGCGTTGGAACTCGACCATATGAGCGTTTTGCTGTCCGTGGTGTTGCTCGGTGAGATCGTCGCGGTCAGCTGATAGGTATCGCCTACCTTCATACTCCTGCTTCCGCTGTTCAGAGTGACCCCGCTGATTGGAACGGAAGTCGGTGGTATTACCTGTGTTTCCTTTGCTTTGCATACGGAGCAGGTACGCTCTTGCTGCCCTGCTATACCGGCTGAGGCGGGCGTAATAACCGTCCAACCAGACCAACGGTGCCCTAGTGCTGCGATGGAACGGGTTTCGGTATGGTTGGCGTTGTTTATACACTTACGGGTTTCAATGCCTGACGAGGTGCAAGTGGCTGCTTGGGTTACAGACCAATTGCCGTATGAATGGCCTGTCGCGGGAATTGAGCGGCTTTCTTTCTCGTTGCAGGATGTGCAGGCACGCACCTCTGTGCCTGCGGTGATGCATGTTGGGGCAGTGGTGACCGTCCAGCCAGAAGTTGATTTGCTCCTGTCGCGATACCGATTTCCAAGTGCGGTATTGCTGCTGTTGGTCGTTGTCTCAAAGTACCAAGGGCGTCCGTCAAAGGCGCGGGTATAGTACCTTCCGTTTACGAATTGACCAGCTACAGTCAAGCTTGAGAAGGATAAATCGCTCCACAACTCATGCCAACTACCCTCGGGGATGTATTTCCCGCATTCCGGACAGTTAACGCCCCAGTTCGTGTGGCGATGGTCATTTTGACATACAAAATAATAGTAGCGGTACATCGTCGTCGTTTGCACTTCGCGGGTATCGCTGGCAGAATAATTTGCTGCGGATTTCAGAGCCCATGCGCTCCAAGCGCCCCAAGTGCTGTATGTGTCGTAAGTATGGGTGTGAGCTCCCCATATAGCGTACAGGGTGATCGACGCATCTGTGGTATAATCCGCACCGGCTGCGTATGCGGCGGTAGTCGCCGCTGAGTTGGTACCCCATCCTTTGAAGTTGTAGCCGGATCTCGTTGGGATGGAACTGCTCAGCTTAAGCGTCGTGCCGCTTGTTTTAGTCTGTTGGGCGGGTGCTCCTGTGCCGCCGTTCGCATTGTATGTTACAGTATAGGTGGTTGGCGGGACAAAGACTCGCCAATTAAGATATATCTTTCCGCCCCCATACTTGTCGCTCAACTGGATGTAATCTTTGGGCCTTGACGTGCTGCTTTTTAAGTATAAAGCATCCCATACTTGTAATTTGTTGGCGTGAATTGCGTCGATTGAGCCTTGATGCCCATAGGCTGTTTCCAGATGCAAATGCACGCCTTCAGAATTTCCGGAGTTACCCTGCTGATAAAACGGAACTCCCTGATTGATCTCTTTCCCAACCCAAAGGTCAGAGATGTTTTCGTCGTGGATGAAAAGGCATGTCATATTGCCGCGATGTCCATCCGCGAAAACAACCTCATTCTTGCTCTGAAAAATTACATAATTGCCCTCCGCATAAGTTCCTGTGCGAACGATGGTACCGCTAAAGGGCGTGTCCGCTGTTTGATCCGTGCCCTTGAGGTCAATGGCCATGCCATTATAACCATGTCCGCTAGTGGACGGAAGGTTCTTGTCCGCCTGATCAGGATCGGCATTCGCGTTCGTCCTGGAAATGTCCAGGACGTCTAGTGGAAACATAGCGTACTCGATACCATCAGCGGCGTTTGCAAAAGGAATTATCACCCATATCATGATAAAAGCAATCACCAATGCATTGACGGTCTTCATATACGCTCAAATCCTTTCCCATTCAAGAGGCTCTGGCAAGTGGAAGTATGCACACCGGAAAAACGCGCTAACCTCTAGTTGCAGGATAGCGTCAAAAGCGTCGGCCGCCACGGGTCGCCTTTGAACACAGCCATAAGAGACGCTATACTATTCTCACAAGAATTCCATCCCGATTCATTATGTCAGCTTAATAAAAAATACCATAATTTGTTAGCCGCGTCAAGAACATTTGGGGAACCATATTGGCAATATGGAAGGTGCCATATCGGCGATACCAAGCTAACGAACGGCTGGTTCCCGGTCGAGCACAGTGGCGAAACCTGCTACATTACGGGTAGTACGCCGAGGTTTCAATACCTAAACCGTATTAACAGCAATTAAGCCCGCGACTCGGCCCAATGCCTGCCGTCTCGCGAGGTTTTTTCTATTTCTGTGCAAAATCCGCCCCTCGCCGTGGTTTACGGTGAAGGCGTCTATCCGCCTTCGGAACGGAGGCAAGGCATATGAAAATGAAGCAGAAACAGCAGATCGCAGCCTTGCGCGGTAAGGGAGACAGCTATAAGAAAATCGGGCTGATCGAGGATTGCGGCCTTGCGCAGAGCGTCCTCTGCGACACTTTGGGGATTGACGTCGAACTCGCCGAGATGAACCGCGAACTTGAGATGGTCTCGGAGCTATCCCGAAAGGCGATCTACGAGAACGCCCGAACCGCCATGAGCCAGAGCGAGTGGAGC
>JAEZSP010000062.1 GCA_023421735.1 Bacillota bacterium | reverse complement strand
GCAGTATTGTGAGCCCCACAGTGGCGCTGCTGCTCTGCACCAGCATCGTGACCACGATGCCGAACAGCAGGCACAGCACTGGGCTGGCCGCGTGCGCCTGCAGCCAACCCGCCACCGCCGCGTTGCCCTGTATCAGCGCGACACTCTGGCCCAGTATGTTCAATCCCGAGAACAGCAGCCCTACTGCCGCAAGCGCCTTCCCCGCCGCCTCCAGCCTGGGTATCAGTCCAAACGAGAGCACGCTCCCCGCGATCAGTATGTACCACGCGTACTGCGACAGATTGAAGCTCATCAGCTGCGCGGTGAGCGTGGTGCCGATGTTTGCGCCGAATATCACCCCGACCGCCGATTCCAGCCCCATCACGCCCGCGTCCGTGAACCCGATGGTCAGTATCGTGACAGCGGTGCTGCTTTGCACGAGCGCGGTGGCTCCCGTTCCCGTCAGGAAAGCCGTCCACCTGTTTCCGGTGAACAGGCGCATCGCCCTGCGCAGCAGCGCGGAACCCGCCCCCTCCAGCGTTTGGCCCAGCACTCGCACGCCGAACACGATGAGGAACGAACCCGCCATGAAATTCAACAGCACCGCAAGAACAGACAGCATCAGCTAACCCCGCCAAGAATTCCTTATACCATACTTACCAAATCCTCCGCCGAATTATGTACCCATCACTCAACAGCTTGATAACCCCCTCATCCATGTAAGAATAATCCCGGCGCAATGCACTTGCCCGCATGTTTTTTTGCCGAAGCCGCCTCTGCACATTGACATATACTTAAGCGCTTAAGTATAATCAATACAGCGAGCGTTTCTGAGTTGCGGGATCCATCAAAATTTATAGAGGAGGAAAAATCAATGGGCATTCGTCTCGGTATGCATGCGGACAACTGGCGCGGACAGTCGGGGAATTTTAATGACGCCGTCGCATCGGCAGTGAAGTATGATCTGAAGTACCTTGAAGCCGGTACGGTATTCGGTTATTATTTCGTATCGTCGCTCGGCTACGATCCAAGTTTGTCAATCCTCGATAATCCGTACCCGATCAAACGCCTGCTCGACAAGCACGGGCTCAAGCTCTCCATGCTTGACGCCAGTTACCCCATCTTCGGACCGCAGGGCACATACTACGGCATCCCCTACTACACGCAGGTTATCCGTTACGCCAAGGAACTCGGCGCGCCCAAGGTGGACAGCGTGGACTCCGGGCAGGCCCCTGATATGCCGCGCGACGAGATGCTGAAGATCACCATCGGCAACTACACGGAGATACTCAAGTGGGCGCACGACTACGACATCGTCATCTGCATCGAACCGCACGGCCCCTACACGGGTGACGCGGAGTTTATGCTGAAGCTCCTCTCCCATTTCGAAGACGAGTATCTGCGCGTCAACTTCGACACGGGCAACACGTTCATTCAGGGTCACGACCCGCTGGCGTATTACAAGGAGCTGGAAAAATACATCGTGTCCTCGCACATCAAGGATGTCGATCCGGGTCTTGCGGCGGCGCTGCGCGGCGAAGAGACGGGCATAGGCATGTCGGCAGTGCCCATCGGCGGCGGCGTCAACGCGGACAATATCCGCAAAATACTGAACTACATGAAGGAGCGCAACTTCGACGGCGACATATCCATCGAATGCGACGGCTCGGATGAAAATATCCGCAAGAGCGTGGAATGGATCAAAGGCGTGCTGGCTGAATAGCGCGAACGGAACCGCGAACGGCGATATCATGGGACGGCAGCACGATGGACTCGGGGCTGCCGTCCTTCATTTTCTCAAAAATCAGCGTGAGCGCTGCCCCGGCTATCTCAGCCGGTGATACGGGAATGGTCGTCAGCGGCGGGTTGATATACTGCGCTTCGGGCACATCGTCGATGGCGATGAAGGACACGTCTTCGGGCACGCGCAGCCCCTGTGACGCACAGACGCTCATCGCGCTGATCGCAAAATTGTCCTGCGCGCAGAACACCGCGGTGGGCATACCGCTTTTCAGCATATTTTCCATCGCTCGCGCGGCTCCGGCTTCGCTGTCCGCTTCACCGCGCATCCATGCGGCGTTTGGGTTGATACCGGCTTCCTGCAGCGCGCGTGTGAAACCGCGTACCGTCTGATCATAAAACAGCGGCATGCATTGCATACAGATCATGCCGATATCACGGTGACCCCGTTCCGTCAGAAACGATGTCGCCCGGTACGCCAAAGTTTCAAAGTCCAGTATCACGGAGGTTGCACTGGTGGCTTCGATCCCCGGGTTAATAATAACAAGTGGAATATTGTGCTTCTCAAGTTCAGCGTAAATCTCCGGCATCACACCCTGAAACGCGATGATGCCGTCGGTGCTGCTGCTGCGGACGATCTCAAGCAGGCTGTCGTCGCTGGCCGTATCGTCCGACTGAAAAACCGGAACCACGCTGAAGTGTCCCGGAATCTGCTCGACCATCTGCGCGATCACGCCAAAATAGAAAGCCTTGCACGCGGGCGCGGCCTCACGGCGTATCACCGCGTGGATGCTGTAGTTTCTGCCGAGCGCGAGGCTCTTGGAGCGCAGGCTGGGGCGGTAGCCATACTTTTCGATGGCGCGCTCAATTTTCTGGCGCGTCTGCTCGCCCACACCCTTCTTGTCGTTGAGCACATAGCTGACGGCAGCTGTCGATACGCCCGCTTCCCGCGCGATATCCCGAATCGTAATCTGCTTCATAATGGCATTATTATACGCCTGTTTGTTAAGCTTGTTAAGTTGTAATTTTGGCGAAAAGTCCGCGCAGCGTTTTGAACCCCTTTGTTCCGTTTGTTATAAATAATATCTCAAACATGTCGTGAGGAGAAATCAAAACACTTTGATATCTTTAACATCTGGCCAGAGCTCTGTAAGTTTTGAAAAGATAAGCGAACGTTATCATACGTAAACTCGATCTTGAGATCTGCCGACAGGTCGTCGCATAGATTTTCAAAGGAGTATGAACTGCTTGATTCCTCTTTGACGAAATATTTTCTTCATGAACGGTTTAATAGATATTTTATGAAAAGCCAGATAAGCAACCCGGCTTCCAGTACTAATGCAGGTATCATCAGTAAACCTTTTAAGTTGAATTGTGAATCTAGAGCGATAAACAAAATGGCAGGAGAGCCAATAAGAAAAAAGTAAAAAAAGAATCTGAAAATATGGTGCCAATAGGAACCTTTGACTTTAAGATAATTCAAAAAACGGCTAGCAAGCATTATTACGCATAGCAAATACGCTAAGCTCAATGCAATAGTGACAAGGCTGTTTTTCTCTATGTCCAGCGGCCAGCCAAGAAAAGCCAATACAATAATTATCATTAAAAAAGTCAGAGTCGGTATTTTGTCTAACCATTGTTTAAGCTTTTCCATGATTCCCCCACTAAATGTTATATATATATATTCATTAAGTGCATGTTTAAGCACGGTGGCTTCTTCATGCGCAGCCTTGATAAGGATGGCAATATACTCTGTTGGGGCTATTACGGTTCACTTACAAGAGCCATTGCTGGGTTATAAGTTCCACTCCTTATGCGTTTACGGGTTGTTATAAGCTAGCATATCGTTTATTCATGAGAAAAAGGAATCTACCCAAATAAGCCGACAACAGGTCAGGCTGAAGTAGGTGATGACGACAACAAGCCTTTGATTATCGCTATCATTTCGGCGACATCCGTTTCCTGCTCCGCAATATTTTCTTCTCCCTTATATATATCCACACCCGAGCAGTCGTTCATGCGTACGACAACAGGCAGTTGAAGGGAATCGTACACTTTCTGCACCATATCAAAACACAAATACTGGTCGATAAACTGCTCCCTCACATCCCATTCGGTTTCCGGAAAAGCTTTTAATAACGCCTGTACCCATGGCCTTATATCATATGGCTCACGTCTTTTGATTCCCAACACTTTGAGTAACCCCACTCTCTCACGTCGTGTGCGGATTGATGTGCACCAACACGTCGAGCATTTCCGGGTAAACCGCCATGATGCTGTCGCGCACGGCGTCCGCGATGTCGTGGCCGTCGCACACGCGCATGTCGCCGTCCACCTCCACCGCCACGTCCGCCAACAGACCGCGCCCCATCGGGCGGCACCGCAGCCAGCTCAAGTGCTCCACGCCCGGCGTTTTCAGCACCGCCTCGCGCAGGCCTTCCATCGTGCATTCGTCCGGCGCGGCGTCCAGCAGCATGTCGCCCGAAGCCTTGAGTATGCCCAGCGCCGTCTTGACGATCAGCGCGCTGATCACCAGCGCGATCACCGGCTCCGCGTACCGCACCAGCCATCCCACTCCGATGCCCTCCCCCAGCAGCCCGAGGCCGATAGCCACCGCCGCACCCGATGTAGCGAATATGTCGTTGCGGTGGTCCATGGCATTGGTGCGCACCGCGATAGAATTCAGCCGCTTGGCCGCGCGGAACGTGATGGTAAACATCACCGCCTTCACTGCGATGGAGACTGCCGCCGCTCCCAGTGCCCATACGCTGGACTGTGCCGCCGCACCTGCCTGCATCGCGGCGATCGCGTCGCGCACCACGAAAACCGTACCTGTCAGCACCATCAGCCCCACCACGAACGACACCAGCGCCTCCATCTTGCCGTGGCCGTAGTGGTGCCCCTTGTCCTCTGGCTTCAGCGAATAACGCAGCCCCAGCATCACCACCACGGCTGCCAGCGAATCGCCCGCGGAGTTGACTGCGTCCGCCTTCAATGCCTCGCTGGCGGACAGCAGCCCCACCGCGCCTTTGAGCAGCAGCAGCGCTATGTTGCCGATCAGGCACCAGGTGATGATACGCAGACCCTCATCCTTCCTCTTGCGCACATCCTCACAGGCGGCGCACGGCTCGCCTGCTTTATTCTGTTGTGGTTTGCTCGCCTTTCGCATAACAGTATTATACCAGAATATACCGCAATATAAAACAGATAACACCTCAATCGCTGCCCTGATATTGACAAACGCCGCGGGAGTGGGTAAACTATACGTTAGCACTCGTTGACTTCGAGTGCTGACAAACCATCGCATAAGGAGGCATAAGGCAGACATGGCCAAAAAACAGTTTAAAGCGGAGTCGAAGCAGCTGCTCAATCTGATGATCAACTCCATCTATACGCACAAGGAGATATTC
>JAEZSP010000049.1 GCA_023421735.1 Bacillota bacterium | reverse complement strand
CTGTTCTTGAGCGACAGCGTCAACCTTCCATCCGGAAAAATGCCGCACCCCAGCACAATCACAAGCTCCGCATCTTCCTCGGGCTTTGCATAGGCCGCCGTCATCATCAGCGATTCCAGCACAACGATGAGAGCAATGCCAAGGCATACACAGGCAGTGAACACGACGCGAAACCATTTGGGCTTCAAAACCGGCCTGTCATATTTCAGATGATACAAAGCCCATGGAATCAGCACGATGCCTGCCGCCGCGGGTGCCGTCATACCGGGATGAATCTTCGTGGATGAAGCTGCGGCGATGATGCTCCATGCAATCACCACAACGCTGAACACAACGACCGCCATAAACGCCCATTTTTTCAGCTTCTTTTTCAAAAGGTATCCCCCTCATTGCTATGCGGCTCATAACAGACCGCCATCATCATCAGCCCCTTTGCGGGCGCGGTCACGCCAGCCTGCTCTCTGTCTTTGCTTGCGATAATGTTTTTCATGCTGAGCGGCGGCCTTTTTTTCTGGCCGATCTCAATCAGCGTGCCCGCAATGATGCGCACCATATGATACAGAAACCCTGAGCCTTTGATATCCATGATGATGAACGGTCCGTCCTGACTGATGTCAAGTCTATAAACCGTGCGCACTGTGCTCGTCACCTCGCTGCCGCTTGCGCAAAAACAAGCAAAATCATGCGTGCCGACAACGTGTTTTGCCGCTTCGCGCATCGCCTGGACGTTAAGCACCCCGCGAATATGCGCGGCCGTGTGCCGGTGCACCGCAGGCGCGTGTGCCGCATTGTAAATGGTATATCGGTAGTGCTTGCCCTTGGCGCAAAAACGCGCGTGGAAATCATCGTTCACCCGCTCCGACTGCTTGACGCGGATATCGGGCGGAAGATGCATGTTAATGGCAAAGCAGATTTTTTCTGCGGGTATTGAGCACTCTGTATTAAGATGTGCGACCTGCGCCATGGCATGAACACCCGTGTCTGTGCGCCCCGCGCCGTGAATCGTCACATGCTCGCCTGATGCGGCTTCAAATGCGCGTTCCAGCGCTTCCTGTACTGAAAGCCCGTTCGTCTGCCGCTGCCAGCCTGCGTAATTCGTGCCGTCGTACTCCACCGTCAGCTTCACGCGCATAAGCTAATATCCAAATGCCGCGAAAACGATGAGCCCTGCGACCACCGCCATCGCGATATAATCGCGCACATGCATATGCATAATCTTCATGCGCGTGCGCCCCTCGCCGCCATGATAACAGCGCGATTCCATCGCAAACGCCAGCTCGTCCGCACGACGGAACGCACTTACAAAAAGCGGAACCAGCAGCGGCACCATGCCCGCCGCTCTTTTAAATATGCTGCCCGAGTCAAATTCGGCGCCTCTGGCAGTCTGCGCTTTCATGATCTTATCTGTTTCCTCGATCAGCGTGGGTATAAAGCGCATGGCGATCGTCATCATCATCGCAAGCTCATGCACCGGGAACTTCACTTTTTTTAACGGCTTTAGCAAGCTTTCAATGCCGTCAGTGAGCGCAATGGGAGACGTGGTCAGCGTCAGCAGCGTTGTCGCTGTAATAAGGAATATCAGCCTGACGGCGAGCCGGATGGCGTTCATCAAGCCTTCCTGCGATACGCGGAATATCCACCACGAGAACAGCTCCGCGCCGCCCGAATAGAAGAACGTGTTCAGTACAAACGTGAGTATAATGATAAACAAGAGCGGCTTTAACCCGCGAAGCACAAACTTAAAGTTGACGCGCGACAGAATGATCGTTAGCACGAGAAACCCAAAAACCACGAGATTGCCGGCCAGCGTATCCATCATGAATATGAGCACAATAATCGCCACCACGAGCACCAGCTTGATACGCGGGTCCATTCGGTGAATGATTGAATTGCCGGGGAAATACTGGCCGAGCGAGACATTCTTTATCATGCTTTTCCACCATCCCCACCCGAAACAGCGCCGCTTTTCGGGGTTACCAGACGCTTTACCGCTTCTTCAAGCTCATCAAGGCGAATGACATCGTTATCCACATTCAGTCCCTTTGTGCGCAAAGCAGACGCAATGCGCGCCACATAGGGAATATCAAGGCCGATACCCTTAAGCTCGTCCTCTCTTAAGAACACCTTCTGGGGTGTATCATCCATCACGAGCCGCGCGCCGCTTAAGACCACGACACGGTGCGCATACTCAGCAAGGTCGTCCATGGAATGTGTGATCATGATGATCGTCACGCCTTCGCTGTTTAAGCGCGTGATGAGATTCATCAAATGCGTACGCCCCTTGGGATCAAGACCCGCCACAGGTTCATCGAGAATCAGCACCTTGGGACGAACGGCCAGCACGCCAGCAATCGCCACGCGCCGTTTTTGTCCCCCTGAGAGTTCGAAAGGCGATAAGTCCTTCACGCCGTCGAAATCCAGCTCCATAAGCTCCAAGGCGTGCCGTACGCGCTGCTCGATTTCTTCTTCGGGCACACCCGTCTTCTTGGGGCCAAACGCAATATCCTTATATACCGTCTCTTCAAACAGCTGATGCTCGGGATATTGAAACACGACACCGATATAACGGCGCAGCGCTTTTCTGTCGAAGCTCTTTTCCGCGATATTCGTGCCATCGATAAGCACACGACCGGACGTGGGCTTTAACAGCCCCGCAATAAGACCAATCAGCGTGGTCTTGCCCGAGCCCGTATGCCCGATCACACCTAAGAATTCACCGTCCTCAATCTTTAGACTGATGTTGTCCACCGCCTTGGCTTCAAAAGGCGTTCCCGGCATGTATGTATATGTTAAGTTCTCTAGTTCAATTGGCATAGCTTATCCACCAGTTCTTCAATCGTGAGCGGGCACTGCCCCATGTCAAGCCCTTGGGCCCTCAAGCGGTGATAAAGCGCGATATGGGGCGGCGCGGACAGTCCTGCGTCAATCAGCGCCTGCTCGTCCGCGAACACCTCGCGCGGTGTACCCGTCTTTGTTATGCGTCCGCCCGTCATCACGACCACAGTATCCGCCTGAAGCGCTTCCTCCATGTAATGGGTGATGAGCAGTATCGTCTTTCCTTCACTGTTGAGCTTGCGAATGGTATCCAGCACCTCCGCGCGCCCCTCAGGATCCAGCATTGCCGTGGGTTCATCAAAAACGATGATATCGGGATGCATCGCCAGCACGCCTGCAATTGCCACACGCTGCTTCTGCCCCCCGGAGAGCATATGCGGCGCACGCTCTTTAAAATCGCTCATATTAACCTGCTCCAAGGCAGCATCCACGCGCTCGCGGATGTCCTTGGGCGGCACGCCGATATTCTCCGGGCCAAAGGCCACATCTTCTTCAACGATGGTTGCTACGAGCTGGTTATCGGGATTCTGAAAAACCATACCCGCGCATTTCCTGATATCCCAGACGCGTGCTTCATCCTTGGTGTTCATGCCGTTTATCAGCACGTCGCCCGAGGCAGGCAAAAAGAGCGCGTTGATATGACGCGCAAACGTCGACTTTCCCGAACCGTTATGACCGATGATGGCGATAAATGAGCCTTTGCTGGCCGATAAGGACACGCCGGAAAGCGCCGGCGTGATGTTATCTTCACTCGTATAGGAATATGTGATATCTGTGACTTCTACGATGGTCATTCCTCAAAGCCTTTCCCCAATGTCATTTTTTGCATCTAATTTAATTAATAATCTCAATTATACACCAAAAGGCTCTGAAAACAAAATTCAAAGCCTTTTCGTTACAGAGCCCCAAAAAGTGTCGCTTTCCGGGACATACATTGTCGACGTATTCTTAGACCAGCTCGAGTATGACAATCTCTGCCGCATCGCCGCGGCGCGGTCCCTTTTTGATGATGCGTGTGTAACCGCCGCCTGTGCCAAGATCCTGGGCACGCTTGGCGTACTTCGGGCCGTATTCACGGAACATTTTCTCGATAAGCGGATTGGTCACTTCTCCGGCACGCTTTTTATAGTCGTACTTGCTTTCGCCGTCTTTCTTCGGCTCCGGTACGTTGTACAGGTAGCCCATGAGCTTGCGTCTTGCGGCAAGCTTAGACGGTGCATCGTTGATGACCTCGCGCTTCACTTTTTCGTCACCCTCGGTCACTTCTTTGACGACCGTAACGGTTTTATCGTGCTCGTTAACCGCAAGCGT
>JAEZSP010000042.1 GCA_023421735.1 Bacillota bacterium | reverse complement strand
GCTACCGTCCGCAGTTCTACTTCAGGACGACGGACGTGACGGGCGTGATCAAGCTGCCGGACGGGGTGGAGATGGTTATGCCTGGCGACCACATCGACATGGAGATCACGCTGATTACGCCGATCGCTATCGAGAAGGGCCTTCGTTTCGCCATCCGCGAGGGCGGCCGCACGGTCGGCGCGGGCGCGGTGAGCGAGGTTATCGAGTAATCGCAGATTACTCGATAACAGTGAATAGCTAACAGTGAATAGCCACTTGTCAAGTCAAATGCAACAGGGCGACCAGGAAGACGGAAACAGGTGAGCGCCAGTTGAGGCATTTGCGAGGTCTGCCGTTGAGCAGAGCTTGCATGGAAGTTATCTCTTGAAGTACCGGGGTACCCCGGTACTTCTTTTTGGGGTAGAACTGCCGAATCAGTCCGTTCGTGTTCTCGTTGGTTCCGCGTTGGTAGGGTCTGTTCGCATCCGCAACATATACCTGCGTTCCTGCAAGATATTCTTCAACTTCCCGCCAACCGAGAAACTCCGGGCCCCTGTCTACCGTCAGCGTTTTACGCACTTCGGGCGGATACCTTGCCATCGCACAGATGATTGCGTCGCGCATGGTTCCTGCTTTCCCATCCTTGAGAAGCATGGAGACGAGATATCTCGATTTCCTCTCCACCATCGTAGCCAGCCTGTATGGTTCGCCTTTGCGAAGAACCACCGTGTCAAGCTCCCAATGCCCGAATTCTTCTCTGCTCTCAACGTCCTTTGGCCGTTCGCCGATCCCCTTGGCGTCCTTGTAGGGACTGCCTCGCTTATGCCCTTTGCGCCATCCCCGTTGAAACGTGAACCGACGCAGACATTTCGCATATTGCAGCGCGATCCGTTTGCTCTTCACCGCCCGGTAGATCGTGCTTGTGCTCACGCCGTTTTCTTTATCCAGCGTCATGCTGATCTGCTCCGGCGACCAATATATGCAGAGCAGTTCACTGACCTTTCGGTTCAATTCTGTCCCTTCCCGCAGCTTGCTTGGACACACGCTCGCCCGCCGGCGCTCTTCGTATTGCTTCTGTGCACGTGTCGGGCAATATGGTTCGTTCCGCTTCCCGTTTCGTTCAAGCTCCCTGCTGATTGTGCTTTTATCGCGTCCCAGCAGCTGTGCTATCTTGTTTACCCCTATTCCCTCTTTACGATACAGTCCTATGCATGCCCGTTCTTCTGTGCTAAGATGGTGATAGCTCATTGGGTCAGATCTCCTAAGATTTGGTTTGGTCACCTTTATCTTATCGGAGTTCTACCCTTTGAGCTTCTTCTTTTTCTTTACCTCGTGTTGCATTTCACATGATAAGTCACCAATAGTTAATAACTACCGAATGAAGGGATTCCGCAAAGCGGAATCCCTTCTTAAGCAAACACCGGATCGTATATGCGCCTGTTTAGGTAATGGCGGCATCCAAAGGGTTATGTCGGGATACAAAAGCTTCGACTTTAACGGGGAATGCTTTTATTAAATAACGAATATTTGGATACCGTATGAATACAGGGATACATGCATAAATGTATTCAGGAACGGACTGTTGTTTTTTTTCAATGAACAAAAAATGAGTGCACGTAAAGAAAATAAAAATGTTCCATAACAGGAATAAAATCGATTTCTCTCATTGGCGTATTGGCTCTTGACAATATGTATTTACGCAAGTACAATAGTCTGGGCTTGGAACTTGTGTAAAATTATAATTATGTATAAAAAGTAACAACAATAAATTCAATTTAAGTTGTATTAAGGAAATAGACGCAATTTGGTTGAGATGTATAATTCCACCTATTATTCGCTGATTCATGCATACTTACAATTTTTACACGAGCGCCGGATGTTGAATATCCCATTGCAATAGTATAGAATATAACGCATATTCAAGTTTGTTTTCCGGCGCGATTGCGCCGGTAGAATAAAGAAGAAGGAGAGAACAATAATGAAGAAGACACTTGCCTTGTTGCTTGCTATCGGTATGGTAGTGGCGCTCTTGGTTGGTTGTGAAACGACCAACAATCCCCCGCAGACGGAGGGCCCCACCCAGACTGACGGCAGCCAGACGGCGCCGGTCGAGACGCCTTCCGTGGCGTTGGGACCCGACGGCCGTGAGATTGCAGCGGAGCAGATTTACCGCACGCTGTATTCCGGCGAAGTGAGCACGATGAACTATCTGTCAACCGGCACGACGAACGATCTCGTCGTCGGCGCGAACACCATCGATTCGCTCGTTGAGAACGACGCTTACGGCAACATCGTGCCCAGCGGCGCCGAGAGATGGGAAGTTTCCGACGATGGTCTCACCTGGACCTTCTATCTCCGCCAGGGCCAGAAATGGTATGACAACACCGGCGCCGAGATGGGCGAAGTCACCGCGAACGACTATGTGGCTGCCCTGCGCTACGTTTGCGATGCGACCAACGATGCCGGCAACTTCTATCTGGTCGGCGACTGGATCGTGAATGCGACCGAATATTTTGATTACACCGCCGCCGTTCTCGCCGGTTATCAGGACGCCAACGGCAACTATCTGGACGGCGATCCGGCCGAGAACGCCGATGCAGCCATCGTTCCGGAAGTGAAGCCCGAGGACATCGGCGTTGTCGCGGTGGACGAGTATACGCTTGAGTATCATCTGGAGATCCCGCGCCCCTACTTCCTTACGGCCCTCCAGTTCGGCTGCTACTGGCCCGCTCCGGCACAGCTTCTTGAAGAGTATGGCCTCGACTTCGCCATCGACAACACCACCATGTGGTTCAACGGCGCGTACATCCTCTCCGAGTTCGAGTCGAACGTGAAGCGCGTGTACACCAAGAACGAGAACAACTGGGATGCCGAGCACATTTACATCGAGCGCATCGAGCAGACCTACAACTCCGAGGCGGCCACCATCGCGCCCGAGATGTTCCTGCGCGGCGAGGCCGATTATGCCAGCATCGGTTCCGACATCATTTCCGACTGGCAATCCGATCCCGAGAAGGCCAAGCTGATCAGCTCCTCCCGCATCGTGGGCGACTATTCCTACTTCATGGGCTTCAACTTCGAGCCGAAGTTCGACGCGCAGTATGAGCCCGAAAACTGGGCGAAGGCCGTCAACAACGAGAACTTCCGCAAGTCCATCTTCTATGGTCTTGACAGAGTCACCTCCACCGAAGCCTACTTCCCGGGCGACGACCCGCAGCTCCACCTGATCAGCACCGTTACGCCCAAGGGCTTTGCGGTTAACGAAGGTAAGGACTATGTCACCTACGGCGATCTTGCCGCCTTCGGCGAAAGCTTTGACGCCGAGAAGGCCGTCCAGTATCGCGATACCGCAAAGGCCGAGCTGGAAGCCGCCGGCGTGACCTTCCCGATCAAAATCCCCATGAACTTCAACCCCTCCGTGACGACCTGGGGCAACCAGTGTACCGTCATCGAGCAGC
>JAEZSP010000038.1 GCA_023421735.1 Bacillota bacterium | reverse complement strand
ACGCTTGGCACACTGCGGCCTTCCTCGGTCACCAGTTTGACCGCCGCAATCTTCTCTTCCCGGGTAAACAGTCTGTTCCTTCCCATGACGGACTTCCTCCTCGTGTTGTATTTACTATACCACACTTCCCTTGTGTCCGTTTTCTCGGCGCCAGGTCGCGGCTTATCACTTAAGACCTGTTGCACCCAAAGAGATCGTGAGTCTGTTTAAAAATGCGCCATGATAATATGTGTCATAGATGTAGAAGACCCAAAAACCCGGAGAAGAGCGTCGAGCAGTGCGGATTTGTATTGGAGCGAGATTAGACCTGAGTCCGAAATGCGTTGGAGAACTTGAGGCGATCCGCATAAATTCTACACGTGCCGACGAATGCATTTCCGCCACCTCGCATTCGCAAAAGCTTGGCATAACGCTGCCTTGCTGACGCATTCTGCAAGCACAATCTGCAGGGATGGCCCTGCTGCAGAAAATTCATCTTGTCAACGCGCGTATGTTCTGTGCGGTATAGCCCTTGCACACACAGAGTATCTCCTGTGCTGCCGCGTTTTCCAGCAGCATGTATAAAACCGCGCATCTGAAAACAGCGCGCGGCGTTACGGGCAAAGCGGATACTCCTGCTTGCGTCAGTCGCCGAAACTCATGCCGATATTTTTTGCTTCCCTGACGATGGAGGAATTGGGATCGACCATTTTGAGCTTGCCGGCGACTTCTTGCAGCGGCACCTTTACGATTTCCCGATTCTTGTAGCCAACCATGAAGCCGTATTCACCTTCCAGGATCAATGTTCCAGCCTCGGAACCAAGACGCGTGGCAAATACGCGGTCATAGGAACTTGGGGTACCGCCCCGCTGTGTGTGCCCGGGCACGGTCACACGCACGTCGTAGCCGCTCTTTTTCTTGATTTTCTCGGCGATTTCATAGGAGACGGAAGGATATTTGCTGCTCGCGCGCTTTTCCCGGTACTCTTTCTTCGGAAGCACCGCCTCTTCCTTGGAAATGGCGCCTTCTGCGACTGCAAGTATGGTGAAAAGGCTGCCGCGCGCGTGTCGCTCTTTGATCTTTTGCACGACCTTGTCGATGTCGTAGGGGATTTCGGGAATGAGAATAATGTCTGCACCGCCTGCGATGCCCGCGTTCAGCGTCAGCCAGCCCACCTTGTGCCCCATCACCTCCACGATGAACACGCGACCGTGGGAGGCTGCGGTGGTGTGGATGCAATCGATGGCGTCGGTCGCAACATCTACGGCGGACTGAAAACCGAAGGTCATGTCCGTGCCCCACAGGTCGTTGTCAATGGTCTTGGGAAGGGTGATGATATTGAGATTCTCTTCGCGCAGCAGATTGGCGGTCTTGTGCGTGCCGTTCCCGCCCAAAATCACAAGGCAGTCGAGCTGTAGTTTATAATACGTCTGCTTTATTGCGGCAATTTTATCAAGCCCCTTCTTGTCCGGTTCGCGGATGGACTTAAAGGGTGTTCTGCTGCTTCCCAGAAACGTGCCGCCCTTTGTCAGGATGCCGGAGAAATCATTGTAGGTTAGCAGCCTGAATTTGCCGTAGATTAATCCTTGATAGCCGTCTGAAAAGCCGTATATCTCGACATCCTCCTTCGAATGATACAGCGTCTTTCCGACGCCGCGCATGGCGGCATTCAGTGCCTGACAGTCACCGCCGCTTGTGAGCATACCGATTCGGATCATGGGAACACCTCCTTTCTCCTATCACTTATCCTATTCTTTACATTATATCGCATGTCAGCAGGTTGTCAAGGCACGCTTGCACGCCTGATTGTCCTCAGTTTGGCTTGCTCCCTCTCCTTCTACGCGCAGGGACTCCGGGACATATAAACAATCCGGCAGCTTCCGTCCATCTTTTCAGACTGGAAACGGTTGCTGCCGGACTTTATTGCGGGGCTTCAAATATCGCGCTATCCCTTGTAGCCGAGCAGCATGCGCGGCATGAACAGTACGATGTCGGGGAAATAGGTGATCAGGAACAGCACGACCAGCATGACGAGCAGGATCGGCATGATCTCCCTTATGATGTCCTTGAGCGGCGTCGCGGATATACCGCTTGTGATGAACAAAAGCATGCCGAACGGCGGAGTGGAGAGCCCCACCATCATGTTGAAGATCACGACCAGTCCAAACTGCACCAGATCGATGCCGAATTGGCGCGCGACCGGCAGAAGGATCGGCACAAACACCACCTGAATCACCGAGGTGTCGATGAACATGCCCAGAATCAGGATTGCGACATTAACAATCAGGAGAAACACATACTTATTGGTCGTCATGCTCAGGATCAGTTCGCCCACCCGTACCGCAATCTGCTCGCGTGCAACGATGTAGCTGATGCAGGTGGCCGCGCCAATCATCAGCGAAACCGAGCCGACCGACTTCACGGTGTCGATCAGAACGCCCTTGAGCTGTTTGAGCCCCATCATACGATAGGCGAATACGGCGATGATGAGGGCATAGAGACCCGCCACGGCACCCGCCTCCGTGGGCGTCATGACGCCGGTGTAAATGCCGACCAGCAGGATCACAGGCGTCAGGATGGCGGGAATCGCCGTGAGCGTGTAACGAAGAAATCCCATGAACGAAACCTTTTCGCTGCGCGCATAGCCGCGTTTGTGCGCCACATAGGCAACATACAGCATCAGCGCGGCCGCGAGCAGGATGCCCGGCAGCATGCCGCCCATGAATAGCGCGCCCACCGACGCGCCGGAAAGCATCGAATAGATGACCATGGGGATCGAGGGCGGGAAAATCGGCCCGATCGTTGCGGAAGCGGCTGTAATCGCACAGGCAAAGCCGTCGTCATAGCCCTCTTCGCGCATGGCGTCGATCTCCATCTTGCCAAGGCCCGACGCATCCGCAATCGCCGACCCGGTCATGCCGGAAAACACCAGCGACGCCAGCACGTTTACATGACCGAGGCCGCCCTTGAACCGTCCGACGAAGCCCTTCGCAAATCCAAATACCTTCTCGGTTACTTTGCCGGAGTTCATCACATTCGCCGCAAAGATGAACAGCGGCACCGCGATGATGGTGTAGTTGGTATAAAACGTCTTGAGTGTCTGCTGCGCAACCATTTTGGTCGAAGCGCCGGAAACGATGAAATAAAAAACACACGCCGTCATCAATCCCATGGGAATGGGCATCTTGAGCAGGAAGATCAGAACGAACACAACAAGGAACGCGATCAACGCCCAACTCATACCGGATCACCTTCCTTTGCCGCATCAATCACTTCCTGTGTCTCGGATCGATTTTCCCGGAGCATCTTTTCGACTTCCTCCTGGGAGGCTGCGCCGACCAGCACCTTAAAATCGCGCACGATGTCGATCATCATATAGAGAAAGATGAGAATCATGAACGGGATATAGGGTGCATAGACGATGTTGAGTCCGATGCGCAGAATGCTCGTCTTCTGCATCTTCATAAAATCGATCATCTGGACGGTTGGCCAGAACGACCAGGCAAACGCGAACGCGATCAGCCCATTGCCGAGTATGGCGGTCAACGCCTTGAGGCGCACGGACAGTTTGTCGTAAAAAAGTGTGAAGACCACATGTGCGCGCCATCTTTGCGCATAGCACGCGCCCAGTACCACCATCCACAGATAGCAGGAGACCGTCACCTCATAAGCCCAGTCGAGCGGCTGATTGAGTATGTAGCGGCAGAAGATCTGCAGGACAAACACGACAAACATCAAAACGAAGCTGGTCGCCGGAACATAAAGTTCCACGATGTTTTGCAAAATGGAAACCAGCTTCTTCACAAGACGCATGCGCATCCCCTCCCTCGTCAATGAGATGGCGCGGAACACCAGTCCCGCGCCGATCGGTCGTTCGTTGCGAACCCGGAATTAGTCGTCCATGGACTGGATTTGGTCGAGAAGATCCAGATCCCAGGCGCTGGAGAAATCATCTGCCAGGTAGTATGCCAGTACGTGCTCTGCAAAGGCATCGACGTCTGCGTAGTAGACGCTCAGGCCCTGGCCCTTAAAGAACTCAATCAGCTCAGCTTCGCGGGCGAGATTGGTTTCGTCGCAGTACTTGCGGCCGGCTTCCACGCCCTGCATGACGATGTCCTGCTGCGCGGGGGTGAGGCTGTTCCACTTATCAACGTTGATGGCGGGCCACACGGAGTCGACCAGATGGTTCGTGATGGTGATCGACTTCTGCACCTCGTAGAACTTGGCGCTCTCAAGGGTGGGCAGGGGATTGTCCTGGCCGTCCACGACGCCGGTCTGCAGCGCGAGATACAGCTCGGAGAAGGAGATCGGGGTCGGATTGGCGCCCAGCGCGCGGCCCAGCAGCAGCCATGCGTCGGAGTTGGGCATGCGAAGGTTTACGCCGTTCAGGTCTTCGGGGGTCTTGATTTCCCTGTCCTCAGACAGCGAAATTTCGCGGGAACCGAGGTACCATGCGGCGAGCGGAAGCACGTTCTGCTCCTCGGCGACACGCGCGAAGGCCTCCTTGCCGATGTCGCCGTTGAGAACCGCGGTCATGTGGTCGTAGCTTTTGAAGACGTAGCCCGCGGTGAACATGCCCAGCCACGGGGAATTGGTGGTCAGCCAGGATGCGCTCGTAAGCGTCATGTCGGCGTCGCCTGCAGCGATCGCGAGCACCTCTTCCTCCTGGGTAAAGAGCACCGCGTCGGTGTAGACTTCCACGGTGATATTGCCGCCGGACAGTTCTTCAACCGTCTTTTTGAACTCCATCATGGCCTGTGCGTGTGTATCGGTGGAGACGGCGGTCAGCGTGACGACCAGTGTGACCGGATCGCCCAGGTCTTCCGCCTGCGCGAACCCCATTGTGCTCACGACAAGAACCAACAGCAATGCCAGACTGACGAGCTTCTTCATGAGATAGTCCCTCCTTATTTCTCTTCGCCCGCTTCAAGCGGGCGTATTTCATGCGGAACAGATCCCGCACGTTTTCCCAGTTCGTACCGCTCGGCGTTGTCGAGCGATTGACGCAGGTGCGCGTGCATCGCCGCGTCGGCGGTCTGTACGTCATGCGCATGCAGCGCGTCCATGATCACCTGATGGCGCACAATCGCATCGTCGACGCCGCCCGACAGGACGATGCCGCTCACGATCATTTCCTTAAAGATATTGGACATGGTTTCCACCAGCAGCTCCAGCAGTGGATTGCGCGATGCTTTGGCGATTAAATAATGAAAAGTAAAGTCTAAATCGCGGCGCTGTTGCTGATCGAGTTCCCGGTTCTTGAGCTGCGTAAGCGTTTCATCCAATTCGACGAGTTCGCCGTCTGTCACGAGGCGCGCCGCGCGCCGCACGGTTGCCCGCTCAAGGATTTCGCGCACTTCGTAAATCGAGGGAACGTCGATGCGGTCGAGCTTGATGATGCGCGCCATGGTATCTGAAAGATTCTGCGCTTCGGGGCGTTTGACATAGGCGCCGCTGCCGGTCTTTGAATCGATCAGTCCGCGTTCTTTGAGGGTGCGCAGGGCTTCGCGGATGATTGTGCGGCTGACTTCATATCGTTCCGCAAGAGCCTGCTCGCTCGGAAGCCGTGCGCCGAAGGAATATGTTTCGAGAATTTCCTCCTCCAGTAGGTCCGCAACCTGTTCCGACAGGTTTGCACGGTTCAATTTCAAATCCATATGATACCTCCCGGCAGGGATTATCGGGTCAGCGCGCGCACAAAGGAAAGCGTCGCTTTGCTGCCCATCGAGAGATAGCTCAAGTCATCGCCGCAGCCGATCAGTGCAGCGCCCCGCCGTACCCAGTCTTCGATGGATACCCGATCGCCCGCGCCAAGCGAAACGCCAAACGGCTTGTGCATGCGCTTGGCAGTGCGCTCGATTTCATCGTAGAGCGCGATGACCTCCGGATGGCGCGTATCGCCCAAATGCCCGACGGAGGCAGACAGATCGTTCGGCCCGACGATGATCAAATCGACGCCCGGAACCGCCAGAATTTCTTCCAGATTCTCGACTGCGCGCACATGCTCGATCTGCATGATTTTCAGAAGTCTCTCGTCCGCGTGCGCAAGATACTCTCTTGTGTCCATCGCCCCATAGGCGTTTGCACGGCGCGGACCGAACCCGCGCACGCCGGACGGCGGATATCTGCATGCGGCGACTGCCGCGCGTGCTTCCTCGGCCGAGGAGACCATCGGCAAAATAATGCCGTCAGGACCCATTTCGAGAACGGGTTTTACGAGCACAGGGTCGTTCCACGGCACGCGCACGAGTGATGCCGTGTTTGCAGCCGCCGCCGCGACCACATGCGCAAGGATTTCACCCTTGTCAAACGCGGAATGCTCCGCGTCGATCCATACAAACTCGAAGCCGTGCATGCCCAATGACTCGGTGACTTCCGGGTCGGTCAAAAAGACATGTCCCCCGATGATCAGTTCACCGCGCGCAAGTTTTTCGCGCAGGGCCGCCGCATGCATCATTTGCAGTACCTCGCATAAACCTCGTTTATAACCAGATCCATCTGTCTGACCTCGTCTTTGAAAGTTTCCGACAGCACGTCATCGCGCACCCTGCATTTGACGGCAATGGGCATGTGTTCGATGGCGTTCAGATGGTACTTGGCGTTGACCGGATAGCACTGCCGCTCGATCAGAGACGCCAGCGTCAGGCTTCCCTGTACCAGATCGGCGTTTTCGTGATGGATGTTGCGCGTGAGCCAGACATAGACTTCTGGATGGAAATTTGCCATGATGCCCGAATAACCCGGCGCGCCGTCGCGCATTGACTGCAGAAGGGTGGTTGTGTTCGCGTTGTAGAGCTTGAGATTGCTGCCCTCCGCGGCTGCGAGCTTTTGCCGAATTTGTTCCGCGTCGCAGCAGGTATCCTTCAAGAAGTAGAAGCGACCCGTTTCGGCGCACTTTTTGATCACCGGAACCGTAAGGAGCCTCTTGTAGGGCATCGGACACTCGTAAAGACCCAGTTTGATGGATGGATCGATTTTTGCAAGAAGCGCATCCACCCGCGCAAGGAGCACATCGTCCCCCTCGTTTTCCGCGGCGAGCCGGTTCGTCAAAAGAATGACCGCGTCGACGCCCGTGGCGTGCATGGCTTCAATGCTTTTAACCTGCGCGCCAAGATCGTAATCGGTGAAGCCGGACGCCACCACGGGTACGCGCCCCGCAGCCTGTTCGACGGTGATGCGCGCGATCCGCATGCGCTCTTCAAAGTTCATATTGAATATTTCGCTCGATTGGCAGGACGCAAACAGCCCATCCACACCAGCCTCTATGTACCAGTCGATCAGTGCGCGCAATCCGTTTTCGTCTATCGCGCCACTTTCAGTAAAAGGCGTCAGCATGACCGGCCAAACGCCACCCGGATATTGATTCATTCGATTCGCTTCCTCTCGCATATGCAATGGACCTCTTCAAATCTGTATGACAATTATACCGTTCTTGGAGGAAACATGCAATTGACAATGAACATAAACTTACTGATAATAATTCATACAATATGTCTAAAAAATAGACCGTATACGGGCGGTTTGGGTGATGATTGATCAATGCGTTAAGGGAAATTTTGCAAATCAGAGACACGAAAGGGCGAGGATGTGCAAGTTCGTTGTGTATGGGATGACGAGAACGCAAAACAGCCGCGAACAAGGCGGCTGTCAGCAATGGGAAAGAATTAAATGAGATCGTGATAGACTGCGACCGCCAGGCCAAGGATGCGCACATTGAGCGCGTCTTCCTCGCGGAATGTCATGGGTGCGTATTTCGGGTTCTCTGCGATGAGCGTGATGCCGTCGCGTGCATGATAAACACGCTTGAGCGTCGCCTCATCCTCGATGGACACCGCTGCAATCTGGCCGTCCAGCACATCCGGTTGTTGGCGGATGAACACGATATCACCGCTTTGGATGTTTGCGCCCGTCATGCTGTCGCCCTTTACCCGCAGCGCGAAATCGCAATGCGCATCCTCATCGGTCGTCACGAAGAGGTCATGCTGTTCGTCGGCAAAAATCGGTATGCCCGCGGCGATCTCTCCTAAAAACGGGATGCGTTTTTTTCGGATCGGCAGTATGTTTTTAATGCCGGCAAGGGATTCACCCGGCACGTCCTTTGTGCCAATACCCCTGTGGACGCCGGGAATGAATGGGATATAATCCGGCAATTCCTCGGTCTCGCCCATCAGGTAGTCGAGGGAGACGCCAAAGAACGACGCATATCGGTTTGCAATGTCGATGCTCGGCGTGCGAATTCCCTTTTCGTAACGGCTGATGACCTGTTTTGACGTATCCAGTTCGCGCGCCAGGTCATCCTGCGTCATGAGCCGCCGCTTCCGCAGCCGCTTCAGTCTCTCTCCAAATGTGGACATGTCATCACCTCTTGCCTACCATTTTACCATTCGATATCACCAAATGCAATACATATGGACCGAAATATGTAAATATACTATTAAAATATCATCGTGCGGTTGACAAAAACCATATGGATGGGATTCTTTGGCAGTAAAACCGACAGAAAAAACCACCCTTTCGGGTGGCAATAACGGTCTGTACTGGACGTTGGAAGAAGTCGTCCCTCAATCTGCCGTTTGATTGATAAAATCAATCTCGTTTCTGATTCCCTTGTGGGCGTCATTCCACAGGCCCTTTGTCAGCCGGATGCGCAAAAGACAGGTGTTGGGATCTTCATCGTTGTTGGCATCGTGATACCAATCGGCGAATATGACGCGCAACTTTTTCATCATCTGCGCATTTTTCACATCGCACACCCAGCCCAGGTTTTCACCGATTCCGTCGGCTGTGAAGTTTTCGACGATGATGCAAACGGCGACCTCGGGGTTTTGGGCGATCTGCCTCATTTTAGCCGTGGTGGCGTAGCTGACGGTGTAAAATGCGCCGTCCTCATAATAGGCATCCACAAGGCGGGCGGCGGGGCGACTTTTGCCATCGGCCCCAAGTTCCAGCGCGATGGTGGACAAAGAGATCAATCCGTCCTTGTTGCCAAGTTTTTCGTCCAGCTGTTTCATCGCCTCTTCATACTTGTTCATGAAAATACCTCTCATTCATATACTGTTTCACGCGGTCGAAACGGAATCCACAATTCCATATAGGGGGTGTCAGGTGAGTTGGGGTAATACAGTTCCGGGAAATAACCGTCCGCGATCAGCCCATGCTGCTTGAGCCAAAGCCGGGTAAGCTTCATGGCCTTGCTCAGCGCGGAAGGCGCCAACTGTTCGAAGTCCTCCGCCTCAAATCCGCAGACAACGTATTCTCTCGCGGGCAATTGCCAACTTTCATAATGGGCGTTCTCCACAATCTGTTCTACCTCCGCGCCGGCAAAGTATGAGGTATGGCCTTCCGGCGCGTCGCCTTTAAAGCAGACGCCGATCTGGCGCCCGCCGGGGATACGCGGAATATCTTGCCGAACACTGTAAAACTCGCTCCAGATATCCTCTGCTCTGGAAACGCCTAGCCTTTCCCCAAGCATCTTGCCATGCACAAAGGGAAAGAATCCCTTGCGCAGTACCTCAACGACAAGGGAATCAAAACGAAACGCGGAACGACGCTCTGGCGCGGCACTTCCATCCGGGCCTTGATCGACAATCCGATTTACATCGGGATCATGCGTATGGGTGACGTACGGTCCCCGCCGTTTGAGCATCTGCGGATCATTGATGACGCCATGTTTGAGCGCTGCCAGCAGACAGTCAAGGGGCGCTCTACAAGGAACTTTGGCTCCGGAACGGAAACGCCGCTCAGGACAGATACGCGGAGCCTTCTGACCGGGGTTGTTTACTGCGCGCATTGCGGCTGCAGACTTTGTTATAATTATCAGCGTGACGTACGAAAGAGAGCCGATGGCACGACCGCCGTGTACGAGTATGAGGTGTATCGCTGCTATCGGAAACTATCATCCAGAAAGACCTGTGATGGGCAGAGCGCCTATAAAGCTGCTCCCCTGAATGAAGCGGTCGAGCGGGAGGTTAAGCAGTTCCTCTCCCGCATCCATTCCGAGCCGAGAGAAAAACTGATCGCGCTTGCCGGTGCCAGAAACGAAGAGGCGTACAAGGTGGCGTATAAGCAGTCCGAAAAAGATTTTGAGAACACGCAAAAACAAGTGGCCGCTTTGGAGGGGGAAGTTGTCAAGGCGCTGACGGGCGAGAGCCAGCTTGACCTGTCCATCGTCAACCAGATGCTGCTGAAGCACCGCGCCAAGCTCGAAGTGGCACAGCGCACCATGGTCGATGCCAAGGCCCGGATGGAAGAAGAAAAAATGAACGCTAAGGAAACGAAAACGCAGATTGATGAATTTCTTTCTTGGGCGGAATGCTTTGATGCAGCGAATATCGAAACAAAGCATATGATCGTCGCAAGGCTGATTGACCGGGTGGAAGTGAGTCACGGCTACAAGATCCACATCAAATTCAAGGTTTCACTCGAGCAGTTTCTCGGCAAGAGTGCCTGATGAAAAAACATACTCCCGCTGGTTGCGGGAGCTTTTTTTGTACCGTGCTATTGGGTGTGACGGGCATTGCCAATACTCCTCGTAAGTTGATGTGGACAGAGTTATGTCACAGACTTGTATAATACCATGCATCCGTAGCAGCACAAGTGCCTTGCGTCCCACCAATAGGGTGGGCGTTTCTTTATGCCCATTTATATAAAAAAGCGACTCGCTTGTCGATCGCCGAACCTGGCTTCAAAGCTATCATATAGCGGAACGACGCCGCTGAATGAGATCATGATCGGCGAGTTCCCGGTGCTCGCGCCATGCAAGAATGCGGCAAGTTGGTCTGGAACGGTCAATGGGGTCCGCATACAACCGAATTGGAGGTCTTTGCTATAATCCTGTCTGCGTAAACGAGCGCTTTACCAATGGCTGTCGGTTTGCTATAATGGAGATAAGCTCGCTACACAGTTAAACAATGGGGTGCTAGGCGTAACGCCGCCTACTACGGAGGAACCATGATCGCGAACTATTTAGCACTGGGACTTGTGAGCTTGCTCACCATGACCATCTTAGGGTACATGGTACTCAAAAATGCACTATTCGGAACGAAAACACGAAGGGCTTTTCAGCGTGCCATTTTTGTGATCGGGGTCATAATAATCTCCGAAATGGGCGCTTCTTATTTTACGGAACCGTCTTTGTTTTCACGCGCAATGAACATCGCCTTTTGTACGATTGGGTTTTCGATATCCCCATTTGTGCCATACTTGATTGTATCCGCATTTGCTCACCAACGCTCTAGGTTGGGCATGATCTTGTCGATTCCGGCATTGATTAATCTCGTGCTGGTGTTGCTTTCCCCGATTTATGGCTTTATTTTTGCCGTTTCCCTCGCCAATGTTTATGTACGCGGGCATTGGTTTGCTGTTTATGTGCTCTCGTATCTGTCGAGCTTTGCATTCCTTTTGGTTGAGACAGTGCGCGTTGTGCGATTCTACCAAAACAAAAACCGTTTTTCATTACTCTGGCTGGTCTTGTTTTTCATGGCTGGCACCATGATCCAGCTTGTTTGGCCATCTATACATACGACATGGGTAAGCGTCTCGATCGCGATGGTTTTATACTATGCATACTACTGCGAATTGATTGAGACACATGATTCCCTGACGAATCTCTTCAATCGTCGAGCGTACGAACACAAGCTCCTCTTGATGAAGGCAAAGAGATGCGGCGCTATCATCCTGTTGGATGCCGACAACTTCAAAAGCATCAATGATATGTATGGCCATCCTTTCGGCGATAAATGCCTGATGACGATCGCAGGGAGCATGCGCGATGCATTCTCAAAAATCGGATCTTGCTACCGCATTGGGGGGGATGAGTTTTGTGTCCTTTGTGAATACCCTAATGAACAGCTCATATTCGATGCGGAGAAGGCTTTTGAAATGGCCATGACTGCGCAGCAACAGGATGACTCCAGAATCCCGGGTGTTTCATTCGGTCACTCTATATATAATGAGAAGAGTCATACGAGTATTGAACAAGCGGTCGCAGAGGCGGATCAACTGCTATTTCTGTGTAAAGAGAACCATAAACGACAAAAGGGGATCGACAAATTCGATCCACACTAGGCGTCCCTCTGAAAGCCTACAATCAAACTAGCAGTTTTTATTTGAGCCGACAGAGCATGAAACTATAATACGAGCAAAAGAAAACCGCCCATTCAAGGCGGTTTTTGGTGGTCTGTACTGGACTCGAACCAGTGACCCCATCGATGTGAACGATGTGCTCTACCAACTGAGCCAACAGACCAAAGTCGGTTTTCCGGAACTTCCCTTTGCGGTGATCCGTCACATTCGGATCGGGGAGGGTGCATTTGATGAATCCTACCACATGGTACTACCAACTGAGCCAACAGACCAAGCGGACTGATCCGCCGATTCATGTGCATTCCAGCGCCTGAAGACGCTATCGGCATGCACCCCATCGGTCAATGATTTCGTCGTCGTTCAGACGACGCAACATATGATACCATAGAGGGCAGGGTTTGTCAACCCATCCGATTGCCTAAAAATCAGAAATATGCGCATCTGCTTGCGTCACCCGCATCCATAAAACGGCGCCGCAGAACCGCGCACCATGCAACATCCGTTTCGCCATTGATTGCCATATCCGTACACTTTTGTTATAATAAAAGATGATGTCGTTCTCGAACGGACGGCACGGCCAGCCTGCCGGAAGCATTTTCATCGCGCAAAGGCAGTGTTTGCATACAAACCCTTTCAGAACATAAAATCGCAGGAAACGTGGGTTTCATGGACCGGGCGCCCTTGTCCAAATGTGCGGCAGATGGATTGTCGTGCAGCGCCGCGAAGGCCCCAGATAAGAACCAATGCGTGCAAAGGAAGTATGCTGCAATGATAAACGAGTTATGGGATATCTACGACCGGGCGGGCAACCGCACGGGCACCGTGCGCAGTCGCGGGGAAGCGCTCCAACCGGGTGAATACCATCTCGCCGCCTCCCTGTGGGTGGTGAATGCCCGCGGGGAGTTGCTGATTCAGAAAAGAGCCGCGACCAAGAAAATCGCACCCAACAAGTGGTCGATCACCGGCGGTGCCGTCCGCGCGGGTGAGACGAGCCTCGAGGGCTGCATTCGTGAGGTCGGAGAAGAAATCGGGCTCACCGTGTGCGCCCAGGACATCGAACTTCTCACCAGAAGCATCTGGCGAAATCTCATCTTCGACGACTACATACTCGTGCGCGATCTGCCCCTTAATGCCTTTACGCTGCAAGCGGAAGAGGTGAGCGAGGTGCGGTGGGCGCGTGCCGACGAAATAAAAGAACTCCATGATGCGGGCCAATTCATGTTTGACGACATCTCGGAGACTGACAAGGCGGTCGCGTATGCGCTCAAACGAATGAAGAAGGTCGATCTTGCCGATCCCTTTCTCGGCTGCGGCGGCATCGATCTGCCTCGGCCACAGGGGGTTGCCGCGGCGTGGCATTTCATCAAGGGGCTTGCGGGCAACAACAATCCGGGCGCCATGCTGCCCTTCGGAAAGCTTTCCGTCTGCGCCTATTCCGGCGGCTACCCGACCGGGTATGGGCACAATAAGGTCAACACCGGCGAACCGCTGCGCCGTCTGCACGAAGACGGGCGGATGTACGGCTTTTCGCACATCCACCACGACGGCACGGGGTTTATCAACAATTTCTATAATTACGCGGTGACGATGCCCTTCTTCGGCACGCTTGCGGTGCGCGTCGCGCCCGTTCATATGGAAGAGGAAACGGCGTCTCCTGGGTATTACGCGCTCCGGATTCAGGAAAACGGCATTGGTTGTTGCATGACGGCTTCCCGACGCGCGGCGCTGCACCGGTATGAATTTCCCGCATCGAATGGGCGAATCGCGGTCGATTTTTCAAATGACGGGCTATCGGCGCAGGCGGGTCCGCGCGTCCGGCAGCGCCCGGGCGATTGCGCGCTGGAGGTCGTTGACGAACACACAGTGACGGCAGAGGTCGTGCTCGCGGGGCTCAAGCTGTATTTCTGCGCGCGCTTCCGGGGCGACGTCAAGGAAATCCGCCTGTTTTCGGGGAATGAGGCGGTTGGGACACCCGCGTTTTCGTCCCCCGAATCGGATCTGCCGTTTGGGTGCGTGGCCGAATTTGGCGCGGCCGGTGCGGCCGAGATGTTGCTGTCCATTTCGCCCCTCTCCATGGAGCGGGCGATTGCGGATTGCCGCGCCGAAAATCGCACATTTGACGAGATGCACGCAGCCGCACGGGATGCCTGGGAAGAGGCGCTTTCCCGGATCGAGATCGAGACGGATGACCCCAAAACGGCGCGCATCTTTTATTCGAATCTCTATCATACGCTGACCAAGCCTTCCGACTGGAGCGGCGAGAACTTCATCGGGCCGGGAGAAGAACGGTTCGTCCTCGACTTTGCGACGCTGTGGGACCAGTATAAAACGCAGATGCCCCTTCTCTTTACCCTCTACCCGGACATCTCCAAAACAATCATTGCGACCGTGAAAAGCTACGCCGACGTCGTGGGTCATTTGCCGCACCAGCTTCTCCTGGACGGCGCGTGGAAGGAAAAGGAGACCGTGCAGGCGCGCGCGCTCGCCACATATCTGGCGCTGGATGCCCATTATCGCGGCGTCGCCGGCGACTATCCGGGCTTGCTCCGGGAGATTGCGCGGGATGTATTCGAAAATCCCCAGAACGCAGACTTTCTGAGCGGCGGACGCTGCCGGTATGCCGCGCAGGAGATTGACCTTGCCGAGGCGTGCGGACTCGCAACCGATCTTGCCCGGCAGATTGGGGATGCGGATGCTGCAGCGCATTTTGCGCCCCATGCCGGGCGCTGGCGGGCGGCATTTGATGCAGACGGTCTTGTGCGCGCGGATTCGGAATTCTACGAGGGCAGCCGCTGGAATTACTCGTTCCGCCTTTTGCGCGAAATGGATGCGAGAATTACCCTCTGCGGTGGGCAAGCGAAATTCGTCGAGTTACTCGATCGCTTTTTTGGCTTTGCGCACGCTGCGGATACGAGCGCGCGGTTCGAGGGCTTCAACAATGAGACGGACATGGAGACGCCGTTTGCGTACCACTGGGTAAATCGGCATGACCGCATCGCCGAGATCACGGACGCCTGCGTCAGGTACCTCTTTTGCGAGGGGCGCGGCGGCGTGCCCGGCAATGACGATTCGGGCGGACTTTCAAGCCTGTATCTGTGGCTCATGTCGGGCATCTTCCCGGTGAGCGGGCAGGACAAAATGATCGTCGGCGCGCCGCAGCTGAATGGGGTGCGCATGCGCCTCGCAAATGGCAATGCGTTTGTCGTCATCCGGAAAGGTACGGGCATGTACGTGCGCCGCGCGCTTCTCAACGGAAGAGAGTTACCCGGAATGGAATTTTCCGTGCGCGAAATGATGCGCGGCGGGGAACTCGTCTGCGAAATGGGCGCGTAGCGCCAAACAGAGAGACCGCGCGATCCCCTGTAATCTTGTCACATACAAATTCCCGCGCGTTGGGTATATTATATCCAGCAAGCGAATGATAAGACACAGGGGGTTTTTGATATGTTGTTCGGAAAAAAGACGGGTTGTACGAATCTCTCCATGGACAAGGCCAGGGTTGAGCTTGAAAATGATCAGACGATCAATCTCATCGACGTGCGTTCCCCGGAGGAGTATCGGCAGGGACACATTCCCGGAAGCCGCAACATCCCGGTCGATCGCATCGGCGAGATTCAAAATACGGTTGCGGATCGCGATGCCAAGCTTTTTGTGTACTGCCTGAGCGGCTCGCGCAGTGCCTATGCCTGCGCAAACCTCGTGCGGATGGGGTATACCAACGTCACCAACATCGGCGGAATCGCCCACTGGAGTGGCGAAATTGAGTCGGCGGCGCAGACAGTCCGTTAATTTCGAATTGCGCGCGTGCGTATGAAATCGAATATGGGTAAACATAAGGCGATGCATGACAGAGTGTGTCGCCTTATTTGAATCAGGAGGATATGAGAATGAAAAAAAAGAGTTTGATTTTGATGGTATTTGTGCTGCTCATCGCGGTACTCGCGGTCGGGTGTACATCGAAGGATTCGCAGGTCGCGGCTACGACGCCCGCCGAGGTGACCGTGGAAGCGACGGTTGCCGCCGCGGCAACGGAGACGCCTGCGGCCGAGGCGACCGTTGCGGCAGGCCAGCTCTCCTTGACGCTCGACGAGCTTAAGGCCTATGACGGCAAGAATGGGAATCCCGCGTATGTCGCGGTTGACGGCGTGATCTATGACGTGACAAATGTCAAGGGCTGGAACAACGGTTCGCACCAGGGCTACACCGCGGGAACGGATTTGACCGACGTCATTTCGAAAGCGCCGCATAGGACGTCCGTCTTAAAGAATCTTACCGTTGTGGGTGCGATCAAGGCTAATTGATCCATCCATGAAACGGCGGCGGATGATCCGTCGCCTTTTCTGTGCTGTGGTCACCGACGTGGGTGTGCATACGTGATACAATGAGGCCAATCACGGGAGGTGGTTGAGATGAACAAGTGGAAAATCACAGCCGTGGCGATGGCCGTCGGCTTGGCGCTGGTTCTTACCGGGTGTGTGAGCGCGGACAAGACCGATCCCGCCGCAACTGCGCAGGGACAGAAAGGGACGGTCACGAAGATCGACGCCGCAACCGCCTACGAGCGCATGGGCGCGTCGGACGATTACACGCTCGTCGACGTGCGTACACCGGACGAGTTCTCACAGGGACACATACAGGGCGCCATTTCTCTGCCTGATTACAACGTCGCGGCATGGGCAAGTCAGGTTTTACCCGACAAGGACGCCGTGATCTATGTCTATTGCCGCAGCGGAAGCCGGAGCGCCGCTTCCTCGGCGCTGCTTGCCGAAATGGGGTATACAAATGTTTACGACATGGGCGGTATTATCAATTGGACCTATGGAACCGTAACAGAATAAGGGCAAATCATACGAAAATCAACCGCGTCGTTGTTCGGCGCGGTTTTTTCTGATATAATACATGCATATGATAAAAATAGAATCATTTCCCGATCACCGTGCTTCGCGTGGGCACGGGCGATCCACCCGTCAATGGTGAAAGGCGGCTTATGAGGGAGAAGCTAGACAAACTATTTGGTTTTTTTCGCGATTGGGATAAAAACAAAGCGAGCATTCGCTGGATGGCACGGCAGGGGCGTCCCTATGCGGGGCACCTGGCCATGATGCTCGGCGTGAATGCCCTCTCGCTTGTCTTGTCCATGGCGGCGACCATCGTCGGAAAGTACGTGGTCGACTGGGCGGTGCGCGACGGACAGATCGCAAAGTATGCAATCGCCATGGGCGGGGTCACCGTTGCGACGATCGCCGTGGGTGTACTCTCCCAGTATATCGGCGCATACGTGGGCGAGCGCATGAATTTCGGGCTCGTTGCGCGCGTTTTTGATACCGTTCAGCGCGGCGTGTGGCACAGGCTGTCAAAATTTCATACGGGCGACCTCATGACGCGGCTCACGAGCGATATTTCCACCGTCTCGAGCGGCATCATCAACGTCGTTCCCAATGCGATTATGCTGATCCTCCAGCTCATACTGGCATTCGGCGTGCTGTATTATTATGATCATATGCTCGCCTTATTCGCCCTTTTTCTGGGGCCGATCACGGCGGTATGCATGGTGGGCTTCCGGGAAAAATATCAGATGTACCAAAAACGGCTGCGCGAAACGGAAAGTGAGTACCGCTCGTTTATGCAGGAGCGGCTCGAGAATCTGACTGTCTTAAAGGCGTTCCAGCTCGAGGAGCAGAACAGCGCCTATATCGCGGAGCTTCGCATGCGCAGGCTGCAAACCGTCATGTCGTCCACAAAGGTCACCATGTGGTTAAACGGGCTTTTGCGCTTCGTGTTCCGCCTCGGCTATGTCGCCGCGTTCTGCTGGGGCGCGTACCGCATCTCGACGGGCAGCATCACATACGGCACAATGACGATCTTTCTCTCTCTCGTCGCGCAGGTGCAGTCGCCCATGAGCCAATTTGCCTATATCGTTCCGCAGGTTTACTCCATGCTCATTTCCACCGAGCGCATCCGCGAGGTGAGTGAGATCGGCGCGGAAGATTATGCGCCGCGCACGGGCGAACCCGCGCGCGTGGGTCTGGAGGTGCAAGGCGCATCGTTTGGCTACGACGGGGAGCTCGTTTTGCGCGACATGTCCGTGCGCGTGAATCCCGGCGAGCGCGTCGGGATCGTGGGCACATCCGGCGTCGGGAAGACGACGTTTATCCGGCTCGCCATGGCGATTGTCGCCCCGACGAGCGGCACCGCGCGCTTTTTCGACGACGAAGGATGGACGGAGGACACATGCCCCGCGTCGCGCAGGTTTATTTCCTATGTGCCGCAGGGGAACACGCTCATTTCCGGAACGATTCGCAAAAATCTCCTGAGCGGACGCGGCGACGCGACGGATGATGATATGTGGAACGCGCTTTCATTGGCGGACGCGGCGGAATTTGTACAAAAATTGCCGGAAGGACTCGACGCGCCCGTCGGCGAACACGCGAGCGGTCTTTCCGAGGGACAGGCGCAGCGCATTGCCATTGCGCGCGCGCTCATCCGCAATAAGCCCTTTTTGATCCTTGACGAGGCCACCAGCGCATTGGACGAAAAGACGGAGGCGCGGGTGCTCGAAAACATCGCGCGCGCCATGGGTGCGACGTGTCTCATCATTACCCACAGAAGATCCATGCTCAAGTATTGCGACAAGGTGCTGGAAATCGACGCGGGATATGTCAGCATCATGAACACGGCGGTGGGGGAAGTGTCATGAACGTCATGGAGGCAATTCGCGCGCGCAGGTCCGCGCGGCGGTTCCTGGACAGGCCGCTCCCGGGCGGAGCGATCGAAACCCTGCTCGAGGCTGCGCGGCTTGCGCCCTCCGGCGGCAACGGACAAAACCGCCTGTTCGGCGTCGTCACGGCGTGGGAACGGAAGAAGGCGCTTGCACAGGCGGCGGGCGATCAGATGTGGATCGCGGATGCGCCCGTGGTCTTCGCGTGTTGCGCGCATGCTCCGGCGGATCGATTCGATGTGCCCACAGACGATTTTGGGCGGATCGTCGACGAGCTCCGGTTTGGGCGCGCCTTCATGGATTACATCGCCGCATGTCCCGACGCGCACGCCGCCGCCATGCTGTTTGAAAACGCCGCGCCGCTCATCCCGATGGAGCACATGTTGCTTGCCGCTGCGGAGATGGGGCTTTCCGGCTGCCCGATCGGCTATCTCGATATTCCGCGCGCGGGGCGGATTTTGAACCTGCCGGACAATATCGCCTGCCTTTTCCTGTTGCCCATTGGCTATGCGGCAGAAGCGCCGCGCGAGAAAAAAACGAAATCCCTCGCCGAGATTTCGTTTTTCGAACAATATGAGTGATCACACCTTTTTTCTGGGACGCGCGGTTCGCCGCGCTCTTTTTTTGACGTAGGGCGTGCGTTCAAACTGCACGTTCGCATCGGCGGATTTTGCCGCGTCCACGAGGAACACCGCGAACTTGCGGATGCCGGACATGAACCGGTCGGCCTTCGCCGCGCGGCTTTCTGGCGCGGGATTGTTCGCCATGTCGAAGAGCGCTTTTTCCCATTTGCCGGTCGTCGCGGGGGAGGCGATCTGCGCGGGTGCGACCGAGATGAGCTGTTTCCCCTTCTCGGTCGAGACGATTGCCTTGCCGCTGCGCTTCGCATAGCCGGATTTTACGAGCTTTTCGATGGTCGCCGCGCGGGTGGCGGGCGTGCCGAGTCCTGCGGACTTCATGCGTTCGCGCAGCTGTGCGTCTTCGAGTTTCGATCCCGCGTTTTCCATCAACCCCAGAAGGGATGCGTCCGTGTGCGGCGTCGGCGGCTTCGTCTTTTGCGCTTTGACGGCCGACTTGACCACCTTGCGCGTTTCGCCCGCTTTGACGCGCGGCAGTGTCGCCTCCTGCTTTTCCCGCTTTTCGTCCCTGTAAAGCGAACGCCACCCTTCCTTCACAGGCGTTGCGCCCTGTGCGCGGAATTCGTGCGGGCCGACCAGGGTAATGATCTTTGCCGATTCGTATTCATAATCCGGATAGTGGATGGCGACGAGCCGCCGCGCGATCATGTCGTAGATGTTTCGCTCGTCGGCAGGGAGGGAAGCGGGGTCGCCTTTCTTTTCCGTGGGGACGATGGCGTGATGGTCGCTGATCTTGGCGTCGTCGTAAAAGCGCTTGCCCCGCACATCCGGGCTGAACTCAGGCGCGCGCACGAAGGCGGCGTATGGTTCGGGTAGGTTTCTGAGCGTTTCCGCGATTTTGCCGGGCATGTCGCTCGAAAGATAGCGGCTGTCGGTGCGCGGGTATGTAATGAGCTTGCGCGTTTCGTAGAGCGATTGCGCGATGGAGAGCGTCTTTTCGGCGGAATAGCCGTAGCGCCGGTTCGCCTCGCGCTGCAGCGTCGTCAGGTCGAAAAGTTGCGGCGGCGGGATTTTCTTCAGCTCGTAGCAGCTGTCCGTGATGTTGCCCGTGCCGCCCGTGATTTCCTTTTTGATGCTCTTTGCTTCCTCGGGGTCGTAGACGCGCGCTTCTTTCGCCTTCGGGTTCCAGTAGAGCCCCTCGTAATCGCCAAAATCGGCGCGGATTTCCCAATAATCCCTGGGGATGAATTCCGCGATTTCCCGATCGCGCGCAACGATCATCGAAAGGGTCGGCGTCTGCACGCGCCCGACGGGCAGCGGTGCGTTGTACCGGATCGAAAAGGCGCGCGACGCGTTCATACCTACGATCCAGTCGGCCTCCGACCGACATTTTGCCGACGCATAGATGCTGTCGTAGGCCGATTGCGGGCGCAGTTTTTCAAAGCCCTGCCGGATTGCCTGATCCGTCATCGACGAAATCCAGAGCCGCTCGACGGGCTTTTTACACTTTGCCATTTGATAAATATAACGGAAGATGAGTTCGCCCTCGCGCGCGGAGTCCGTCGCGCAAATGATCGACGTGATGTCCGGCGCGTTCATGAGTTTTTTCACCACACCGTATTGCGTGCGCGTGCGCGGCAGCACCTTCAGGGGAATTTGATCCGGCAAAATGGGCAAATCGTCCCAACGCCATTTTTTGTATCGTTCATCCAGCTCATCCGGCTCACACAGCGCCACAAGGTGCCCCAACGCCCAGGTGACGACATAGTTTTCTCCCACAATCGCACCCTCGGCCTTGCCGCGTACGCCCAGCACGCGCGCAATATCGCGCGCAACGGACGGCTTTTCCGCCACAATTAATTTCTTCACACAATCACCTGCATCCATTATAACCCACAAACGCCCCTTGTACAATCCGCGCCGCGATGATAGAATGGTGAAAACGGCATGGGAGGCCAACATATGAAGCCAACTTACGAGGTCGAGCGGAAATATCTCATTCGGTATCCGGAGCTTCCGGTTCCGGGTGAGTTGAGCTGCGAAGCCATCGAACAGGTTTACCTGAAGACCCCGCCGGACATTTCAGAACGCGTGCGCGAGCGCGCCGGGCGCTATTTTCATACAGCCAAGATCCGGATTTCCGGTGCGCGCGCCGAGGAGCGCGAGGAAGAAATCACCCGCGCCGATTACGCCTCGTACCTTGAGCGCCGCGACCCCCTTTGCGCCATCATTAACAAGGTGCGGCGCGTGTTCCTCTACGAAAATCAGACCTTTGAGCTCGATCTCTTTCCCTTCTGGAGTGACCGCGCGCTCCTCGAAATCGAACTTTCCGACGAATCCGATCCCGTGATTATGCCACCCTTTATCCATGTCATGCGCGAAGTCACCGACGATATTCGCTATAAAAACCATTCCATCGCGCAGGCGATCCCGCTGGAGTAAGGTTGCGCGCAAGGGCCATCGGCCCTTGCGAATCCCCTTTCGGGAAGAAATTTTTTCGATGAACGTTGATCGTCCGGGGGCTTAGCCCCGGACGATCAATTTGAATAACCGGGTATCCCTGACCGTGCGGTTGCCCTGCCCGCTCCGTTGCGGGCGCGTATCCTGAAAGCAGAACTCTGATTGCGAGAAGATGACCGAGGATATTTCCTCCAAAAAGTTCGCCGCCGTGGGGACGGACCCCGCGGCGACGGCAAACCGATGAATGATTTCCACCGGCAAGGGATTCGCAAGGGCCATTGGCCCTTGCGGGAGCGTGCGAGGGCAGCCCCCCGCCTCGGCGCTCACTTCGCCTTCAGCAGTTCCATGAGCATATCCACAATCTTGTCCATGTCCTCGACCGCGACGCATTCCCTGCGGCCGTGTGCATTCATGCCGCCGGTGGAGAGGTTGGGGCAGGGGAGTCCCATGAACGAGAGGCGGCAACCGTCGGTTCCGCCGCGCACGGGGGTGCTGTAGGGCTCGACGCCCACGGCGCGCCAGGCGGCGTTCGCGCGGTCGACGATCTCCATGCGCGGCTCAATCACCTCGCGCATGTTGGCATAGGAATCTGCGATTTTGCACGTGACGGTGTTGGCGCCGTATTTGGCGTTCAGATATTCCGCCGCGCGCGCAAAGTGCGCCTTGCGCGCCTCGAAACGCGTGCGGTCGTGATCGCGTAGGATATACTTCATTTCGGCGCGCTCGACGGTGCCCGACATGCTGTCGAGGTGATAGAATCCCTCGTATCCCTCTGTGTGCTGAGGAATCTCGGCAGGCGGGATGAGCGAATTGAACTCCATGGAGATGAGCGACGCGTTCTTCATGCGGTTCTTGGCGGCGCCTGTGTGAATGCTCACGCCGTTTACGACGATCCAGCCTGTGGCTGCGTTGAACGTCTCAAAGTCCACGCCGCCCAGTTCTCCGCCATCTACCGTATAGGCGTAGTCCGCGCCGAAGTTTTTCACGTCAAATCGGTCTGCGCCGCGCCCGATCTCCTCGTCGGGCGTGAACCCGATGGCGATCTTCCCGTGCGCAATGCTGTCGTCTGCCAGAATCTGCGCGCATGCCGTCATGATCTCCGCGATGCCTGCCTTGTCGTCCGCGCCGAGTATGGTGTACCCGTCTGTCACGATCAGATTCTTGCCCGCGCACTTTTTGAGCGCCGGAAATTCCACCGGGTCGAGCACGTCGCCCGATTCGAGCACGACTTTTCCACCGTCGTAGTTCTCGACGATGCGCGCGTTCATCGGGAGGCTTGGCGCGGCATCGACCACGTCCATGTGCGCGATGAGACCAATGGCGGGCAGATTTTCGCGGTTTGCGGGAATCGATCCGTACACGTATCCGTCTTTATCCACGCGCGCATCCGCAATGCCCATTTCCTTCATTTCTTCCACGAGCGCACGCGCGAGTACAAGCTGTTTTTCCGTGCTTGGGCAGGTCGCGCTCTTCTCATCCGATGCGGTGTCAAATTGAATGTACTTGAAAAACCGTTCATATGCTCTCACGAAAAACCTCCATTTATCGCCCGAGCATCGCCGCGCCGATGATGCCCGCGTCGTTGCCGAGCGTTGCAAGTTCGATGCGCGCGTAGGGCATCGCCTTGTAGAAAATCATCGAGGGAAGCTTCGCGCGCACCGCATTGAGCAGGAACTCGCCCGCTGCGGATACGCCGCCTCCCAGCGCGATCACCTCGGGGTCGATGAAGTTGATGATCGATACCAGTCCCACGCACAGATGGTACACATACGTGTCAAAGACCTTCGCGCAGTCCGGATCGCCCGCCTTCGCAAGGTCGATCACGTGCTTGGCGGTGATGGCTTCAAGCTTGCCGTCAACGGCCTTCGCGAGCGCGCCTTCCGGGTTCTTTTTCGCGCTTTCGACCCCCATGCGGATGATCGCTGTGGCGCTTGCATATCTTTCCCAGCAGCCTTTGTTGCCGCAGGTACACTGCTCGCCGCCCGCGACGGTGATCATGTGTCCAATCTCGCTGCCCACGCCATTCGATCCGGAATACACCTTGCCGTCGATTACGATACCGCCGCCGACACCCGTTCCGAGCGTGATGAACACGGAGTTTTTGACGCCCGCGCTCACGCCGGACACGGATTCGGCGAGTCCCGCGACAGTCGCGTCGTTTCCGACGTAAATCGGCTTGTCGATGACCCGCTGCATCCACGCGACCAGCGGCACGTCATGCCAATAAAGGTTCGTGCAAAACGGCACGCGCCCCGTGCGCGGATCCTCGATGCCCGGAATCCCGACGCCGACCGCCTTCACCTCGTCAAGCGTCAGTCCCGCCTCCTCCACAGCCTTGATGGCCAGGTGCGCCATGTCGGTTACGACCGGCTCTGCGCCCCGCTCCACCAATGTGGGGCAGGAAACCTTGGAGAGGATTTTTCCGTTTTCGTCCACAACGCCAGCCTTGAGCCCCGTTCCGCCCACGTCGATCCCTACGTAAACCATACCCGATCCTCCTGCATGCCTTATTCTTCGTCCGCCGCGTGCGTCATGCGCTCCATATGTCTGCGCGTCAAGACCTCCGCCGCGTTGTATCCCATCTGCTTGAGTCTGAAATTGCTCGCCGCTACCTCGAGCACCGCCGCGATGTTGCGCCCCGGGTGGATGGGCAGAAGCAGCCGCGGAATCCGCACATCCAGTATTTCCGTGTAGTTGTCCGTCAGTCCCAGCCGGTCGTATTCCTTGCCATCCTGCCATAACTCGAGGTGTACTTCAAAATCGATGGACTTGGAGCGGATGATCGAGCCGATGCCGTACATGGTCGCAATGTCGATGATTCCGACGCCGCGAATCTCCATAAAGTGGCGCACCAGTTCCGGTGCTTCACCCACCAGCCGGTTTTCCGATACGCGCCGGATGTCCACCACGTCGTCGGCAACCAGCCGATGCCCGCGGTTCACGAGTTCGAGCGCAGCCTCGCTCTTGCCGACACCGCTGTTGCCGGTGATGAAAAGTCCCGACCCATACACGTCGACCAGGACCCCGTGCCGCGTCTCGCGCGGCGCAAGCGCGTCCGAGAGGAAGTTGATGACCTCCATCTCGCACTGGGTCGTCTCCTGCTTGGCCGAATAGATGGGAATCTTGCGCGCCACGCCCAATACCAGCATCTCGTCGAAGCAGGGGAGTCCCCGGCAGATGATGATGCAGGGCAGGTCGTAGCTGAAAAATTTCGTCAGCCGCTCGCGCCGGGTACTTTCGTCGAGCATGGAGAGATAGGTCATCTCCACCTTGCCCAGAAGCTGCGGCCGCTCGTAGGCGAAAAAGTCCCAGTAGCCCGTGAGCTGCAAGCCCGGACGGTTGACGTTTGTGACCTCGATGGGCAAATACTTGCCCTCCGCCGGGATCACCGGCACGAGCCCCATCGCCCGGACGAAATCCGCCTCCTTGACCATGCGTTATGCTCCCTTCAGCGTGCCGTCCCCGAGCATGCGCTCAATCACGATGGCGCAACCGTCCTGTGTGTTTGCCGGACAAAAATGTGCGCACTGCGCCTTGACGTTTTCGGACGCGTTTTCCACGCAATAACCCAGTCCGGAAAAATTCAGCATCGATACGTCGTTTTGCCCGTCGCCAAAGGCCAGCACTTCTGCGGGCGCGATGCCCAGATCCGCAATGGTCTTTTCCAGCGCATCTTTTTTGTCTACGCCCTTTGAGACGATTTCGATGTAGTTCGGGCGCGACATCATGAACGAAACCTGTGGAAACGCGGCGCGAAACCTGTCGATGTTTGCGAGGGTATCCTCCCTTTGGCCGATGGCGAGCAGCTTCACCTGCGATGTGGTGATCCATTTCGAAAGCGGCATGCCCGTGATTTCGCAGTCGACCTTGACGCTTTTTTCGTATTCACCCGTGTATTTTGTGCGCTCCGCGGCGAAATAGCCCTCGCCGGGATAGGCCTGCACATAGATGCCCAGCGACTCCGCCATTTCGCAGATGCCGCGCGCCGCCTCCATGGGCACCGTGCGCTTTTCGACGATGCGCGCCGCCTTCAGGTCGTACACCATCGCGCCGTTGTAAATGACAAGGGGCGCGTTGACCGCGAGCTGGTGTGCGAACGGCGTGGTCGATTCGAGCATGCGCCCCGATGCGAGAACGACGTAGACGCCCGCGTCCATGGCCCGCCTGAGCGCCCGCTGCGTGCGGGGCGAGAGAACCCCTTCGGCGTTTAAAAGCGTGTCGTCCATGTCGGAGGCGATGAGTTTAAACAAATGCTTCAATCCCTTCGTATGTTACTTCCGCCCGTTTATTTTAATACATTTCGCGTGCACGTGCAACATTTCTTAATCAAAAGGCGCTATAATGAACGGAAAATGACCTTTGCGAAATGAGGGAATATACAAAATGCGAGAGTCAGGGCGCTATCCGGCGCAGTATGCCCTGTTTCTGATGGCCTTTTACGTGACAAATGCGGTGTATCAAGGCTTTCTGCCAATCTATTTCAAACAAAACCTCCATTTTTCTTCGTCGCAGATTGGCTGGATCTTTGCGGTCGTCGCCATCATATCGGTTGCGACGCAGCCCTTCTGGGGTGCGCGCGGCGATCGGATGAAGAGCCGCAACGCACTGATTCGCATTTTGTGTTTTTCTGCGGCAATCGTCATGCTCTCGCTTTTGCTTGCGAAGAGTTATCCGATCGTACTTGTGCTGACGTGCCTGTTCGCGAGTTTTTACATGTCGATTCAGCCCATGGGCGATTCCATTATTTTCGAATCCCTCATGAAGCACGATCATCCGTTTGGTCCCATCCGGCTCGCAGGCGGCCTCTCATTCGCCGTGGCCTCCGTTCTTTTCGGTCGGTTTCTCAACCAGTCCGGCAAGCCCGTGTATGCGGTTTATGTGACGGCGGGTCTTCTTGGCATCGTGATGTTTGCGTCGTTTATCCTGCCCAGGACGCCCGGACACCAGGCGATGGGCGGCGCGCGGATGAGCATTACAAAGCTTTTCAAAATGAAAAACCTCATGCTCCTCCTGGCGTTTTCGGTTGCGATCCAGATTACGATGGGCTACTTCTACACCTTTTTTTCAAATTACTTTCTCTCGCTGCCGGGCGGGAACAGCGAGTTGCTGGGCATCTGCTATTTCATCTCGGCGGCTGCTGAAGTTCCGTATCTTCTGTCGAGCGATCGCTTATTTAAGAAAATCGGCGCGGGAAAGCTTTTGTGCGTTGCTGCGCTTGCCCTTTCTCTCAGGTGGCTGATTGTTGCGACCGCGACGGATTACCGCGTCGTGATGGCAAGCCAGGTGCTCCACGGTTGGGGATTTATCGTGATGACGGTTGCGGTGTCAAAGTACATCAGCCTGTCCGTTCCGCCGGAACTGCGCGCATCGGGGCAGATGTTGCTTGCGGTGGTCAGCTTTGGCATCTCGCGCGCGATTGGTAATCTTGCGGGCGGAATGCTCGCAGACGCGATGGGCCTTCAGAAGGTTTACTACATCTCTGCGGCGATCTGCATTCTTGCATTTGTTGGGTTCGCACCCTATTTTCTCAAGCAGCCCGCGCTCAATGGCACGGAAGGCCGTTTGAGCGATTCGGTTTGAGGTTATATGGAGAACATCGACAGATGTCGCGATTTCGATTATTTTTCCAGGTGAGAATGGCAACTTTTCACGTGCGAAAAAGGTCAGAGTATGGTATAATTTTAATATGCAATAATGGAGGTAAAGTGACTATGAAAAAGCAACTCGCGCTTCTTTCCGCCATCGTCGCGTTTCTTCTCGTCGTCTCGCCCATCATGGCGAGCGCGGAAACGATCCCCGTGACAGCGCTTCAGATCTCTGATCCGGTGGTTTACATGAATGGCGAGCCGATCGCCGACATGACGGGCCTCATGCTTCAGGTCGCAGGCGGTTCCACGTCGGATGAATCCTTGACGCAATTGTTCGTCGACGTGTTCGCGGGCGACCAGAACGTCAACTCCGCGATGGTGCAAATCGACGATAACGGCCTTGCCGGTTATCTGGGCGGCATGACCAGCGCCTACGGCGTGACCAAGGAAGAAATGAGCGCCATGATTGGCGAAAGCATGGGCGTGACGGACCTGGAGGGGCTCATCACGAAGCTTGAAAACTGGACGCTTCCGAGTGATTTTTTCGCGCTGGTCAACGATTTTGCGCAGAATGGCATGACATATGGAACGCCCGAGACCATCGAAGTCGATCTTGCGGCGGGCAAAACGAACATGAGCTACGTGCCGATTTCAGCGGATATGACGGACCTGATGGCTTCCGTCTTCACCCTCGTTGAGAATGATCCGCTCATCGGCCCCATGCTCACGTCCCTCGCGGTTGACGAAGGGTATGCGAGCTTCTCCGATTTGTTCAATGACGCAGGCATAACCTGTACCATGTCCGGCGGCATTGCCACCACTGAAGATGGAACCAGCACCATGATCGAGGAAAACCTTGTCATGACCGCGGATGGCGAAACGGTCAATGCCGATGTGAACATCCTCCTTGACGGCAGCATGGGTGACACTCAGTATATGACCATCACCGAGAACGTCTATCCCGAAGGTTCCGACGAGTCCGTCACCGTGACGCTGAACGCGACCATGATGGGCGATGATGTGACCATGGATGGGACCCTGACCTCCAACTTCGAGGATGCGGAGTCGAACATCGAGGCGAACTTCAATCTGACCTATGCTTCCGCGGCCGGCGCAGGTGCAGGCACCGATAAGCTCGACATCGCATTTGAAGTACCCGACGAAGCCTCGATGACAATGAGCGCATACGCCGTCGAGGCAACGGGCGAGACGCACTTCGAGGCGAATATGAAGGACAGCGAGACGGACCTCACCGGATATCTGACCTTCACGCCCGCCGAGGCTGCTGATCCGAGCGTGATCATGGCCGGAACGCTTGACCTTGGCATGAATGACGGTTCGGATACCTATTCCGTCACCTGCCCCGTCAGCCTGATCTCCACCACGATCAACACGGACGATTTTTATATCGCGCCCGAGAACGTGATCGATCTCACGACCATGACCGAAGAGCAGACGAATGCGGCTGAGCAGGAAATGGGTCTGGCAATCATTCAGACGCTCACCAAGATCGAAGCCGCGGTTCCCGGACTCGAGGGATTGACGGCCGGTATGATGGGTATGGCTCAGCAGTAATTGTGAAACGATAGAAGGCGCGGCCCGGAAGGGCCGCGTTTTCGCAATGGGGGAAAGACCATGGATTTTATCAAGATGCACGGACTGGGAAACGATTTTGTCGTACTCGATCTTTTGACGGGCGACGTGCCCGGCGATCCTGCCGCGCTGGCGCGTGAAACCTGCGATCGGCACTTCGGCATCGGTGCGGACGGATTGGTTTTGATATTGCCTTCTAATGTCGCAGACGCGCGCATGCGCATCTTCAATCCCGATGGTTCCGAGCCTGAGATGTGCGGAAATGCCGTACGGTGCGTGGCAAAATATCTGTATGAACTCGGTCGTGCGCACGGCGAAACTGTCTCGGTCGAGACGGGTGCCGGGATCAAGGACATGCGCGTCTTTGCCGAAAAGGACAAGGTCGTGCGCGTGTCGGTCGATATGGGCGTTCCCGTCGAAGGTGGGCAGGTGGAATTCACCATCGAGGGTAAACCTGCCGCGTTTTTGCGCGTCTCGATGGGCAATCCGCATGCGGTGACCTATTCCGTCTTTCCCGAAAAGGAAATTTTTGATCAAGTCGGTCCGCGCATCGAAAAAAGTCCCGCCTTCCCGGAGGGCACGAACGTCGAGTTCTGCGCGGTTGTCAATCGCGGGCATATTCGCCTGCTGGTGTGGGAGCGCGGCGCGGGGCCGACGCTCGCCTGCGGCACGGGCGCGGGCGCGTCCGTCTTCGCGGGCGTCCGGGCCGGACTCATCGACCGCCATGCGATCGTTACGCTTCCCGGCGGTGATCTCGAATATGAGATTACGGACGACGGGCATGCCGTCATGACCGGACCCGCCGTCGAGGCGTTCCGGGGGACATTTTGACGATGCGGCCTGAGGGCCGCATTTTTATGAGGTAAAAAACGGGAAACGCCGCATGAATTGGTAAATTGTGTTATAATGGGATAAAGGATGCGCTTTGAATCAAATGGCGGAGGTGGAACAATTGAGAAAAGGGAGTATCGTTCTTGCGATCTTGCTGCTCGCGTCTCTTTTTTTATCAGGGGCGGCTGCCGAGACGATGAACGTCGAGATTGTGCAGATTTCGGATCCTGTGATGTACAGAGATGGAGAGCTGACGATCGATTTAAGTGGGCTCACGCTTCAGTTGACAGATGGAGTAACTGCGGACGGATCTCTTTCCCAGTTCATCATCGATCTGTATGCGGGTGATGAAAATATCAATTCGGCAATCATCCAGCAGGAAGGCGAACTGATTTCCTTCTTCCTCGGTGGGATGAAAAACGCCTACTCCATGTCGGTGGAGGATTTTGAAGCCGAATTCGGTTCGACACAATCCGGTCTCAGCGGTGAGGGCGAGATCGCTGATTTGGAAAGCTGGGGGATTTTTGAAGAAATGGAGGCGCTGGTGCGCGCTTTCATCGAAGAAAACAGCGATCCGAGTGGCGGCACCACGACGGATGTGTCCCTCGCGGCGGGAGATGCGACCATGACCGTGGTTCCCTTCGAGGGGGATTGCACGGAGTTGTTCCTCGCGATTGCCCGGAGCATGGATGCGGACGTCCTGTTCAGTACCTATTTTGGGCCCGATAGCGGCGAGAGCAGTATGGAGGAAGATTTGCAGGACGCGAATCTCGCCGCATCGGCCAAGGGCAGCATCGCACAGACAGAGGATGGCACGAGCATGCTGGCCGATTTGCAGGTGGATGTGACGTCGGACGGCGAGCATACGGCCTATCAGCTTCATGCGCTCCTCGACGGGAGCGAAAGCGTGCAGCGCGTTGACCTGAAGTACATGGAAATTGGATCGGATTTGACACAGACGATTCAGGCAAATGGAACCATTGACGGCGCGGCCATCGACCTGACCGCAACAATCATCAATGACTATGCGCTTTATTATGGGACAGATGCGCTCTACGATGTGCGCCTGACGGTTACGCCCGGCATCGACAGCGCAAACGGCAAGGACTCTTTCGAGTTGGCCGTGAAAGAGGAGCATGAGCATTCCCAATTTACATGCAGCGGCTATTGGGTGGAAGAAACCGGCGAGGCCCGCGTCGACATGGTTTTTTCGGACAAATACTTTGATATGAGTGCATACGTTGGCTATACGCCCGATGAGACGCCCGATCCGGATGCGGTTTCCAGCGGATCATTTGAGTTCGGCGCCGGCTCCTACGGGGAGGATTTCCGGTTCGCATGTGACGTTCGAACGTATGAAACGACCATTGATTCCGACGCGTTTTACATCGATCCCGCCTCTGCGGTGGATAGCTCGAATATGAGCGACATAGAGCAGCAAGCGATTGCCAGCGAGCTTGCCGAGATTCTCTACGGAAATCTCGGCAAACTGGAAGAGGCCGTGCCCGCCTTGCGCGGTTTGATGGACGGCCTGTTTGGGTATTCCTACGACGAGATGTATTAGCACGATCGATGCGTGGCCCGGGGATTCGATCCCCGGGCCATTGCATTGGACTGTCGAAAATCCCACATCGGGCGCCTGCTTTTGAGGGCGTTGATAAAAACGTCCGTCCGGGGATTTCCCCCGGACGGACGTTTGATCAAAAGCCGTTTGGTTGGGATGGGGGATTGACCCCTCCTGTTTACTTGTATTCCGGCAACCAGCCCTTGTGCGCGTCGATGAGGTCATCGCACATGGCGACGATGTCGTCGATGGAGAGCTCGGCTGCGGTGTGCGGATCCATCATCGCGGCTTGATAGATGTAATCCTTTTTCAGGGTCGTCGCGGCCTCGATGGTGAGCAGTTGGACGCCGATATTGGTGCGGTTCATCGCCGCGCACTGCTCCGGCAGCGCGCCGACATAGGTGGGCACGACGCCGGACTTGTCGACGATGCAGGGCACCTCGACGCATGCGTTCTGGGGAAGGTTGGTGATGAGCCCGGTGTTGAGCACGTTGCCGCCGAACTTGAAGGGCTGGTTTGTCTCCATGGCCTCCATGATATAGCTGGCGTACTCGGTGGTGCGTTCGTGGGTGAGTCCCTCGTCGTTCAAGAGCGCGACGCGGCGCTTTTCCCAATCGGCGATCTGATGGATACAGCGGCGCGGATACTCGTCGAGCGGGATGTTGAAGCGCTCGATGAGTTCGGGGTAACGCGCCTTGATGAAATAGGGCATGTATTCCGAATTGTGCTCGGACGACTCGGTCACGTAATAGCCGAAGCGCTTCATGATCTCATAGCGCACCATGTCGCCGTGCTTTTCGGTGCGCGCGGCGGCGCGTCGCTTGATTTCGGGATACAGATCCACGCCGTCCTTTGTGACCTCAAGCAGCCATGCCTGATGGTTGATGCCCGCGATCTTCCACTGAACCTTCTCGTCGTATTCCATGCCCAGCGGCTTCATCAGGTGTTCGGTGCATCCCTGCACGCTGTGGCACAGGCCAACTGTTTTGACGGCGGTGTGGCGCTGCATCGCGCCGGAAAGCATCGCCATGGGGTTTGTGTAGTTGAGAAACAGGGTGTCCGGGCAGACTTCTTCCATGTCCTTCGCAAAGTCGAACATGACGGGGATCGTGCGTAGCGCGCGGAAGATGCCGCCAATGCCCAGCGTGTCCGCGATGGTCTGGCGAAGGCCGTATTTTTTCGGGATTTCAAAATCCGTGATCGTGCAGGGATCATAACCGCCCACTTGAATGGCGTTGACGACGTAGTTCGCGCCCGAAAGCGCCTTTTTGCGGTTTTCGACGCCCAAATACGCTTCGATCGTCGCTTTGGAACCATTGTTCCGGTTGATTGTTTCAAGCATGAGCTTCGATTCACGCAGGCGGTCCGCATTGATGTCATACAGCGCAATGACGCTTTCGGAAAGTGCCGGGGTCATCATGCTATCGCCGAGCACATTTTTGGCAAAAATCGTTGAGCCCGCGCCCATAAAGGTGATTTTCGGCATTGGTCAATCCTCCCTGAATGTGTCTATCATGTTGACGCGGCGCGCATGGCGACCGCCGTCAAATTCAGTCGAAAGAAAAGTCCCCAGAAGGCTGATTGCCTTATCCCGTCCCACGATGCGCTCGCCGACAGACAACATGTTTGCGTCGTTGTGCCTGCGCGCCATTTGGACGGTCAGTTCCTCAGATGCATTGACGCAGCGTATCCCAGCCATGCGGTTTGCCGCAAGGGATATCCCAAAGCCGGTGCCGCATACGAGAACGCCCCTGTCCGCCTCGCCATTTTTGACCGCCTGTGCGACCGCATGTCCGTAGATCGGATAGTCGCAGCTCTCTTTTGAATGTGTTCCCAGATCGACGACTTCGTGCCCCAGTTCGCGCGCATGCGCAAGGAGCATTTCTTTGTAATCGAGTCCCGCGTGATCGCTTCCAAACGCGATTTTCATATTGGTTCCTTTCCGGCTACAAAGATAGCCCGGTTCATTTGATCCATGCGCCGCTCGACGTGCAAAAAGCCGGCCTCGCGTAATAGCGCTTCGATTTTATTCGCCGTAATCGGCAATTCGCAATGCGCGGCGTCGTTGGGGCGCCAATCTGCGCGAAACGCAGCCTCCTCCGCCTCATCCGCCGCGACCATGTCGGTTTCGACATAGCGCCCACCTACATGAAGCGCCTCAAAAATCTTCTGATAAATTGCCAGCCTGTCCGCGTCCATATAATGATGCATCGTCATCACGGCCACCGCGCCGTCGTAGATCGCCTTTCCAAAGGGGGCGACGCGGATGTCGCAGTTGAGCAACGTAAGCCGAGACGCATATGGCTTTGCGAGCAATTTGGCCAGACGCGCGGGGGAAGGGTCCATTCCCGTGACGCTGACCCACGGTGATTTTTTCATGATCTCGTCCAGTTCGCGTCCCGTGCAGCACCAAAGATCAAGCAGAAGCGACGCGCCCTTCAGGGAAAGCGCCTTCGCAGTCTCCTGATAAAGTTCATCGCCCAAATCGGCGTGGCTGGAAGCGTGCGCTTCATATTGCGCAGCATCCGTTTCAAAGAAATAATGGATCCTGTCGGCCACAAAACCACCCCCGCTTCGCCGCGACAGTGCAAACGCGCATGAATACCCCTGACAATTATATCACATCCGCCGCGCCTTGCAAACAAAGAAATATGCAGGATTCAATTCAATTTGGATAATAATATGCATGAAAAAAACCTCATCTGTTTCGGCGCTTTTCCGTTAAAACGCATGCATCATTGTTAAATATTCCGAAAATTGCCCAAAATAGGGGGATGAGCAGGTTGACAGTAAAAAACATGTGTGCTATTATATTAAATTGCGCTAGTATAGACGAAAATCCGCTTTCGCGGGAAAAGGCGCTCCATTTGCCTTGAATGCGTCCCCAAACGCGCGAATGTTTCGAATATTTAACCTTCCGACCCGACGGGTCATCAGGCGACAAGACAGGGGTGATATAGGGTATGGCAAAACCCAATCCGGTTCAGATGGGCAAGCGAACGCGCATGAGCTTCGCCCGCATCAAAGAGGCTTTGGAAGTTCCGGACCTGATCGAAATTCAGAAGAACTCTTATCGGGGTTTTCTGAAATACGGTTTGCGCGAGGTGCTTCAGGACGTCTCGCCCATCACGGACTATTCAGAAAGCCTCATCCTCGAGTTCACGGACTATTCGCTCGACGAAGCGCCCAAGTATTCCGTGGATGTGTGCAAGGAGCGCGACGCGACCTACGCGGCGCCTCTGAAGGTGACGGTGAGGCTCACCAACCGCGATACGCACGAGATTAAGGAGTCCGAGGTCTTTATGGGCGATTTCCCGCTCATGACCGAGAACGGTACCTTCATCATCAACGGCGCGGAGCGCGTCATCGTTTCCCAGCTCGTCCGTTCTCCGGGCGTGTATTACTCCCGTTCCATCGATAAGTCCGGTTCCTATCTTTATTCCGCGCAGATGATTCCGAATCGCGGCGCGTGGATTGAGTATGAAACCGATTCCAACGGCGTCGTCTATGCGCGCATCGACCGCGCGAGAAAGCTCCCCGTTACGGTGCTTCTGCGCGCCATGGGCGTCGAGTCGGATGCGGAGATCATCCGCCTGTTCGGCGATGACGAGCGCGTCAGCGCGACCATTACCCGCGATGCGCCGTCCGTCAACGACAAGGGCGAGCTTCGCTATAAATCCCGCAAGGATCAGGCGCTCATTGAGATCTACAATAAGCTGCGTCCCGGCGAGCCGCCGTCTGTCGATTCGGCGACCAGCCTCATCAACTCCCTGTTCTTCGATCCCAAGAGGTACGACCTCGCGCACGTTGGCCGCTATAAATATAATAAGAAGCTTGCTGTTGCGCACCGGATTGTCAATCAGGAATTGGGTGAAGATGTCGTCTCCCCCTACACGGGTGAGGTGCTCTTTACCGCCGGACATGTGCTTACCCGCGAAGAAGCCGAAATGGTGCAAAACGCGGGCGTTAACGAGGTCGTGCTCCTTGTGGAGAACAACTTTGTGCGCGTCATTGGCAATCATTTTGCCTTCATCAAGCCCTTCCTCGCTTCCTTCGATCAGAAGGTCGCCGCGGAATACGACGAAGAAATCGCGCCGTTCTCCGAGCGCGTCCATATCCCGACGCTTGTTGAACTGTTAAAGCGCGTGCGCGAGGATGGCATGCCCTTAAACGACGCGCTGCGCGAGAGTGCGCCGAAGCTCATGCCCAAGCATGTGCTCGTGGACGACATCGTCTCGTCCGTCAGCTATCAGTTCGGGCTGTTCCATGGACTCGGCACCATCGACGACATCGATCATCTGGGTAACCGTCGCCTGCGCAGCGTCGGCGAACTTTTGCAGAACCAGATTCGCGTGGGCATGTCGCGCCTCGAGCGCGTGGTCAAGGAACGCATGGCGATCCAGGACCTCGACAAGGTGCGCCCGCAGGATCTGATCAACATCCGCCCCGTTTCGGCGGCGATCAAGGAATTCTTCGGAAGTTCCCAGCTTTCGCAGTTCATGGATCAGCCGAACCCGCTTGCGGAGCTGACGCACAAAAGGCGCCTCTCCGCGCTTGGCCCGGGCGGCTTGAACCGCGACCGCGCAAGCTTCGCGGTGCGCGACGTTCACTATTCCCACTATGGACGCATCTGCCCGATCGAGACGCCTGAAGGTCCGAACATCGGCCTCATCGGCTCGCTCGCAACCTATGCGCGCATCAACGAGTATGGCTTTATCGAGGCGCCCTATCGGCGTGTCGATCCGGCAACGCATCGCCTTACCGACGAAAACGACTACATGACCGCCGATGAAGAGGATCAGTTCATCATCGCCCAGGCCAACGAACCGGTCGATGAAAACGGATTCTTCATCAACGAGCGCGTAACCGTGCGCCGCCGCGATGAGATCATCGAGATCGATAAAAACGCCGTCGATTATGTCGACGTCTCCCCGCGTCAGCTCATTTCCGTCGCGACGGGCATGATTCCCTTTCTCGAGAATGATGACGCCGCGCGCGCGCTGATGGGTTCGAACATGCAGCGTCAGGGCGTTCCGCTTCTGGTTCCTGAAGCGCCTCTGGTCGGCACCGGCATCGAGTATAAAGCCGCGTGCGATTCCGGCGTCGTCGCCCTTGCCAAGGTGGACGGCATCATGACCCGCGTGACCGCAGAGGAACTGCGCTATGTGGGCACCGATAACGTCGAGTATGCCCAGAAGCTGACCAAATTCTCCCGCTCAAACCAGGGCACCTGCATCAACCAGCACCCCCTCGTCAAGGAGGGTGAAAAGATCAAAAAGGGTCAGGTCATCGCGGACGGCCCGTCGACCGACGAAGGCGAAATCGCCCTTGGCAGAAATGTGCTGATCGCGTTTATGACCTGGGAAGGCTATAACTACGAGGACGCTATCCTCCTTTCCGAGCGGCTCGTCAAGGACGACGTGTACACCTCCATTCACATCGAGGAGTATGAGTCCGAGGCGCGCGATACCAAGCTCGGGCCGGAGGAAATCACGCGCGATATCCCCGGCGTCGGCGAGGACGCCCTGCGCGATCTCGACGAGCACGGCATCATCCGCGTGGGTGCGGAAGTGCGCGCGAACGACATTCTGGTCGGCAAGGTCACGCCCAAGGGTGAAACCGAACTGACTGCTGAGGAGCGCCTCCTGCGCGCGATCTTCGGTGATAAGGCGCGCGAGGTGCGCGATACGTCGCTGCGCGTGCCGCACGGCGAGTTCGGCATCATCGTGGACGTGAAGATCTTCACCCGCGAAAACCGCGACGAGCTGTCTCCGGGCGTCAACCAGATGGTGCGCGTGTATATTGCGCAGAAGAGAAAGATTTCAGTCGGCGACAAAATGGCAGGCCGCCACGGAAACAAGGGCGTCGTTTCGCGCATCTTGCCCGAGGAGGACATGCCCTTCCTGCCGGATGGCACGCCGCTCGACATCGTCTTGAACCCCTTGGGTGTTCCGTCCCGCATGAACATCGGGCAGGTTCTCGAGGTTCACCTGGGTCTCGCCGCAAAGGCGCTTGGCTGGCACGTTGCCACGCCGGTGTTTGATGGCGCACGCGAGGAGGATATTCAGGAAGTTCTGAACATGGCAGCCACCGAATTGGGCGAAGAAGCCCTCTACGACGACAAGGGCAGGCCGAAGATCCAGTTCGGCAAGTGCGGCATCAACCCGACCGGCAAGATCCAGCTTTATGACGGGCGCACAGGCGATCCCTTTGACAACCCGGTGACGGTTGGCTACATGTATATGCTGAAGCTCCATCACCTCGTCGATGATAAGATCCATGCGCGTTCCACCGGCCCCTACTCGCTCGTAACCCAGCAGCCTCTCGGCGGCAAGGCCCAGTTTGGCGGCCAGCGCTTCGGCGAGATGGAGGTTTGGGCGCTCGAAGCTTACGGCGCGAGCCACGTCCTGCAGGAAATCCTGACCGTGAAATCCGACGACACCGTCGGGCGCGTCAAGACCTACGAGGCGATCGTGAAGGGCGAGAACATCCCCGATCCGGGCGTGCCGGAGTCCTTCAAGGTGCTGATCAAGGAACTCCAGTCGCTGGCGCTGGACATCAAGGTGCTCGATGCCGCGAAGAACGAGATCGAGATCAAAGAACTCGACGACGACGAGCCGCAGCGCGACAGCGAGAGGGCAGAGGAGCTCTCCCCGGGCGCGATTGTGGAAGACATCGCCGAGGGCGAAGAGGACGCCTCCATCGAGGAATTCGACATCAACGAACTCGATTTGGACGACGATCTCGGACTGGACGACGACGATTTTTAAGGACTGCGGGCTGATTGCCATGGCAGAAAGGAGAGAGCTCCTTGTTTGAACTGACAAATCTTGATTCCATTCAGATCGGTCTTGCCTCCCCGGAGAAGATCCGCAAGTGGTCGCACGGCGAGGTGTTGAAGGCCGAAACCATAAACTACCGCACGCTCAAACCTGAGCGCGACGGACTCTTCTGCGAGCGGATCTTCGGGCCCACCAAGGACTGGGAGTGCAACTGCGGAAAGTATAAAAGGACGCGCTTTAAGGGCGTCATCTGCGACAAGTGCGGCGTCGAGGTGACCAAGCAAAAGGTGCGCCGCGAGCGCATGGGCCACATCGAGCTGGCCGCGCCGGTTTCCCACATCTGGTATTTCAAGGGGATTCCCAGCCGCATGGGCACCCTTCTCAACATTTCCCCCCGCGCGCTGGAGCAGGTGCTCTATTTTGCAAGCTATATCGTGCTTGACGCGGGCGAGGTGCCGGGTCTGGAGCAGTTTAAGCTCCTTTCGGAAACCGAGTACCAGCAAAAGCGCATCCAGGCAGAGGAAAATGGCTGGGAGTTCCGCGTCGGCATCGGCGCAGAGGCCGTGCGCGAAATGCTGCGTACGATCGATCTCGAAGAACTGTCCAAATCTCTCAAGCAGGATCTCGAGGAGCTTTCAGCCCGCGAGACCAAGCGAGACAGCGAGGGTCAGAAGCGTCAGCGCATCATCAAGCGGCTTGAGGTTGTGGAAGCATTCCGCACGTCCGGCAACAAGCCCGAGTGGATGATTCTCGATGTGGTGCCGGTCATTCCGCCGGAATTGCGCCCCATGGTGCAGCTCGACGGCGGCCGTTTCGCCACCGCCGACCTCAACGACCTGTACCGCAGGGTCATCAACCGCAATAACCGCCTCAAGCGCATGCTCGAAATGGGCGCGCCGGACATCATCGTCAGAAACGAAAAGCGCATGCTGCAGGAAGCGGTCGACGCGCTGATCGATAACGGCCGCCGCGGACGTCCCGTCACGGGTGCGGGCGGACGCCAGCTCAAGAGCCTTTCGGATCTTTTGCGCGGCAAACAGGGCCGTTTCCGGCAGAACCTCCTGGGCAAACGCGTCGACTACTCCGGCCGTTCGGTCATCGTGGTCGGCCCGTCGCTCAAGCTCTATCAGTGCGGCCTCCCCAAGGAGATGGCGCTCGAGCTGTTCAAGCCGTTTGTCATCGAGCGGCTCGTCAATCAGGGCATGGCGGTCAATGTCAAGACCGCGAAGCGCGCCGTCGAGCGCGTGAAGCCTGAGGTCTGGGACGTGCTCGAATCGGTGATCAAGGATCACCCGGTCATGCTCAACCGCGCGCCGACGCTCCACCGCCTGGGCATTCAGGCGTTTGAGCCGATCCTCGTTGAGGGCAAGGCGCTGAAGCTTCACCCCCTGTGCTGTACCGCGTTCAACGCGGACTTTGACGGTGACCAGATGGCCGTGCATGTCCCGCTTTCCATGGAGGCGCAGGCGGAGGCGCGGTTCCTGATGCTCTCTGCCAACAACATCCTCAAGCCCCAGGACGGGAAGCCCGTTGTGAGCCCCACGCAGGACATGGTTCTGGGCTGCTATTATCTGACCATCGTCCGCGATGGCGAAAAGGGCGAAGGGATGCGCTTTTCGGACATCGACGAGGCGCTCATGGCCTACGACACGGGGAACCTGTCGCTGCAGGCGCGCTGCTATATCCGCATGAAGCGGACGTTTGCGGGCAAGGAATATGATAAGACCGTCGAAACATCGATCGGCCGTCTGATCTTCAACATGGCCATCCCGCAGGACATGGGCGGGAAGCCGCGCACCACGCCCGACGAAATGTTTGCCCTTGAAATTGATGAAGTCGTCGGCAAAAAGCAGCTGGGTAAGATGATCGATATGTGCTATCGCACGCACGGCGTTACCCAGACCGCGCAGATGCTCGACAACATCAAGGCTTTGGGTTATAAATTCTCGACCCGCGGCGCGCTCACCGTCTCGGTTGCGGATATTATCGTGCCGGAGTCCAAAAAGACCATTCTCGCAGACGCCGAGCAGCAGGTGCACCGGATCGAGCGCGAGTTTAAGCGCGGCCGTCTTTCCGAGAACGAGCGATATACCTCGATCATCCGCATCTGGGAGCAGGCGACCAACGACGTCACCAAGCAGGTGATGGATTCGCTCGACCGCTATAACCCCATCAACATGATGGCGGATTCCGGCGCGCGCGGTTCCGTCAACCAGATTCGCCAGCTCGCTGGCATGCGCGGCCTTATGGCCTCGCCGTCCGGCAAGATCATCGAGCTGCCGATTCGCGCAAACTTCCGAGAAGGCCTCTCTGTTCTCGAATTCTTCCTCTCGTCACACGGTTCGCGCAAGTCTCTTGCCGATACCGCACTCAAGACGGCAGACTCGGGCTATATGACCCGTCGTCTTGTGGACGTGTCGCAGGATAACATCGTGCGCGAGATCGATTGTTTTGCTTCGCGCGGTGAAAAAGTACGCGGCCTCAAGGTCTCCGACATCACCGAGGAAGGCGAGGTCATCGAGGGATTGGAAGACCGCATCCGCGGACGCATGGCTGCCGAGCAGCTGACCGATCCGGAGACGGGCGAGGTTATCGTGGAGGTCAACGACCTCATTACCCATGACATCGCTGCCCGCATCGTGAAGTGCGGTTACAAGGAAGTCTCCATCAGAAGCGTCCTCACCTGCCAGGCGCCCATCGGCGTATGCGCAAGGTGCTATGGCGCGAACATGACCAACGGTCTCATCGTGGACGTCGGCGAGGCGGTCGGCATCATTGCCGCACAGTCCATCGGCGAGCCCGGCACGCAGCTTACAATGCGCACGTTCCACACCGGCGGCGTCGCCACCGGCGAGGACATCACGCAGGGTCTTCCCCGCGTCGAGGAGCTCTTTGAAGCGAGAAAGCCCAAGCGCGAGGCGTCCCTTGCCGAAATCTCGGGCGTTGTGCACATCGCACAGGATGCGAAGAAGCGGCGCGAGCTCGTCATCGCCTCTCAGGCCAACGAGGCCGAGACCAAAAAATACCCGATTAACTACGGCGCGAAGCTCAAAGTGGAGGACGGCGATGTCGTCCGCGCGGGCGACGAGCTGATTGAGGGTTCCATCAATCCTTCGGATCTTCTGCGCATCCTGGGCATCAAGGCCGTTCAGGACTACCTCGTCAAGGAAGTCCAGTCGGTTTATCGCCGTCAGGGCATCGAGATCGCCGACAAGCACATCGAAGTGATCGTCAGGCAGATGCTCCGCAAGGTCAAGATCGAGGAATCCAACGATACGGAACTCCTTCCCGGCGCACTCGTCGACGTGTTCCGCTTCGAAACGGAAAACAGGAAAGCCATGGAGGCGGGCGGACGCCCAGCGACTGCGAAGCGCGTGCTGCTTGGCATCACGAAGGCCGCGCTCGCCACGGAGTCCTTCCTCTCGGCCGCGTCCTTCCAGGAGACGACCCGCGTACTCACCGAGGCCGCCATCAAGGGGAAGAGCGATCCGCTCCTCGGTCTCAAGGAGAACGTCATCATCGGCAAACAAATCCCCGCCGGTACCGGCATGCGCCGCTATCGCGATGTGGAAATCCACGAGGCGTACTAAAGGCCCCTTCTCCCCCCCAGAACCGGCTCCGATCGCCCGCGGGAACCCGCGGGCGATCGGGAGGCAGAAATTGGCGGCGCAAAGGCCGATCGTTAACCTATTTTTACTTGACATGCCACCTTGTGGCGTGGTAATTTGAGGAGGTGCCCTGATGATGGAGAAGCTGGACGACAATCGCAAGGTGGTCGGCACGCGCAGACTCTTGAAGGCGCTGGCGGCGGGCGAGATCGCAACCGTGTATCTTGCAGACGACGCCGAAATGTTCATTCGCACGCAGGTTGCCGAAGCGAGCGAACGGGCGGGAGCGAAGCTCATTGTCGTTCCCGAAATGAAGGAACTTGGCAAGGCATGCGGCGTTGAAGTCAAGACCGCCGCAGCGGGACTCCGGAAGGCCTAGGCTATCACTCTTCCAGGGTTGCGGAAGTTGTATAGAATGCAAAATGAAGCACATCAGGAGGTTCAACTACTCAATGCCGACGATCAATCAGTTGATCCGCAAGGGTAGGGATCAGGTCACATACAAGTCGAATTCGCCGATTCTGCAGAATTGTCCGCAGAAGCGTGGTGTTTGTCTGTCTGTTAAGACGCAGACGCCCAAGAAGCCGAATTCCGCGTTGCGCAAAATTGCGCGCGTGCGCCTGACAAATCAAATTGAGGGCACTTGCTACATTCCCGGCATCGGCCACAACCTGCAGGAGCACTCCGTCGTCCTCATTCGCGGCGGCAAAGTGCGCGACCTGCCGGGCGTTCGCTATCACATCGTTCGTGGCGCGCTTGACGCGGCGGGCGTTGCAAAGCGCATGCAGAGCCGTTCCCTCTACGGCGCGAAGAAGCCCAAGAAGTAGGAGCCTTTTTCGCAAAGGTTCGTCGGTTGGTTTGCCCATGGCAAGCCAAGTCGCCAGGGGCATGCCGCATAAGGCAATCATCTGGCGACCGCTCCGCATGAATATTCCATTCAAGCGGCGTGCCGTGGCGAAACCGGATTGCGGTGAGTACCGAGGAAGACCCAAGGAACGGGGGCTTCCGAACGAAAACGCGCGTCCGGGCGCATGCAAGAGCGCCAACTTTTGCAAAGCGTTCGCCCGTTTCTCAGTTTCATGAACGCTATCACCAATTTTGGGAGGGACATACGATGCCCAGACGTGGATTTATCCCCAAGAGAGACGTTCTGCCCGATCCCGTATACGGAACGCAGATCGTGACAAAACTGATCAATCAGATCATGTATGACGGAAAGCGCGGTGTCGCGCAGTCCGTGTGCTATGAAGCTTTCGATATGGTCGCCCAGAAAACCGGCAAGGAGGCCACCGAGGTCTTCGATGCCGCGATCGCAAACATCATGCCTTCCCTTGAGGTCAAGGCGCGCCGCGTCGGCGGTACCACGTATCAGGTGCCGATCGAGATTCGCCCGGAGCGCAGGCAGACTTTGGCACTCAGGTGGCTGGTGTCCTTCGCGCGCAGGCGCGGCGAGCGCAGCATGTCGGATCGGCTGGCTGGCGAAATTCTCGATGCAGCCAACAATGCCGGTAACGCCGTGAAACGGCGTGAAGATATGCACAAGATGGCCGAGGCGAACAAGGCTTTCGCGCATTATCGCTGGTAACAAAAGGCGCCAATCTGCAAGAGCTGCTTGAGCACGACGACTTAAGCAGCCCTTTGTAAGTTATAAAGCGCTTAACAAAATTCTGACATAAGTAAAAGGTAGGATACTGACTGTGGCTAGAACGCATAAATTGGATCACGTTCGCAATATCGGGATCATGGCGCACATCGACGCCGGCAAGACCACCACGACCGAGCGCATCCTGTACTATACGGGTAAGACGCATCGAATCGGCGAGGTTCATGAGGGCATGGCGACCATGGACTGGATGGCGCAGGAGCAGGAACGCGGAATCACCATCACCTCCGCAGCCACCACCTGCGAATGGCGCGGACATCAGATCAACATCATTGACACTCCCGGCCATGTGGATTTCACCGTCGAGGTCGAGCGCTCCTTGCGCGTGCTTGACGGGGCCGTGGCTGTGTTTTGCGCCAAGGGCGGCGTCGAACCGCAGTCGGAAACCGTCTGGCATCAGGCGACAAAGTACGGCGTGCCCCGCCTTGCGTATGTCAACAAGATGGATATCATGGGAGCAAACTTCTTCCGCGTCGTCCGCATGATGGGCGATCGGCTCAAGACGCAGGCCGTGCCGATCCAGCTGCCCATCGGGAGCGAGGCTTCCTTTAAGGGAATTATCGACCTTGTGAAGATGAAGGCCGAGATCTACGTGGACGATCTGGGCACCACCATCGACGAGAGCGAAATCCCGGACGAGTACATCGACCAGGCGAACGAATATCACGCCGCAATGGTCGAGGCGGCCGCAGAGGCCAACGAGGAACTGATGGAGAAGTTCTTCGAAGAGGGCGATCTTGATGTCAAGGACATCATGTTCGGCCTGCGCACGCGCACCATCGCGGGCACGATGACGCCGGTTCTGTGCGGTACTTCCTACCGCAACAAGGGCGTTCAGCCGCTGCTTGATGCGATCGTCGACTATCTGCCCTCGCCGCTGGACGTTCCCGCCGTGAAAGGCACCAACAAGGACGGCGACAAGGACCTGACGCGCGAGTCTTCCGACGAAGCGCCCTTCTCCGCGCTCGCATTCAAGATCATGGTCGACCCGTATGTCGGAAAGCTCGCGTTCTTCCGTGTGTATTCCGGTACGCTCAAGACGGGCACGTACCTGTATAACTCCACCAAGGGAAAGCGCGAGCGCATCGCGCGCATCCTGCGCATGCACGCCAATCACCGCGAGGAGATCGACGAGATTTGCGCGGGCGACATCGCGGCGGCAGTTGGCTTCAAGGATACCACGACCGGTGATACGCTTTGCGATGAGTCGAAGCAGATCATTCTCGAGTCCATGGTGTTCCCCGATCCGGTCATCCGCGTCGCCATCGAGCCCAAGACCAAGGCGGGTGCCGATAAACTGGGCATCGCGCTCCAGCGTCTTGCGGAAGAAGATCCAACCTTCCGTACCTACACGGACGAGGCAACCGGGCAGACGATCATCGCGGGCATGGGCGAATTGCACCTCGAGATCATCGTCGATCGCCTGCTTCGCGAGTTCAAGGTCGAAGCAAAGGTCGGCAAGCCCCAGGTCGCCTACAAGGAGTGCATCCGCAGAAAGTCCAGGGCGGAGACCCGCTATGTACGCCAGACCGGCGGTCACGGCCAGTTCGGTCACTGCGTCATTGAGCTCGAACCCCTTGAGCCGGGCACCGGATATGTCTTCGAAAACAAGATCGTCGGCGGCGTGATTCCCAAGGAATATATCAACCCGATCGATCAGGGCATTCAGGAGGCCTCGAAGAGCGGCATTATTTCCGGCTTCGAGGTGGTGGACTTCAAGGCCACGCTGGTGGACGGTTCGTACCACGAGGTCGATTCGTCCGAAATGGCGTTTAAGATCGCCGGTTCCATGGCCTTTAAGGAGGCCGTGATGAAGGCGGACTGCGCGCTCATGGAGCCGATGATGAAGCTCGAAATCGTCGTTCCCGAGGAATATCTGGGCGACGTCATGGGCGATATCTCGAGCCGCCGTGGACGCGTCACCGGCATGAACATGGAAAATGGCATTCACACCATCGACGGCATCGTGCCGCTGTCCGAAATGTTCGGCTACGCGACCGACCTGCGCAGCAAGACGCAGGGACGCGGCAACTACACCATGCAATTCGCGCACTATGAAGAGGTTCCCGGGAACATCGCAACGAAGCTCCTGGGTGGGCGCAAGTCGGAATAAGATTTGGAGGAATGAGTTATGGCGAAGGCAAAATTCGAGCGCAATAAGCCGCACGTGAACATCGGCACGATCGGCCACGTCGACCATGGCAAGACGACGCTGACGGCGGCGATCACGATGGCGCTGTCGCAGCAGGGCCATGCGC
>JAEZSP010000023.1 GCA_023421735.1 Bacillota bacterium | reverse complement strand
GAACCAGCTGATTCGTGCTGTTTGCCCTGTTCGTCCCAACAGATCATTCCCCAGAAGTCCCGGCCGTACCGATCATCGCGCCACCGACGTTCGCAGACCTTTCTAAGCTTAAGTTGATGACATTGGTTTTATCCCCTGTCCATCAATATAAGCGTGCAAGGAGGATTTGATATGTCGCGAAGTCTGATTGATGCGTTTTACTGGAACGATGCCGACGGAGAAGAGGGAACGGACGCCGACAAGTACAAAAGGATCGTCGAATGGGCGGCAAAAGCGCGGGGGCAAAATCCGGGCGTGTTCGATGCGCTGACCGAATGGGTGCTGGATGATTTCCAATGGAGCGACGAAAAGCTTGCTGAAAACGAGCAGATTTTGATGCAGGGCGTATTTGCACGCTTTCAGGAACAGAATGCGCAGCTCCGGGCGCGCCTGTCTGAATTGGGGCAGGGCGCCGAGGTCAACCAGGCGGTCTTTGCCGCGCTCGACCGCTTTGACGATGAACTGTCGGGACATGTGCACGACGAGCGGCTAAAAGAGGTGGTCGCGCGGGTGTTTGCGGATTTTTCCGCGATGCGGGAACGCGACGTGCGTGCGCAGATCGCGGGAAACAAGACGGGGCCCGAAGGCGTGAATAGCGTGGATTTCTTTGGCTACATCAATTACCTGAAGGATTGCGATGCGGGGGTGCAGTGGGCGCTGTTTATGCCGGACGTGGTGAAACGGCAGCAAAATGGCTTCCGCGTGGACAGTTTTGAGTACAAAAAATTGCCTGCCATGCGCTTTTTGGGGCGGGAAGGCGATGATCTGGCCGATTTGGAGGCCCGCAAAGAACTTTTCCGCGCGTTGGACGCCATGTCCGAATTTCAATCGAGCTTTGACGCCGATTTATTCTTCATGCATCATTACGGACTGTGCGTGGACGTCGGCGCGTGGCACGGTTTCTGGGGGCGGTTTATGAAGCCGGACACCCCTGTGCCCGAAGGGTTTCTCCATTTCGACTTTTTGCCGCAAAACGACGGCAAGACCGGCCCGCCGTTCTGTTCCCAATTTGCGCATGCCACCTTTTCGGGCGATCTCGATGCCATGCACAGGCGGGAAGGATATGACAGCGATGCGATGTATGACGTCACGAGAAACATCATTCTCGCTCAGGGCGTCAATATTCCGTATCCGGGGAAATATTGGACGGCGGAAGTCTTTCCCGATGGTTGCGATCAGCCCGGCACCGCCTATTTGTTCAGCGCGGAAAGATAGGAACCGCCATTGAAAAGACCCGCCCGGATATGCTGTCCGGGCGGGCGCTGTTTATTGTTTGTTGGTCGCGGTGGGGAAGTATTCCCTGACGACCTTGGCATCCTCTGCGTTGAGGAGCGGGTGTCCCTCCGGTACGTAGAGTTTGCCGTTCGCGCGGTGCATGTTGCACGGCTCTGTGGGCTGTGTGCCGGAGAGATAGTAATCTGTGATAACGCCGTAGGTCTTGTCCTGATAGCAATACTTGGTCGGCAGCATGCCGGAGACGCCGCAGGCGGTGGCCTTGACAAGACCCACGGACGCGGCGGATCGCGCCAGGATATCCTTGTCCTCGGTCTTTCCGGTCATGTTGTGCACCTTTTTCATGATGGCGGCCCAGAGGGGCGCGGCGTAGGAACCGCCGGTTGCGTCTGTCGTGAGCGGCTTGTAGTAGTCCGAGCCGATCCAGACGGCGCAGGCGTAGTATGGGGTAAAGCCCGCAAAGCTGACGCCGATGTTGTTGGAGTTCGTGCCCGTCTTTCCGGCGACGGTAATATTGCCCCAAACGGCGTGGGTGCCCGTGCCACCGGATTTGACGCAGCCCTTCAGGACGTCCGTGAGCATCCATGCGGTCGATTGTTTGAACACCTGCCGCTTGATCTGCACCTGCGAGACGTCGATGTAGACGCTGCCGTCGGGGTTCACGATCTGCGTGAACGCATAGGGTTCCTGATATTCGCCGAGGTTTGCGACGGCGCTGTATGCCGCGCACAGTTCCAGCATCGAAATACCCGAGGAACCCAGCGCAAGGCCGGAACCGGTTGCGAGGATGTGGTCGGGACTGACGCCGAGTTTAAGCAGATATACGACCGAGTTTTCGATGGTCACGTACTCAAACAGTGCGTGCGCCGCGGAGTTATTGTGCGACTTGTTCATCGCGATGCGCATCGACTCGACGCCCGTATAGGTGTTTGCCGAATAGTTTTGCGGGTACCCCAGCTCACTGACCCAACCCGCAATTTTGATTGGCAGGTTCAGAACCGGTGTGCCGGGCGAATACCCGAGGTCAAATGCCGGCCCGTATACCGCAATGGGCTTGATGGACGAGCCGATCGGCATTTTTGTGGATTGATAGGCGCGGTTGAGCAGCTTTTTCTGTACGGGTTCCGATCGACCGCCCACGATGGCGACCACGTCGCCCGTCGACCAGTCCATGACGACCGCTGCCGCCTGCGGTTGTTTGACGGTCAAATACTCCCCGCCACCCAGCGACGATTGTGTCTCCGCGTCGTTTGCATATCGCATGGAGGGGTAGCCATCCCAGTTCGTCACAACGTCCTGCACGGCCTCCTGAATTTCCGGGTCGAGGGAGGTATAGATCTTATAGCCGCCGTTTCTCAGCTTCGTTTCCATGGCGCGGCGGTTCGTGGCGGTATCCTCAAGATTTTCGACGCGCAGCATCTTGGTGACCACGTCATACACGGCATATTCGACGTAATAGGCGTTGTCGTACATGGCGTCCGACGCGGCTGTGCTTGTCTCCAGCACGTTCAGCCGCTCGGAGAGCGCCTGCTGATACTCGTCGTCAGTGATATAGCCCTGGTCGTGCATGAGGCCGAGCACGAAGTCCGTGCGGCTCTCGATGTAATCCGGGTCGTTCCTGGTATAGTAACAGCGGCGCGGATTGTAGTTGTAGGGGCTTTTGATGATGCGCGCAAGGCAGGCGCATTCGCGCAGTGTCAGCTGGGACAGATCCTTGCCAAAGTAATCGAGCGCAGCCATCTTCATGCCGTAGCTCGCGCCGCCGAGGTAGACGACGTTCATGTATTCCTCGAGGATCTGATCCTTCGTCATGACCTTTTCAAGCTCGATGGCAAGGTATGCCTCCTGAATTTTGCGCTTGTAGGTCTGCTCGCTCGAAAGGAGGGTGAGCTTGATCAGCTGGGTCGTAAGCGTCGACGCACCCTGCAGATTGCTGTTGACGAGGTTTCCCAAAAGCGCGCCGCCCATGCGCTTGATGTCCACGCCGTTGTGCTCGTAAAAGCGCTTGTCCTCGGTTGCGATGACGGCGTTGATGAGGTTTTGCGGCATCTCGTCGATGCTTGCATAGATGCGGTTTTCGCTGCCCTTGTACTCGGTGATGAGATTTCCGTATTTGTCGTAGATAAAAGAGGTCTGCGACTGCGAGCGTAGCTCGTCGATGTCAAGGGCGGGAACGGTGTCGATCCACGCCTTCGCAACGCCCGCCGCGATGCCAGAGCCGCCGATTCCAATTAAGAGGACCATGAAGAACAGCATTTTTGCCGTCATCATGACCACGCTGAGTATAAAGCTTCTATCCCGCTCACGCGGCTCGAACAAGATCGGCCGGTCTTTTCGCGATATGACTTTCATCGATACAATAATCCTCCACAGTAATCGTATCCTATTATACCATACGGGCCTGCCGCGGTGCATGTCATTCATGTGACAAATACGCGATTGAAAAAGTGCGGCATGGTTTGTCTTTTTTAGACGCATGCCGCGCGCCTTCGGTTTCCTTTTTCAATCAGGCGCGCCGATTCAACCGCGGGTTGCGCGTCGAAGCTTGACAAATGATATTGTACGATGTATAGTATTGTTCGAAAGGCGGTATTGCGATGGACGCTCAGTTGAAGAAGGGAATTTTGGAGATTTGCGTGCTCGCGGAGCTTTGCCGGGGGAAATCCTACGGTTATCGAATCGAGAAGGATCTGGAAGGCTTTGTGAAGCTCTCGGAGTCGGCACTGTACCACATTTTGAAGCGGCACGAGGCGATAGGATACGTCAGCGCCGAAAGCGTGGAACACGGCGGACGGCTCAGGCGCGTGTATGCGATCACGGATGCGGGCAAAAAGAGGGTTGCGGAATTCAAGGATGAATGGCGGGAGGCCGCGAAGGCCTTCGAATTTATAGAAAGGGCGGCGGGCGGCAATGACCAAGAATGAGTATTTGATCGAGCTTGCAAAGAAGCTCGAGGCGCTGAAGATTGAATCGGACGATATGTACCCTGAAATGCGGCGTCTCGTGGGGTTTTATCAGGAGATGATCGAGGATAAGGTGGAGGACGGCGTGCCCGAGGAAGAGGCGGTCGCGGGCTTGGAGAAGATTGACGACATCGTGGAGCGCGTGCGCCGCGAATTCCAGACGCCCGAGATCGTGGTCGGCCCGGATGCGCCGGAGGACGAGGAAGAGTCCACGGAGCCGGGCACGCATGCGCGCGCCGACGGCAAGTATACCCACATGACGAAGTCCTTTGACGCGAAGCGCGTGCGCCGCGTGTCGGTCGTCGATCAGAACCGCAGCGTCAACGTCGTTGGCGGAACGGAACTCAAAGTCGATTACGTCGACGGCCCCGACGGGCACTATGACGTGATTTGCGAGGGCGATACGCTGAGCATCCGGTTCGTGGCCAACCAGTGGGGCGGTTTCCGGTCGCTCTTTGGCGTGCGTTCCTGGCAGACGTATCCCATCAATCTCACGCTGCCGAGCCAATACGAGGGCGAGGTGGATGCGCGCACGACCAACGGTTCCGTATCCGCGACAAATGTCGGTGTGAACGGTTCGCTTGTCCTTCGCACATCGAATGGGAAGATTACCGCGGAGGATGTGGCGGTGCAGCGCATCAAGCTGTCTACCTCCAACGGCGGGATCCGGCTCAAGAACATTGCGGGAAAGAGCGTCGTCGCGGAATCCAGCAATGCGCGCATCGAGTCCGATGTGGTTGCGGCGGACGAGTTGGTTTTAAAGACGTCAAACGGTGCCAACGATGCGCGTACCGTCACGGGCAAGCGTCTAAAGATCGAGACCCGAAACGGCCATTTGGCCGTGGAGGATGTCGGGGGTGAGAACATCTCTCTCTCCTCGTCAAACGGCGCAATCACGGGCACAATCGTCGGCAAGATGACGGATTTTGCCGTTACATCGCGCACCTCGAACGGCAAGAACAACCTCCCGGCGGCGTCGGAAGGACCCAAAAAGCTCGACGTGCGCACCTCAAACGCGCGAATCGACATCCAATTTACCGAATAAGCACACGAATGCAGGGCGCGCCGTAAAAGGCGCGTTCTTTTTTGCATAATTTCCGTAGAACCTCTGGATATTCCTTCCCAGATGCCTTATAATGTTATATACAGGTTACAATGCGGGGGAGCCTCATCCCTCGACATAAAGGCAGGGAGAATGTATGCGCAAGAAGAAATGCATCGCCATGCTGCTCGCCGGCGGGCAGGGCAGCCGCCTGGGTTTACTGACCAAGGCAATGGCAAAGCCCGCCGTGCCCTTCGGCGGAAAGTACCGCATCATCGACTTTCCGCTGTCGAACTGTTCCAACGCCGGAATCGACGTCGTGGGCGTTTTGACGCAGTATCAGCCCCTCGAGCTCAACCGTTATATCGGTGCGGGCCAACCGTGGGATCTGGATCTGACCAACGGCGGCGTTTTTGTCCTTCCGCCGTTTATGAAGGCGAAAAGCGGCGAATGGTATAAGGGAACCGCGAACGCCATCTACCAGAATATCAGCTTCATCGAGCAGTATGATCCTGAATATGTGCTGATCCTCTCGGGCGACCACATCTATAAGATGGACTATCGGCAGATGCTCTCTTCGCACATGGAGCAACAGGCGGACGTGACCATTGCGGTGCGTCCGGTTCCGTGGGCGGAGGCGCCGTCGTTCGGCATTATGAATGTCGATGGGGAGAACCGCATCACCGAGTTTGAAGAAAAACCCAAAAAGCCCAAGAGCAACCTCGCTTCGATGGGCGTCTATATCTTCTCATGGCCGGTTCTTCGGCAGTATCTGGTCGGGGACGACAGAGACCCCGCGTCGAAAAACGACTTTGGCAAGAACATCATTCCCAAGATCCTGTCGGACGGCCTCAAGCTCATGGCGTATTCCTTTGAGGATTACTGGAAGGACGTCGGCACCATTGAGAGCCTCTGGGAGGCGCATATGGACCTTCTGACGAACCCGCCTGCCTTCAATTTGCGGGATATTCGCTGGCCCATCTATGCCAGAAGTCCCCAGCTCCCGCCGCACTTTATCGGCCCGATGGCGCATATCGACTGCTCATCCGTCACGGAGGGCTGCGAAGTCATGGGGACGGTCAGCCACTCGGTGCTCTTTGCGGGTGTCGTGGTGGAAGAGGGCGCGGTGATCGAAAACGCGGTCGTCATGCCCAACACCGTCGTCAAAAAAGGCGCGATCCTCAAGCGTTGCATCGTGGCGGAGGATTGCGAAATCGGCCCCGGCGCGATCGTTGGCAGCGACGAGGGCGGCATCGCGCTCGTGGGCAAGGGAACCCGGCTGCCGGGCGGCTTTGTCGTCAAGGCCGGCGCGCAGATCGATGAAGACGCGGTTCTCGAAAGGGAGGGGACGAAGGCATGAAGGACACGATGGGCATCATTTATACCACGAAGGACGACCTTTCCCTGCGCGAATTGACGAGCCACCGCTCGGTCGCTGCGCTTCCCGTTGCGGGACGCTACCGCATCGTGGACTTCGTCCTGTCGAACATGGTCAATTCAGGCGTGAAAAATGTCGGCGTCATCACCCAGAAGAATTATTCTTCTTTGATGGATCATCTGGGCGCGGGCAAGGAGTGGGATCTCCACACCCGCAACAACGGCCTTTTCATCCTGCCGCCCTTTATCAACGACGAAAACGGCGGGGAATACACGGGCGTTCTGGAAGCGCTGCGCGCAAACTTTGATTACCTGAGAAGATCGCGGCAGGAGCTGGTGATCCTATCGGGCGGGAACATCGTGTTTTCCACATCGTTTGAGCCGATGATACAGGCGCACGTCGATTCCGGCGCGGACATCACCCTGATGTATGCAAAAGCTGCGCCGGGCGAAATGTACCTGTCCTCATCGAAGCACGATAAGCATATATACTTAAACGTGGGCCCCGGCGGCAAGATCGCGGACATGGAGATTAACCCCAACGCGGCCAATTACGACAACATGGCCATGGATGTGATGATCGTGAAGCGGACGCTGCTCATGCATCTGGTCGATCAGGCGTTTTCGCAGGGCGCGCACGATATTTACGGGGACATGCTCCGTTCGCACATCCGCACCGGGATGCTTGATGTGCGGGGCTACGAGTACAAGGGCTATTATCGCCGGGTGGAAACCGTCAACGGCTACTATCGGTTGAACATGGATCTTCTGGGCAGGTACTACCGCAAGGCCCTGTTCTCCGATTTCCCGGTGTATACCAAGGAACGCGACGAAGTGCCCGCGATCTATGGGATTTCCGCAAAGGTGAGAAATTCGCTCATCGCGGACGGTTGCGTGATCGAGGGAACCGTCGAAAACTGCGTGCTGTTTCGGGGCGTGAAAATTGGGCGCGGCGCGGTCGTGAAAAATTCGATTATCATGCAGGACAGCTACATAGAGGATTCCGTCGAGGCGGAATACGTCATTCTAGACAAGGCGGTCACGATGCGCGCGCACGGCAGATTGATCGGCCAGCGCCAGTACCCCATCGTCATCGGGAAAAACATCACCTTATAACCCTAGAACCGGACGGGAGGGAAAAGAAATGAAAATACTGTTTGTGGCATCCGAATGCGTCCCCTTTGTCAAAACTGGGGGACTCGCGGACGTTGTGGGCGCTCTGCCCAAGGAGATCAGGCGATCGGGCGAGGACGTGCGGGTGATATTGCCCCTGTACCAGCAGATTGACCAAAAGTGGCGCGATCAGATGGAGCACGTGGTGTTCTTCTACATCAACCTCGGTTGGCGCCGCCAGTATGTGGGCATTGAAAAGCTCACCTACGAGGGAATCACATTCTATTTTGTGGATAACAAGCAGTATTTCCAAAGGAGCTATGTCTACGGCCTCGGCGGCGACGAAGGCGAGCGCTACACGTATTTCAGCCGTGCGGTGCTCGAAGCGCTGCCTCAGATGGGCTTCGTTCCGGATATTCTCCATTGCCACGATTGGCAGACGGGACTGATCCCCATCCTGCTCAATGCCCAGTATAAGCAGCTTGAGCATTATCAAGACATCAAGACCGTCTTTACCATCCACAACCTCCAGTATCAGGGCATTTTTACCATCGGAGAGATCGAGGAACTGTTGGCGCTGGGCGAGTGGGCGTACAGCTCCGACAACCTCGAATTCTACGGCATGTGCTCGTTCATGAAGGGCGGCATTGTCGCGGCGGATCGCATCACCACCGTCAGCCCGTCGTATGCGGAGGAAATCAAGACCGCATATTACGGCGAGCGGCTGGACGGGTTGCTCCGCGCGCGCGCCGACCACCTCACCGGCATTTTGAACGGCATCGACACCGAGGACTATGATCCGGCGACCGATCAGGCGCTGTTTGAGAACTACACGGCGGACGACATCCTCGCGGGCAAGGCCGCAAACAAGGCGGCGCTTCAGAAGGCGATGGGCCTCGAGGTCGATCCCAGCGTGCCGTTGATCGGCATGGTCGGCAGGCTTTCCGGACAGAAGGGTCTGGATCTTGTGGAGCGTGTGCTTTCCGAAATCATGGATACGGGCGTGCAGATGGCCGTGCTTGGCATGGGCGAATCGAAGTACGTGGATCTCTTCAGCTGGGCGCAATGGAAGTATCCCGGCAAGATTGCCGCGAGTTTCCAGATGAACCACGATCTCGCGCGGCAAATCTATGCGGGTGCGGATATGTTCCTCATGCCCTCGATGTTCGAGCCCTGCGGCCTTTCACAGCTCATCTCGCTCCGATACGGCACGCTCCCCGTCGTGCGCGAGACCGGCGGCCTGCGCGATACCGTGCTCGCATATAACGAGTTTTCCGGCGCGGGCAATGGCTTTACCTTCCTCAACTACAACGCCCACGACATGCTGCACGTCATTCAGCGCGCGGTGAAGGTCTTCCGCGAAAAGAAGGCCGATGTGTGGGACGTGCTTGCAAAACGCGCCATGGGCGGTCAGTACGGCTGGGATCAGTCCGCGCACCATTATATCGATGTGTACCGCACACTGTATGCAATGAAGACGGCGGAGGCAAAGCCCGCCAAGCCCGCGCAGGCAGACGAAGCGGCGCATCAGACAAAAGGGAAGGCCAAGGCCGCTGAGAAATCCGACGTCAAGGCCGCTGAGAAATCCGACGTCAAGGCCGCGGAGAAGCTGGACGTGAAGACAGCGGAGAGCGGCGCCCCCGCGCCGAAGAAACCGCGTACGCGCAAGGCAGCTGCAAAGACGCAAACAACCGATCGTAAGTCGGAAGCCCCCGCGCCGAAGAAGCCGCGTGCCAAGAAAGCGGCCGATCCTTCCGCACCCAAGAAGCCCCGCGCGTCCAGCAAAAAGGCCGACGCCTAGCAAACCTCGGCGATTTGTCCCCGCAGCCCACGCCGCGGGGCATTTCGTATGACATTCTGCGATACGAACGGAGATATGCCAATGGATAACCGCGACGAGATCATCAAGACCCAGCTCGAGGTCATCTCCGACCTCATCAACAACAGCATGCGCCGCATTGGCGACGACTTCTGGGGTACGCCCGCACCGGCGGTGCCCGAACAAGCGGGAAATGCCGCGCCGCCGCAAAAGGCGACGCCCGCCGTCCATAAGGCGGAGGCGGTAAAGCCGGAAGAGGAGCTCCCGCCGCCCGAGGACATCGAAGCGCTGAAAGGGGAACTGAATGAGTACATCGGGCTGGCTGGGATCAAAAAGGAGGTCACCAACCTAATCAACATGGTGACGATCCACAAGCTCCGCAAGGAGCACAACCTCCCCACCGTCGAAATGTCGCTGCACATGGTCTTTACCGGCAATCCCGGTACGGGCAAGACCATGATCGCCCGGCTTATGGCGCGCATTTATCGTAGCCTCGGCATTCTGTCGAAGGGTCAGCTTGTGGAGGTCGATCGCTCCGGGCTCGTGGCGGGTTACGTGGGTCAAACCGCGCAGAAGACCACGGAGGTCATCAAAAAGGCACTCGGCGGCGTGCTGTTCGTCGACGAGGCATATGCGCTCAAATCCACGTCCGAAAACGACTTCGGGCAGGAAGCCATCGAGACGCTTTTAAAGGCCATGGAGGACAACCGCGACGACCTGGTCGTGATCGTGGCGGGCTACGACGGCCTGATGGAGCAGTTCATTCACTCCAATCCCGGCCTGGAATCCCGCTTCAACCGCTATCTCCACTTCGATGATTATTCGACCGATGAGATGGTGGGGATTCTCAATCTCCAGCTCAAGAAGAACAGCTATGTGCTTGACGAAGAAGCAAAGACCGCGGCACGCGACTATATCGAGGCCGCGAACACGCATTCCATCTCCTTTGGCAATGCGCGCGGTGTGCGCAATATATTCGAGCGCACGCTCGTCGCCCAGTCAAACCGCCTCGCGGCCGAGACGGAAATGACGGTCGAAAAGCTCACGACCATCGTGAAGGCGGACATCGAAGCCGCGCGCAGCGAGGATGTGAAGCTCAACGACGCGCTCAAAAAGGAAAAAGAGCTTGTGGAGAACACCCAGAAGATGATCGACGAATTAAAGGGGCTTGCGGAAGAGGGAAAATAACCGCCCTTTCCGTCCTGCCGATTTTGGCAAACTGATATCCGAACGATCAAAGGATGTACAGGCGATGCGCGATAGACATGATTTAAATGATATGGTCATGAGCGCCCAGAGGCTTGTCGACGCGCCGTCCCTATGGGATGCACACATCACGCCCTTTGACGAGCGCGCGCAGTATGACCTTACGTATGATTTCATCCGCGCGGTCGCACCCGATTACGCCGTGCCGTACGACGAATACTTTGCGCAATACCCCGACTGGGACGTCTATGCGATGATTATGGATGGCAAAATCGCCGCCCGTGCGGCGATTCTCAGGCGCTATGCGGGTGCGCTGGAGGTTGCCGCCGTCGCGACGCATCCGGATTACCGCAATCGCGGCATGTCCGCCGCGCTCGTTGGGCGCCTTGCGCGTACAATTCTGGCGCGCGGGCAGGTACCGACGCTGACCACGCGCGCCCACAACGCGCCCATGCGCGCCGCGGCGAAGAAGGCCGGTTTTTTCGAGATCGGCGCATGGTATCACGGTTCGCCCCTGACGCTTCACACCCTGCGCGCGGGAAGCACCATCACGCCGTTTGAACAGCTCGCGGAGGCATTTTCACACAAACCCACGAAGCTGTCCATTGGGGATGACGGGCGCATTTGCCACAATGGGATATTGCAGGGGACGCTTTACGCGATCGACGAAGAGATCGTGCCCGGGCGCGACATGCTGCCGCACCCGCGTTCGACCATGGGCGCGGAAAAGGAGTGGATTACCGAACGGCCCCTCAGGCTCCGCCTGATTCGCCGCTGCTGAGCGGATCGCCCAGAATGCACGCCGGAGAGAAACGCATCATGAGAGAAAAATATCCTTTGGAAAACATCGCGGGATTTGTCGCGTACCAAATGCCGACGGTTCGGTTGCGCGACGTGATCATGAACGCCCTGATCGTTGGCATTCCCATTTATTTCTTTATGACCGAGTACCCGTCGTATGTTTTTTTGAACATTGTCGTCGCGCTTGTGGCGCTCTCGACGATTTTTGTCGGCATAGCGGCGCTCATCCGTCGTCCACCGCGTGCGCGGGCGATCGCGTTGCTGTACACGGGGTGTTCACTCACGGCGATGTCGCTTGACGCCTCCGTAGGCGCATTCTATCTGTCGTTGAAATTCGTCCCTCATGCATGGACGTCCGCCCTTGTCCTCATTGGACTCAACGCAGTGGACATGACGCTCATCTATGCGCTCATCCGCACAAACATCCGGCGCGATGTATATCGCAATCCCGGGCATGCAGCCAAGAAAGCCTGGGCCATCCTCTTTTTCTTTGCTGCCCTTGGGTCCCTCATCACGCGCTTTCTGCCGAATAGCAACGATGTGCTTTATCCCATTCTTGTGATCATTTTAGGGATGCTCGGTCTTCTCATGAATTTAGGCATCGGTTATTTCATGAAGGCCAGATACGCAAAAAAGTTTGGGCTGTTCGATCGGGAAGCGGAAAAGAACCCGTAACCCCGCACAGGATGCCTGATCAGGGAAGCGCTGTGCGCACTGCCTCCAGAACCCGCTGTGCGCTGTCCGCGCATGCACGGATGATTGCTGCGACGGCGGCGCGCTTTTGGGCATCCTGAAGCACCCCGAGGGTGACGTTGAACCCGCCGCCGAGGGATTCCAGTCCGCCCGGTTCCGACCAAAGCCGTGCCTGCAATGCATATTCCCCGATGACGTCTGCAAGAAACGTCAGGTCGGGGTTTTTTTCGTACGCGCGCTCGAGAAATGCGCGGCAACTTCCGTTCGTCGCAAGGCAACAGACATAGATGTTATATGTCCGCCATTGGTCGAAGTCCGCCTCCCGCATCCCGTCAAATCGCCCCGCCTCGATTTCATTTGCCCAAGCGCGGAACGCAGCGGGACCGAAGCAGTAATCTTCCGTGCGCACGGTTAGAAGCCGCGGTATGTCCATAACGGCGTCGCGGTAAATGCGCGCCTCGTCCACATCGCGCAGCTTTTCGCCGACGAAAATCCAGGCGTCGTCCGCAATCTCATCCGCCGAAAGCGCGTCCGGCTCTTCGTGGTCCTCTGCGCGCAGCAGAAGCGTCCGCCCGTACCGCTCGTAGCCCACGATGACTCGCCAGCCCTTTTGCATTTGATATGTGATCACCGGGCGTCCCTGGTCGATCATCTCCATCGCCCTGCGCACAACATTCCATTTGTCCTTTGCCAATGCCTGTGCGTCCACATATGTGCAGTCGTACCCGCAGATGCCAAAGATTTTTTTTACGAAGTCCGGTCCCCGCAGATAATCCGCCGCGCCGTCGCCCCGGAAGCGGTCAAAGGAGAATACCTGCGCGAGATTGTCGCCCGTGACGCCGGAAAAGAACCAGTAGTCGAATTCCGGCTTTCCGAGGCATTCGAACAGATACTTCATGCAGCCGTTGAACCAATAATTTTCCCCGTCGTGAAAGGTGCTGAGCCGATGCTGAATCGGCACCCGGTTGCTTGCGCGCAGGGACGTGGGCAAAAGAGCGCCGCGTGGCGCGCGGATGTGGGGAAGGGGCGCGAGTTCCGTCACGCGAATGGCGCGGATGCGGGTGAGAAACCTGTGGTTTGCGCCGATGATCACGGGATACGCCTCGCTCGTACTCGCATCCAGCTTCATGTATGGGCAGTCGGCTGCCGCGTCGCGCACCTCTCCGTTCACAAGAATCGCAAAGTGCTTTTCCCCCACGATCCAGGTGAGCCTGTTGTACATCCCCTTCTCAATCCGTCCCGCTGCGGGCCATTCCGCCTCGTCGCCGAACACGGGCAGCCGATGGCGCAAAACATCGCGGGAACGCCACTGGTTTGCGTTGTCGCCCAGATTGATTGCCGCCATTGCGCGACCATGGTAGAGGTAAACGGGCGCCTCGTCGGTCGAAAATTCGTAGTCTACCCGGAATGGAATTTTGACCGGCAGGTTCGTCGAAAGCACCCCTTTGTCGATGAACGCCACGTATTCCGCCTCGCCCGTGTCGAGTACGTGATAGCGCGGGTTCAAAATCGGCGTTAAACTGTGCAGGTCGATCTCGTGCGACAAAAGCTGCGGATTGACCGCCTCGATTTCGGAAAGGGTCAATTGCGCTGCGCGCGGCTTCTCGTGGCGCCCGGCGTCCGGCGTTGCCCTGCGCACCGGTACGAGGATCGTCAGCTGTTCGCGCTGCTCGTCCGGTGAGAGCGCGGATTCCACAAGTGTCGCTCGATGCGGGCCTTCGTCGGATTGCGCGTCGACCTCGTATGCCCCGCCTCTGCCGATCTCCAATGCGATGGCCCTGTGAATGCGCGCAAGATCCTCGTCCGCATACGCACCCGCCGCCGCATAAAGCCCGCCCTTGAATTCTGCGTCCCGATAGGGTCCGTCGTTGATGAAATCGTCCGGCACGCGCAAAAGCAGCGCGCTTTCGCCGCTCTGCGTTTGAAATTCGAACGCTTCGCGGCGCCCCGGAACGCTGGACAGGTTTTTGATCGCCGCCCATGCCCAGAAACCCGCAACGTCCGATTCGTTCGTCTCCCGAACGATGGACGAAACTCCACGGAATGTGGGCAGATCGACGATCGTCATGTCGAGCGGCCGTGCGATGCGCTCCGCGGCCGCGTCGATCTCGTCCATCGTTAGCGCCAGTTCCGTCAGCTGCGCATCCATTTTTTCGTAGAGGAGCGGCAGGGCGCTGATCCGCCGGACGCCGCGGCGCAGCATCGCCTCCAGGAATTCGTTGACGACGCGCTTGAGCTCCAGGAGCGCCGATACTTCGTCGTCGATCGCGCGCACCTTATCCACAAACGCCTCAACAAGCGCGCCCATGTCTGCGCTCTAATAGATGCGCACGATGTCCTTGATCGGGATCTGCATTTTCCGCAAAACCAGGATTTGCTTGAGCCGTTCGACCGCTTCCGGCGCGTAAGAACGGCACGTTTCGCCTGCGGGTCGTTCGCTCTCAATCAGTCCTACCTGCTCGTAATAGCGCAGGCTGCGCGAAGTGACGCCCAACTTCTGCGAAAGCTCGGTAATCCGGACAAGTTCCATGCACGCACCCCCTTTTGCACCTATCATATCACTTGACCCAACGTCAATGTCAAGGGGAAAGCGCGGATTGTCGCCCATGAACATCGCCCAAAATAAATGGGCAGGCGCGGGGTCGGGCCCCACGCCTGCAACGGATGATTGTTTTTTTTATATATGCCGCTCGGAATTTCTGGGGAGTACGGGGCGGGAGCGCCAGCGCCTTCGTCGCTCCTTCGTTCCTCTACAGTTTCCCGTGACGCTCCTTGATGGCAGCCCGCGCCGCCGCAAGGCGGGCGATTGGGACGCGGAAGGGCGAGCAGGAGACATAGTGGAGGCCGAGTTTGTGGCAAAACTCGATGGAGGACGGATCGCCGCCGTGCTCGCCGCAAATGCCGAGCTTGATCTCGGGGCGCACCTTGCGGCCGAGGGTGGTTGCCATCTCAACGAGCTTGCCGACGCCGGTCTGATCGAGCCGCTCGAAGGGATCGGACTCGAAGATCTTCTTGGCGTAGTAGGCATCGAGAAACTTCCCGGCGTCGTCGCGCGAGAAGCCGTAGGTCATCTGGGTGAGGTCGTTCGTGCCGAAGGAGAAAAATTCTGCTTCCGATGCGATGTGATCGGCGGTGACTGCTGCACGCGGGATCTCGATCATGGTGCCGACCTTGTAATTCAGAACGACGCCCTTCTCATCCATGACCTTCGCGGCGGTCTTATCGACGACCTTGCGCACGAACGCGAATTCCTTCACGTCTCCGACGAGCGGGATCATGATTTCGGGATGGATGACGAAGCCGCGCTCTTTGGTGACCTCGATTGCCGCTTCCATGACCGCGCGGGTCTGCATCTCCGCGATCTCGGGATACGTGATCGAAAGGCGGCAGCCGCGATGACCCATCATGGGGTTGGCTTCCTTGAGCGCTTCGATCTTTGCGACGACCTTCTCATAGGTCGTGTCCAGTTCGCGCGCGATGGATTCGATCTCCGCCTTCTGCTCCTCGTGGGGGAGGAACTCGTGCAGCGGCGGGTCGAGATAACGGATCGTCACGGGACGCTCGCCCATGACCTCGTAGATGCCCTTAAAGTCGCCCTTCTGCATGGGCAGGAGCTTCGACAGTGCGTTTCTGCGCTGCCGCTCGGTATCCGCGAGAATCATCTCGCGCACCGCCGCGATGCGGTCTTCTTTGAAGAACATGTGCTCCGTGCGAGTGAGGCCGATGCCCTCCGCACCGAACCGGACTGCGACCTCCGCGTCCTGCGGCGTATCCGCATTGGTGCGGATCTTGAGCTTGCGCGTCGCGTCCGCCCATTCCATGAGGGTGGCAAAATCACCCGAAACCTCGGCGTCGACGGTCGGAATGGCCGTTCCATAGATATGCCCGGTGGAGCCGTCGAGGGAGATGAAATCACCTTCCTTGAACGTCTCGGTGCCGATCACACAGGTCTTTGTCGCCTCGTTGACGGACAGGTCGCCGCAGCCCGCCACGCAGCAGGTACCCATGCCGCGCGCCACGACCGCCGCGTGGGAGGTCATGCCGCCGCGCGCGGTCAAAATGCCCTCCGAGTGGTTCATGCCCTCGATGTCCTCGGGCGATGTTTCGAGCCGGACGAGCACGACCTTCGCGCCCGCCTTGGAGGCTTCGGCGGCTTCGCGTGCGGTGAAGTAAATCTGACCGCACGCCGCGCCGGGGGATGCGGGCAGGCCGGTCGCGAGGGGCTTGGCCTTCTTGATTTTTTTTGTATCAAACGTCGGATGCAAAAGCGCGTTGAGCTGCCCTGGCTCGACCATGAGCATGGCCTCGTGCTTGGAGATCATGCCCTCGTTCACCAAATCCACCGCGATTTTGATGGCTGCCGCCGCGGTGCGCTTGCCGTTTCGGGTCTGGAGCATATAGAGCTTGCCGCGCTCGATGGTGTACTCCATGTCCTGCATGTCGCGGTAGTGGTCTTCGAGCGTCTGCGCGATCTTCGCGAACTGCTCGTATACCTCGGGCATGTCGTCTTTGAGCTTTTCAATGGGCTGGGGCGTGCGCACGCCCGCCACGACGTCTTCGCCCTGGGCGTTGATGAGGTACTCGCCGTAGAGCGCCTTTTCGCCGGTGGAGGGGTTGCGGGTGAAGGCGACGCCGGTTCCGGACGTATCGCCCATGTTTCCGAAGACCATCGACTGTACGTTGACCGCCGTGCCCCAGTCGCCCGGGATGCCGTTCATGCGGCGGTAGTAGATGGCGCGCTCGTTGTCCCAGGAGCGGAACACCGCGCGGATCGCCTCAATGAGCTGTGCCTTGGGATCCTGCGGGAAGGGCTCGCCCTGCTCCTCGTAATAGAGCTCCTTGAACTGTTCCACGAGGGCCTTGAGATCTTCCGTGTCGAGCTCTGTGTCGTACTTGACGCCCTTCTGCTCCTTCAAGGCGTCGATGATGCGCTCGAACTTCGTCTTTTTGATCTCCATGACGACATCCGAGAACATCTGGATGAATCTGCGATAAGAGTCGTAGGCGAAGCGTTCGTTGTTGGTCAGACGCGCGAGGCCAACCACCGCCACATCGTTGAGGCCCAGATTCAGGATCGTGTCCATCATGCCTGGCATCGATACGCGCGCGCCGGAACGGACGGAAACGAGGAAGGGGTTCGTCATATCACCGAAGCGCTTCCCGCAGATTTCCTCTGTCTGGGAAAGCGCTTCTTCGATCTGATCCATGATCTCAGACTGTATGGTTTTGCCATGGTCATAGTAGGATACGCATGCCTCTGTCGTAATGGTGAAGCCCTGCGGTACCGGCAGGCCCAGGGAGGTCATCTCCGCCAAGTTGGCGCCTTTACCGCCCAGGAGATTCTTCATGTCAGCGTTTCCTTCGCTGAACAGGTAGACATACTTTTGCGTCATTGCAATCCTCCTATAAGGTCATCTACTTTTTAGATCAATAGTTTACACGAAATTCCAGCATATTTCAAGTATTGGCAGGTTAATTATCATCCGTATGCTGCCCATTTTCGCGTATCCTATTGACGAAAGCGCAAATTTGGGCGATAATAAAACTGGGAATAAATGCAGCACGGAGGACGGATGGCGCACAGGATCACGGGTGTCGAAAAGGGTTCTCCCGCACAGCGCGCGGGTGTACGGGCGGGGGACGCGTTGATCGCAATAAATGGCGAGGTCGTGCACGACTTTATTGATTATCAGTCGCTTTGTGCGCATACCGAATTGACGCTTCGGACGCGCCGGGGTACGTACCGCGTCAAAAAGGGAGAATACCGGGACCTGGGACTCTCGTTTGAGACGCCCATGATGTCGGGCGTTCGGATGTGCGCGAACAACTGCACGTTCTGCTTTGTCGATCAGCTTCCTTCCTGCGCGCGCGACAGTCTCCAGGTGAAGGACGACGACTGGCGCATGTCTCTGATGATGGGAAACTATGTGTCGCTCACCAACGTCTCGGACGTCGAGCTCGACCGCATCATCAGCCGCCGCGCCCAGCCGCTTTACATCTCCGTTCATGCCATGAATCCAGGTCTGCGCGCCGAGATGATGGGCACGCAGCGCGCCGAGAAGCTGCCGGAGCAGCTGCGCAAACTTTGCGATGCGGGGATTGCGTTTCACGCGCAGGCGGTTCTGGTGCCGGGTGTGAACGACGGTTTTGAACTCGAACGGACGATCCGCGAACTCATCGCGCTCGCGCCCGCTGCGCGTTCCCTCGCGCTTGTGCCCGTCGGCCTCACGCGCCACAGGGCAGGGCTTGCAAATCTGCGAAAGTACCTGCCTGAAGAGGCCGAGGCGGTGATTCGGCTGGCGGATCAGTGGCGCGCACGTTGCCTTGCGAATCAGGGTACGCGATTCGTGTTTCCCTCGGATGAGTTCTACCTTGCTGCGAATCATGCGCTCCCGACCGCCGAAGAATACGAGGACTATGCGCAGATCGACGACGGCGTGGGCATGCTTCGCCTCCTGTCGGAGGAAATGGACGAGGCATACCGCGAAATGCGGGCGGTTCACCCGAAGGGCGAGAAGGAAATTGTGATTGCGACGGGCGTCTCCGCCGCGCCGTTTCTGGATGCGCTTCTCAAAACACACCCCGTTCCCGGCGCAAGCGTGCGCGTGCGGGCGATCCGCAATCATTTTTTCGGCGAGACGGTCACGGTTGCGGGACTTTTGACCGGTTGCGACCTTGTTGCGCAGCTCGCGGGGGAATCCTGCACGCATGTGCTGATTACCGAATGTATGCTGCGCGCAGACGACAATCTTTTTTTGGACGACATGACGCTTTCAGAGGCGATTTCGCGCGTGGGACGACCGATCATCCCGGTTGGCAGGCGCGGTGCGGATCTTTTGAACGCGATTCTTAATATCGTGGAGGAATGACAATGACCAAACCCTTGGTGGCGATCGTCGGGCGCCCAAACGTGGGCAAGTCGACGTTTTTTAATCAGATGGCAGGGCGGCGGATTGCCATCGTGGAGGACACGCCCGGTGTTACCCGCGATCGCGTATACGCGGATTGCGAGTGGCAAAGGTACAAATTCACGCTCATTGATACGGGCGGCATCGATCCGAACAGCGAGGATCCGCTCTTGCGCCAGATGCGCAGGCAGGCGGAAATTGCGATCGAGACGTGCGACGTGATCCTGTTTTTCGTCGACGGAAAGCAGGGACTTACCTCGGACGATCAGGACGTGGCGGATCTTTTGCGCAAGTCCGGAAAGCCCGTGATGCTCGTCGTCAATAAAATCGACAGCCCGAAGAAAATGGACGAGATTTACGACTTCTATCAGCTCGGCATCGGAGAACCCGTCGCCATTTCTTCGGTCAACCTTTTAAACCTTGGCGATCTGCTCGACGAGATGTGTACCCATTTCCCCGATCCCGAGGAGGACGAGGACGAGGTCGGCGCGGTTCGCATCGCCGTCGTCGGAAAGCCCAATGTCGGCAAATCATCGCTCGTGAACCGCATCCTCGGCGAGGAGCGCGTCATGGTTTCGGACATTGCCGGCACCACGCGCGACGCCATCGACACCCGCTTTACCGATCACGGAGAAGATTTTGTCATCATCGACACCGCGGGCATCCGCAGAAAGCGCGCCATCGAGCAGCAATCGCTCGAGCGCTATTCCGTCGTGCGCTCGTTTTCGGCGATTGACCGCTCGGATGTGGCGATTCTCATGATCGACGCGCTCGAGGGCGTGACCGAGCAGGACACCAAAATCGCCGGTTATATCGACGAGGAGGGCAAGGCCGCCATCATCTGCGTCAACAAGTGGGACGCCATGGAGAAGGAGACCGGCACCTACGAAAAGTACGTCAAGGAGATCAGGGACGCGCTCAAGTTCATGAACTACGCGCCCATTCTCTTTATCTCCGCACTGACGGGAAAGCGCGCCGACAAGGTGATCGACAGCGTGCGCGCGGTATACGATCAATCGAGAAAGCGCGTGACGACGGGCGTTCTTAACGACGTGCTGGCGGACGCGCAGGCGTATCTGCAGCCCCCGTCCACATCCGGTCGGCGGCTCAAGATCTACTACGCCACGCAACAGGGCGTCCAGCCGCCGACGTTTGTCATCTTCCTGAATGACGTCAATCTCATGCAGTTCGGGTATGAGAGGTATCTGGAAAACCAGTTCCGCAAGGCCTTCGGGTTTGAGGGAACGCCGCTTCGTTTCGTTCTGCGCGAGCGGCGCAAGTCTGAGGAATGAGGAATCAAAAATGATGTATCTTCGCTATGCGATCATCATTGCGGTCGCGTACCTTCTGGGGAATGTTTCAACAGGCGTGATCGTCTCGAAGGCCTTTGCACATCAGGACATCCGGAAAAGCGGCTCCGGAAACGCGGGCGCGACGAACATGCTCCGGACATACGGCTGGCTCCCATCGGTTCTCACGCTCGTGGGCGACTGCCTCAAGGCGGTGATCGCGACGCTGTTTGGCAAGGTAGTCGGCGGCGAATATGGCATGCTGATGGCGGGCATTGCAGTGATTGCGGGGCACAATTGGCCGGTGTTTTACGGCTTCAAGGGCGGAAAGGGGATCGCGGCGTCCCTGGGATTGATCCTCGTGACCAGTCCGCTCATCGCCCTGATTCTGGTGGTCGTTCAGATCGCGCTGGTCGCCTTCACGCGCTACATGTCGGTCGCATCCATCATTTCCGCGGTTTTGTACCCCGCCCTGACATGGGCGTTTTATCCGCACGACCCGGCGCGCATCGTTGCGTCGCTGGTGGTGTGCGCGCTTGCGTTGTTCAGTCATCGGGCCAATATTGCGAGGCTCATCAAGCGCAATGAAAACAGGCTCGATTTCGGGAAAATAAGGGACATTTCCCGCAAAAAGAGAGAGGGAGAACGATGAAATACCTGGTTGGCATCGACATTGGTACGTCGGGCACAAAATCCATCGTCGTGGACGAGGCCGGAAAGGTCGTCGCCTCGTCGTTGAAGACGTATCCGCTTCACACGCCCCGTCCCGGCTGGGCGGAGCAGGATCCCGCCGACTGGTGGCGGGCCGTGGTGGAGAGCCTTCGGGACATCATGGGGCAGGTGGACAAGTCGTCGCTTGTTGGCGTGAGCTTTTCCGGGCAGATGCACGGACTCGTTGCGCTCGATCGGGACGATCATGTCATTCGCCCCGCGATGCTCTGGTGCGATCAGCGCACCCAGAAGCAGTGCGACTGGATCACGGAGCAGGCGGGCGGGCTTGAAAAGCTGCTCACCTACACAAACAATCAGATGCTCACCGGCTATACCGGCGGCAAGATCCTTTGGCTCAGGGATGAGGAGCCGGAGAATTTCGCAAAAATGGTACGGTTCACGTGCCCGAAGGATTACATTCGCTATATGCTCACCGGGAACGTCGCCATCGATGTGTCAGACGCATCCGGCACGGGCTTCTTCGACACGAAAAACCGGACGTGGTCGAAGGCGCTGATCGACATCGCGGGCCTCGATTTCTCCATTTTCCCGGAGGCACACGAATCGACCGAGCTTGCGGGCACCGTCACGGCGGAAGCCGCGCAACTGACGGGACTGCCGGAAGGGCTGCCCGCGTATTTCGGCGGCGGCGATGCGGTCATTCAGGCGGTGGGGTCGGGTCTGGTCGTGCCGGGAACGCTGGGCGTCGTGGTTGGCACGGCGGGCAACGTCTCCATGGGGCTCGATCACTTTTATGACAATCCCAAGGGCACGCTCCAGATGTTCTGCTCGAACGAGCCTGGCTCCTATATGACGTTTGGCTGCACGCTCACTGCGGGCGGCGCATACCAGTGGTACCGCGACACGCTGTGCGAAAATGCCATGCGCGAGGCAAAGGAATCCGGCAAGCACGTCTACGCCATCATGGACGCGGACGCGGCCTCTTCCGCGCCCGGCGCGAACGGCGTGGTCTTTGCGCCCTATCTCACCGGCGAACGCGCACCGTATCCCGATCCGAACGCCCGCGCGGTGTTCTACGGACTGACGCTCGGCACAAAGCGCGGCGACATCACCCGCGCGCTCATGGAAGGCGTGACCTATTCCATGAAGCAGGTGGCGGACGTGATCGGTGCATTTGCGCCGTGCGAAAAGGTGTACATCTCCGGCGGCGGTTCCTCCTCAAAGCTCTGGCGGCGGATGTTTGCGGATATATTCGATCTTCCTGTCTACACCATGTCGGCGGCGAGCGAGGGCGGCGCATATGGCGCAGTCATGGTCGCGGGCGTCGGTGCGGGCATCTGGAATAATCTTGCGGAGGCCATTCAGGTCCTCAAGGTCGAGACGCAGGTCGAGCCCGACGAGGCGAATCAGGCGGAATATAAAAAGGCATATGCCCTCTATGGCGACCTTTATCCGGCGCTCAAGCCCATTTTTGACAAGAGCGCGGTGTTTGGCTGGTAAACGAGCCAAATCAGTCTTTGGCGGCACGAGGGAATCCTCGTGCCGCCACGTGTATCTGCAAACGACCGGAAACGAAAGGATGAGACGATGCGGGGCGTTGAGATCGTGAAACACGGCGTTGTGTGCAGTCGGCCGGACAGCCGGTTCGGGTATTTTGGCTGGCCGTCCATTGCGCGGCTGGGGAATGGGACGCTCGTGGCGGGTGCGTCCGGTCTGCGAATGGGGCACCTGTGTCCATTCGGCAAAACGACCCTGTTTTTCAGCCGCGACGAGGGGGAGACGTGGACATGTCCCGTCGTCGTCAATGACACGCCCCTCGACGACCGCGATGTCGGGCTTTTGTCCCTCGGCGGTCAAAAGCTGCTGCTTTCGTGGTTCAATCTTGAATCGCGCTACTACAGCCGCGAGACGGGATTTTTTCGCACGGCCTGCGGGCTGACGGACGACGAGTATGCGCTCGCGCTCGCCCTGACGGAGCGTTATCCTGACGCCATCGACGAAAAATGGGCGGGTTCGTACACGCGCGTGAGCTGTGACGGCGGCGTCACATGGGGGCCTGCGCACAGATCACCCGTTACCGCCCCACACGGCCCGATCCTGCGGGAAGACGGCGCGCTTCTATATGTCGGCAAGGAGTACGGCAAAAAAGAGGGGGATGGCGAGATCGCCGCGCATTTGAGCCGCGACGAGGGTGCGACGTGGGAAAAGCTGGGCGTACTCCCGGTTCCGGAAGGCACGGCGCTTCACAATTTCCACGAACCGCATGCGATCGACCTCGGCGGCGGCCGGATACGGGCGCTCATCCGGTATCAGGATTACGGGCGTCAGAATGCGCATCCTGATCAGTTTTCGATGGCACAGTCCGTTTCTGCGGATGGCGGCAGTACGTGGAGCGAAATGACGCTCCTCTCGGTTTCCGGCTCTCCGCCGCACCTCATCCGCGATGCGTCCGGCGCGCTCGTGTGCGTCTATGCCCGGCGCGAGGCGCCTTTTTCCGAGCGCGCGATGGTGAGCCGCGACGGCGGCGCGACATGGGAGACGGACCTGATCCTGCGGGAAGCGTGCGATGGCGACATCGGTTATCCCGCATCGGTCGCGCTTGCGGACGGGAGCATCCTGACTGTATATTATCAGCACCTGACGCCCGGGGACAAGGCCTCGATCCTTTCGACGCGCTGGCGGCTTTTCTAAAAAAAGCCGCCGCGGCGCGGCGGCGGGATTTTCTTTTTCAGTCGTGACCGTTTTCCCCGTTCAGGAGTTGAATGGCCTTAAAGATTTCGAGCATGCGATCGTCGGTCGCGGCAATGATGTCTGCGCAGGCGCGCAACTCATCGTTGATGAAGGCGGGCACTTCGGAGGGCGACTTATAGCGGATCCCGTGCTCCAGCGCCGCCCAGAAATCCATTGCGACGGTGCGAATCTGAATCTCGACAGGGATATACACCTTGCCCTGCGAGAGATAGACAGGCAAGTCGACCACGATGTGCAGACTGCGATAGCCGTTTTCCTTGGGGGACTCTATGTAGTCCTTCCGTTCGACGAGCGACACGTCGTCCTGTTGGAGCAAAAGTTCCGCGATGCGATAGATGTCGTCCACATAGCAGCAGACGATGCGCACGCCCGCAATGTCGTGCAGCATCTTTTTCGCGCTTGTAATGGTAAGCGGAAGGTTCATTGATTCAAGTTTTTTGACAATGCTCGCGAGATTTTTGACCCGGCTTTCAATGTGGTGAATGGGGTTGTGCTTGTTGCTGTATTGAAATTCGCTTTCGAGCACCTCCAGCCGCGACGTGATCTCCCGGATGCCGGCCGCATAGACGTGCCTGATCTGCGCGTAATCGTGCAAAAGCTCCTCCATGCGCGGATCTGTCATGTGCAGGTCGAGCGTGTTCGTGTTCATCGTGAGACTGCCGTTCTTTTCCGCCATTTGCATTCCTCCGGACTGAACTGAAATACCGAGCACCCGAAGTGGGCGTCAGGGCAGATCGCCCAGCACATCCCAAGGCGTGAGGATGCCCAAAAGCGTGCCCGCCGCGTCTCCGGTCGACGTGAGAAAGACAGCCGCAAGGCGCAGATTGCGCTCTGCCTGGCGCTCAAATTCCTTGCGCACGTCGAGATAGGACGCGTCTTTGCCCATGATGAGAAACCGGCCCGAGGCCCGCGCATCCATGGCGAGCAGATCGCCAAACGCGTCGATACGCGTGTCCGGTGCAAGCCGCGCGCCCGTCAGCGCATGGGAAAACACCGTTGCGACGCTGAACACGCCCACGAGTTTTCCGCCTTGGATCACCGGCGCATGCGAATAGCCGCGCTTTTCCATGCGGCGCATCACATCCAGAGCCTTGTCGTTTGGGCTTGCGCGCAGCATGTCGTCGCCCGTCGTCGCGTAGGAGAGCGCGGGCTGCGGCGTCTCGACGTATTTCACGATCTCGTATAGATCGTCTAAAATCGCCTGGGAAGGCTCCACGAGCGGTTCGCCGTTTTCATCCGCCGAATGCGTCAAGAGGTTCCGAAGCTCCCGGCAGACGTTCAGCCGCTGCCTGACGGGCTCCGATTCCGGCAACTGCACGTAGTCCATCACCACGCTCGACGTGTGCCGCGCCTCTCCCGTAAACTTCTTCTCGAGCAATCCCTCGAGCACTCGGTACATGTTTAAAAACGTGTTCGCGCGCAAAAAAAGACCTCCGCAGAATTCCTGCCATCATCATAGCACGGCGCGGAGAAATTGGCAAGCAAAAACCCTTCGAGCCGGCGAATCACGATATAGGATGCCCGCGATACGAAAAAAAGGAACCGCACAAGCGATTCCTTTTTCATGCCTACGGTTTGTCTTTTATTTGAAATACCGCTTGAGCATGCCTTCGAAGCCCTTTCCATGCCTGGCTTCGTCCTTGCACATTTCATGAACGGTGTCGTGCACGGCGTCATAGCCCAGCTGCTTTGCGAGCTTTGCGAGCTCCAGCTTGCCCGCGCACGCGCCGAATTCGGCGTCCACGCGCAATTCAAGATTCTTCTTGGTGGAGTCGGTCACGACCTCGCCCAGAAGCTCCGCAAACTTGGAGGCGTGCTCGGCCTCTTCAAACGCATAGCGCTTATAAGCTTCCGCGACCTCGGGCAGGCCCTCGCGCTCGGCCACGCGGCTCATTGCCAGGTACATGCCAACCTCGGAACACTCGCCGTTGAAATTGGCGCGCAAGCCCTCGACGACGCGCTCGTCCAGACCCTTGGCAACGCCGACCTTATGCTCGTCGGCCCATACGCGCTCGGATTCCTGAAGCTTGAACTTATCGCCGGACACGCCGCAAACGGGGCACTTTTCGGGCGGTGTATCTCCCTCATGCACATAGCCGCAAACCGGGCAAACCCACTTTTTCATTGGAAAGACCTCCCTAAGAAAATTTCTTCAACGTTTTTATTATAAACAAAAGTCCTGCCCGACGAAACGCGTCAAGGCAGGCTTGGTAGATATTTTTCATGTACATTCACCCGCTGGATCACATAGGGACGGATCAGCCTTGCGGCTTCGGGCCAGTCCGGGTGGCCGTCGAGCTTTTCAACCGCATCAAACGGCGTCTTCGGCAGTCTGAAGAGGATGCGGCGCGCGCCATAGGACACGCGCGGCGCATTGGGCACGCAACCCATACACGCCGCGCCACCGCGCCGGGCGTCGAAGCGAGCCTCGCCCTCAAGCGGCTTCCCGCACCGGACGCAGGATTCCACGCGCGGGGAATAGCCTTCAATCGCCATCAGATGAAGCTCAAACGCCATGGTCAGAAGCTCCGGCGGGAGATTCGCATACGACAGGTGCGCAAGCGCCCGCAACGTCATGTGAAAAAGCGATTCCGCAGGTTCATCCGGCACGCAGACCGCATCCAGCAGCTTCAGCCAGTAGACCCCGTGGGTCAGCCGATCGTAATCCGTGCGCAGGGGGAAATAACTGTCCGAGATCTGGCATTGTTCGATGGCGTTGCGCCCGTTTTTTTCAAAGACGGTGAATTCCCCGGACGTGAAAAGCTCGGTCGCATTGACGATGGGCGATTTCACGCGCCGACATCCCCGCGCCACGGCCTCGACCCGCCCGCGACCGGGGGTCAAAAGCGTCACCATCCGGTCGTAATCGCCGTAGTTCGCATGTCGGATCACGATCCCGAGCGTTACAACGTTCATGTCATTCGTCCACGTAGCCCAGCGTCTTGAGGTCGGCCGCGCGGTCGCGCCAGCCCTCTCGCACCTTGACCCATAAATGCAAAACGACCTTCGTGCCCAAAAGGGCCTCGATGTCTGCGCGCGCCTCTGTTCCGATTTTTTTGAGCATCGCGCCCTGCTTTCCGATGACGATCGATTTGTGTGACGCCCGCTCGCAATAGATGTCCGCGTCGATCTCCGTCATGTTCTCGCGCAGTTTCTTGATGGACAGCATGTCCACGCCGATCCCGTGCGGCACCTCGTCGCGCAGGTTTTGAAGCGCCTTTTCGCGGATGATTTCCGCGCACAGAATCCGCTCCGGCTGGTCGGTCATCATGTCCTCGGGAAAGTATTTCGGCCCTTCGGGCATGGCCTGTGAGATGAGCTTCAAAAGCGCATCCATGTTGTCGCCGCGCTGGGCGGATACGCACACGATCTCGTCAAAGCCCGCGTCGTTGAGCTTTTGAAGCTGCGGAAGGAGCTTTTCCGGGCGCGCGAGGTCGATCTTGTTGACCGCCAGAAACTTGGGGCAGTTCATGCGTGCCACGTCTTCGATGATCGCGCGGTCGCCCTCGCCGATGAACTGCGCGTCCACGACGACCAGCACCGCGTCCACGCCCTCGCGCGCCTCGGAGACCGTCTTCATCATATAATTTCCGAGCTTTGTGCGCGGCTGATGAATGCCCGGCGTGTCCACGAACACGATCTGCACGTCTTCGCGCGTCATGACGCCCATGATTTTCGAGCGCGTTGTCTGCGGATGATCGGACACGATGGCGACCTTTTCGCCGATCAGCACGTTCATTATGCTCGATTTTCCGACGTTTGGGCGACCCAGTATCGCCACGAATCCCGATCTAAACTTTGCCATTTGCATCCTCGATTCCCAAATCTTTTGGCCCGAACGACTCCGGCAAAAGCTGCCCGAGCGTCCGCGCGGTAAATCCCTTGTTTGCCTCGCCCACGAGTACGCGCATCGCACTGTTCCCAAACTCGCTGAGTACCTGGCGGCAGATGCCGCAAGGCCACGCGACGGCGCTCGAGCCGGTGATCGCGATGGCCTTAAATCTGCGCGCGCCGCCTGCAATCGCACAGCCTACTGCGCAGCGTTCGGCGCAGATGGTCGCGCCATAGGATGAATTTTCAATATTGCAGCCCTGAAATGTCCTGCCGTCCTCGGTCAATATGCACGCGCCGACCTTGAACTTTGAATAGGGCGAATACGCCTTTTCCATCGCTTCTTCCGCCAGTGCGTAAAGTCTTTCATCCGTCATCTGTCGTTCCTCCAAAGTTTCAGATCACGCATCACGCGCTTTTCCATTTCCCGCATGCGCGCCTTGTCGGCGTCCGCCATGTGGTCGTAGCCCATCAGGTGAAACGCCGAGTGCGCGGCGAGATACCCCAGTTCCCGCTCGAGAGAGTGTCCGTATTCCGCAGCCTGCGCGCGTGCCCGGGGCAGCGAGATCACGCAGTCGCCCAGATACGCCATGCCCGCCGCGGGGTCATATTCGCGCCTGACGAGCCGCCGACTGTCCTTCGCCGTCTTTTCATCGGGGTAGCGGACGGTGGGGTAGGAGAGCACGTCGGTCACCTTGTCCACGCCGCGCGTGACCTTGTTGAGCCGCTGGATTTCGTGATCTTCCACGATACGCACCGCAATGAGCGCCTCCGCGATCCCCTCGGCCTCGAAGCAGGCATTCGTCACGTCGTTGAAGAGCGCCTCAAGCTTCTCCGGCGCGTTTTCCGCCTCGACGTACAGTTCAATCGCCATTTTTGTTTGCCGGCGCCGCCCCGGCGTCCTCCTCGGTTTTTTTCGGCACGTTCAACGTACGCGGCGGCAACTTGATGTCCGGGTACTCGATCCGCTCATGGAATACACCCGAGAGCACCGTCGTAAACGCGACGCAGATGAGATCCAGATCGCGGAATGTGAGCGAGCTCTTATCCAGCTGACCATCCACCATCTTGTCGCGCACGAGCTTTCTGACAAACTCGCCGATTTTTGCGGGTTCATGGGACGGCATGGAGCGCGTCGCCGCTTCGATCATATCCGCAAGCATGACGATGGCCGATTCGCGCCGCGCGGGCCGTGGACCCTCATAACGGAATGTCGATACGTCCACATCCTCGCCGTAAAGCTTTTTCGCCTTGTCATAGAAATAGAGAACCGGCGAATCGCCATGGTGCTGGAGGATGATGTCGGTGATCTCTTCGGGCAAATGCGCCTTTTGGGCCATCTGCGCGCCGTCGCGCGTGTGCGCGGTTAAAATGGCGGTCGAAACGCGCGGGTCGGTGCGGTCATGGGGATTGTCCCCAAGCTGATTTTCCTTGAAGTAGATCGGTCGCTTGAGTTTGCCGATGTCGTGATAATACGCGCCCACGCGCGCGAGCAGCGCATTCGCGCCGACCGCAGTCGCCGCCGCGTCCGCGAGGTTTGCGACGATCACCGAATGGTGATACGAGCCGGGCGCCTCAAGAAGCAGCCTGTGTAAAAGGGGCTGGTTGGGATTTGACAGCTCTAGGAGTTTTGCGGACGTCACGAGGTTGAACATCCACTCGATGAGCGGCTGAATGCCGACGCACATCACGGCAGCAAGTAGTCCGCCGCCTGCCGCCCACGCCGCGTTGATCGCGACCGTTGCCACGGAGGCGGAGATGATCAGCCCGACCGCGAGCGTGGTGATGAAATTCGTGAGTCCGACCGCGAGCCCCGCGATCAGCATGCTCGTCCTCTGCACATGGCGCGAGGAAATCGAAACGACCACAGGCCCCGAGAGGATCGCCGTGATCATGATCGAGAACATCGCCATCGAGAAAAATCCGCTCGACGCGCTCGCGAAGAGCGAAGTGACCAAACCCAGAAGCACATTGACGAACAGTGCGAGTTTCTGGGACAAAAGCGTTGAAATGAGCATCACGCCAAGTGCTACGGGCATCAGATAGGTGTTGACGCTGCGCGCAAACGCACTCGCGCCCATGACCAGAACGATGATGATTGCGAGTAAGAGCAGTTTTTTCGGGTTTTGATAAAGTTCCGGCGCGTACATGGCGATGTAAAGGCCGAGCGCGCCCATGAGGAGTGCGATCAAAAGCGCAATGCCTGTCACGAGCAGCAGGTCAAACGATGAGTTCTCGATGAGTCCGAGGTTCGAGAGGACCTGATACTGCGCGGCTGTCACGATGTCGCCCTCGCGCAACACGACCTCCCCCTTGACGACGGTTTGCGTTTCCACCGTCTGGCGCGCCTTTTCGCGGTTTTGTTCGGTGGTATCCGCATCGATGAGCATGTTGGGACGGATCGTCGCGCGCACGGACACCATCGCCACCGACGAGAGCGCCGCGTCCTGCCCACTGGTTGCGAGGTCGCGCGAAATCTTCAGAATTGCCGCGCTTTCCTGGCCTTCCGGCAGGGTGGAGTCGAGCGCGTCCCGCATGAGCGAGCGCGCGTTGGAAAACACGTTGTCCAGCGCATCCGTATCCGACGTCAGAATCGTTAACAAATCGGTTCTGGTGAGGGAAAGGCCGATTTCATCCCCCAGGGATGTGATCTCCGTGTCCGTCAGCGCCTCCGCCTGCGCTTCGGTGTACTGCTCCCGCAGCGCAGTCAGCGCCAGACAGGCCTTGTTGTAATCGGCGATGACTGCCGAGACCACGCTGGTGTCCACGCTCTTGTACGAATAGGCGACCTGATCGGCAGCCGCGTCGCGCAGTTTCTGCGTTGTAACGGTATCCTCGACGTCCTTGGTTGCGAAGATGGTGACGGGCGCAGGCGCGCCGATCTTGATGTCGTATCGTTCCGGCGCGATGATCGCCACGAGCAATATGAACATGACGAAATAGAACGCCGCGCCCACCAGCGCGGGTCGTACCCACTCGTATCGCTTGTCCAGATTCCGTTTTTTGTGCATGATTGCCTACCTTCTGCGAGGGGCTTCCTTTTTCGTCGTATACTTTTCATATGCCTTGACAATTGCCTGCACCAGTTCGTGGCGTACGACGTCCCTGTGCGTGAGTTGCGCGATGCCGATGTCGTTGACGTTTTTCAGGACTTCGACCGCCTCTACGAGCCCGGATCGCTTTCCGGTCGGAAGGTCGATCTGCGTGATGTCGCCGGTGATGACCATGTGCGAACCCATGCCCATGCGGGTCAAAAACATCTTCATTTGCTCGGACGTGGTGTTTTGCGCCTCGTCGAGGATGATGAACGCATCGTTGAGCGTGCGCCCGCGCATGTAGGCGAGGGGCGCCACCTCGACCACGCCGCGCTCGACGAGCCGCTGATACGCCTCGACGCCCATCATGTCATGCAGAGCGTCATAAAGGGGGCGCAGGTACGGATCGACCTTCTGCGCCAGATCGCCCGGCAGAAACCCCAGCTTCTCGCCCGCCTCAACCGCGGGGCGCGTGAGGATGATCCGCTCGATCTCCTTGTTCTTCAGTGCGACCACCGCCATGGCAATGGCGAGGTATGTCTTGCCCGTTCCGGCAGGGCCGATGGCGAACGTGCAGGTATTCTTCTTGATGGCGTCCACATACTGCTTCTGTCCAAGCGTTTTGCACTTGACCTGCCGTCCCCGGTAGGTGATGGCGATCACATCGCGCATGATTTCGCCGATGCGGTCGGCCTTGCCCTCGCCGGCCAGCTCAATGGCATAGCGAATGCGCGTGCGGTCGACCGCCTCGCCCCGCATGAGCACCTCGCGCAGCTTTTCGAGCGTGAGGCGCGCGAGCTCCACCTTTTCCGGTTCGCCCGTGAGGGTTACGTCGTCGCCGCGCGCGGTGATCTCTACGCCCAGTTCTTCTTTGAAAAGAGGAATGTTTTCCTCCCGAATGCCGAACAGTCCGATGAACTGCTCCCCATTGTCAATCATGAAATGCTCTGTCGTCATGAGCGTCGATTCCAAATTATTGTCCCTCCAATTGTTCGCGCGTAACCTGAACCTCGGCGCGCAGCTCGAGAACGGCGCGCGCGTAAATCGTGTCTGTGTCTATCATACTGAATTCTGTCCATTTGTCAATGATTTCAGCATTTTCGAAGCCGTTTGCAACCTTCGCGGCTTGCGCATCCGCAAAAGCCGCTTCCGAAAGCATGGCGCGAAGCGCCTGCCCGTCCCGGTCAACCGTCTTTTCCACGTACTCCCGCCGCGTCGTTCGCTCGATGACCAGCGGCAGGAACAGTCCGCCCACGGGAAGGCGCTCAACCGTCTGCGTGCGGCAGGCATAATCCTCTCCCTCAAACAGGTTGACCGACCAGTCAAACAGCGTGACGCGCGACGATATGCTCAACCGCCCCGTATCCGTGCGGACGATGTCGTATGTCGCGCCGCGCGCTTCGCCGGATACCCACACGCGGGCAGTGACCGTTCCCAGCGCGCCCACCGAGCGGGACTCCTCTTTTGTCACCATTTCGTGTCCGGAGATGAGCACCTGTCCGCGCCGCACGGTATCGCCCGGTTTGACCTTCGCCGTGCCCGCCTTGACGTCGACGGATAGAATCACGCAGTCATATGCGGCAACGAGATCGCGCGCATAGGAAATGTCATAAAGTTCCGGCGCGCTCCGTTCCTGCGCGAGTTCCACGACCAGCGCGACGCCTTCGCGCGCGACGGAGGCGTAGGAGTACCCGGAGAGCGCGGTGAGCGAGAGGGAGAGAAGTTCCGTGTCGATCTCGCGCGCATCGGCACCCTCAACCGCGCCGTGGGCGTAGAGCGTTTCATAGACGTCTGCGGAAGGCGCGCCGCCGTCGAGCACGCGCACGTCCACGATCCATACGCGGCTTAAGAACGTGAACGTCAATATGGCGCAGATCAAAAATGCGACGGGGAGCGTCATTCGGCTTTTGACGTACCGGACATACGCGGGCCTGCCTTGCTCCGCGCGCACTTCACAGCGGATCGAAAAGCGCGCGCACAGACCTTGGACGATCTTCGCGCTTCGGCTGGGCGCACAAATCAAGAGTTCCCGGCGCGAGAGGCGCCGGACATCCGAAAGAAGCGCGCCCTCCTCGAGCGCGCGCTCGATCAGCTTTTCGAGCATCAGCCCTTCGACGTAGAGCGTCACGCGGTCAACCATCGACATGCCCTCCGCGCGGTGCGAGCGCGATGTCCGCAATTTTGCCGCTCACGACGAGGGAGCGGGCGCGCGCATCCGAAATGGACAGTTCCGCGCCGGAGACGACGATCTCGCCCGCTTTGCACCTCAGACGGATACGCTCCGGCGTAAACTCAATCAGGCCCCCGTGGTTTTCGATCAGTGCGCGCGAGCCCACGAGAATCGTTGCGCGCGCGTCGCCCGCCACCTCGCCCACCCACGAAAGCGCGGGAATCTCGCGTTTTCTCCGCTTCATGCGCATCACCCCGTCGAAAGCATATGCGCGCGCGGGAGGGCGGCATGCCGATCCGGCAAACGCGCGCAGTTTGCGCGCAAACGTTCACGGTTTGTCCATATGGGTGAAATATACTGGCGATATGATGTGCATGTCGAAAGGGCGACCCGGCGCCCACAAATAAAACGGTGGAGCAAGCGGCCCCGGGGCATTCCCCCTCCTCTCCGGGGCCGCACACCGGGACAAATCAGGATTCACAAACTGGACACACTGGCGTAAAATGTATGGATTATCATTCGGTCATCGGCAAAGACCGTTTATATAAATCTTCTTCATGGTTTCTTCTCCTCAGGTCCCGGGGCATCCCCTCCGCCCCGGGGCCGCTCCATGTAAAAAAGGCGCCCGCCGCTTTGGATGCGGAAGGCGCCATTCGCGTCACTGTGCGGCGGCCGTTTGCCGTTTGCGCGCCAGAAGCGCCTTGACGCCCTGGAACGCAACGCACGTGCCCAGCACCAGCACTAAAATCGCGAATACGAGCTGAAGTCCATCCGAGAAAAGGCTCGCGCTTGTTCCCCCGGTCAGCGCGGAGATGAGCTGTATGATTTTAATCGTGAGCGCGGTGAACGTCACCGCCATCATGGCGAAGATCGGCACATACAGCATCCCTGCCGCGCGGTTTGTGCGCTTTAGAAAGACCGCGCAGGCGATAAACGACAGAACCGACAGGAGTTGATTGGCGGAGCCGAACAGCGGCCAGATCGCCGAGTAGCCGGCCTTCGCCAGGGCGTAAGCCAACAATAACGTGATCACGGTCGCAAAGTACTTATTCGTCAAAACCGTGCGTACGACGCCATGTTTTTCGCGGTCGTCCTGAAAAAGTTCCTGGAACGAGAGACGCCCGACGCGCGCCACCGAGTCCAGGGAAGTGAGCGCGAAGGCGGATACCGCAAGATTGATGAGCGTGAAAACCGTGTCGTGCGGAAGGCCGATGACGGTCAGAAAGTTTGCCACCGCGCCCGCGAACACCTGCGGCGGCGTGACAAAGCCCTGAGCCTTGGCGGCGCCCGCCGCGAAGGACGAAACTGCGATCAGCGCAATGACCGCCAGCAGGCTTTCCACAAGCATCGCGCCGAAGGAGACGGGCAGCATGTGCTTTTCGCTCTTGATCTGCTTGGACGATGTGCCCGATGATACCAGCGAGTGAAAGCCCGATACGGCACCGCACGCGATTGTGACAAACAGCATGGGGAAGAGCGATTGCCCGTTTACGTTGAAGGCCGTAAAGGCGGGAAGATTGATCTTCGGATTTGCGAAGAACACGCCCACCACAGCGCCCGCGATCATGGCGACCAGCAGGTAGCTGTTCAGATAATCGCGCGGTTGCAGAAGCGCCCAGATTGGCACCACCGAGGCAATGAGCACATAGAGAAACACGATGATGTGCCATGTTCCGCGTGCGACGAAGAGGGGCGCTGCGAGGCCGATTGCGACCGCGCCCACGAGGAACCCCACCGCGATGGCGGTATTGGCCCATTTGTTGAGCTTTCCAAAGCGCAGGATCATGCCCAGCGCGACCGCTTCGATCACGAAGATCATGGATGTCGTGGCGACCGAGCCGTTTGCAGCCACCTTAGAGAGCACGCCGTCCGCACCCGCCGCGAAACCGTTAAACGTTCCCGCGACCACATCGCCAAACGCCGCGACGACAAGGATGCAGAACAGCCAGCAGAACAGGAGGAACAGCCGCTTGCCCAGCTTGCCGATATAGGTTTCAATGATGTAGCCGATGGTGCGCCCTTTATTGCGCACAGACGCGTACATCGCCGAAAAGTCCTGCACCGCGCCGAAAAACACGCCGCCGATCAAGAGCCATAACAGGACTGGTACCCAGCCGAAGACGGCCGCCTGAATCGGGCCATTGATCGGGCCCGCGCCCGCAATGGAGGCAAACTGGTGGCCGAATACGATCTCCGGATCTGCCGGTACATAATCAACGCCGTCTTCCATTTCGTATGCGGGGGTCTTTGCCTTGGGGTCAATGCCCCATTTGTTTGCGAGATAACGGCCGTAGATCAGATACGCTGCTCCCAAAACAACCAGCGCAATCACCATCATTAGGATTCCTGTCAAGATGCATCACTCCATGGTTATCATTTGTATATAAAAAAGCGCCCCTGAACTTCAGAGACGGAAATTTCCGTAGCACCACACTGATCGCCGCCATGGCTGCGTTTGCTCGTTAACGGGAGCACCGGGTAACCCTACGCGCGCGTTCGGGCGCCGACTCCGGAGGGAGAATCTCGTCCGGCGTCCCCTCCGTCTTTCACCATGCGACGGCTCTCTGTGCGGGACGACCGGGGGAGATCATGTCTCCATCATGGCCTTGTGCTTTATTGTAGTAACGCGATAACAGTTTGTCAAGTTAATATTCGCGCAGTCCGGTTTTCGCATCCGGAGAGGCACAGCGCGCCCCGCTGTTGTGGGAAAGCATTAAAAGCGGGAGCTGTGCGCCCCCGCTTCAGCGCGTCGACAAAGTCGCCACGCAGTCCGAAAAAATGCGATTCTGCATTTTCGGGATTTCGGATTTCTTGTGCCGCTTTGCGTCACGGTCAGAATTCCTGCAAGGAAGCGCACACTTGGGGCGCTCCTCGGCGGCGTACGCGCCGCCGCCTGCGGATGTAAATGAAGGGGTTGCACCCCCTTCATGCATCCCCATTGAGAGGATTGGGGTTTGTCTGCAGTCTGAAGCGGGAGCTGTGCGCCCCCGCTTTTTTCTACTTGTCCGCGATCAGATAAATCCGTTCGATGGCCGGCGTGTCGAGCTTTTTATACTGCCCGACGGTGCCGTCCGGGCCGCGCCTGACGCGCCGCGCAAGTTCTGGAATATCCTCCGTGCGCGCGCCGAGTTCCTTCATCGTGATCGGCATGCCGAGTTCCCGCAGGAACGCCTCGTAGGCTTCGATGCCTTGAAGTGCCGTCTCGGCAGGATTTTCAAAATTCATCACGCAGTTCCATACCCGCACCGCAAACTGCGCGAGCCGCATGACGTTGTTGCCAATCTCGAGCTGATAGCGCAGCCATGCCGGAAAAATGACCGCCAGTCCCGCACCGTGCGCCACATCGTACATGGCGGAAAGCTCGTGCTCAATCCGGTGACTCGCAAAGTCGCCCACGCGGCCCACTCCCACCGTATCGTTGTGCGCCACCGTGCCCGCCCACATGAGCTGTGCCCGCGCATCGTAGTTGGTGGGGTCGCACATGGCGATCTTTGCCGCGCGGATCACGGTTGCGATGACCGCCTCGCCCATCCTGTCGGTCAGATCGACCTCCGTTTCCTGCGTGAAGTACCGCTCCATGGCGTGCGCCATGATGTCCACCGCACCGCACGCCGTCTGGTAGGGCGGGAGGGTCATGGTGAGTTCGGGGTTCATGATCGCGAGCACGGGTCGGTTAAGCTGGTGTCCGAGTCCGACCTTTTCGTGCGTTTCCTCCTTCGTAATGACCGAGCTGTTCGAGCTCTCGCTGCCGGTCGCCGCGAGGGTCAAAACCGTGCCCACCGGGACATGCGCCGTTGGGTTCGCCTTGCCGACATAAAAGTCCCAAAAATCGCCCGCATAGGGAATGCCCAGCGCGATCGCCTTGGCGCTGTCGAGCGCTGAGCCGCCGCCGACCGACAGAATGAAATCGATTTCCTCTTTGCGCCCGAGGGCAATGCCTTCGTAGACCAGCGATGCGCGCGGATTGGGCTTCGCGCCGCCGAGTTTGATGTATTGGATTCCCTCCGCGTCCATGGAATCGGTCACGATTTTCATAAGTCCTGACTTGACGACCGAGCCGCCGCCGTAGTGAATGAGCACCTTTTTCGCGCCAAGCGCCTTCAGCTCGCGTCCCGTCTCCTTTTCGACCCCGCGTCCGAATACGAATTTCGTTGGAACGCAAAATGTAAAGTTCAGCATGTCAATTCTCCTTTTCTCTTCCCTTTTCTGTATGTTTAGATCGTGCTGTTATTGCGCCAGAAGATCCAATACCTTTTCCCGCACCGCTTCCGCAAGCGCCAAGTGGCCCTCGCGCGTCAAGTGCACAGCGTCAACGGGCGACACGTCCGCGTACTGCCCCGCATCCAGAAATGCACAGCGCATCAATTTCGCAACCCGGGCAAGTTCCGCAGAAAGGCCCTTCGACACGATGGGGGCGTCCGGCCCGAAGATTTCCGCATGGCGCGTCTCCATGACGTTTTCGAGGATGGGCGCGGGCGCCATGATCAAAATTTTGGGCGAAGCACCATTGCGATCCTGCGCGTATTCCCGCACCGCCTTCACAAGCGCAGTCACGCCCCCGCCGATGGTGAACGGCGTCATCTGGAACCGCTTTTTGCAGTCGTTCGTCCCGAGCATGATGATGACGAGGTCGAGCGGCGTGTGTGTCATGGCGCAGGGCGGCAGATAGGTAAGCCCGCTCTTGTATCCGCCCTCGATGGGATCGTCGTAAACGCAGGTTCGCCCGTTGAAGCCCTCCTCGATCACGGTATAGCCGTTTCCGAGCAACGTCCCCAGGCGCGCGGGCCAGCGGACGTCGTCCTCGAATCGCCCGCCCGTTACCGTATAGCCCCAGGTGTTGGAATCACCAAAGCACAGGATTCGCTTTTTCATGAGCCTTCCTCCCTATAAAATCCATCCTTTGTAGGAATACAGCGCGCCCGCCACCATGCAAAAAGCCGCGAACAGCATGAGCAGCGTCCAATACGCAAAGCGTGAGCGAAACGCCAGCGCGAGCGCGGGATAAACCGCGTACAGCGCCGTCAGGTAGCGCGGGCCGCTCAAAAGCCAGGTCGGCGCGATCGCCGCGTAGAAATAGATCGCGGCATAACCGGCGTCGCCCGGGCGCAACCGTCTGGCTGATGCAATCAGGATGCCCAGCGTGGTGAAAATGGCAATGAGCTGCGGCGTCCATGTTCCGATCCGGTAGGATACCTGTTCGAAGGTGACCGCGTTGCGCAGTGAATAGAGAACAGTGTTATAAAGGCTCCCGAAGTTCTGGCCCCAGTGTTCGGACTGATAGGTCATAAATTTCAACGGGTCGCCCGTGACCGCATAATTGAGGTACAGGTATGCCAGGAGGCCCAAAGATACCGGCAGTACCTTCAGAATTGAGAGTCCGTATCGCCGCACGAAGCTGCCCTTTGATGCGCGCAGCATTTCGTAGAAGATCGGCACCGCGGTCGCCATGCCCAGCATGCGTGCGTTCGCGCTGAGCGCGCCAAACAATATCGCCAACGCAAACATTCGCCGCCGCGCGAAATACACGGCAAGCAGTGTCACGAGCAGAAATACCGATTCGGTATAGGGAATCGAGCAAAACAGCGTCAGCGGGGAAAACATCAAAAGCAATGTCGCGCGCGCACCGACCTTTGCGCCGTAGGAAAGTTCCGCCAGCCGATACATCACAACCCCGCAGCCGAAGAACGCGAGGTTCGAGACAATGTAGGCACATGCTGTCGCGGACAACCCGGTTGCGAGGTGTAAAAGCCGCCCGATGGCGGGATAGAGCGGGAAAAACACGATGTGATAGCGCGGGTCACCTTCGTTGACGTACCAGTTCCGGATGAGTCCGACGTAGTGATCCGCATCCCAGCGCGTCCAATTTGGCTCGAGGCGATTGAGATAGTACGCTAGCGTTCCCTCCCGCGCAGCGAGGAAAAGCCCGCCCACGAGCATCAGGAGCCGCGAGACGAGAAATGCCGTGCCGACCAGCAGCAGAACCTGACGCCAATTTGTATGCCCCGCGCGCGCAGACAGCCGTCGCAACCTGTCCCGGTGCTCAGCGCCCGTAAAAAAACGGTAGAGAAAGACCGCCAGCACGAAAAAAAACAGCGCGGAGGCGATGATTCCCAACCCGATTCCAAGCTTATCAATCCAATCAGTCACGACATATCTCCGTTAAACCGGGACCGCCAATCAAATCCCAAAGACAGTATTTGTTTTCCTCCGCGTGTCCGGGATGTCGGCCCAAACACCGTTAGTATTCCATCCATTCGGGCATTAGATACCTGACAATGGGGAATTGCTCCCAGGGGCCGCCGTCGAGGGCGGATGCGAGGCCGCATTCGCACACGACGGGAATGCCCGTTTGCGCGGAGACCTGGGAAACGAGCGCGCGGCCCGCGCGCACGATGTCCGGATCCGTCCGTCCGCCGAGGTTCGTATTGGCAATGAGTCCCGTTACGCGCAGGCGTGCGCGCGCCTCGACGAGGGCGAGAAGGCTCGTAATCTGCGCAAGCTCGTTCGAACGGGGACGAAGGGGATTGATGACGTAATAAAGCGCGGCGTTTGTGGCATCGAGTTGCGGCTTGTACCGCCCGAGCGCCGCCGCGCCCGCATCGTCGCCGCCCACGTCGAGAATCGAAACGGCTCCGTCGTCTTCAAATGCGCGCAGAATTTCCGGCCCCAGAACGGGCATATCCACGGCAGTGCCTGCAAATTGCGGATAGATCGGCTCAATATCATGGGCGCGGAGCATGTCAGACTGCTCCGCGCTCCTAAAAAACGGATTGACGATATCAAGATCGACAAGCCGCACGCGCTTGCCGAGGCCGCGCAAATAAACGGCCGCGTTCAGCGCGATTTCAGTCTTTCCGCTTCCATAATGCCCGACGATCGCCTTGACAAAGCTTCCGCCGCTCAGCCAGTCGTGCATTTAACGCCTCCTGCGCTTGCGAAGCGCCAGCTCGTCCCGCGAAACGGGCAGGTCGGACACGTTGAAAACCGCGTCTTCGCCGTTTTCGGGATCGATTTCGCGTGTCGGATCGACCTGGAAAAGCGGATCGACCGTCGCCTGGCTCTTGCGCTCAGGTTTCCGTTTCGGCGCGGAGAACCGCGTCGCGCCGGGTCTGCGGGTGGGCGTTTTGCGCGGTGTGGGTTTTCGGGGCGCGAGTTCGTCGTCCTCAATGCGCTCGATGAGCGCATGCCGCCTCTGTGCGGGGGGAACGATGGTGCTCGGCGCCTTATGCCGCCGGTCAATCTCAGGGTCGGAAAACAGGGCCGGGTCATATAACCCGGAATCCACCAGTTCCTCGCCCGCAAAGAAGTTGTCGTCGTTGATCACGATGCGCTTTTTCTGGAACCAGACCCAGTATGGCCGCCAACGCATCAGCCAGACGAGCACGTCCATCACGACGCCTATGACCATGAAGATGACAAGCAGCTTCACCCAGTGTGCGGAGAGCCAGCCAATGGGAGAGAAGCCCCCGTTTCCTGCAAGGCTGAAAAGATCCAGCACCCAGCTTGCCAGCCCCTTGAGCCAGCTCATCATGATATTCACTACGGCAGTAGAGCCCATTTTGATCCTCCCTTTGTTCCGCTATTCCGCGGCCTTGTCCGTGAGCGTGATCTCGACCTCGTTGACCTCCGGCTCAAATACGATGTCCGGATCGCTGCTGCCGTCGATCTCAATCGGCACGACGTTTGTGCCCGCACCGAGGCCGGACAGATCCGCGGTCGCCGTCAGTCCGCTGTCTATGAGCGCCTGCACCTTGCTGCGTGGCCCGGTCACATGCACGGAGATGGTGTTTCTTTGCCAGGTCAAAAGATACCGATCCTTGTCATAGCCGGGGAAATTGATGTACACGTCCTCGATCCATGCGCTCATCGTTTCCTCGGCGATCTGAACCGTCACGTACACCTGCTCGGGGGAAATGTATTTGAAATCCGTCAGGCCCGAAATCGTCGCGGGCTTTGTAAAGCTTTGCGACGGCGCATCAATCGCAATGGGCGATATGACGAGTTTGTCGATGCCGTCGAGAACCTCCTGATCCGCCGCGACCGTTACGGTTTCAGGCTGAATGGAGATCGCCTCGATCTGATACCCGTCGGCTACCTGCCCCACGAGGACGTCATCGGTCGCGGTGGAGACCTCCAGCTCCTTGGTGGGATAGATGTCCACGCCGATGGTGATGGACGAAGCGCTCGGGTTGAGCATGGTCTGCGTAATCTCCGCGCCCGTTTCGTCGATCAATGTAAATGCGCGCGCGTCCAAAAACGACGTCTTGCGGTCGGTTACATCGCAGATGACCCGTGCGGAGGTGATCGACTGCACGAGGCTCGTCGCTCCCGTGACGGTGATCTGCTGCGGGTTGTAGCGCACGGTGTTATACCAGTAGCCCGTATCCGCCATGCCGGAGAGGAACACCTGCACCGGAACGGAGCGGGAGTCGCGCGTCTCGAATGTGAGCGTCAAGGAAGACGGATAGATGCTCACAACCTTGCCGTAGGACGACGTCGCCTTGAGCGGCACTTCCTGTGTGCCGGCGATTCGTACCGATGAGATGTCGAGCGTCACCTGTACGTTGTCGGAAGTGACCTGCGAATAGGAGGCCTGGGGCACCTGCACCTGAACTGAGATGTTTGAAAGCGCAGCCGTCGGATCGGTCAGAAGCGCCAGTTTGTAAATGTCAAGCGTGGCCTGCCCGCTCACATAGCCGGTCAAATCGCCGATGGTTTTCGTGCGCGTGATGGAGGGACTGGAGGAAATCACATAGCTCCAGAGCATGATCGCAAACACGAACGAAAGCAGTTTTAAGAGCGTGTGCCGCGACATCGCAGCCCAGAGGCGTTTTCCGAATTGCGTAAGCCTAGCCTTCATGCTGCTCCTCCTTCCGCCTCAACAGACTCAGCCATGATGGGGCGAGCGAGTCCGGCGCGAAGAGCTCGGTTAAAAGGATCGTGAGAGACTTCGTATCAAGGTATCTTGTGAGCCTTCCCTCGCGCGCCATGGAGATGATGCCCGTCTCCTCGGAAACGATGAGGGTCACGGCGTCCGTCGCTTCGGTCATGCCGATGGCCGCCCGGTGGCGCGTGCCAAGTTCGCGGCTGATAGAATGGTCGTCCGAAAGCTGGAGGATGCAGGCAGCTGCGAGGATGCGCTCGTTGCGCACGATGACAGCGCCGTCATGCAGCGGGGTGTTCGGCTCGAATATGTTTTCGATCAGGGGGTCGGAAATTTCCGCGTCGATGCGCGTGCCCGACTCCGCAACGTCTGAAAGCGAAGTCTGGCGCTCGATGACGATCAGCGCGCCGATGCGCTTTCGGGACATATTGGTCAGCGCCTTGACCATTTCCGAAACGACGAGATCCGAATGCTGCGCCTGCTGGCGCCTTTGGGTATTGAATACCTGCTTGGTGATGCGGCTTCTGCCAATCTGGTCGAGTCCGCGGCGCAATTCCGGCTGGAACAGGATCACAAGGACAATGATCCCCGTGTTGATGATCAGCTGGAGTGCCCAACTGATGGTGTGCAGCTGGAGCCGATCGGAGATCCATGCCATGACCAAAATGATGGCGATCCCCTTAAAGACCGAATTGGCGCGCGTGCGCATCAAAAGTTTGATCAGCTGATAGATGAGCACCGCCACGAGTACGATATCGAGCCAGTCGCGCCAGTTGGGTTGAACAAAAAGGGAGGTAAACAGGCTTCCGGCCTGCGAAAAGTAACTCAGCAGCCTGCTCATCTCTGTTCCTCCCGTCTTTTTTTGCGTCCTAATTTCATTATAATACAAAACTGACCGGGAACGAAACCCCTTTTTTGAATAAGCACGGTTTTTTTCATTTTTGCCCTTCCTCCGCCCAACCTCCGCCTGTTGCGGAAACGCGGACAAAGTGGTATAATTTAACCTGTTCCAAATGATGACGGAGGTAGCCATGCAGCATCACTTTTACGCCTATATGGCGCGCATGAAGCACATCAAGCGCTGGGGGTTGAGGCGCAATACGCGCGAGGAGAACGTACAGGAGCACTCCATGCAGGTCGTCATGATTGCCCACGCACTCGCGGTCATTGCCAACAGGCGCTACGAGGGCAACGTCGATGTCGAAAAGGTGCTTTTGCTTGCGACGTACCACGAGGCGGCCGAGGTCATCACCGGCGATCTCGCGACGCCCATCAAATATTTCAACCCCGGCATCCGCGACGCCTACAAGGACATCGAGCGCATTGCCTCTAAAAAACTCATGGAATATCTGCCCGCTGATCTTAGACCGGAATACGAGCCACTTCTGTTCCCGGACGAAAATACGCGCGTATGGCGCATCGTGAAGGCGGCCGACCGCATCTCCGCATATGTCAAGTGTCTCGAGGAGGATGCGTCAGGGAACCATGAGTTCAGATATGCGCAGGAAAACATCAGAATATCCATTGCGGACATGAATATGCCCGAGGCCAACGACTTCATGCGCGATTTTGCGGCGAGTTTCGCGCTTCCGCTGGACGCGCTCAACTGAGGAGGGCACATGGAGATTTTGGAACTCAAGCGCCTCGCCTATGAGGCGAACATGGAACTTGACCGGCGTGGTCTCATCATATATACTTGGGGGAACGTTTCCCAACTCGACCGGGCGCGCGGCCTCTTTGCCATCAAGCCCAGCGGGGTTCCCTATGACGCGCTCACGCCCGAGATGATGGTGCTGATCGACCTCGAGGTCGGCAAGCCCGTTGAATCGCGCTACAAACCGTCCTCCGACACGCCGACGCATCTGGTGCTCTACCGGGCATTTTCGCAGATCGGGGGCGTGACCCACACGCATTCGCCCGCGGCGACCGCCTGGGCGCAGGCGCGGCGCGCGATCCCCTGCTACGGAACGACGCACGCGGATTATTTCCACGGCTCAGTTCCCGTGACGCGCATGCTCACGCAGCCGGAGGTCGAGGCGGCTTATGAGGAGAATACCGGACACGCCATTCTCGAGGCGTTCGAGGGGAAGGACCCCATGCACGCGCCCGGCGTCGTCTGTGCGGGGCACGGGCCGTTTACATGGGGAAAGGACGGCGCCCAGTCCGTACACAACGCGGTCGTTTTGGAAGAGGTCGCAAAGATGGCCATGTGGACGGAGTCGATCGCGCCGGGAATCGGGGATTTGCCCACGCACGTGTCCGAGAAGCACTTTCTCAGAAAACATGGACCGAACGCATATTATGGACAATGACATCCTGGATGTTGAACGGCATCCCAATTGGCGGTGCCGGGAGGATATAAATGGCGGGGCTGGTGTATCGAAACATCACAAAGCAGCTCGATGGCGGCGCTGCGCTTCACAACTTCTCGCTCGAAATCGATGACGGGGAGTTTGTGGCGCTCGTGGGCCGGGCGGGGTGCGGCAAGGCGGAGTTGATCCGCATGGCGGAGGGCTACGGCGGTCAATACACGGGCGACGTGTATGTCAACGCCGCGCTTGTTGCGCGCTTTCGGCGCGGACTGCCCGCCGCAAGTCTCATCAACGACGTGCCGCTCTTTGGCACGCCCCGCGGCGAGATCACGCGGCTTCTCAGGCGCGCGCGCATGCGCGCCGCGGAGATTGAGACGCGCATCGAAGACGCTGCTGCCGAATTGGATGCGCGGCGCGTGCTCGATTTGCGCTATAACCACCTGGAACCCGACGGGAAGCTGCTCGCCGGGATGGTGCGGGCACGCGCGACGGGCGCGAAGGTCGTCTTATTCATCGACCCGTTCGACGGCATGGGCTCACGCATAGCTGCGCGCATGCGATTGGCGGTCAAGGAATTCCACGCGCGCACAAAGACGGCGTTTGTCATGTCGACGCATGCCGGGAACGTGGCGCTTTCGCTGGCGACGCGCGTCGTCGTACTCGAAGAGGGAAAGATACGCCAGTCGGATACCCCGCAGAATATCTATGATTATCCCGCCGATCGATTTGTTGCGGAATATTTTGGCAATGCGCTCATCAACATCATACCCGCGACGCTGTCGCGCGCAGGCGAGGAGGTCTACGCTGAATTCGGGGAAAATCGCATCCTCGTTCCCGCCGGGAAACTCTCGAAGCTCGTGGATGCGAAGTACATCGGGTGCCGCGTGCTCATGGGCGTTCGACCCGAAAACCTGCACTACGAGCAGGCGTTTATCTCCGTTTCGCCGGAAAGCGCCGTCGAAGCGGTCGTGCGCCACGTCGAACTCATGGGTTCCGAAACGTACCTTCATACGAGGCTTCCCGGCGTCGATTCCGACGTCATCGCCCGCGTCGACCCCCGCTGCATCGCCAGTCCCGGCGACCAGATGACGCTCGCCATCGACTCGAATCGCCTTCACTTCTTCGATGAGAAGACAGAGGAGTCGGTCCTGTGCAGGATCTGATGTGGGCGGGAATGGCTGAAATTTCATTTTGACAATCAAAACGAGTCGGCGGCGCGGGGGAGCAAACCCCGCGCCGCCGATTTTGCGATGCAATCAAATGAGGTGCGCCCCTCCGGTTTTTTATTCGTCCTCGTCGTACAGGCCGGGTTCGTTGGTACTGTGCGCGAGGCGATTCATCAGGTCGGTAAGCTCCTTCTGCGTCACGTGACGCCATTCGCCGGGCTTCATCGTGCCGATCCGGATGTTCATAATCCGGATTCTGCGCAGGTGCGTCACGCGATAACCCAGCGCCTCGCACATCCGCCGGATCTGGCGATTCAAGCCCTGAATCAATATCATGTTAAACGAATCTGGCCCCGTGCGCCGAATCTGGCAGGGGAGGGTCACGCGATCCAGGATTTCCACCCCCGCGTGCATCTTATCCAGAAACGCGCGCGTCACGGGCCGATCGACCGTAACCTCATATTCCTTTTCGTGTCCGCCCGCCGCGCGCAGAAGCCGATTGACGATGTCCCCGTCGCTCGTGAGCAGAATCAGCCCTTCGCTGTCCTTGTCGAGCCGGCCGACGGGGTATACGCGCACCGGGTAGTTGAGATAATCCACGATGTTCATCGGCTCGCGCGGGTCGGCGGTACACACGATGCCGCGCGGCTTGTTCAGCGCGAGATACACCTTTTCCCCCGCGCCGTCGAGCGCATGCCCGTCGACCGCAACGCGCGCAGCCGCGTCGACCCGTGTGCCGAGCGCGGCGACTTGCCCGTTGATCGTCACGCGGCCTTCTTCGATGAGCCTGTCCGCCTCGCGCCGGGAGCAGTACCCGCTGTCCGCGATATATTTGTTCAATCGCCTGTCGTCCAAAGAATCACCCCATAAAATTATATCACCCAATCGCCCAATCGACAAGCGGCGTGAAAAGTGGTATCATGGTGTGCATCAAATCAATCGGAGGGCACATATGGCATCCGTTACACTTCGTAAGACCCGCGAGACGCGCGTGCGCGGCGGGCATCCGTGGATCTATGCGTCCGAGATCGAAACGGTCGCGGGCGAGTATCAAAACGGCGACATTGTCGAGGTTCAAAATTTTCGCGGCGCCCTGATCGGCCGCGCATTTTACAACCCTACGTCTCAAATATCGATTCGCATGCTTACGACCCATGACGAACCGTGCGACCGCGCGTTTTTCAAATCCCGCGTCGAGGACGCGTGGAATTACCGAAAGGCGCTGTGCGACACCATGTCCTGCCGGCTCATCTACTCGGAATCGGATTTCCTGCCCGGACTTATCGTCGACAAATTCGGGGATTATCTCGTCATGCAGGTATTGTCCCTCGGCATCGAGCGCATCCGCGACATGCTGGTGGAATTGCTCGTCGAAATCGTCGCGCCCAAGGGGATCTACGAACGCAGCGACGTGCCCGTTCGGCGGCTCGAGGGCATGGAGCAGCGCGCGGGGCTTCTGTGGGGCGAGGTGCCGAATGAAATCGACATGCGCGAAAATGGCATTCTTTTTTCGGTCGATGCAAAAAACGGTCAAAAGACGGGCTTCTTTCTCGATCAAAAGCAGAACCGCGCGGGGATCGCGCCCTTCTGCAAGGATGCGCGGGTACTGGACTGTTTCTGCCACAACGGTTCCTTTTCGCTGCACGCCGCCAAGTACGGCGCAAAGAGCGTGCTGGGCGTCGATATTTCAGAAGATGCGCTCGTCGTCGCGCGCGAAAACGCAGCCCGCAACGGGTTTTCGAACGTCGCGTTCGAGACGCACAACTGCTTTGACCATCTGCGCGCGTTGACCGACGAAGGGGCGCAGTTTGACCTGGTCATTCTCGATCCGCCTGCGTTTACAAAGGCCAAGGCGGCCGTTCCGGCGGCGCTTCGCGGTTATAAGGAAATCAACCTGCGCGCGCTCAAGCTCGTCCGTCCCGGCGGGTACCTCGTCACCTGCTCCTGTTCACAGCACGTTTCACAGGACATGTTCCAACAGATGATCAACGAAGCCGTGCGCGATTCCAAAAAGCGCGTGCGCATGATCGAGTACCGCACGCAGGGCTACGACCACCCCATTTTGCCCGCCGCCAGCGAGACCAAATATCTGAAGTGCGTCTATTTGCAGGTTCTTTAAAGCAATACCGCACAAATGAAGCGGTGCGATGACGTGCGGATTTTTTGTCAGGTGCAATTGCAGAAACCGAAGGTTGATTGGATGTCAATCGAGTTTTTTGCAAGGAGCAGATGGCGAAAAAACAGCCGTCAGCGCGCTGCTGAATTGTGCGGGGCTTCCCTAAAGAGTAAAATGCCGGAATGCGTCTTCGCGCGCCTGCCACGCGCGTAAAAACGCATCGCCTTCGGGGTCTTGCGCGATCAGCCGGATCGCCCCCAGTACCGCGCGGGCGAATGCACGATCCATGCCCTTTGCGCCGGAGGGCGCGAGGGGGCACATTGCGCGCGCCCGCGCGTCCATGCGCAGCTTCCAAACGCCGCCCGAAAAGACAGGGGTTAAGGGAAAAATTATGCACGCGAGCGGGCGCGTTTCCCGCTTGCAGCGTCCGTCGCAGACCGCGATAGGCGCGAAATCGCCTTCCAGGATCTTTCCGGGCCATGTCTCGCCGGGGAACAGGTACATGCCGCCCGCGCCGTCCTCGTCCGGCCGGCAGCAGGCCGCACCGCACAGCGCGCCGCAATCCTGTGCAAGCGGCGTCAAATCTCCGATCAGTCCCCGCGCCGCGGAGACGGTTTTTCCATTCATTTTATCACCCGTGACATCCTACCACGCAAGAACTTCCGCTGTCAAATTCATTTCTTGCATTTTCTGGTGCGTTCGTGTATAATAGCGCTGTCAATTTATACGGAGGTGTTACCATGGCATATATTATTACGGACGATTGCATTTCCTGCGGCGCCTGCGAGGCGGAGTGCCCCACCAACGCGATCAGCGAGGGCGACGGAAAGTACGTCATCGACGCGGATACCTGCATCTCCTGCGGCGCGTGCGCGGGCGTCTGCCCCGTTGATGCCCCCAAAGAGGCTTAATCGGCGGATCGCGCGAAGAGGCCCTGCTTAGGGCCTCTTCGTTTTTGTCTCTACGGAAATGAGGCGACAATCCAACAAATGTATGATCCGGCAGGATTCGGGGCTTTCATATAGAAATCCTACACATTGCGCTCATGTGCGACATCGCAATGTGATACGGAGGAAGGATATGTCCCGCCTGAAACGGATGCTTGCGCTCACGCTTGCGCTTGTCCTCATTTTAATCCTGCTGCCCCCACCCTCGCAGATTGCGCTTGCGGAGGCGGACGGAATGGTGCGCGTGAAGCTCACCCGGCTCGGTTCACCGACGTCTGTTACATTTACGACGTCGACCGCCTATTACATAAACAACGACTCCTCCCGCAAGATCGGGAGCGGCTCGGTCGTGACGGTGACGCTTTCTGGCGGCAAACTCACGCTTAAGGGTGGTTCCGAGACGATCAGCGCCTCGTCGATCACCATCAACCGCTCGAAGGCGGGCACGGGCGGCGTTCGGTTTACATCACCCGCGCTTGCGAACGTGTTCTGCGGAGACATGACATTCTCGATCTCATCGAGCGTGATCATGGTCGTCATGCGCACCTATGTCGAGGATTACCTCTATGGCGTGGTGGGCTATGAGATGTCCAATTCCTACCCGATCGAGGCGCTGAAGGCGCAGGCGATCGCCGCGCGCAATTACGTGCTGCGGGCCAAAACGACGCGCACGTCCAAGGCCTACGATGTGGTGGATTCGTCCGCCGATCAGGTGTTCAAGGGCTATAATGCCAGTTATGCCAACGTCATTGCCGCCGTGGACGGCACGCGCGGAATGCTCCTCGCGTATGACGGCGCTCTGGCCGCATGCTTTTACGGCGCATCAAACGGCGGGCAGACCGAGTCCACCAAAAACGCGTGGGGGTCGACCATTGCCTACAGTACCGTAAAGGACGATCCCTATGACCTTGAGAGCGGTGCGACATATAAATCAGTCACGTTTTCGAAGGATCTCACCGGAAAAACCATCAACCAGAACCTCTATCAGGCGCTTGTCGCCGGAATGTCCGATACGATTTCAGAAAACAGCCTGAGTGCGACCGATGTCACCATCGACGAAATCGTGTCCATCGAGCCCGTCAAGCCGAGGTATCCGGAGCCCAGCAGGCTTTATACCTACCTTCGCTTTACCGTCAAAGCCTCGACGTCCGATGCGTTTGGCGCGCCCGTCTCCGGGCAGGTAACCATTGATGTGCCCACCTATGATGCCTTTGAGACATGGTATGCACTGTCCATCAATTCCTCGGCGAATGAAACGGTCTGGGTGGACGAGACGGATACCACGATCACCGTGACGTTTCGCCGGTGGGGGCACGGCATCGGCATGAGCCAGCGCGGCGCGAAGGTCATGGCGCAGAATTATTCCATGGACTGTGAGGACATACTGACCTTCTATTATCCGGGCACCGCGATCCAAAGTGTCGTGCTCGCAGATCAAACCGGCGACGGCATCGATGCGGACGATGCGGAAGACGACCAATGGGCAACGCCCGTCGGTCAGGCGACGATCAAGCTCTCCAGCACGTCGAGCACGCTCAACCTGCGCGAAAAGCCGACCACCAGTTCAAGCATCCTTACGCGGCTCAGCTATGGTACGCTCGTAGACGTTTATTTCCAGACGGGCGATTGGACGGCGATCGGCATTCGGTCGTATCGGGGGTACGTGATGACCCGTTATCTTGCGGCGGTTGATGTGTCGCCCACACCAACGCCCGTTCCCACCGCGACGCCCGGCGTGACATCCTCGCCCGAGGCAACCGCGAGCCCGACGCCGACCGTTACGGCGACGCCGAGCCCGACCGAAGACACGGCGGTGTATGCGGTTGTCAAGCTTTCCAAATCCAGCTCGCGTCTGCGCATCAGAAAGACGACATCCACCTCGTCCCGCACCCTTGGGTATCTGAAGAAAGGCAATGTCGTCAAGGTGCTTGCGATCAAGGGCAGTTGGGTGCGCATCCAGACCCCGAGCGGGGTCAAGGGCTACGTCGCGAAAAAGTATCTCAAGCGGGCGTATGTGCAGACTTCGGCCTATGAGGCATTCGCGTCTGCCAATATTCCGACCAGTGCGATCAAGGTGGTCATGACGGCGGATTCGTTCGTCTATGAGGCGGCGAGTACGACCGCAGCTGCGGTTGCGGGCATTTCGAAGGGGGAAACCTGCTATGTGCTCGCCTATTCGAAAACGTGGACATATGTCTCCTACGGAGGCTATGAGGGTTATGTTCCCATTGGACATGTCAGGAAGGCGGATTAACGTGCGACTTTGTGTACGCGCCCTGGCGCTCGCGACCGTATTGATGCTGATCGCGGGCGTCTCTTTCGCGGCGCAGATGCTCGAGGACGGCGCGTCGGGCGAGACCGTAACGGTGCTTACCAAGCGGCTCGTCGAGCTCGGATACATGACCCAGGCGACCAGCACATTCGATAACGTCGTTGCGACTGCCGTGGGCGATTTTCAGACGGCGAACGGGCTTGCGCGCACCGGCGTTGCGGACGTTCAGACCCAGCAGCTCCTGCATTCGGACGATGTGGTCACGCGCCAGGCCTTTATCGCCGCGTTCGTGAAAAAGTACGAAAACGTTTATCTCAAATCCGGCGACAAGGGCGAAGAGGTCAAAACGCTCCAGAATGCGCTTTCGGCGCTCGGTTTTTATACGGCGAATGCCGACGGGGTGTTTGGCGAGGGCACGCGCCGTGCGGTCGCCGCTTACCAGACGGCAAACGGCCTTGCGCCAACGGGCACGGCGGACGCGTCGACGTTCATTCGGCTTTACGAGGGTGAATCTGTGAGCCGCGAAGAATACGTCCAGTCCCAAACGGCCCAAAAGGGCGATGCGGGTGCAAATGTGCGCGCCATACAGGACAGACTGCGCGTACTGGGGTATTTCAAGGGCGATCTGACCGGCACCTATGGTGAAATCACCGCGCGCGCCGTTGCGCGCTTTCAGGCGGGCAATAGTCTGACGCAGACGGGCACGGTGGACGCCGCGACATATGAAGCCATGTTTTCGGATGCGGCAATTGCCGCTGCGGGCGACGGCGCGCTCTATTACGGTGATTCGGGCGACGACGTGTTTACCCTTCAGACGCGGCTTGCGGAGCTGGGATTCTTTGTCGGAACGCCCAACGGCGCCTATGGCCGCGGCACGGAGGCTGCCGTCATGCTCTTCTGCGCCGCGAACGGGATTCCGGTCTCGGGCGACGCGACGGGCGACGTGATCGACGCGACGCGGCTTGCGGACGTGCATTCGGTCGATGTTCTTGCGGACAGCGCGAACGACATCAGCGCAGATACGCTGACCGGCATCTGTCTCACGGCGGAGGCGATGGTCGGACAGGACTTTCAGGAGGACGGCGATGAATTTTTCCCCGGTTTCGGGTTTGCACGCTACGTGTTTGCGAAAAACGGTATTGCCATTTCAGAACCCGGCGAGATCCTTTCGAACATCGGGCAGATGGCGTATTCCGAGGCGGACATCGGCCCCGGCGACATCGTGGTGCTCGGAAGCGGCGATGAGAATGCCATGAAGCTTCGCTTCGCGGTGTGCGTGGAACCCTCTGTGATGGCCTATGTTGATCCTCAGACGGATCAGGTTGCCACGGGCAATCTTTCCGATATGGACTATGTGAGCGCCTATGTATGGGATTTCGGAGCGATTCGCTGATGGATCATGCGCTTTTAAAACCCGGCGAACGGATCGACGATCTGCAAAGGCGCGGCTTTCGAATCATTCAGCATCCGGATGCCTTTCGGTTCGGCACCGACACGGTTTTGCTCGCGGACTTCGCACGGCCGGCACGCAGGGCGCGCGTGGTTGATTTGTGCTGCGGCGCGGGCGCAGTGGCGCTTTTGCTCCTCGCGCGCAGGCCGGAGATTCACGTTACGGGAATCGAAATCCTGCCCGACGCGGCGGATCGCGCCGTGCGCAACGCCGTTCTGAACGGCGTCGCGGATCGTTTTTCTGTGATCGCGGGCGATATTCGAGATGCGCACGCGGCGCTGGGTCACGGTCAGTTCACGCTCTGTGCGTGCAATCCCCCTTATTTCAAGGCGGGCGCTGCGCTTTTGAGCAGCAATGAGGCGGCGCGCATGGCCCGGCATGCAGGAGAATTGACCCCATTGGACATTGCGGCCGCGGCTGCCAGGCTTTTGCAAACCGGCGGACGGTTCGCGGTCGTCTATCCGGCGCCGCGCGCACTTGAAATGTTTCGGGCGATGGAGGATGCCGGCATCGCGCCTAAAAGGGTGCGAACGGTACACGGCGTCATGGGAAAACCGCCCAAACATATCCTGATTGACGGCGTCAAGGGTGCGGGCGCGGGACTTCATTTCATGGAACCACTGTATCTGAGAGAAATGGATGGCACGCCGACGGTGGAGTGCCGCAGAATATACGGGGAATGAGGGATCATCCAATGGAGCATTCATCCCGGCGGTGGACGCACTACGTGTTCGGCGACCGGCCTTTTTATCGCGCGATGTTCGCGATTGTGTTCCCGATCATCATACAAAACAGCATCTCGTCGTTTGTCAATCTGATGGACAACGTCATGATGGGGCAGACGACGCAGGAACTCATGGCGGGCGTTTCGCTTGCCAACAGTCTGATTTTTGTCTACAACATCGTCATCTTCGGCGGAATTTCCGGCGCGAGTATTTTCTGCGCCCAGTTTTTCGGCGCGAAGGACTATGCGAGCGTACGCGCGGCGACGCGCTTCAAGCTCTATGTGAGCCTGATCATCTTCGGGCTCGCGGCGATCGTCTTCTCCGTGTTTGGCACGCAGCTTCTCGAACTCTTCATCGCGAAGGGCGAGGCGGTGACCTCTGTTGCGGACACGCTTGCCGCGGGCAACAGCTATCTCGTCATCATGCTTGCAGGGCTTTTGCCGTTTGCGATCTCGCAGGCGTATACGTCCACCCTGCGCGAGGGCGGGGATACGGTGCTCCCCATGATTTCCTCGACGGCCGCCGTGCTGACAAACCTCGTCTTTAACTATCTGCTGATCTTCGGAAAGCTCGGCTTCCCGCAGATGGGCGCGCGCGGCGCGGCGCTCGCGACGGTGATCTCGCGCTTTGTCGAGCTCGGGATCATATTGGTCGGCGTACGCAAAAACAGCGTGAAGTATTTTTACATGCGCGGTCTTTATGAAACGCTGCGGGTTCCCGCGCGCATGGTCGAGCGCATCTTCGTGCGCGGCCTTCCCCTTCTTTTGAACGAGACGATCTGGGTGCTTGGCATGACGACCTTGACGAAGTGCTACGCCATGCGCGGGCTGGACGTGGTTGCGGGCATGAATATCGCGAGCACGGTTTCAAATCTTTTTAACACCGCGATCTTTGCCATGGGCAGCGCGGTCGCCATCATGGTCGGACAGGCGCTGGGTGCGAACGATATGGTGCGCGCCAAATGGACCGCCTGGCGGCTCATTGCCTTCAGCATCATGATGTCTCTGGGTCTTGGCATCCTGCTCGCGATTGCGTCGCCTTTTATCCCGCTGATCTATAAGCTTGAACCGGCGGTGCGCGCGCTTGCGACCGACTTCATGCTCATCCTTGCAGGGACCATGCCCATCATGGCTTTCGCCCACTGTTGCTATTTCACGCTTCGCTCCGGTGGAAAGACGATTATCACATTCGTGTTCGACAGTCTCTCCATCTGGTTTGTCAGCGTGCCGGTCGTCTATTTGATGGTCGAGCACACCGCGCTCTCCATCCAGTGGGTCTACGGGGTTTCCCAGTTGAGCAACCTCGTCAAGTGCGTCATCGGCTTTCTGCTCGTCTTGCGCGGCGTATGGATCAACAACATCGCCGTCGAAGCGACGGGAAATGCGACCTGCGATGTCGACGCAGAAATGACGCTGTGATCAATGGGAAAAGCTGCGGCCGGGGTTCTCCCCGCGCCGCTTTTTTATTTTTGGCCGCAAAGAATTTTCGAATTCGGCAAAAAAACGGTTGACAAGGAAGGGGTGGGTGACTATAATAGTCAAAGAAAGTCAAAATAGACTTTGGGGGAGTGAGATCGAATATGAACGCTGAAAAATACACACAAAAATCGATGGAGGTCGTGCGCGACGCGCAGGAGCTTGTCGTTCAGTATAACAATATGCAGATCGACCAGCAGCACCTCCTCTACGCCCTTGCGGTGCAGGAGGGCGGCGTGGTCGGCCAACTGCTGAACAAAATGGGCGTCGACCTCAAAAAATTCCGCACCGCGTGCGAGCGGGAGATCGAGCGCATTCCGCGCGTGACGGGGCCGGGGCGCGAGGCAAACAAGGTCTACATCTCGCAGGCGGTGGATGCCGCGATGGTGGAGGCGGAGGCGCAGGCCGAGGGCATGAAGGACGAATTCGTGTCCGTTGAGCACATCATGCTCGCGCTGATCGAAAAGCCGAACGGCGCGGTCAAGCGGATTTTGACGGACTTCAATGTCACGCGCGACGCATTCCTTGCGCAACTGCAAAAAGTGCGCGGCAATACCCGCGTGACCACCGATTCGCCCGAGGACACCTATGACGCACTAAAAAAATACGGCACGGACCTGACGGATCGCGCAAAACAGCAGCAGCTCGATCCCGTGATCGGGCGCGACGCCGAAATCCGTGACGTGGTGCGCATCCTTTCGCGCAAGTCGAAAAACAATCCGGTTTTGATCGGCGAACCGGGCGTCGGCAAAACCGCCATCGCGGAGGGCCTCGCGCAGCGCATCGTGCGCGGCGACGTGCCTTCGACCCTGAAGGATCGCCAACTCTTTGCGCTGGACATGGGTTCCCTCATCGCGGGCGCGAAATTCCGCGGCGAGTTTGAAGAGCGGCTCAAGGCCGTGCTTGAGGAGATCAAAAAGTCGGAAGGGAAAATCATCCTCTTCATCGACGAGTTGCACACCATCGTGGGCGCGGGCAAGGCCGAGGGCGCCATGGACGCGGGGAATCTTCTCAAGCCCATGCTCGCGCGCGGCGAACTCCACTGCATCGGCGCGACCACGCTCGACGAATACAGAAAGTACATCGAGAAGGATGCCGCGCTTGAGCGGCGTTTCCAGCCCGTTCTGGTCAACGAGCCGACGGTCGAGGACACGATCTCGATTTTACGCGGCCTGAAGGAACGCTATGAGGTCTTCCACGGCGTGAAAATTTCCGACCAGGCGCTGATTGCCGCCGCGCGGCTCTCCGATCGCTATATCACCGACCGCTTTTTGCCCGACAAGGCCATCGACCTGGTCGACGAGGCTTGTGCGGTCATCCGCACGGAGATCGACTCCATGCCGCAGGAAATGGACGAGATCGCGCGTGAGATCATGCAGAAGGAGATCGAGGAAGCGGCGCTTGCGAACGAGCAAAACGAGTTTTCCCGCCGCCAGCTCGGCAATGTCCAAAATGACCTTGCGCAGCTGCGCGATCAGTTTGCGGACATGAAGGAAAAATGGGAAAAGGAAAAGCAGGACATCGGCAAGGTGCGCAAACTCCGCGAGCAGATCGAGCAGGTCAACGCTGAGATCGAAAAGGCGCAGCGCGAGTACGACCTTGACAAGGCGGCGGAACTCCAGTATGGACGCCTTCCCGCCCTGCAGGCCCAACTCAGGGAGGAAGAGGAAAAGGCAGAAAAGGCGGCCTCGGCCGATCATCTGCTGCGCGACCGCGTGACCGACGACGAAATTGCCAAAATCGTTTCACGCTGGACGGGCGTCCCCGTGACCAAACTTCTTGAGGGCGAGCGCGAAAAACTGCTCCGGCTGGAGGAAATTCTCCATGAGCGCGTGATCGGGCAGGACGAGGCGGTCTCAAAGGTCGCAGAGGCGATTCTGCGCTCCCGCGCGGGCATCTCAAACCCAAACCGGCCCATCGGCTCGTTCATGTTCCTGGGTCCCACCGGCGTCGGCAAGACCGAGCTTGCAAAGACGCTCGCGCAGGCGCTCTTTGACGACGAGAAGAACCTCATCCGCATCGACATGACCGAATACATGGAGAAATTCTCCGTGTCGCGGCTGGTTGGGGCGCCTCCGGGCTATGTGGGGTACGAGGAGGGCGGTCAGCTGACCGAGGCCGTGCGCAGAAAACCCTACTCCGTGCTGCTCTTTGACGAAGTGGAAAAGGCGCACCCGGACGTGTTCAACATACTGCTTCAGGTGCTCGACGACGGTCGGATTACGGATTCGCAGGGACGGTTGGTGGACTTTAAAAACACAATCATCATTCTGACCTCGAACCTCGGTTCCAACATCATCCTTGAGGGCATCGACAAAAACGGAAGCCTGCGTCCGGAAGCGCGTCAGCAGGTGGAGTCCCTGCTCAAGATGGAGTTCAAACCCGAATTTCTTAACCGCCTGGACGAGATCGTGTTCTATACGCCGCTCACGCGCACGGAAATCATGGGCATCATGGAACTCATGCTGAAGGACCTCTCGAATCGGCTTTCGGACCGCCATCTGACGGTTCAACTGACCGATGCCGCCAAGGCCTTTGTCATCGATAACGGATATGACCCGGTATACGGCGCACGGCCGCTCAAGCGGTTCCTCCAGCGCGCCGTCGAGACGCCCGTCGCGCGCATGCTCATCTCGGAAGACGTGCCGGAAGGCAGCGCCATTTATGTGGATGCGCAAAACGACCAGATTGTCGTCTCCCATGCGCAGGCACCCCTTGTCGCGGACGCAATCAGCTGATATAATATGCATCATGCCAACCGGGAGCTTCGGCTCCCGGTTTTTTCGGAGGTGCAGGGGATATGACGGAGTACGAGATCAAGGTAAAAAAGCATGAACAGCTCAACGCACGCGCGCAAAAAGGGCAGATTGTGTTTGCGGGCTCGTCGCTCATGGAGGATTTTCCCATTTCGGAAATGGCACAAACGCTGCCCGGACGTCCCGTGGTCTATAACCGGGGAATCGGCGGCGATACGCTCGACGGCTTTGACGCCCGACTCCATTCCGCCGTGATCGATCTCGCGCCGCGGCGGCTGTTTATCAACATCGGCACAAACGACATGGCGCTTGCCGGATATACCGCCGCGCAACTGATCGTAAAATATCGCGCGATCCTGTCGCGCATCCGCGCGGCTCTGCCGGGTGTCGAGATCGTCGTCATGAGTTATTATCCCGTCAATCGCGCACTCTGCCCCGATCCGAGCTGGCTGGGTGCGCGCACGAACGAAGAGATTGCCCGGGTGAACGCACTTTTGCGCGCGATGGCAGATGAAATGAGTCTTTTATACGCGGACGTAACGAGCTGCCTTGCGGACGGTGACGGGAATTTGCGCGCGGAATATGCGATAGACGGCGTTCATATGTATCCTGACGCCTACGCGCGGGTATTCGATATTCTTGGTTTATATGTCATCAAGCGATTTAATATGTAAAGATATGAAACGTGAAGTTATAAACCTGTAAACCGACTTGAATTTTAACTTCAATCATAATATATTGGTTTACGGACCAGTTTTGTTGGCGTGTTCGCCAGGAACGGAGTGTTATTGTGATTCGGAGTGCAAAGCCTGACGGCAGCCGGCACGCGATCGGCATACCGTATTTAAACCAGGAAATGGCAAATATTCTCGCGGCGGTTGAGAGTGAAACGGGCGATTCTGCGTTGGCGCAGAGTATTTTTTTCAGCCCGACCGCGCTCACACACGTGAAAAGACTTGTGGAAATGGGCGGCTCGATTATTACCGATACCACGATCGTCATGAACGAAATTAACGAGGGCCTTTTGGGCAATAAGGGCGCGCGTGTTTTGTGCTTTATTGACGATCCCCGCGTGGTGACGGTGGCTGAACAGCGCCGCGTTACCCGCGCGGAAATCGCGGTGGATTACGGCCTCGCGGTCGCCGGGCCCAAACTTATGGTCGTCGGTTCCGCGCCCGCCGCCATTCAAAGGCTGATCTCCCGCCGCCAGCACGAGCCGATGAGCGACGTGTGCGTGCTCGCCGCGCCCAACGGCTTTGCAAGCGCCGTACAGCTCAAGGAGCGCCTCCTCGACAGCGATATGGCGACCATCATCGCGCGCGGCAAAAAGGGTGGTACGGGCGCGACGGCGATCATCGTGAACGCCATCCTTTCGGAAATTGCGAAGGGGAACCGCTGACGGGGCTGAAAAAGCATCTCTGATAAGCCATCCGGAACGGGAAAACACCGCCGGACGGCTTTTTTTCATTGCCACGTTTTTGCCAAACTTTTCCTCCGCCGAAACGTCTAATAGAGGATCGATTGCAGAGCGGGGGGATTGGATTATGAAGCGAAGTTCATTGCAGGTTGCGTTTCTGTTGGTCCTGTCGGTCTTTCTGTATGGTTCGGACGCGCACGCTGTGGGCACGGTGTCGGTCGTTTGCGATCGTGCGCAGGCAAAATGCGGCGAGACGATCACGTGGCAGATTTCCTTTGAGGGTTGGGATGCGCAGCCGCCATGCGCCTTTTTCCTGTATTGCGATGCGCGCCTTCTCGCCTATGAGCCGTCTGCCGTTGCCAGTTATTACAGCACCGTGCCCGATGCGCCGGGCGTCTATACGCTGATTGTGGTCGCGTGCGACGCTTCCGGCGCCGTGCGGCAAAGCGGAGGAAGCTGCGAGGTTTCATCCGGCGCGCCGGAAATCCTCCTCCTCTCGGCAAGCCGCACGGAGGTTCCACTCGGCGTCACGATTGCCTGGACGTGCGTCGCGCGCGGGGCAAAGGGTTACGGCTTTTTCGTCTACCGGGACGGGACGCTTTTAGACCTCGTGGTCGCCAAGGATGGCGAACCAAACGTGGCCGAATATACGCCGACCACGCCTGGCACCTATACGGTTGAGGTTCTGGCGACAAACGCCGACGGTAAGACCAAGGCAAAAGGCGCGCCCGTGAACGTAGCGGAGGCAAAAGGCGCGCCGTTCACGATCGCCGATGTTTCTGTCAACCTGCAAAGCGCGCAGGTGGGCGATGAAATAATCTGGACGGCGGCGGTGTCCGGCGGACAGGATCGTGTCGCGTTCACCTTTTTTCTCTACCGGGACGGAGCGCTTCAGTCGTTTTTTCCCACGGGGGCGTCCGGCGTCTTTCGCTATACGGCGACGGAGCCGGGTGTCTATTCGGTTTCCGTCCACGCGCAGAGCGGACTTGAAAGCGCAAATGGCATGGGCGCGGATGTGTCGGTGGCGGATCGTCCGGGCGTTCGGGTTTCGGGCGTGACGGCGAGCGCGTGGAAGGTGGTTCTGGGCGATAAAATCACCTTTACGGCGCAGGTAACGGGCGCGGTGGGCGAAGTGCAGTACGCGTTCGCGCTCTATCGTGACGGCGCATTCGTGGAATGGATTGAGACGGGCGCATCCGCCGCAATCAAATATCAACCGGGCACGGTCGGCGCTTACTCGGCAGTTGCCTTCGCGCGGGACGCGGTGCGCGCCTCTTCCGCTTCATCGGGCGAAACGAAGGTTGTCGGTGCGGAACTGGCGGTGGACAGCGTGACGGCGGACGCGTTATCGGTATGTGTCGGCGAACCGATTACGTGGACGGTGCACACATCCGGAGCGGGCCAGCTGACGTACATGTATCTCCTATATTGCGGCGCCGATCAAGTCGGTCCCGCGGTGAACGCCTCTGAGCCGACATTCAGTTGCGTGCCGGATCGGATCGGCCAGGAATACCAGGTTGTCGGGATTGTATCGGACGGCACCCAGACGGCAGATTTTGCCAGCGTGCCGGTCCGCACATTCGCGGTCGGAACGCCGCACATCTTATCCATCACGCCCGACAAGTCCGACATCCGGCTCGGCGAGGCGGTTTTGTGGACGGTTGCGGTCGCAAACCCGCAGAATGTTGAAGGCTACCGCTACACGCTTTATGGCAACGCGTCCGGAATCATGAGCGAAACCGGATGGCTGATGGAAAATACGTTTTTGATCGCGCCGACCGCGCCGGACAACTATGCGCTGACCGTGGAGCTTTTAACCGATCCATGGGGATTCATGAATATCGCCGCCGCGTCCTTTTCCGTGAAGCGCCCTGCCTCGCTCGATTTTGCGGCCGCGCAGGCGCTCTCGGACGTCGAAGTTCCCGGCCTCTCACCGCACCTGCCTTCTTTGGGGGCGACGACCGCACCCGACGAGACCACGACACCCGTGCCGACGCTGATGTCCGGCACCGAATTCATCCGTCCGGAGTTGCAGCTTCCGCACGCGACCACGCGTCCCCCGATGGCGCCGGAGAAACCCAAACCCACGCCGACCCCCGCGCCCACCATCAACCCGAATCAGTTAAAGCCGCCCACGCTGCACATTCCGTGAGACTGCTGCGCGGCAGTGTCCATCACACAAAAAAGCGCCGTGCCCTGGAATGGGCTCGGCGCTTTTTTTGCCGTTACACGGCCGCGTCCGCCGGTCGCTGTGCGATGTCGCACGCGTTGGCCTTCGGGATCGTGCCGGTAAAGCGCGTGTGCGCACAGTCTGGATCGAGCCGGATGTCCCCGCCCGCCTCGCGCATGATGTGCCGGACTGTGTGAAGCCCCATGCCGCGTCCCACGCCCTTCGTCGAAAAGCCCATCTCGAAGATGCGCTCGCGCATCTCCTCCGGAATTTTGCGCCCGTCGTTTTCAACGGAAAATACGTACTCGCGCACGTTTTCCGATAGGGAAACGATGAGTCTGCGCGACCCAGATGGCCCGAGCGCTTCGACCGCGTTGTCAATCAGGTTCCCGAGAACCCGGCACATCTCCCAGCTCGGCAGGGGCAACCCGTCCCAGCGCGACGTGATGTCTGCCGCAAATTGGATGCCCTTTTCCTCGCAATCGGCCATCTTTGCCGCGATGAGTGCGTTGATGGCGGGTGAAGCGGTCTTGAGCGCGCGTCCCACGCGCTGTAGGTCGCCGTACACTTTGTCCATATAATCAAGCGCGGATGCATTGTCGCCAAATTCGGTGAGCGAATAGACCACCTGAATGTGATTCATGAAGTCGTGCCGTTGTGCCCGCAGCGTGGCATTGAGGTTTTCAAGCTGTTCATACGCCTCCTCGAGCATTTGCCGCTGGGTCGAAATATGGCGTGCGGAATACGCCTCGCGGATATCGACCGCAGCACCCCAGATAACAACCAACGCCATGGCGCTGATCACCGCGCGCTCGATCGGGCCCGAGAGGTGAAATCTCGTCGCGACAAGCGCATATAGGGCGACGCCCGCAGCGGCAAGGATCTGTACGCCATTGATGACGATGGCGGAGCGCGTCAGCTTCTGTAGGTTTACCCGCCCGCTCGATGGGGTCTGCATGGCGTACCTCCTGGGCGCTTTTTTTATGGGCAATGCCCGGCGCGCCGCATCAAAATTCATATTCTTATGCTATTATAGCATCCGAACCAAGCAAATTCAATGGAGGGATGCCCCATGTACGCCCGGAAGATCAGAAGGCTTGCCTACGGAGGGCTATTAACCGCTGTCATTGCGGCGCTGACTGCATACGTGAAGGTCCCGATCACAGGCGGTTATTTCCATCCTGGCGACGGGGCGATCGCCCTGAGCTGCGTGCTGCTCGGTCCCTACGCGGCCATTCCCGCAGCGCTCGGCTCCTTTCTGGCGGATGTGCTCAGCGGCTATTTGCAGTATGCGCCCTATACGCTAATCATCAAGGGCCTCATGGGTCTCGTCGCCGGTTGGGGGCTGAAGACCGGAAAGCTCGGCATGCGCTCCGCGTCTGCCCTCGTCGCGGCGGGTGCGATCCTCGTCGGGGGTTACTTTGTCGTGGATCTCTTCATGGGCGGGTCCGGATACGCATGGGCGGATCTTCCGTGGAACGCGCTCCAGCTCGTCATCTTCCTCGTGTGCGGCGTGCTCTTCACGGTTACCCGCATCTCAAAAATCGCCCAAAAACTGTAAAGAATATGTGATTTTCCCGCCGCGCCCCTTATAACGGGACGCGGCGGTTGACATCATATGCCTATGGGTATATAATATGAAATCGAAATCCGAATTCAATTTCATATTCCGGAGGGCATCATGATCAAGAAAGTTCTGACACTCGTTCTGACACTCGCGCTTCTCACCGGCTGTGCGGCCCTTCCCGGCATGGGGGAGACAAATCTAAATATCGTTGTGACCGACTTTCCGTGCTACGACTTTGCGCGCGCGGTCGTCGGCGACGCGGCAAAAATCACGCTGCTCATCAAGCCCGGGCAGGAGGTTCATTCCTTTGATCCTTCGCCGGAGGACATCGTGTCCGTGATGGATGCGGATCTTTTTATCTACATCGGCGGCGAATCGGACGTGTGGGCGGACGACATCCTGTCTTCGCTGGGAAACGACGCACCGGCGGTTGCGCGGATGTTTGACAGCATCGACCCGCTCGAAGAGGAAACGGTGGAAGGCATGGAGTCCGGCGAGGAGGAAGGGGAAGGCGTGGCGTATGACGAGCATATCTGGACCTCGCCCGTGAACGCCGCCAAGATGGTCTATTTCATCCGGGACAAGCTGGTTGCCCTCGATCCCGCGAACGAAACGACATATACCGCCAACGCGGACGCGTATGCGGCGGACATCGTGGCGCTCGACACTTCGTTTCGCAATATCGTCGCAAGCGCGCGGCGGAAGGAGTTTATTTTCGGCGATCGCTTCCCGTTTTTATACTTCGCGCGCGAATACGGCCTCACATACTACGCCGCCTTCCCCGGCTGTACGAGTGAGACGGAGCCGAGCGCGCAGACCGTGACCTTTTTGATCGACAAGATCGTGACGGACGACATTCCGGTCGTCTATCAGATCGAGCTGTCAAACGGCAATATCGCCAAAACAATCGCCGCGGAGACAGGCGTTGACATTTTGACCTTCCAGTCGCTTCAAAACGTGACGCAGACGGACTTTGAGGCGGGCGAAACCTACGTTACCCTGATGCAGAAGAATGTGGAGGCGCTCGAAAGAGGGTTAAACTGATGCGCGGAGAATACTCCACCCGCCAAAAGCGCGACATGCTCCGCTTTCTGACGGATAACGCTTTGCAGCACTACACGCTCGACGCGCTCACGCAGGCGCTCCACGAAGACGGCATCGCCGCGGGGAAAACCACCGTCTACCGCTTCCTGGAGCAGCTTGCCGAACAGGGGCGCGTCCGCAAGTATCAAAATGAGACGGGCTTTTTTTACCAATTCGTCGAAGACGACGCGGATTGCGATTCGCATTTGCACCTCATGTGCCGGGTCTGCGGGGCGCTGTACCATGTGGACTGTGAGCTGGTCGGCATGCTGTCCCGGCATATTCGGGGCGAGCATGACTTTATGATCGATCCCAAACAGTCCGTGCTTGTGGGAGTCTGCGGTGCGTGCGCAGCGCGTGCGGAGGAGGATGCGGATGGCGCTCATCGCACTTGAGAAGGCGCAAATCAGCTACGAGGGCGTGACCGCCGTGCGGGACGCGACCTTCGGGGTGGAAAAGGGCGACTATCTCGTCATCATTGGCGAAAACGGTTCGGGCAAAAGTTCGGTTATGAAGGCGATGCTCGGGCTCGTGAAGCTGAAATCCGGCGCCGTTCACTATGGCGACGGACTCAAAAAAAACCAGATCGGGTATCTTCCCCAGCAGACGCAGGTGCAGCGCGATTTTCCGGCCTCGGTTGAGGAAGTCGTGTTTTCAGGTCTGGTCAGCCGTGCGGGCGGGCATCTCTTTCTTTCCCGGGCGCTTAAGGTGCGCGCGCAGGAAAACATGGAGATGATCGGTATTTCCGCGCTGCGGAAAAAGCCCTATCGCACGCTCTCCGGCGGGCAGCAGCAGCGGGCACTGCTCGCGCGCGCCATGTGCGCGACGGACTCCCTTTTGCTCCTCGACGAGCCGGTCACGGGCCTCGATCCGCAGGCAACCGAGGAGATGTATGACATCATTAAGACCCTGAACCGCAAAGGCGTCGCGGTTGCGACCATCTCGCACGACGTGCACGGCGCGTTGCGGGACGCGCAGCACGTGCTCGTCATGAATAACACCGTCGGCCGGTATCTGACATCCGGTGAATACGCGCAGTGGAGGCGGGACAATGACTGATCAGGACCTTGCTTTGCGCAAACGATGGTCGGCGGGGCTCGCGCTGTTATGCGTGCTGTTGGCGCTTCTTTTGATTGTCTTTCGCGCGGAGATCGTCCGCGCGTTTGTGGAATTTGGGCGTTACCTCGGCTATCCCTTCATTCGGCGTGCGCTGGCGGTGGGCCTTTCGGTCTCGCTGTGCGCGGCGCTGTTGGGCGTTCCGCTGGTGCTCAAGCGCTATTCCATGATTGGCGACGGGCTTTCCCATGTGGGTTTCGGTGCGCTTGCCATCGCAACTGCGCTGGGTTCCGTACCCGCCGCGAGCCGATACTACGGCGCGGCTTCGTGGATTTCTGAAAATCCCATGGTGTTTACGACCATCGTGGTGATCATATTGGCGTTTCTGCTCCTCAAGCTCAATGCGTCGAGCCGCATCAAGGGCGATGCGGCGATCGCGCTTCTTTCAACCGGCGCGCTCGCCATCGGCGTCGTGGTCGTCTCGACCACAAAGGGCATCAATATCGACATCACGAACTACCTGTTCGGATCGATCCTCTCGGTTTCGACGGGAGACGCGCTCTATGCGACGATTGTCTCTGTCGCGGTCGCGGCGCTCTTTATCGTGTCGTACCGGCGGCTCTTCGCCGTGACATTTGACGAAACCTTCGCCCGGGCGACGGGTACGCACGCTTCGTTTTTCAATATGCTGCTCGCGATCCTTACCGCCGTGACGGTCGTGATGGGCATGCGGTTGATGGGAACCATGCTCATCTCGTCGCTCATCATCTTTCCGGCGCTCACCGCCATGCGCGTGTTTTCGCGGTTTTTGCAGGTGGTGCTCGCGGCAGGCGTCATCTCTGCGGTCTGTTTTCTCATCGGGCTCATGCTCTCCTGCGTCTACTCGCTCCCGACCGGTGCGGGCGTGGTCGCGGTCAACATCGTCTTTTTTGCGGTGTTCCACTTTCTCGGCAAGGCGCGGGGCATCCGGTAGAGCGGATTTGCGCGATTTTTTACGACAAAGGACTAACGGTTTTGCAACCTTTGTGCTATAATGGTCGAAGAATTAAACCGCTTTGAAAAGGAGAGATCGACATGCAAATGCGTGAATGCCAGAGATTGAAGGATCAGGTCGTCGTCGTGACCGGCGCGGCGCAGGGACTGGGCGAGGCGCTGGCCCTGCGGCTGAGCGAAGAAGGCGCGAAGGTGGTCGTGGGCGACATGAACCTCGAGGGTGCGCAGGCAATTGCCGCGCAGCTCAAGGATGGCTTTGCGATGAAGCTCAACGTGTGCGACTATGATTCCTGCGTGGCGCTGATGGATGCCGCGGTCGAAAAATACGGCCGGGTGGACAAGGTGGTCGCGAATGCGGGCGTCGTGCGCTCGAACCCCATTGAGGCCATGACCTATAAGGAATTCAGCTTTGTCGTGGACGTGAATTTGAACGGCTACTTCAATACCGCAAAGGCGGCTGTCGAAAAGTTCCGCCAGCAGAAAACCGGCGGCGTGATCGTGCAGATCAACTCGAAGTCCGGCAAAAAGGGTTCTGCGAAGAACAGCGCCTATTCTGCGAGCAAATTCGGCGGCATCGGCCTGACCGAATCCCTCGCACTCGAACTTGCCGAAGAGGGCATCCGCGTCAACTCCATTTGCCCCGGCAACCTTCTGGATTCCCCGCTGTGGGTCAACTCGCTTTATGAGCAGTACGCCCGTAATCAAGGAACCACCAAGGAGAAGATTCGCGAAAAGTACGTGAATCAGGTGCCCATGAAGCGCGGTTGCCAGTACGACGACATCGCGAATGTCATGGTCTTCCTGCTTTCCGAGGAATCCAGTTATATGACCGGGCAGGCCATCAACGTGACCGGCGGTCAGCAGATGCAGCCGTAATGCGGTTCCTTGTTTGGGGTGCGGGCAAAATCGGCCGCGGGTTTGTCGCGGACATCATGCGGGAGGGCGGCCAGTTCGTCGATTTCGTCGATATCGACGAAGGTCTTGTCGAGCGCCTCAATGCGCGTGGGCGTTATTCCATCTACAAGGCGGACGAGAGCGGCGTGCGGACGGAAATCGTCGAAGGCGGTTTTTGCGCTCACCTGGCGTCGGATGATCTGACCGCGCTTTTTCTGGGCGATGAGGTTTGCGTGGACGTGGCGGTTTTCAAGGACGACCTTCCGGCTGTCGCAGATGCAATCGCACCGTATATCGCGCTGCGCGACAGGGAAATGCCGTGTTCGCAGATGAACATCATCGTCAACGTCAACATGACGTCCCCGGAGCACGCATTTCGGCGCATGCTCGAGGAGCGGCTGGAAGGCGCGGCGCGGCGTTATCTTGATCGAAACGTCGGAGTTTCGGGTATATTCATGATGTGCATCTCTCCGGACGCAAAACCCGAGATGCTGGAGGCAGATCCGCTCGCGGTCTACAACAACGGTTTTTTTGAACAGGCGGTTGCGCGCGAGGCATTCGTGGGCAATCCGCCCAGCGCACCCCGGCTGCGGCTTTCCGATCGGCTGGAAGCCGAGGAGGCGCGCAAGCTCTACACGCTGAACATGGCCCACTGCGCGGTCGCCTATCTGGGGATGCCCATGGGGCTGGGGACGAGTCTTCAGGCGATCCGCAATCCCGAGATTGAAAAGGTGGTCACAGACGCGCTTTCCGAGGCGGCGGTCGGGCTTTCGGGCGCGTACGGGTTTACGGATGGCGAAATGAAGAGTTGGAGCGAGATCATCCTCTCGCTGCTGCGCAATCCGCACATGGTCGATCCACTATGGCGGCTGGGCGCGGACACGCGCAGGAAGCTCGCGCGCGCGGATCGGCTGGTGACGCCCGCACATCTGTGCCTCAAGCACGGCGGCACGCCCTTTGCGCTTGCGCGGATCATCCGTGCGGGATATGACTTCACAAACGACGATCCGGGCACGCGGCACGTGCGCGGGCTCGTCGAGACGATGGGACTTGATGGCGCCGTCCGCGCGGTGAGCGGGCTTGCCGAGGACGACGTTTTGTACCACATGATTATCGAGGAGGAATAGAAAATGCAGACTAAGTGCGTCAGACTCTACGGAAAGAACGATCTGAGGCTTGAGACCATCGAGCTTCCGGCGATCCAGGACGACGAGATTCTCGTCAAGAACATTTCCGACTCCATCTGCATGTCCAGCTACAAGGCCGCCATTCAGGGCGAGGATCACAAGCGCGTGCCCAACGACATCGCGACCAATCCCGTCATGATCGGCCACGAGTTCTGCGGCGAGATCGTTCAGGTGGGCAAGAAGTGGGCAGGCAAGTTCAACGTCGGCGAGAAGTTCTCCATTCAGCCCGCGATCAACTACCACGGCACGCTTCACACCCCCGGCTATTCCTTCCCGCACGTGGGCGGCGATACGCAGTACGCCATCCTCATGAACGAGGTCATGGAGAACAACTGCCTTCTGCACTACGGCGCGGATGAGTTCTTCTACGGCTCGCTCTCCGAACCCCTTTCCTGCATCGTCGGCGCTTTCCATGCGCAGTACCATACCGATCCCGGCAAGTATGAGCACAAGATGGGCATCGTCGAAGGCGGCAACATGGCGATCCTCGCGGGCGTCGGCCCGATGGGCCTGGGTGCCATCGATTATGCCATCCACACCGACCGCAAGCCCGGCGTGCTGGTCGTGACCGACATCAATCAGGCGCGCCTCGATCGCGCGGCGAGCATTTATACCGTTGAAGAGGCCGCGAAAAACGGCGTGAAGCTCATCTACATGAACACCTCCGGCGAGGATCCGGTGGAGGAGCTCATGGCGATTACGGACGGCAAGGGCTATGACGACGTATTCGTCTTCGCGCCCGTTGCGCCCGTCGTGGAGCAGGGCGACAAGATTCTCGGCATGGACGGCTGCCTGAACTTCTTCGCAGGCCCCACGAATCCGGCGTTCTCTGCGAACTTCAACTTCTATAACGTCCACTATGCCTCCCACCACCTCGTGGGCACCTCCGGCGGCAATACCGACGACATGATCGAGTCCCTCGACATGATCGCCGCGGGCAAGATCAATCCCGCCGCCATGATCACCCACGTGGGCGGCCTGAACGCCGTGATCGAGACGACGCTCAATCTCCCGAAGATTCCCGGCGGCAAAAAGCTCATCTACACCCAGATTGACCTGCCGCTGACCGCCATCGATGATTTCGCCGAGAAGGGCAAGACCGATCCGATCTTTGCCAAGCTCGCGGAAATCTGCGCAGGCAACAACGGACTCTGGTCCGGCGAAGCGGAGAAGTATCTGCTCGCGAACGCGAAGGCGATCTAAAAAATACACTGTCTGTCGGCCGCGCGGGGAATTCCCCGCGCGGCCGATTTGTGCCTCGGATTCCCCCTGGGCGAAGCGGTGCGCTTCATTTTACGTGGTATGCGGTATCATGGAAAATGGAAATCTGGTATAATAGACGAAAAAGATCAGTGAAAAGAGGTTTCTTTTGCTTGGCACTTGAATTTCGGGAGATCGAATTGGCGGATCGGGAATGGATGACGGCGCTGTTTCGCAAGGGCGGTCGCGTCTCCCTCGATTACAGCTTTACCACTTGTTATGTTTGGCGTTACATCTTTGGCTATCGCGTCGCCCGCATGGGTGATTATGTGATCGTCAAGGCGACGGAGCAAAAATCGAGCTATCTTTTTCCCGCGGGCAGTGGGCCGCTCGAACCCGTGATTGAGGCGATCATCGCGGACGCGAAAGCGTGCGGCGTCGAGATGCGCTTTAATACGTTGCTTGAAGAAGATCGAAAATGGCTTGAGGAGCACTACCCGGGACGGTTTTCATATATCGATTGCCGCCAGAATGCGGATTATATCTACGAGGCCGAGCGGCTTTTGACGCTCTCGGGGAAAAAGCTTGCCGCAAAGCGCAACCACATCAACCGGTTTGTCGAAAATTACCCGGACTGGACCTACGAGCCGATTACCGAGGCGAATATGGACGACGTGCGCCGCATGAACCTCGAGTGGAACCTTGCCTCCGACGACAAGCAGAATGAACTGCTGAGCGGTGAATATTGCGCCGTGGAGCAGGCGATGCGTCGCTTTCGCACACTGGGGCTTTTGGGCGGCTTGATCCGTGTGGATGGGCGGGTCCTGGCGTTTGCGATTGGCGACGTGCTTTCGGACGACACATTCCTTGTGCATTTCGAAAAGGCATTTGCGGACATACAGGGCGCTTACCAGATCATCAACCGGGAATTTGTGCGCCACAACTGCGTGGGCTTCCAGTTTGTCGACCGCGAGGAGGATGCGGGCGTCGAGGGGCTGCGGAAGGCAAAGCTTTCCTATGATCCGCTGCGGCTCGTCGATAAGTACGCGGCGTTCATGAAGGAGTAGGCGTATGATTCGGCTTGCGCAAAGGGGCGACCGCGCGCGCCTCATGGAATTGTGGGCGCTGATTTTCGGCGACACCCCAGAGCAGATCGCTGATTACTTTGCACGCAGACATCGCGACGAGGATATGCTGGTGGCGGTCGAAGGCGGCGTTCTGTGCGGCATGCTTTCGATGCTGCCCTTGACGCTCGTTCTGGGCGGTGAAGAGTACGCAGCGCGTTACGTCTACGCCGTGGCGACCGACCCGGCGTTTCGGGGACGCGGCATCGCGACCGACTTGCTCATGCATGCGCATGCGGAGATGGCGGCGCGCGGTGCGCAGGCGTCTACCCTCGTCCCCGCGTCCGAAAGCCTCTTCGGGTACTATGAAAAGCGTGGCTACCGCACGGCGTTTACCCTGGACATCCGGGCATTTGACGCGGTCTCGCTCCCGTTTGTCCCTGCGGGGGCGAGGTGCGCGCCCTGTCCACCTGGGAGATATGCGCGCATGCGGGATGCGGCGTTTTCCGGGCGCGGGTTCTATGCGCGCTGGGATGAACAGGCCGTTGCGTTTGCCGCCGAAGGGTTGAATCTCACGTATTTGACCTCTGAAGCAGGCGAAGGCTGCGCACTCTGGGAGCGGGACGAAGGCGGCGCGCTCGTGCGCGAACTGGCGCTTGTCGGAATGCCCGTTTTGGATGCCGTGGCCATTTTGCATACTGCCGCAAAGGCCGCATCCTATCGCGTCCGGCTGCCGGGGAATGATGTGCCGTTCGGGATGATCCATTGGCTGGTTCCACCGCCGCAAGGCGCGGTTCGACCGGGTTATTTGGCGCTCGCGCTCGACTGACGCATGTTTTTATGAAAAAAACGCAAGATTTTGCGCGTGATACCCCAAATAAGGGCAAGTATTTGCTTTCCATATCCGCAGCCGGGTGATATAATAGCGTGGGTTCCTGAAACAAAGACGGAGGTACTTGCGACATGAATTGGGCGCTCATCGGTTACGGCGGAATGGGGCACTGGCACGTCGATAAAATCAAAACCATGCCCGAGCTTTTTACCATTTCCGGCATCTACGACATCCGCGCGGACAGGCTGCATGAGGCTGAGGAGAAGGGCATGAAGGCCTACCCCTCTCTCGAGGCGCTTCTGGCCGATCCCACCATCGAACTCGTCACCATCGCGACGCCCAATGATTTTCACAGGCCCATCGCGATCGAGGCCATGAAGGCCGGAAAGAACGTGATCAGCGAAAAGCCGGTGACGCTGTCGGCGGACGATCTGCAGGCGATGATCGACGCGTCGAAGAAGTATGGCAAAATCTTCTCCGTGCACCAGAACAGGCGCTGGGACGAGGATTATCTGATCATCAAAAAGCTGTATTCCGAGACCACGTTGGGTCACGTGTTCAACATCGAGTCGCGCGTCCACGGTTCGCGCGGCGTCCCCGGTGATTGGCGCAATACGAAACTTCAGGGCGGCGGCATGATCCTTGACTGGGGCGTGCATATGCTCGACCAGATTCTCCAGATCGTGCCCGAGGACGTGATCTCGGTTTACAACATCAATTCCCACGTCACCAACGACGAGGTGGACGACGGCTTCAAGGCGATCATCACGTTCGCGAGCGGCCTGACTGCGCAGGTCGAAGTGGGCACCAGCAACTTCATCAATCTCCCGCGCTGGTATGTGCAGGGCGAAAACGGCACCGCGATCATCAACGATTGGGCGCTCAACGGCGAGATCGTTATGGTCTCCGATTGGGAGAAGCGCGACGCCGTGCCCGTCGTCACCGCCGCAGGGCTGACCAAGACCATGGCGCCGCGCACCGAGGAGACCATTAAGCGCTATCCCCTGCCCAAGGTCGAGAGCGACGTGCGCGATTATTACCGCAACATCGCAAAGGCCGTCCGGGGCGAGGCGAAGCAGATCGTTACCCATCCCCAGATGATGCGCGTCGTCAAGCTCATGGAGGCGCTCCAGAAGTCCGCCGATATGAACGAGGTCGTGCACACGAGGATCTGATTAGAAAAAAAGTGATGTCGCCCCGGAGGAATAACTCCGGGGCGACGCGTTTTTACTTGGGGAATTGGCGTGTATGGCGTCGGGTCGCCAATTTACTTCAGCTTGAATTCCATCCAGATGTCCTGATAAGTGCTCTCGTATGCGCCGACGTCTTTCACGAACTCGGCTGTTGCCAGAAGCTCATCGGGGATATTGAGGGCCGCGTAGCCCCGCAGCGACGGATCAATGAGCGTCTCAGCCGCCTTGTTGGGATTGATGTAAAGCTGATAATTGGCGACCCCCGCCGCGACCTCGGGACGCATGAGATAATCGAGGAAGAGGTGTGCGTTGTTCGGATGCGGCGCGTTGACGGGAATGACGAGCGAATCAATGCCGAAGCCGATGCCCTCCTCGGGGAAGACCGCGACGAGGTTCGGATTCTCCATCTGTGCGATGACGACGTAGGGCGTGAACAGATATGCCGCCGCGACCTCGCCGGAGAGGATGTAGGTATACGCGGTGTCGTAATCGAGCGCACGCACGTTGTCCTTGAGCGCGAGGAGCTTTTCTTTTGCCGCGGCGAGTTCCTGATCGTTTGTCGTATTGTAGGAATAACCCAGGGTCTTGAGAACAGCGCCGATCATGACCCGCGCGTCGTCGAGCAAACATAGGCTATCCTTGAACTGCGGATCCCAAAGATCGTCAAAGGACGTGATCTCGCCTTCGACCATGTCGGGGTTGTAGACGATCATGGGCGATCCGACGGCGTAGGGGATGGTATAGGCGCTGTCGGGGTCGTAGTACTGACCGAGGTATGCGGGATTGAGATTCCCATAATTTGGGAGAAGCGACTTGTCGAGCGGCAAGAGCAGCCCCTCTTTGCGCGCCATGGAGAGCACGTAGTCGCTTGCGAGCACGATGTCATACTCGCTCCCGCCGTTTGATTCGAGCTTTAAGAGCATCTCCTCGTTCGAGGCGAAGGAGACGTACTCGACGTCGATGCCCGTTTCGGCTGTGAACCCCGCGATCGTGTCGGCGTCGATGTAGTCGGTCCAGGTGTACACGCGCAGGAGTTTCTCCTCGGTTCCCTCCGCAAAAGCACAGGTGGTGAGGAGGAGCGCGAGCGCGAGTGCCAGCGCGGCGATCTTCTTCATGGTTGTTTCTCCCTCCATTTGATGTATGATTCTGACGCGAAGGTCAGGGATCATTGATTTTTTGCCTGTGCCCTGCGCGCGAGCAACCGCGCGAACGCGACGGCAATGAATACCACGGCGAGCATCACCGTGCAAAGAGCGTTGACTTGCAAAGACACGCCTGTCTTTACCGATGAATAAATCTTGAGCGGCAGCGTCACCGTCGTGTCGGAGACGAAAAAGCTGATGACAAAATCGTCCAGGCTCATCGCAAACGCCAATAGCGTTCCGGAGAGAATGCCCGGCAAAATCAGCGGCAGCGTGACCGAGAAAAAGGCGCGCATCGCACCGGCGCCAAGATCGCGCGCCGCCTCGGTGAGCGAGGGATCCATCCCGTAAAGCCGCGCCTTTACGGTTAGGTAGATATAGGGAACGCAGAACGTCACGTGCGCGATGACGAGTTTGATCATGTCGCTTTTTATGTCGAGAAAGGCGAATACCGCCATGAACGCCATGCCGAGGATGATTTCCGGAATCATGACGGGCAGAAGAGACGTCATCTCGATCGCACCCTGCCCGCGCAGCTTTGCCCGTGCCATGCCGAGCGCACCCAGCGTCCCGATCACGAGCGACAGCGTGCAACTGTACACCGCGAGTTCCAGGCTCGTCATGAGCGCCGCGACCAGCCCCTTCGTGTCGTTCAGAAGCCCCACATAGTATTGCAGCGAGAAGCCCGTGAAGCTGAACGTGAACCGGCTGGTATTGGCATTGAACGAGTAAAGGACCACCACGATGATGGGCAGATAGAGCAGGATCAGCAGGACCGTCAAATAGATGGGCGCGAACGCGCTCTTTTTTTCCATGCGCGTCCTCCTTAAAAGATGTTCATGTCGTTTGTCTTGCCGCCTGCGCGCCGATAAATCCAGAGCGTCAGGAGCGTGAGGATCAGAAGAATCACAGAGATCGCCGCCGCGAACGGCCAATCACGCGCCTTGAGCAGTTGGTCGCGCACAAGGTTGCCGGCGTATACGTCGGTCGCTCCACCCAGCAGATCGCTGATGAAGAACAGCCCGACCGCCGGTACGAATGTCAAAACGGTTCCCGCGAGCATGCCCGGTGCGGTAAGCGGCAGCGTGACCGTCCAAAACGCCCGCGCGGGGGTCGCGCCCATGTCCCGGCTCGCCGCGACCAGCGACCAATCCATTTTTTCGACCGACGAATAGGTCGGCAGAATCATAAACGGGATCAGCGCATACACCATGCCGAGCAGAACCGCACCATATGTGTTTAAAAGTTTCAACGGCCGATCGACAAGTCCCAGCCATTGCACAAAATCGTTGATCGGTCCGCCGCCCATCAGCAGGATCTTCCATCCGTAGATGCGCACAAGCGCGTTCGTCCAAAATGGAACGATGACCAACAGCATGAGGATGCCCCGCCATTTGCTGCCAGCGCGCGCCATGAAGTATCCAAAGGGATAGCCCAGCAAAAGACAGATGGCGGTCGTGTATGCGGCGAGTAAAAGGCTTTTGAGGAGTACCTGGAAATAGGCCCCGGAGAACAGCTTTGCGTAGTTTTTGAAGGTGAACAGAACCTTGACGCCGTAGCCCTCCTGATCCGCCGTGAGAAAGCTCAAAACCAGGATATAGACGAGCACGACGCCCACAAACAAAAACGTCCAAATCGCCATGGGCAGTCCAAGGAAGATCGATGCACGCTTTTTTTTCATCGCACAACCGCCGCCTCAGCCGGGTTCCAGGTGGCGTACACGTTGTCGCCAACCTGAATGTCTTCGGTCGTGCCGGAATGGCCGATCGCCACCAGTTCGCGCCCGGAATGAAGCGCGATGACGCAGCGGATGGAGCCGCCCGCGTAATGGCGCGATTTCAAAACACCCGGCACGCCGCATGCGCCGTCCGGATTGACCGCGTAGTTGACCCGCTCCGTGCGCAGGCACAGGGCCACCTGATCGCCCACTTTGATGCCCGGCGTTGCGCGCGCGGGCACGGTCATGCCGTCGAATTCGAGCGTGAGTCTGGACGGCCCGGCTTTTTGGACCTTGCAATTGACGAGGTTGGTCTGTCCGATGAATTCGGCGGCAAAGCGCGTGGCGGGGCGTTCGTAGATGTCCTCCGGCGCGCCTACCTGCTCGAACGCGCCGCCGTTCATGATGGCGATGCGGTCTGACATGTTGAGCGCTTCCTCCTGATCATGGGTGATGTAAAGAAATGCGATGCCCAGTTCGCGCTGGATCGCCTTGAGTTCCTGCTGCATTTCGTGGCGCAACTTCAGATCGAGCGCGCCGAGCGGCTCGTCTAAAAGCAGCAATTTTGGGTTCAGAATCACCGCGCGCGCGATGGCGACGCGCTGGCGCTGTCCGCCCGAGAGCTGGGCGGGCATGCGCTTTTCAAAGCCCTCGAGCCGCACGAGCCGGAGCATCTTAGAAACCCGTTTCGCGCGTTCCGCGGCCTTGACACCGCGAATCCTGAGCCCATAAGCGACGTTTTTTTCGACGCTCATGTGGGGGAAAAGCGCGTAGTTTTGAAAGACGATGTTGACGTCGCGCTTCTCGGGTGGGAGACCTGCCATGTCCTTGCCCGCGAGCCGTACCGTGCCGGCATCCGGATCGATCATGCCCGCGACAATGCGCAAGGTCGTGGTCTTTCCGCAGCCGGACGGGCCGAGCAGCGTCACAAATTCGCCCTCGCGGACCGACAGTGAAATCCCGTTGAGGACGCGTGTTTGATCAAATGATTTTCTTAGATCCTTTAATTCCAATAAGTCCATGCTCCGGTCAGCTCCTGCGCGCGAGTGTTTTAAGAAGCGCCCGCGCCTCGGGTATGGGGAGTACGCCGTCCGACGCGCCGGGCGCGGTCAGCGACGTGATCGCCGCAGCGATGCCGTCTTCCATGGCGGCGGCAAGCGGAATACCCGCGCGCGCGCCCAAAAGAAGCCCACTGACAAATGCATCGCCCGAGCCGACGGCGCCTTTGATAAAGCCCTCCGGCAACAGCGCGCCAGGGACGCGCACGATTTCGTTTGATTCGTCAATGCCCCATGCGCTCTCCGGCGCGTGAATGACCGCCCACTTCCGGCAGCCATTTTTGCGGAATTCCCGCAAGACGCCGGGGAGCAGATCTTCGCGCAGTTGATCGTCTTTCCCGCGCAGGTGGACGCCAAATGTCGCGCCCGCCTCGTGCTCGTTGACGCACATGATGTCCGCATACTTCATTGCGGCGGGCATGAGCGTCTCGTGCCGCCCGGTCGAATCGTAGATGGCGTCGACACTCGTCATGATGCCCGCGTCCTGCACCTTCTTCAAAAGCCGTGCCATGCGCGTGCCGTATTCCGGGTCGAGCTGGTCGAGTGCGTCGAGCAGGCAGATGTAGCCGATGTGGAACACCGCGCAATCCGCAAGTGCAGTGACGTCTACCGTATCCACGTCGAACGTCGCGTTCGCACCTCGGAACACCAAAAAGGTACGCACGCGCGTCTTTGCTTCGTCAAGCACATCCGTAAACGCCGTACGCCCCGCGCGCACGATCAGCGAAGTGTCAATATTCTTGCATTTCTCGTATTCGGAAAAGACAAACGCGCCGTATTCGTCGTCGCCCACAACTGCGAGCGGCCGGACGGTGAGTGCCGGATCGAGCCGCGCAAGGTCGAGCGTGCAGTTGCACGCCGCGCCGCCGAGGGCGCGCTTGATGTCAAGAACGCTCACGAGGCCGTGCCGATCCGGAAAATTATCAATGGTCTTGATGATGTCGACGTCCGCGTATCCCGCCACAACGATCGAACCGTTCATCGCTTGACCCCCTTATAAATTTTTATTAATATACATCATTTTGCAGGCTGTCGCAAGCGAAATTTCATTAAGGACCCGCACAATTCGGCGGCACGCCGGCGGCTGCTTTCCCGCCATATGCCGCTTTCAAATATCTTGATTTACCGCCGGTAGACCTTCGATAGATGCAATTGCATCTGACGAAAAATCCGCGTGTCATCGCACCACTTCATTTGTGCCTTAAGGCAATGAGGGCGTGAAATGCTTGCGTTCACGCGAACGGGGTGGTATGATGGCAAAAAAGATGCGGAGGGATATTATGGATCAAAATGCGTTTGACGTAAAGACGCTTCTGGCGCCGCCGGACATCATGCGTGCAAAGCGCGTACTGTGCGTGCAGCCGCACCCGGACGACAACGAGATCGGCATGGGCGGCATCGTCGCGGCGCTGGTGGCGGCGGGCTGTGAAATCAGCTATCTTACCGTCACAAACGGCGATCTCGGGAACAAGGATCGGGCCGCGCGCATGGCGGACACGGCGGTCAAGCGCCGCGCAGAGACGGAAGCTGCGGGGCGCCATCTGGGCGTGACCGCGTTTTATTACCTGCCGTATGGAGATTCGACGCTTTCAGACGTGCGTGCGCTGTCGATTGAGATTGCGGGCGTAATCCGCGCGGCGCATCCGGACATTGTTTTTTGCCCCGACCCGTGGCTGCCCTACGAGGGGCACTACGATCACGTCGTTACGGGCCGCGCGACGGCAAACGCACTTCACCTGAGCGGCACGGCGCATTTCCCCAAAGACGACGGTTTAAAGCCATGGTCCCCATCCGGCATCGGGTTTTACTTTACGGCGCATCCCAACACCGTGATTGACATCACGCCGCACTTTGAAAAGAAATTCGAGGCCATCGCGCTGCACGACAGCCAGATGACCCCGGAGACGCTGGAGATGTACCGCTATTATTTCCAAATGAAGGGCTCTCAACTCGCCGCAGGGCGCGGGTTTGCGATCGGCGAAGGCGTGAAGGCGCTTTCGCAGCTTCATATGCATTGTTTTGTCGACGCTGAGGGAATTTAGTGCATGAAAACGCGCGTTTATAATCGGCCTTGGCGCTATGCGCTGGCGATGTTTGGGCTTTCGATCACGGGTTATATGTATGTCTCTTACGGTACCTTCTTTTACACCGAAAAAATGGGACTATCCATCGGTGCGATCGGCTGGGCAACGATCCTTTTCGCCATCTGGGACGCGTTCAACGATCCCATCTCCGGTTTCCTCTCCGACCGGACGCGCACGCGCTTTGGCAGGCGCAAGCCCTGGCTGATCGCCGCGACCCCCATCTTCGCGCTGGCCGCCATCCTGTTTTTCAGTCCGCCGGTGTCCCTCCGTACGCAGTTCGCGCTCGCCGCCTATTTCACCTTCTTTTTGATGTTCACGGAGACTGCGAACACCATCGCCACGGTCAATTATCACTCGCTTCTGCCGGAGTTGTTTCGCGAGACTGCGCCGCGCAACCGCGCAAACGCCATCCGGCAGGCGCTCCAGCTGGTGGGCATGATCATCGGCGTGTCTCTGGTTCCGATGATCGTATCGGTATTTGGCAACATGGCAGGCAGCGACCGGGAGGGCTACCAGTTCACGGCGATTGCGCTGAGCGTGTTGGGCGGCGCTTTGATGCTCTATTCCTTCTTTGGCTGCAAGGAGCGCGCGGAATTTTCGGAACTTCCGCAGCCCAAGCTCATCGAATCGCTCAAGTCGGTCGCGCTCAATCGAAACTTCTGGCTCGTCTCTGTGTCGCATTTTTTCTACACGGCAACGACGGGGCTTTTGCTTGCGGGCATTCCTTTCTTCATTAAATACACGCTCGGTCAGCCGGACAGCGCGGCCACCTACCTCTCCGCGGCGGTCTTTGTCTCGGCGATTCCTACCATGTATCTGTGGTACCGACTGATCAACAAGTTTGGCACGGTCAAAGTTTGGCGCGGTGCGCTTTTGACGCTCGCGCTCGCGCTGGGCGTGATGCTGCTGGCGCATCACTTGACCTTTGCGATGATTGCGGGCGTGCTGGTGGGCGCAGGCATCGCGGGGGTGACGGCGAACCTCGACATGGTGAACTCCGAACTCATTGAGGAAGACGCGCGCAAGAGCGGCGCGCGGCGCGAGGCCACGTATTTTGCCGCCATCAGCTTCGTGACGCGCCTTTCAGGACTCGTCAGAAGCGGCGTGTTCGCGCTTCTTCTGCTGTTTTTCGGATACCATTCCGGCGCCGCGCCGGGGCCGAATCCCGCCGAGGCCGCCCGGTTTATGATGGTGGTTTTTCCCATGTGCCTGATGCTGATCTCGTTCGGGGTCTCGCTTCTGGTGCGGATAAAAAGGCCACGGCCAACGCATGAATGAAGAAAGTATGAACCTCGGGAGGTTTGGAGGGCCGCAGCCCTCCATGTATGATCATTTTTACCGGCTTTGCCGGTGAAAATGGATTCATTGCCGGGCGAGCATGTCCGCCCGGCAATGAATCAGTTCATGCCCCCGGATTTCGCCCGGAATTTTCGTGAGAAAATTTAGAAATCCGGTTCCTCGTTCCTTTGGCTTACGTATGAACGCAGTTCATGCGTAAGCCCTGATAAAAAGGCCCGGTTCAATTGAATCGCGGGGAGAAGTGTGATATAATCGCTGAAGCAATATCGTGAAACGGAGGGATTGAAATGGCACGGTTCATCCTCTCGGCATTTGCCGACGAGGCGAGTCCGGCGCTCGATCAGCAGATCATGGCGCTCGGGGACGCGAACATCGGCTGCGTCGAAATGCGGGGCGTCGACGGAAAATCCGTAAAGGATCTGACATTCGAGGAGGCGCGCGATGTGCGCGCGAAGTTGGACGCGGCGCGCATCAAGGTTGCCTCGATGGGTTCACCGTTCGGCAAGATCGGCATACAGGACGATTTTGAGCCGCATTTTCAGGAATTTCTGCACGCGCTCTCGCTCTGCCACATCCTCGGTTGCGAGACCATGCGCGTGTTTAGTTTCTTCATCCCGGAAGGGGACGACCCTGAAATCTACAGGGGGGAAGTGATCGGGAGGCTTTCCCGGATGCTCGATGCCGCTGAAGCCGAGAACGTCAAATTGGCGCACGAAAATGAAAAGGGCATCTACGGCGATACGGGCGACCGGTGCCTCGTCCTCATGGAGGAGTTGGGCGATCGGTTGGGGCTGATCTTTGATCCGGCCAACTTCATACAGGTGGGCTGCGTGCCCGCGCAGGAGTTTCCGAAGCTCGAAGGCTATCTCACCTACATGCACATCAAGGATGCGCTCTTGGCGGACGGCTCTGTGGTTCCCAGCGGTCACGGCGACGGCAGCATTCAGGATATCCTTTCGGCGATTTCTCAAAAGAAGGGCGACGTGGTGCTCTCCGTGGAGCCGCACCTTGCGGTCTTCAAAGGGCTCGAGCATTTACAGGCGGAGGGCGTTAAGCATCAATATACGTACCCGGATTCGTTCGCCGCGTTTGCGGCAGCTGCGGGTGCGCTGAAGGACGTACTTGTGAAAATCGGATACACGGAGGGATTGGGTATATGGACACGGTAAAAATCGGCATCATCGGCATTGGAAACATGGGAAGCGGGCATGCGAAGATGCTTGCGGCGGGCGAGATCGAAGGCATGACACTCGCGGCCGTGGCGGACACGAACCCCGAAAGGCTGGCATGGGCGCAGGAGAACGTGCCCACGGCTGCGCGGTTTGAGACGGCGGAAGCGCTCATGGATTCCGGGCTTGTCGATGCTGTGATCGTCGCGACCCCGCATTATTTTCATCCCGGGCTTGTGAAGCTGGCGCTTGAGAAGGGGCTGCATGCCCTGAGCGAGAAGCCCGCCGGCGTCTATACGAAGGCCGTGCGCGAACTCATCGAGTACGTCAAGACCCAGGACAAGACCTACGCCATCATGTTCAACCAGCGCACAAACTGCGTTTACCGGAAGATGAAGGAAATCGTCGATTCCGGCGTCATGGGCAAAATTCGGCGCACGAATTGGCTCATCACCAACTGGTATCGCCCGCAGAGCTATTATGATTCGGGCGCCTGGCGCGCGACATGGGGCGGCGAGGGCGGCGGCGTCCTTTTGAACCAGTGCCCGCACAACCTTGACCTATGGCAGTGGATTTGCGGCATGCCTTCCAAGGTGCGCGCGTTCACGCACAACGGCAAGTGGCACGACATCGAGGTTGAGGACGACGTGACTGCCTACGTGGAGTATCCGAACGGCGCGACGGGCGTTTTCATCACCTCCACCGGCGACGCGCCGGGCACGAACCGGCTCGAGATCGCCATGGACGGCGGTAAGCTCGTATGCGACGGCGAAAAACTGATTATGTACAAGCTCGACGAGTTCGTGGATGATTTCTCCGCCCATTACAAGGGCGGGTTCGGCAATCCGAAGTGTGAGGAGGTCGAGGTCGAGACGGACGGCGAGAATCCCCAGCACGCAGGCGTTCTGCGCAAGTTTGCGGCGCACATCCTGCGCGGCGAGCCGCTCGTCGCGCCCGGCGAAGAGGGCATCAACGGGCTTATGATCTCAAACGCCATGCACCTTTCCAGCTGGACGGGGGAGACGGTGGATTTGCCCATAGACGAGGATCGGTTTATTGCCGAACTCGACAAGCGGCGCGCGACCTCGCGCATCAAGTCCGGACAGTCGGTCGTGCTCGACACGGCGGGAACGTACAATAGCTGACGGAGGAAGCCATGATTCGACTGGGAATATGCACCGACATTTCCAATATTGGGATCGTCGAAAAGTGCGGCTATGAGTATTTGGAAACGGGCCTTGCAAAGCTCGCTGCGATGACGGAGGCGGAATACGAGCATTGCGTAAAACTTGTCGATGCCGCAGGCATTCGCGTGGAAGCGTGCAATGGCATGCTGCCCGCCGAGGTGCGGGTCACGGGGCCCGATGTGAGCGCGCAGAAGATTCACGAGTATCTCGACCAGGCATTCGCGCGTGCGCGGCGTCTGGGCGTCGAGGTTGTTGTGTTTGGCTCCTCTGGGGCGCGCAACGTGCCCGATGGCTTTGACATCGACGTCGCCTGGCGTCAGATCGGGAATTTTTTGCGGATCGCGCAGGGGCACGCGCAGGATTTCGGCATTACCATTGCCATCGAACCCTTGCGCCGCGCGGAATCGAATATCATCAATCTCGTGAGTGAGGCGGTCTTGATCGCTTCCCTCATGCAGCTCAAAAATGTGCGTGCGCTTGGCGACACGTATCACATGGCGCTGTGCGCCGAGCCGCTCTCCGCGCTCACGCAGGCGGGGCACATGCTCGCGCACGTGCACACAGCCAATGCGCTCGGGCGGGTTTTGCCCAAGGAAGGCGACGGCGAGAACTATGCGGGCATCTTCGAAGCCCTGCGCGCAGGCGGCTATGACGCGCGCGTGAGCTGTGAGGCGGGCTTTACAGACTTTGCCGCCGATGCCCGTGCGGCATTCGAGGTGCTGGACAAGGCGCGCGGGGCATAGAAACGCCGGGGACGGCGTCCCCGGATTTCCGCCAAAGAGCCGCAGGCCCTTTGAAATCCCATACCGGGCAGTGAATTATTCTCTGTTCATCGGATCCTCCGGGGCCGGATTCCCGGACGATCCGATGTGATATTGCGGGCCATTTGGCAAAGCGAAGCCCCGAACGGTCTCCCCCAAAGAACGGGGAATGACGGTCGGGGCAATCTTTTATGTTGGCGCTATTTGAGTTTGAGACCGTTTGCAATGTTTGCGAACTGGCGCATAATTTCATCCGTCTGGGGCAACGCGCCTTTGAACACAATCTCGATGAACACGCAATGATCGCCGTCGTAATCGATGTACGCGGTGGCGATGGGTTGATCCGGCGTGGAATCGTCCACCTTGTCCTTGCCCGTATCCGCCGTGCCGGGCATGATATACGTGAAATACGCGGCATCGCGTCCCGCGATGGTCGTCTCGGTTGGCGTCGGCGCGTCGATCTCGTACTGATCCGCGATGATCCCGCTCATCTTGCTTGCCAGTTCCTGATACTGGTATGCGGAACCGCCCAGATTCGCGGACTTGATATTTTCCGCGTCGGTGGGGGAGAGGTATTTCACGAGACTGTTTTTCGAATCGTCGTCGAGCGTAAAACCGTCGATATTTCCCACTTTTCCGATCACCTGAAACCGCTTGCTTGTGTCGCCGCCGTAATTGGCGGCAATTTCATTTTTTGCGATCTGGTACACGCCGTTTTTCAGTCTGACAGTTCCCTGATTGACCACAATCAGGAACACGGTTACGATCACGGCCAGCACGCCCACGGCCACGCCGAGCGTCATCCAGTCCTTTTTGGAGTAATATTTCTTTTTTTGCGGCTTTTTGTACTTTGCGCCTTTTGACATGTCGATCCCTCTTTGCGTTTAATGTCTGTATTCCGCGTCACCGGTTCCCGCCCTTATTCCGCCTTCTCGACGGGAACGACGATCACGGGGCAGTGGGCGTGTTTCACTAGGTGCGTGGCCACCGAGCCCATAAAATGTGGGAACGAAGAATTTGAGCACCGTGTGATGAGGATGAGATCCATTTCGTGTTCGCGCGCATATCGCAGTATGGTGTGACCGGGAATGCCGAAATCGACCACCTTTTCAACCGTATATTGCGGAATCTGCGCGGCGACCGCGTCCAACTGCGGCATGGTTTGCCGTGCCATTTGATCGAGTATGACCGAAGTGGTGCTGTCGATGTCTTCCCGCACAAAGAGCAACGTCACGTTGGCGCGCTCGGGCGGAAATAAATCCGCAAGCGCCTTCACAGCCGCGTCGCTCTGCGCGCCGCCGTCGATTGGAACCAGGATCTGTTTCATGTGAATCGCTCCCATCCGCCGATGTCTGACTCCTATTATAGTCCCGCACGGCAAAAAAGGGAAGCGAAACCGCAGATTTCGCTTGGGACTGGATCAAAAGAACGGGGCATACGACATTCCCTGCAGATTGCGCGCGGAATCTGCAGGGAACATTTTGGGATACTGCCCATGACATTTTGCCGGTAAAGCCCGATTGGGGGCGCATCGCGCGGACGGCGGGTTCACGCCGTCTTTTTCATGGCGATCTTGTCGGCGACCAGCGCGATGAATTCGCCGTTGGTCGGCTTGTCCTGCTTGTCAAACACCCGATAGCCGTACATATGGTTCACCGTCTCAAGCCGCCCCCGATTCCAGGCGACCTCGATGGCGTGCCGCATCGCGCGTTCGACCTTGCTTGCGGACGTTTCATATGCCTTTGCGACGCCGGGATAGAGTTCCTTGGTGATGCGGTTGATGAGCGAATGATCGTCCATCACCATGCGCACGGCCTCGCGCAGGTATTGATAGCCCTTGATGTGTGCGGGAATGCCGAGGGTCAAAAACAGGTTTGTAATCTTTTCATCAGCGGTTTCTCCGGCTTCTTCGCGCCGGGTTTCTGTGACGATGGCTTCGCGCTCACGCGCAATTTCCGTAATGCGATCGTAGAGAAGCTGCATGTCGAATGGCTTGACCATGTAATACCCCGCGCCGAGCCGGATCGCCCGCAATATAAAGTCGTCGCGTGCAAGTCCGGTCAAAACGATCACCTTCGGGCGGGCGGGCTCGTCCAACTGAGCAAGCTGCTCCAGTACGATGAACCCGTCGCGACGCGGCAGGATGATGTCCATCACGATGACGTCGGGCAATTGGGAGCGCACGGCGTCCATGACCTCGGCGCCGTCCGTTACGCGCGCCACCACGTCGATGTCGCGCCGCTTGCCCAGAAAGTCGCCCAAGACGTTGATAAGTCCCGGATTGCCATCTGCCAGTAAGACCCTGATGCTGTTCATGATGCGCTCCTCCTCGCTTTTTTCCTTAGTATCATATTCACGAAACATTCACAAAATGCCAAAATTATGACAAACCGCGTCGAAAAACGCCGTTGTTTGCTTGCCTGCGTACGTTTGGTATGCTATACTGGCATTCGACAAAAGTGGGAGGAATGCAGAAAATGAAGACGCTGATCGGGATTGCGGGTCTTGGGAATCGTGGATTTTCCCTCCTGAAGGACCTATTCATCGACATGCCAAATGTAGAAATCGCCGCGGTGTGCGATGATTTTGGGGACCGCGCGGAGAAGGCGCAGGCGTTCGTACTGGAAAAAACGGGAAAAAAGCCGTATGTGGCGCGTGAATATTCTCAATTGGTGGATCACCCGGACGTCGAGGCGATTATCGTTGCGACGCCGTGGGAAACGCACATTCCCTATGCCATCGAGGCGATGAAAAAGAAAAAGCCCGTCGCCATCGAGGTGGGCGGCGCATCGAGCCTGCAGGAATGCTGGGACCTGGTGCATACATGGGAGGAGACGCGCACGCCGTTTTTCTTCCTCGAAAATTGCTGCTTCGGGCGCATGGAGCTGTTTGTGACGAACATGGTTCGGCAGGGCATTTTCGGGGAAATCGTCCATTGTGCGGGCGCATATGCGCACGATTTGCGCGACGAGATTGCGGGCGGCGACGAAACCCATCACTATCGGCTGCGCCACTACAAGGCGCGCAACTGCGAAAATTATCCCACGCATGAGCTTGGCCCCATCGCAAAGCTCCTGGACATCAACGCGGGAAACCGCATGCTCACCGTATCCTCCACCGCGTCCAAGGCGGCGGGGCTCTGTACGTATACGAAGGGCGGTCAGTTTGCGCAGGGCGACGTGATCAGCACCGTTATCCGCTGCGCGCGCGGCGAGACGATCCTTCTGAGCCTTGATACCACGCTCCCGCGCTACTATTCGCGCGATTTCACCGTGCGCGGCACGAAGGGCATGTTCGAGGAAAAGACCAATTCCGTCTTCATCGACGGCGTACACGAGGATCATTTCAACTGGAAACCTTCTTGGAACAATGCCGAAAAGTATCAGACCGAATATGAGCATCCCATCTGGCAAAAGTTTTTGACGGACGGCGTGACGGGCGGTCACGGCGGCATGGACGGTCTCGTCTACGGCGCGTTTGTGGATTGCCTGCAGCGGGGATTGCCGATGCCCATCGACGTGTACGACGCGGCCGCGTGGATGGCCGTGACCGCGCTTTCGGAGCAGTCCGTCAGCCTGATGGGGCAGCCCGTCGCCATGCCGGATTTCACGTCCGGGCGCTGGCTCACGGCGGGAGACACGATGAATGATTATGCGAATAAATACTGCTAAATCATGAAATTTCGCATAAACGCTTGCAATTTATGCGGACTTCATGTATAATGATTGCACAAAACGACGGAGGGTACATAGAATGAAGAAGATTTTGGCAATGGTGCTGGTCTTTGTGTTTGCGTTTTCGGGCATGGCGATGGCGGAGGGCACGAAGACTCTCGTGATGGGGACCAACGCGGAATTCCCGCCCTATGAGTTCTACGACGGCGACCAGATCGTCGGCATCGACGCAGAAATCGCGCAGGCGATCTGCGACAAGCTCGGCTATACGCTCGAGATCCAGGATATGGCGTTTGATTCGATCATCGCAGCCGTGCAGACCGGTAAGATCGACTTCGGCATGGCGGGCATGACCGTGACCGAGGATCGCCTGACGCAGGTCAATTTCTCCACCAGCTATGCAACCGGCGTGCAGGCGGTCATCGTGAAAGAGGATTCCCCCATCACGTCGGTTGACGACCTGTTCAACGTCGGCGGTTACGTGATCGGCGTTCAGATTTCAACGACCGGCGATCTTTACTCCACGTGGGATCTCGAGGATGCAGGGCTTGCGACCATCGAGCGCTATAACAAGGGCGCGGATGCCGTCGCGGCGCTCATGACCGGCAAGGTCGATTGCGTCATCATCGACAATGAGCCCGCCAAGGCGTTCGTTGCGGCGAATGAAGGGCTGAAGATTCTCGACACTCAGTACGCGGTCGAGGATTATGCGATTGCGATCAATCTGGACAACACCGAGCTTCTCGACGAGATCAACGGCGCGCTCGACGCGCTGATCGCGGACGGCACGGTGCAGGCGATCATCGACAAGTATATCGTCGTCGACGAGACGGCGGATGCCGAATAAGGCGAAATACGCACGGGTTGCGCCGGATTTTCCGGTGCGGCCCGTTTCTCGTTTTTGATTCATCGATAGGCAGGTGATCCCTTGGAGACTTGGTGGGCCGGATTTAGGGCCGATTTTATATTGAATTTTGTCGAGCGCGACCGCTGGAAGTACCTGTGGGACGGACTTCAGACGACGATCAGGATAACGCTTCTGGCGCTCCTTCTGGGCATCGCGCTGGGCGTGGTCGTTGCAATCGTGCGTTCGACCTGGGACAAAAACGCCGAGACGATGCGGCGCGGGCCGGGTCGCGCCGTCATGCGCATGCTCAATAGCGTGTGCAAGCTCTACATCACCATCGTGCGCGGCACGCCGGTCGTCGTGCAGCTGATGATCATGTACTATATCGTGTTCGCCTCCTCGCGCAACGGCGTCATGATCGCGGTGTTGGCCTTCGGCATCAATTCCGGCGCGTACGTGGCGGAAATCATTCGCGGCGGCATCATGTCCGTGGATAACGGTCAGTTCGAGGCCGGACGCAGCCTGGGCTTCAATTATGTGGAGACCATGTGGTACATCGTGATCCCGCAGGCGTTCAAAAACGTGCTCCCCGCGCTGGCGAATGAGTTCATCACGCTTCTCAAGGAGACGTCCGTCGCGGGCTACGTTGCGGTGAAGGATCTGACAAAGGGCGGCGACATCATTCGCGGCACGACGTATTCCGCCTTCATGCCGCTCATCGCCGTGGCAGTCATCTATCTGATCATGGTCATCTTCTTTACAAAGCTGGTGTCCCTGTTGGAAAGGAGGCTGAGGAGCAGTGACCACTGACGCGCTTATTACGGTCAAAGGACTCTCCAAATCCTTCGCGCGCGGGAAGATCGTCGCGCTGGACGGCGTAGACGCGCAGATCGCGCGGGGCGAGGTGGTCGTCGTGATCGGCCCTTCGGGTTCGGGCAAGTCTACCTTCTTGCGCTGCCTGAATCTGCTCGAGATGCCGACTTCGGGGCAGATCATCTTCGAGGGCGTGGACATCGCGGACCGGGGCGTGAACATCAACGTCCATCGGCAGAAGATGGGCATGGTGTTTCAGCACTTCAACCTCTTTCCGCACATGACGATCCTCAAAAATCTCACCGTCGCGCCCATGAAGCTCAAGCACATGTCGAAGGCCGACGCGCAGAAAAATGCCATGCGGCTCCTCGAGCGCGTGGGGTTGGCGGATCGCGCCGGCGCGTATCCCAGCCAGCTTTCGGGCGGACAGAAACAGCGCATCGCAATCGTGCGCGCGCTGTGTATGGAACCCGATGTGATGCTCTTTGACGAACCCACCTCCGCGCTTGACCCCGAGATGGTCGGCGAGGTTCTGGATGTCATGAAGTCCCTCGCGCGCGAGGGAATGACCATGGTCGTCGTGACCCACGAGATGGGCTTTGCCCGCGAGGTGGGCGATCGGGTTATTTTCATGGACAATGGACGCATCCTCGAGGTGAATGCGCCGGACGTGCTCTTCAACCATCCCCAGAACCCGAGGACGCAGGGCTTCCTCAGCAAGCTGCTGTAGGGGGAGAGACGGCGAAGATGCCGGTGCGCCGTGCGGTCGCAAAGAAACTTGCTTTGATAAACAAACATCCAGCGGTTGTCGGTCCTTGAAAATCCATCGCCCGCCCGGAGATTGTGTCTTCGGGCGGGCGATGCTTCTCTTGGATCAATGTAACGCGCAGTCGGTTACCTGGCATAGTTCATGTTTACCCGGCCTTATTGCGAAGGCGGATCGCTGTGATAGCGCATGCTGATCGCCCGCGCGCGGAAGCCGAGCGATTGCCAGAAGGCGCGACCGGTTTCATTCCAGACATAGACGTCGATGTCAATTGTGTCGAGGTTGAGGTGGGCGAGGAGCGCATGAAACGCCTCTTTGCCAAGCCCCGTGCGGCGCTTTTCGCGGCAGATGAAAAATTGGCGCAAGTAAACGGGGACGGCAGACGGGTTGACCAGCGCGTAGCCGACCCTTTCGCCCGCTTTTTCAAACAGGAAAGCGCGGTATTCGCCCGCGAGGAAGCCCTGCATGCGCCCTTCGAGCTGTGCAAGGGTCATATCGTTTTCCGCGCGCTCGTCTTCGATGAGCATGCGGTTCATTTGAGCCAGTTCCAAGACGTCTTTTGACGTACATGCGCGAAGATCGATCATCCGGTCTCCTTTCGGCGATAAAAAAATACCCCCGGAAGCGACGAATTGGTTGCTTCTGGGGGGAACGGACGACGCGTTACTTGGCCTCCTTGGCCTTGTCGCACAGCGCGGTGAACGCCTGCGCGTCCTGGATGGCCAACTCGGAGAGCATCTTGCGGTTGATGTCGATGCCCGCGACCTTGAGGCCGTTGATGAGCCGCGAATAGGAGAGGTCGTTCATGCGCGCCGCTGCGTTGATGCGGGCGATCCACAGGCTCCTGTAGTCGCGCTTTTTCTGCTTGCGGCCGATGTAGGCATACCTGAGGGAGCGGCGAACCTGCTCGCTGGCTGCACGGTACTGTTTGCTGAGCGCGCCAACATAACCCTTGGCGAGCTTAATGACCTTGCGACGTTTTTTCTGTGCGTTTACTGCACGCTTGACTCTTGCCATACTCGATTCGCCCCCTTACTTATACGGAATCAGCTTTTTCATGGTCTTGCCTTCGGTATTGGTGAGATATGCGGCCTTGCGCAGGTTGCGGGTGCGCTTGGTCGGCTTCTTGGTGAGGATATGGCGCTTGAACGCCTGCGCACGCTTCACTTTGCCGGACTTGGTCAGGCTGAAGCGCTTCGCCGCGCCCTTGTGGGTCTTCATCTTGGGCATGGGGGATTCCTCCTTTCGCATTTGCGCGGCTTATTTTTCGTCGCGCGGGCTGAGAATCATCGTCATGTTGCGCCCCTCGATGAGCGGACGGCGCTCGACGACGCCAAACTCCTTGATCTTTTCGGCGAAACTTTGCATCACCTGAAGACCGATTTCGGAATGGGTGATCTGCCTGCCGCGGAAGCGGATGTTGACTTTGACTTTGTCGCCGTCTTTCAGGAATTTCACGGCGTTTTTGAATTTCACATCCACGTCGTGGTCCTCGATTGTAGCGGAAAGTCGCACTTCCTTTATGGTAATGACCTTCTGATTCTTGCGGATTTCGCGTTCCTTCTTCGACTGCTCGAACTTGAATTTGCCATAGTCCATCAATTTGCATACGGGCGGACGCGCGGTCGGAGCGATCTTGACCAGGTCAAGCTGCCTCTCCTCCGCCAGTTCGAGCGCCTGCCGCGTGGGCATAATGCCCAGCTGAGCGCCGTTCTGATCCACCAATCGCACCTCGCGGTCGCGGATCCCCTCATTAATCATCAGATCGTTAATGCGGATACACCTCCCAATCCATTTATCCCGAAATCAAAAAAAGAGTGGCGCAGTGCGCCACCTCGATAAAACAAACGCCGTTTATCTTATGAGAACCGGCACAACACACAAGTCGTGCGGTGAGAAGTGGTCGCTTCTGCTTCATTTGTCATTATATCACATGCCATATGCGCGCGCAAGTTAATTTTCGCATGTGCGCTCCCCCTTGCAATCCGTGCGGATTTGGGATATTATAATGTGGAAATATCATGCGTGGGGGTACACTTGTGGCCGCATACGACCATTCTAAAATTCGAAATTTCTGCATCATCGCGCACATCGACCATGGCAAGTCGACGCTGGCGGATCGCCTTCTGGAAAAAACGGGCGTCATGCAGCTGCGTGAAATGACCGAGCAGGTGCTCGACTCCATGGAGCTTGAGCGCGAGCGCGGGATTACCATAAAGTCAAAGGCCGTGCGCATGCCGTATGTCGCAAAGGACGGCGTGGAATACGAACTGAACCTCATCGATACGCCCGGTCACGTGGACTTCGCGTATGAAGTTTCGCGCGCGCTTGCGGCGTGCGAAGGCGCGGTTCTGGTCGTGGACGCAAGTCAGGGCATCGAGGCGCAGACGCTTGCCAACGTGTATTTGGCGCTCGAACATAACCTGGAGATTCTGCCCGTCATCAATAAGATCGACCTGCCCAGCGCCCAGCCCGAAGTCGTCAAAAAGGAAATTGAGGACGAGATCGGACTTGACACCGAGGGCTGTCCCCTCGTGTCCGCAAAGCTTGGCACCGGCGTGGAGGACGTGCTCGAACAGATCGTGCGCATCGTTCCGCCGCCGGAGGGCGACACAGAGGCGCCGCTGCGCGCGCTCATCTTCGATTCGGTTTACGACAACTATCGCGGTGCGATCTCCTTCGTGCGCGTCAAGGAGGGCACCGTGCGCGTGGGCGACGAAATCCGCATGATGGCGGGCGACCGCGAGTTCGAGGTGACCGAGGTCGGTTCGCTTCTGCCCGGGCGCTATGCGCCCGCGGATGAGCTGCGCGCGGGTGAGGTGGGTTACGTCGCCGCATCCATCAAGGACATTGCGGATATCCATGTGGGCGATACCATCACCCACGTCGCGCGCCCTGCCAAGGCGCCCTTGCCCGGCTACAAGCCGGTTCTTCCCATGGTCTTCTGCGGCATTTATCCCGCGGACGGCGCGGATTACGAGGCGCTCAAAGATGCGCTCGAAAAACTTCGCCTGAATGACGCTTCCGTTTCCTTCGAAGCCGAAACGTCAAACGCGCTGGGCTACGGATTCCGCTGCGGCTTTTTGGGGCTGCTCCATATGGAGATCATTCAGGAGCGGCTCGAGCGCGAGTTCGACCTCGATCTAGTGACCACCGCGCCCTCCGTCGTCTACCGGATCGTGACGACCGACGGCGTGGAACTGAACATCGACAACCCGTCCAATCTCCCGTCCGTGAACGAAGTTGAATCCATGGAGGAGCCCTATGTCGATGCGCAGGTCATCACCCCGCAGGAGTTTGTCGGCGCGATCATGGAGCTCTGTCAGGATAAGCGCGGCACGTTCCGCGACATGAAGTACATCGAGGGCGGGCGCGTTCTTTTGACCTACGACATGCCCCTCAACGAGGTCATCTACGACTTTTTCGACAATCTCAAGTCGCGTACGCGCGGCTATGCCTCCTTCGATTACGCGCTGAAGGGCTATGTGAAGAGCGACCTGGTGAAGCTCGATATTCTCCTGAACGGCGAGATGTGCGATGCGCTCTCGATCATCGTCCACCGCGACCGGGCGTACCCGCGCGGGCGTTCCATTGCGGAAAAATTAAAGGACGTCATCCCGCGCCAGCTGTTTGAAATTCCGATTCAGGCCGCCATCGGCGGAAAGGTCATCGCACGCGAAACGGTGAAGGCGCTGCGCAAGGACGTGCTCGCCAAGTGCTATGGCGGCGACATCACGCGCAAGAAAAAACTCCTTGAAAAGCAGAAGGAGGGCAAAAAGCGCATGCGCCAGGTCGGCAGCGTCGCGCTCCCGAGCGAGGCGTTCATGGCCGTTCTCAAGATGGACTGATGCGCGCGCTCTATGTCCACGTTCCCTTTTGCGCCAGAAAATGCGCCTATTGCGATTTTGCGTCGTATCCCAATCGGGAGGACGCGTGGGGTGCCTACTTCGAAGCGCTCGCAAGGGAGCTCCGTCCCTGGGGACGGCGGTTTTCCACCGCCTTCATCGGCGGCGGTACGCCCTCGCTTGTGCCCGTGCGGTACATCACAAACATCGCCCGTATGATCGACGCGGGGGAATTCACCATCGAAGTCAATCCCGGCACCCTTTCGCAGGAGAAGCTCAAGGCGTATCTGGACGCGGGGATCAATCGGCTTTCGATGGGCGTGCAGTCCTTCGACGACGATTTGCTCGGAACGATCGGGCGCATCCACACGGCGGACGAGGCCGTTCGCGCATTTGAAATGGTGCGTGCGGCGGGATTTCAGAACGTCAATCTCGATCTCATGTACGCGCTGCCCGGTCAGACGATGGCACAATGGGCGGACACGCTCGCCCGTGCGGTCGCGCTCGGCCCTGAGCACGTCTCGGCGTACAGCCTCATCCTCGAGGAAGGCACGCCCCTCGCGCGCTGGGCAAGTCCCGCGCCGGATGATCTGACCGTCGAGATGCAACGGCATGCCACTCGCACGCTCGCGGAAGCGGGCTATGCGCGGTATGAAATATCCAACTATGCCAAACCCGGCTTCGAATGCGCGCACAACATCACATACTGGACGCGCGGGGAATACGTCGGCATCGGCTGCGCGGCGCATTCTCTGGTCGGGAACGAGCGGTTTTCAAACCCCGCGTCTTTGGACGATTATCTGCACGGCGAACGGCGCTCGCAGGTGGAATCGCTCACCGCGCGCGACGAAATCGAGGAGACGATCTTGCTCGGCACGCGTATGACGCGCGGCGTCCCGATCACGGCGCTTCCCGACCGGGCGGCAGGCGATGAACTTGTCCGAATGGGGCTTGCCGAGAACAGGGAGAACCGCTTTTTCCTCACGGAACGCGGGCTCGAGGTACAAAATGCAGCCGTTTTAAAGCTGACGGAGAACATATGAAGAAGGATACGGCACGGCTTTTCTGCACCATCCATCCCCTCGGTGCATTGGGGACATACAAATATGTGGTGGTGCTCTCCCGGGAAAACGGGGAAATTCTCCTGAGCAGGAGGCGCGACCGCGCGACATGGGAGACGCAGGGCGGTCACATCGAGCCCGGCGAGACGCCCATGGACGCCGCAAGGCGGGAGCTCTATGAGGAATCCGGCGCGCTGGAATTCGAGATCGCGCCGCTGTGTGATTACTTCGGCTACGACGATACATCGTCCTCGAACGGTATGGTTTTCTTCGCCGTGATCAAGCGCCGCGGTCCCCTCCCGGAAAGTGAAATGGCGGATACGCGCACCTTTGGTGCGCTGCCTGAAAATCTCACATACCCGAACGTCACCCCAATCCTCTTTGCCCAGTTACGGGGCAGATAACCCGACCGATTATGGCAACACCGCAAATTCAGCAGCGCGCTGACGGCTGCTTTTTTGCCATCTGCTCCTTGCAGAAATCTCGATTGACCTCCAGTCAACCTTCGATTTCTGCAATTGCACCTGACAAAAAATCCGCTCGCCATCGCACCACTTCATTTGTGCGGCGTTGCCTTAGCGCCCCAACGGCACAATCCCGCCGATGGCGGGTTCGGGGCCAGTCCCCGAGAAAGGTTCCTCCATGCCCCTCAAGCGCGAATGGTATTCCGAAAAACTGGAGATGCTCTCCGCGGCGACGCGAATCGGCGCTGCGCTTTTCGATGCGGACGGTGCGCTTTTGCACAAGACGGACGCGGGGGACGGTTTTTGCGAACTCGTATGCGCATGTCCCGCATGCGCAAGTCGCTGTGTCGCCTTTCATGCGGACGCCGGCCGCGAGGCGGCGGACTTGGGTGAAGCGTATATCGCCCGATGTCCCATGGGGGCGATCACGATTTCCGCACCGATCCTCTCGGGTGGGCGCTATGCGGGTTCTGCCGCATTCATGCCCACACGCATGTGGGCGTGGGACGCAACGGCGCGCGAGGAGCTAACGCACGCGGCGGCGGGACTTGCGATCGACCGATTGCGGCTGATCGAGGCGGGGGAGAGGCTCCCGGAACTCACCGCGATTCAGTCGCGCGCGCTGATGGCGCTGATCCTCGACGTCGTAGCGCCTGAGCAGGACGAGCTTGAGATGAAGCGCCTTCTGGGGGAACAGCAACGGCGCATCAACGAGCTTGTGACCGACCGGAAGGGTGCGACCGGCGCGGAACGGGACGCTTTTCGCACGTATCCCATGCATATTGAGCGGGAAATGCTCGGTCGCGTGCGCTTTGGAGATCGCAACGGCGCGCGCGCCCTCCTAAATGAACTGCTGGGGCACATTTTCTTCCGCGCGCCGGGAAACATGAAGCTTATGAAAGCGCGCGTGCTGGAGCTCGTGGTCATGATTTCGCGCGCGGCGGTCGAAACGGGCGCGGAAATGGAGGCGCTTCTGGGCCTCAATTACGACTTCGTATCGGAGCTTTCGCAGGTGGACGACTACGAGGAGCTCTGCGCGTGGGTCGTCAGGATGCTCGATACGTTCCTCGATACCGTGTCTCAATCGCAGGACGCGCCGGGCTCCGCGCAGCTCAACGACGCGCTTGGCTACATCCGTACGCACCATATGAAAAATCTTTCTCTCGACGAGGTTGCAAGCCAGGCGCACATATCGCCCTATTACCTCTCGCATCTCTTCCGCGAAAAGCTCGGCGTGACGTTTGTCGAGTATGTGACCAGCGTGCGCATGGAGCTCGCGAAGAACTACCTTCTGCATACCCGGTTGCCCGTCTCGGCTGTTGCCGAAAAACTCGGTTATGAAGATGCAGGCTACTTCGGCAAGGTCTTTCGCAAGTATACCGGGCAGACGCCCAAGGGGTTCCGGCGCGCTGAACTCTCGTAAAAAAGGCCGTTTTTGCACGTCGGCTCGCATGCCGTGCAGCAACAACGCAAGATTTTCCTGATAGATGCAATTTATTTCGTGCAAAAACCGTTTGAAATCTGTTAAAATAGGTGAAACACGGAATACGAGCGGGAGGGTTTATCAAATGGCGGACATGAGAGCGATTGCGGACGCCGTCAAGGCCGGACGCGCAAAGAACGTGAAGCAGCTTGTGACGGAGGCGGTCGAAGAGGGCGCATCCGCAGACGAGATTTTGAATCAGGGGCTTGTCATCGGCATGGCCGAGCTGGGCGAGATGTTCAAAAACAACGAGGTGTACGTCCCCGAGGTGTTGATCGCGGCACGCGCGATGAAAGCGGGCATGGCGATCATCAAGCCGCTGCTTCTTGAGCAGGACATCCCGGCGATGGGAACCGTCGCCATCGGAACGGTCAAGGGCGATCTGCACGACATCGGCAAGAACCTGGTCGGCATGATGCTCGAAGGTTCCGGCTTCAACGTCATTGATCTTGGCGTGGATGTCGGCCCGGAGCAGTATGTCGATGCGGTCAAGAATCAGGGCGCGCAGATTATCGGCATGTCCGCGCTTCTGACCACCACCATGACATCCATGAAGGAGATCATCGACGCACTCAAGGAAGCGGGCCTGCGCGATCAGGTGAAGGTCATGATCGGCGGGGCGCCCATTACGCAGGAATATGCGGACGAGATCGGCGCAGACGGATACTCCGTGGATGCTGCTTCCGCGGCGGATCTTGCGAAGACTTTGGTGGCGGGATAAAACCGGCTCCAACGAAAAAAGAAGCGGGTGCGTTCGGCATCCGCTTTTTTAATATGGAATATGTCGCCCCGGCATAGAACAGGTTGACCGCCGTCTACAGGTCATTTTCCCGCAGAACCGTGGCGATTTCGCTCAAAATCCTTTTTTTACGTTCGGTGAGCCAATTTGATTCGACCTGCATATTGAGATTCACGGAATCCTGCAGGAGCGTGTCGCAGGAGAGATGGAGTGCGTCTGCGATACGCACGAGCGAATCGACGCTCAACTTGCGTGTGCCTCGTTCGATATGTCCCATAAAGGAGCAGGAAATACCCGCCTGTTCCGCCAACTGCTCCTGCGTCAAACCCAATAATTTTCGCTGAGTCTTGATTCGTTTTCCGAGCGCGGCGTAATCCATGCGATATTCCTCCCTTTCTGATATATTAATTCCGTAATCCTATCATACTTTGAATGCATTGGGAAGTGAACTGACCCAATGGATTCTTTTTACTGCTATTAGCATTACCTATGCACAACACCCGTATACACGTTTGGTTCTGCCGATCGGCGCAGCAAATTGAGGTTTACACGCCGCGCCGGGCGATGTTATAATAGCGGATGGAAGGAGCCGTTGGAATGATGCTGAAACGACATGTTTGGCCGGTTCTCCTGGCGGCCCAGGCGGTTGCGACGCTCGCGGTCTCCTATGGCGCGTGCCAGCTTCTGTGGATCGGTTCTGTTTACTATAACATTGGCGCGTGGGTGCTCGTCCCGGCGTTCGGCGCGGCGAGCGCGTATTTGACGACTGTAAAAGGTCTTTCAAACTATGTCGCATGGCTCTTGCCACCCGTGATGGCGTTCGTCGCGCATGAGCTTGCGTTTTTCTTTCCGCCGCAGTCGGCGGGGCCTGTGTTTATGTTGGCATTTTTTTCAATCGTCGGTGCGGCGACGGGCGATGTGGTCAAACGGCAAAGAGGCGAACAACGGAGGAAGTAATGATGGAAATCGCGAAGGATCTTCTGCTCACCTGCGATGCCGGGACGACCGGTTGTAAATGCACGGTATTTGACGCGCGCGGAAACGCCGTGTGTTCCGTCAAACGCGCCTACCCCACCCTTTTCCCGCGGCCCAATTGGTCCGAGCAGGACCCAAACGAAATTGTCGCGGCGGTGTTCGACGGCATACGGGAACTCCTCCAGCAGGTGAATCCCCAGCGGATCGCATGCGTGGGACTGTCCGGAAACATGAATGGCTGCATCCCGGTCGATCGGGATGGCAACGCGCTTGGCAATAACATCATCCATTCCGATACGCGCACCGAAAAACAGGTGGCGCAGATTTCCCAGGTCATATCGGCAGCCGACTTTTACCAGCTGACGGGAAATCGGCTTGACCCGCACTATACGCTTCCCAAGATCCTGTGGATCAAACAGAACCGCCCGAACGTCTATCAGGAGACGCGCTTCTGGCTCAACACCAAGGATTACATCTACGGAAAGTTGACCGGACGCTTCGGCTACACCGATTTTTCGGATGCATCCCTCACCACGGCGCTTGACATCAAGGGGCGCATGTGGGCGTCGGAGCTCTTAAAATCGCTCGCCATCGACGAAAACACGATGCCCAAAATTGTGCCCGGTCACGATGTGCGCGGTAAAATTACGCGCGATGTCTACCGGCAGACGGGGCTCATTACCGGGACGCCCGTCGCAATGGGCGGCGGCGACGGCGCGTGTACGGCGCGCGGTGCGGGCGTATTTGAGTCCGGCAGCGGCTACACCTATATCGGCTCTACCGCCTGGGTTTCGCAGATCATGCGTGCGCCCGTTTTCGACGAGAAGGAGCGCATCTTCAATTATCTCGACATGAACGGCGAAAACTGCCATGCCTGCGGCACCGTGCAGTGCGGCGCTGCGGCGTTTGACTGGGCGGTCAAGAACCTGCTGGGCATGGGCGGCGCGTCGAAGGACATTTCGCGCGTGGAAAACATGGCGCGCCAGATCAAGCCCGGCGCGGAGGGCGTGTTGTTCCTCCCGACGCTGATGGGCTGGCGCACGCCCTATTGGGATGCGAACACGCGCGGCTGCCTCATGGGCTTTACCCTCTATCACGACGAGCGGCACATTGCCCGCGCGGTCTACGAGGGCATCGCCTACGCGCTCAATTCCTGTGCGGAGGTCATGAACGAGTGCGGCGCGCCCATGCGCTCCATGATGCTCACCGGTGGTGGTGCACGCTCGGGACTCTGGCCGGATATGCTCGCAGCCATCTACGGAATCGACACAAAGGTGCATCAGTCGCCCGGGGAAACGACATCCCTTGGTGCGGCGATTGCGGCAGGCGTGGGCATCGGCCTTTACGCGAGTTATGAAGACGCCGCTTCCGTCGTGCGTGCGCGTTCCGCCCATGCGGTTAACGTGCAATGGCAGGCGGCGTACGAGAAACATTATCCCCTCTATGCCTCCATTTACGAGCGCATTAAGCCCATCAACGATGCGATCGCGCGCATAGGGGAGTGAGGTTCTGCTCAGGCGACGGGGCTGATTGGATTGAGCCACTTCATCCCTGGAATTGACCAAAGGCGCGATCCCGTTGGTGCGGCGTAAGGGCAGCGCCTTGCACAATCGAAAGGACGAATGATGAACGAGCGGACGGACGAGCTGCGGCTGTACTTCGCGCGGGTGAAACCCGTGTATCAGGAACTTTTCGGCATGGCGCACGCCATCACCGGAAACTACGATCGGGCGGAGTATTGCTTGCAGCGCACAATTTTACAGGGGTTTTTGCGCCGCCGTCGCTTTCGCAGCGCACGCGGTTTTCGCGAGAGCCTGAGAAGCGATATGCGGCGGATCGCGTTATCCGTGGACATGGAGGTGCGCGAACTGACGTTCGATGCGTTTTCCGCGCACGTTTTGGATGTTCCCACGGAAGATGCCATGCGCGGACTCATCGAGCAGGAAGAGAGCGAAATGCGCAGGCTCGTCGTGCTTCGCTATGGCTGCGGACTCAACGCGCGGCAAATCGCGCGCGTGCTGAACATGCAGGCGGGGCAGGCGGATACCGTTTGTGCGCGGTTTGAAAAGCGCGTGAAGCGCAGGCTCAACCCTGATCAGCGCGCGCACATCGAATCCCGGCTCGAAGACGTCTGCCGGGAAGAGCTCCTTTCAGGCGCGGCGCCGGACGCGGGCGCGATTTACCGCACGTTTGAGGCCGAGGCGTCGGGCGCGATCAAGCCCGCGGGCATCATCTCAAAGCTCGCCGGGCGGCTCGCGTTCGTTGCCGCGCTTCTCGTGTTGGCGTTGTTTGTATGGCTCATTGCGGCGGTGATCCGCCCGGCGGTGATCGAAAATACCGGGCTTAAGACGGAGACGCTCGTGGACCAGTGAAGCATGTGTAACAAATTCTTTGCAGGATATTATTCACTGGCACTTGATTCCGGACGTCAATGCTGCTATAATCGCAAAAATATAGGTTTTGGATGCTGATTTTCCCCTTTCGCGCGACGGCGCAAATGGGGAAAGGATCTGGCATCCGAACCGTGAAGGAGGATGCAGTTATGGCAGTAATACGCGAGGGCCTCACGTTTGACGACGTACTGCTCGTGCCGCAGAAGAGCAGTGTGCTTCCCCGGGAGGCGGACACGTCCGTTCGGCTCAGCGCAAACATCACGCTGAACATTCCGATACTCTCGGCGGCGATGGACACGGTAACGGACGCGCGGCTCGCAATCGCCATTGCCCGCGAAGGCGGCATGGGGATCATCCACAAGAATATGTCGATTGACCAGCAGGCGGCGCAGGTCGACAAGGTCAAAAGATCCGAAAACGGCGTCATCACAGATCCCTTCTTCCTTTCTCCCGAACATCTCGTCTCGGACGCACAGGCGCTCATGGAGCGTTACCGGATTTCCGGCGTTCCGATCACCGAAAACGGAAAACTTGTCGGCATCATCACCAATCGCGATCTCCGCTTTGAAACGAATTTCAACAAAAAAATTAAAGAAGCCATGACGAGCGAACACCTTGTCACCGCATCTGTCGGCACGACGCTTGAGGAGGCAAAGGCCATTCTCGCCAAGCATCGCATCGAAAAATTGCCGCTCGTGGACGATGATTTCATGCTGCGCGGCCTGATCACCATCAAGGACATTCAGAAAACGACCAAATATCCCAATTCTGCGAAGGATAAAAATGGCCGCCTGCTGTGTGGAGCGGCGGTCGGCGTCACAAAGGATACCATGGAACGCGTACATGCGCTCATTGCCGCAAAGGTCGATGCGCTCGGCGTCGATACCGCGCACGGTCATTCGCTGGGTGTTCTCGAGACCGTTGAAAAAATCCGCGCCGCGTATCCCGACATCACCATCATCGCCGGTAACGTCGCAACGGCGGCCGCGACCCGTGACCTCATTTCCGCAGGTGCTGACATCGTAAAGGTCGGCATCGGTCCCGGTTCCATCTGCACCACCCGCGTGGTTTCGGGTGTGGGCGTTCCCCAGATCACAGCCGTTATGGATTGCGCCGAGGAGGCCGACAAGACAGGGAAGCCCGTGATCGCGGACGGTGGCATCAAGTATTCGGGCGACATTCCCAAGGCCATCGCGGCAGGCGCGACGGCGGTTATGCTCGGCAGCCTCTTTGCCGGCACGGAGGAAAGCCCCGGCTCGATGGAAATCTATCAGGGCCGCTCGTTCAAGGTCTATCGCGGTATGGGCTCCATGGCGGCAATGGCGGAGGGCAGCAAGGACCGTTATTTCCAGGAAGATCAGAAAAAGCTCGTCCCCGAGGGCGTCGAAGGCCGCGTGCCGTTTAAGGGCCCGCTGTCCGACACCATCTTCCAACTCGTGGGCGGCCTGCGCTCTTCGATGGGCTATTGCGGCGCGAAGACCATTGAAAACCTCCGCAAGGAAGCGGAGTTCATCCGCATTACCGGCGCGGGCCTCGCGGAGAGCCACCCGCATGACATCAACATCACGAAGGAAGCACCCAATTATTCGGTAAGGCAGGGGTACTGATGAACAAATCCGCGCGCAGGGCGCTGATCGCCCTTCGGAGCGCCGTTCTGGGATCGTACATGCGCGCCAAACACGCGCATGGCGTCGATCCGAAAAAGATCGTGTTTTCGAGCTTCAAGGGCGCGTCGTATTCCGACAGCCCGCGCGCGATCGCCGAGGCGCTCCACGACATGCGCCCCGACGCGGACATCGTATTTCAACTGGGGGAAAAGGCCGCCGCGCCCGCCTGGGTGCGCCGTGCCGCCCCCGGTTCTGTTCGCTGGATGGACGAAATGTCCACCGCGCGCGTGTACGTCGATAATTTCAATCGGCCGTTTTACCAGATTAAATTTCCCGATCAAAAGTATATTCAGACATGGCACGGCGACCGGGGTTTTAAGCAGGTCCTCTATGACCTGAAGCCGGATGAGGGCTATCCCGATTATCGGTACATGGATCTCGCCGTCGCGGGTTCTGATTTCTGCGAAAAAATGTATCGCACCGCGTTCCGCTATGGGGGCGAGGTGCTGAAAGTTGGCCTCCCGCGCAACGACAGACTGGTTTTTCCCATGCAGATGAAGGAGGCGCGGCGCCTGACCGCACTGCCCGAAGACAAACGCGTCCTTCTCTATGCGCCGACATTCCGCGATTCCGCGTCCGGCGGCTTGTTCCAGCCGCCTTTCGATCTTGCGGCTGCGGTCGCGGCGCTATGCGCGGGCACGGGCGAGGATTGGATCTGCGTGGCGCGCGCGCACGACAAGAATACCGGCATTGCCGGGGCGGATGTCGATATGACAAGCTACCCCGATATGGCGGAACTCATGATGGCGTCGGACATGCTCCTGACGGACTATTCCTCCTGCGCGGGCGACTTTCCGCTGCTGGGCAGGCCGGTCGTCCTCTACCATCCGGCGGGCGGTTTTGAGCGCGGGCTGTATTTCGACGTCGAGCAATCGCCCTTCCACATCGCGCATACGGAAGGGGAACTTCACGACCTTCTGATACGCGCATGCACCGCGCAGGAAAATGCGCGGGAAGTCCTCGCATTTTTTGGAACAAACGAGACGGGAAAATCCGCCGAGGCGGTGGCGCGGCGCATTAGCGAATGGATGAATACAAAATGAAGCGCACCTATACAACCATCATGCCCGATAAGGTCGGCGCGCTCATGGACGCGACCGAAATCATGGCGCAGCTGGGGCTCAACATCACGCGCGTGAGTTACAATAAGGCGGTGGACGCGCATGTTACATTCGTCGAGGTCGAAGGCTCCGCGGATCAGCTCGACGCGGCGACCAACCGGCTCGCGCAGAAGGGGTATCTGCAAAGCGACATGGGCATCGGCCGTGTCGTGCTCATCGAGTTCAAGCTGCGCGACGAGCCGGGGTATGTGCTCCGTGTGCTTGCGCTCATTTCCGGCTATCACTTTAACATTTCCTACATCAGCACCGAGGCGACGGGCGAGGAATACCAGTACGTCCGCATGGGGCTGTTCGTCGAAAATAGCCGCGATGTCTCGGATTTCATCCATGAGGTTTCGCTTTTGTGCGACATCCGGGTCATCGACTACAATAAAACCGAAAAAGTCCTCGACAACACGGTGTTTTACGTGTCCTTCGCAAACGGGATCGCGGAAATGCTTGGGCTCACAGACGCGCAGAAGCGCGATCTCATCGTCGACGCGAACCGGATCATGCAGACGATGGAGCGGCGCGAACATCCGTTCCACACAACGTTTGAATACCTCGGCAAATCGGCGGAACTCCTTGCGAAGCATTCCGGCGCGGCGTATGTGCCCCGCGTGACGCACTTTGACGAAATCGGATTGACCCTTCTCGAACCGCCGTGCGGCAGCAATTCGGCGGTGATTGCGCGCGAAGGGAGGCTCCTGTTTGTCGACAGCGGCTTTGCGCGCAACCGCGCAGAGGCGTTCGAAGCGCTGCGCGGCGCGATTCCCGGCTTTGACGGCATGGAGAAAGACGTCGTGATCACCCATGCGGACGTCGATCATTGCGGCATGCTGAGCACATTCGAAAACGCCTATATGAGCCTCAAGGCCTATGAAAACTTCGCCCGCGAGCGCGCCGGTACGGATAATTTCCGCGAGGAAAACCCCTTCCACGCGCCCTATGTGCGGATCTCGAAGATTCTGTCAGATTATGCGCCGCCGGACGCGCGGAACATGCGCGTCATCGGCGGATCGAGCGAGCCGGTCAACGGTCTCCTCGAACGCATCGGCTCGTTTTGCTGGGCGGATCTGGATTTCGAGGTCTACGAGGGCGCGGGCGGTCACGTCCGCGGCGAGATTGTGCTCGTCGAAAGGCGGCTCCGGATCGCTTTCACCGGCGACATCTTCGTCAATATCAAGGGTTTTCTCCCCGTGCAGGCGCAGTATAACCGGCTCGCACCGTATCTCATGACCTCTGTCGACACCGATCCTGCGCGCGCCGCGCGCGAGCGCCAGGCTGTGTTTGAGGTGCTCGGCCAAGGCAGGTGGACGGTGTTCGGGGGGCACGGCGCCGCTTGGCAGGGAAACACGTAGACCTGCGGGGACGCCCATCCACTTCCCGCTCCGATTCTTCGCTTGACATCGCCTCCTTTTCATGTTATATTGACCAAAATGGCGATGACAGGAAGAAGTAGCGGGCGAGTGCGGGTTAAGAGAGCCCCCGGACGGTGTGAGGGGGACGATGCGCGTCGGCGAATACATCCGGGAGCCGAGCGGGCGAAAAGCAGTAGCCCGTTCCGGGCGCGCCCGATACAGCGCTCCAAAGGCCGCGGCATGCGGTAAACGGAAGTGGTACAGCGGCATTGTCGCCTTCCCCGGTGGGAAGGCGTTATTTTTTTGAATGGGGGTACGGGTATGAAGATGACGGATGCGATCATCGCCTCAAACATGAAGCCGATCACAGGGTCGGCGATCCGCGACGTATTCAAGCTCATGGGCAAGCCGGGCATGATTTCCTTTGCGGGCGGAAACCCCTCCGATTCGGCGCTCGAGCCGGACGTTGTGGGCGAAATTGCCGTCGACGTGCTCAAAAAATATGGCACGAAGCTTTTGCAGTACGGCGGGACGGAAGGCCTCGCTTCCCTGCGCGAATCCACGGCATCGTTTTTGAAAAGCTGCGGTGTAAACGCCGCGCCGGAACAGATTCTGCCCACCCAGGGATCGACCCAGGCGTTTGATCTGCTGTTAAAGGCCGTCATCGAGCCGGGTGATACCATTCTTGCGGAAAGCCCGACGTTTCTGGGCGCGCTTCAGACGATGAACATCTATGGCGCGCATATCGTGGCCATTCCGACCGACGAAAACGGCGTCATTCCCGAAGCGGCGGAGGAACTGATCAAAAAGCATCAGCCCAAGATCATGTATATCATCCCCACGTTCCAGAATCCCACGGGCATCACGCTCTCGGCGGAACGCAGGCCGAAACTCGCAAAATTGGCCAATCAGTACGGCGTGATTCTCGCGGAAGACGACCCCTACCGTGACCTCAGGTACGCGGGCGAGGCGCTCCCCGCCATTAAGACCTACGACGAGAACGACTGGGTGGTGTATCTTTCGAGCTATTCAAAGCTCATTTCACCCGGCATGCGCGTGGGCTGTGCGGTGGTAACCAATGAAATGCTGATGCGCAAGATGATCATCGGCAAGCAGTCTTCGGACGTCCACTCGCCGCTTCTCAATCAGGCGATCGTCGATGAATATATCCGGCGCGGGCTGCTCGGCCCGCACATCGAGCGGATCTGCAAAAACTATCAAAAGCAGCTTCAGGCCATGCTCGACGGTTTCGAGGCCTTTCCGGCGGGCACGGCCCACACGGTTCCCGAGGGCGGGCTGTTCGTCTGGGCGGCACTGCCGGAGGAGATGAACGCGCGCGATGTCCTGAGGCGGGCGATCGACAAATCCGTGGCGTTCGTTCCCGGTACGTTTTTCTATCCGGCGGGCGGCCACGAAAACACACTCAGGCTCAATTTCTCAAACGCGGAAGTGCCGGACATCGTAAAGGGCATGGCGGCTCTCGCGCAGGCCATCAGGGAGGGATAGGCGGATGCATATTTTAGATGCGCTCAAGGAGCGCGGATTTTTAAAGCAGATTACCTTTGAGGACGACCTCTACAAGGCGTTCGATGCCGGTATGGTCACGTTCTACACCGGTTTTGATCCCACAGCGGACAGTCTGCATATCGGGCACTACATACCGATCATGGCCATGGCGCACATGCAGCGCGCGGGGCATAAGCCCATTGCGCTCATGGGCGGCGGGACCGCCATGGTGGGCGACCCATCGGGCAGAACCGATTTGCGCAAAATGCTCACCACCGAGCAGATCGACGATAATGTTGCCGCGATTAAAAAGCAAATGGAGCGCTTTCTGGACTTTGACGCTTCGAAGCCCAACGGGGCGATCCTTGCCAACAATGCGGATTGGCTGAGGAATCTCAACTACGTCGAATTTCTGCGGGACATCGGCTCGCTGTTCTCCGTCAACCGCATGCTGACCGCGGAGTGCTACAAGCAGCGGCTCGAAAAGGGTCTCACGTTCCTCGAGTTTAACTACATGATCATGCAGGGTTACGACTTTCTCGAACTCTTCCAGCGGCATGGCTGCACAATGCAGGCGGGCGGCGACGATCAGTGGTCGAATATGCTTGCGGGCGCGGACCTCATCCGTCGCAAAGAAGGAAAGGATGCCTTTGCAATCACCTTCCAGCTCCTCCTCAATTCGGAAGGCAAGAAGATGGGGAAGACGGAGAAGGGCGCGTTGTGGCTTTCGCCTGAGAAGACGACTCCCTACGACTTCTACCAGTACTGGAGAAATGTCGGCGACGCGGACGTCGAACGCTGTCTTGCGCTCCTCACCTTCCTCCCGATGGACGAAGTCAGGCGCCTCGGCGCGCTCGAGGGCAGCGAGATCAACGAAGCCAAGCGCGTGCTCGCCTTTGAGGTCACAAAGCTCATCCATGGCGAGGCGGAAGCGGAGGCCGCGAAGCAGGCCGCCGAGGCGCTCTTCGGCGCGGCGGACATGGCGGGCAGCGTGCCCACGACCGAGGTGACGGAGGAAGAGCTCGCTCAGGAAAGCAGGCTCCTTGCGTTTATGGCGCAGGCCGGCATGTGCAAGTCCAACGGCGAGGCACGCAAGGCCATCCAGCAGGGTGGCGTGACAATTGAAGACGAGAAGATTACGGACATCGACTTCCGCTTCACAAAAGAGATGCTCGCGGGCGAAGGGACCGTCGTCCGCAAAGGCAAGAAGACGTACCACAGGTTCGTCTTGAAGGTGTAATCATGCGCATTATGCTCGTCAATGACGACGGATACCGCGCGTCGGGGCTTGTCGCCATGGCGAAGGAGCTCATGGCGCGCGGACACGAAGTGACCGTGTGCGCGCCCGACCGGGAAAGGAGCGCCGCGAGCCACTCGTTCACAATCACGAGTCCCTTAAAGACCCACGCATTCGAGGAAGACGGCATACGAGGCTATGCCATCGACGGAACGCCCGCCGACTGCGCGCGGCTCGGGCTGTTTTTGCTCGATTACAAGGTCGACATGACGATCTCCGGCATCAACAAGGGCGCGAACATGGGCGGCGCGTGCGTGTATTCCGGCACGGTCGGCGCGGCGATGGAGGCGGCGATGTGCGGTTGCCCCGCGATTGCGACCTCGCTTGACAGCTTTTCCATGACCGACTATGCGCCCGCCGCGCGGCTTTCCGCGAAGTTTATGGATTGGGCCATTGGACATCCGCTGCCGCAGGGCGTGGTCTATAATCTCAATATTCCGCCCCTTCCGTACGAGGAGATCAAGGGCGTTCGTCGCGCGCGGCTCGCGCCGGTGTTTCTGGGCGAGGCCAAGTATGAAAAGCGGCGCGCACCCTACCATTTCGATTATTATTGGCTCGTGGATGGTGAGAATGTGCCGATTACCGATCCGGAGTGCGACTACATCATCTGTAAAAATGGATTCGCCACGGTGACGACTTTGACGTGGGATATCGCGCACACGGGCGGGATGGATCGGCCCGAAATCGAACTGTGAAGCCCTATAAAACGCTCATCCGACGCACGTCGGATGAGTTTGTCGTCAATAAGTCGCGCTTTCTCAGCCACGGCTGTCCGTGCGAGAACGAGGAAGCCGCGCTCGCCTTTCTCGCGGAAATGCGCGCGGCCTACAAAGACGCGAGCCATAACTGCTATGCCTATATCATCGGCACGAACATGGGCATCATGCGCTATTCCGACGACGGCGAACCGGGCGGTACGGCGGGCATGCCCATCATCGAGGTACTCAAGGCGCGCGCGGTAACGAATTTATGCGTTGTCGTGACGCGCTATTTCGGGGGCGTGCTTCTCGGCGCGGGCGGACTTGTGCGCGCGTACGCCAAGGGCGCCGCCATGGCGCTCGATGCCTGCGGGATCGGCGTCATGCACCCCACGGCGCGCTACATGGTGGATGTGAAATACCCCGCTTTGGGGCGGATTGAGCGGCATTTAAGCGCCGCGCCCGTCATTGTGGAGGAGAAATCGTTTACCGACGTCGTGACGATCACATACGTCATCCGGTGTGCGGACGAGGAAAAAGTCGCGGCGGAGATCGTCGATTTGACCGAAGGTGATGCGACGCCCGTGCGTTTTGAGGAATTGTATTTTAGTTGGCCTGAACCGTAGAGAGAAAAGTGGGACGCGCAAAGTTTTTGGGCGGTGCGGAAATGACTTGACAGGGCAGGGGAAAGGCGTACCATTCTCGTGGCTCGTGGCTCGTGGCTCGTGGCTCGTGGCTCGTGGCTCG
>JAEZSP010000052.1 GCA_023421735.1 Bacillota bacterium | reverse complement strand
TCGTCGGAATGTACTTCAGGCTGTTGCGCTGGAGGTGCACCATGCATCGCTGGACGTGCGTCTGCGGGAAGATGCTGAGGATTCCCTGCTCCAGCTCCTTCAGCCCGTCGATGCACACAAACAGCATCTGTTTGACGCCCCGGGCCTTCAATTCGTCGAAGATCATCATCCAGAAATGCGCGCCCTCGTTCTCGCTGATCCACAGACCCAGAACGTCCTTCCGCCCCTCCAGGTTGATCCCGAGTACCGAGTATACCGCCTTGTTTCGCGTCTTGCCTTCATTCTTGACCTTTACAATCATTGCATCCACGTAGACAAACGCGTACACGCTTTCCAGAGATCGGGTCTGCCATGCCGTAAACCGCGGCTGAATCCGCTCCACGATCCGCGATACCGTGTCGTGACTCATGTCGAATCCGTATGTGTCCTTGATGATCGCGCTGATGTCCCGGTCGCTCAACCCCTTCGCGTACATCGACATCACCTTCTCCTGGATCTCGGAGATGTCGCTCTGTCCCTTCCTGACAACCTGCGGCTCGAAGCTTCCTTCCCGATCCCAGGGAACGTGCAGCTCCATTTCGCCGCTATGGGACAGGGCCGTCTTCTCGCTCGTGCCATTGCGCCGGTTGCTCGTCTCCTTTGGTCCTTGATCGTGCTTTTCATATCCCAGATGCTCGTCGAGCTCCGCCTTGAGCATATCCTCAAGCGTTTCGGCAAACATATCCCGCATGCACGTAAGTGTAATACTGGCTCTGTGCCTCCTTATTCCCCACACGCACCATACTCGGTCGGCTGTCTTTATCGTAATAGAAGTGCAGTTGGTAGGGCTCGCCCTGCTGGACACCGTCCACGATTGTCGTGGTCTTCTGATGTGTCAGCATCTTCCCATGCAGGATGTAGTCGGTCGTCTCGACGACCGACTGCCCCAGCTCGTCCGCGTATGTATGCTTCTTCTGCGTCCTCAGGCCAACCGCATCATAGCTGAATTCCAGCTTCTTGTCCTGCACGCCCAGTTCATCCCGGTGCGTCATGGATTTCAGCTGCCTACCCGCCTGCCACTCATACGTCCACCCGTCATATTTGTACGGGTTCCCCATGTGGAAGTACGCCATGCCATCCGGCATCTGCGGCGGCGTGTCGGGCGTATACTGAATGGCCTTGCCGTCGTAGCTGGCCAGCAGGTCCTTCCACTCGGCGTCATACGTATAGTTGACGACCTTCGCGGCCGTCTAAACAAAGTTCAGAGCAAACAAAAAAAGAAGCCTTTACATCAGTGAAAATCACGGACATATCGGCTTCCTTTTCCGTCAATCGACTAGTCAACCTGACGAAAGTGCTGCTGCTGCATCAATGATGCTTTTAGAAAAAATCACTTTTGCCTATGGCGTGACAAACATTTCATGTACCGATCCCGTTAAAACATCTATAGAATAAATGCTCTCTACATTGTCATTATCGAGAACAAAGCAAACAATGCTTGCACCCTTAGTTATATACGCCGGAACTTCTGCTCCGTTCAAATCAAGATAGCAATGAAATTCACCATAACGGCTTTGCAACTCTTTTACCGTTTTGCCTTGATACATTTCAATCATCTCCCCACTGATCGGATAAAAATCCGAAGTAAGAAGCAAATTTCCCTTAGTGGTGAAACCCACAAAACAGGAAACAGCATCATCGCTAAAATCCACGATTACACTATTTCCATACTCATCTTCATACACGCATACGGAACCGAAATCGTAAACCGGAACCCCCATCTCATCGATTAAGTCTTGTTTGTTGTCTCCAACCTCCACCTCAATGGAATTTTCCACACCTTCAAATTTTGGCACCTCGTCTCCGTATGCATAGCCAACGTACATTTCTATGGGGCTATATTCTTGTTTCACTATAAAGGGTATATATTGGATGGAATAGATCTGCCCAGAGTATATATCAGAGAATGAGAAGATGTAGAAAGCTTCCACATCTTCAACGTTGACCACACTTCCTTCCCGAAAATCCTCAAAGCTAAATATGTCCAAAGTAGTTTTACTATCAAATATACGTTCCCTCTCGTTAGGTTTAATCGTCGAAACCGCCTTGATCACAAATTCTATGCTTTTATCAAACTCGTCAAGTAACTCTTTTCGTTTGTCTTGATCTGCGTAGATCCGTTCAACGTCTCCTTCGGGCACAAGAAATATTTCTATTCTTTCATTGCGATGATCTATCACCCATTGTTTATCAATCTCTTCATCATAAACAAATACGTGGTATCGCTCCAACGAATCAAGATTCATCAGGCACTTAACGATTGGCTCATCTGACAAATTCTGCGTGGTGGGTTCGGCAGCGAACGCGCAAAATGAAAACAATGTACAAAGGAGCAAACACATGCTTAAAGGTTTCAAATTATTAAAACACCCCCGCAATTTAATCCTTTATCTTGACACCATTTTTCCAAATTTCTTTATCTGCTTTTACTAGTGTCATAGATACGTATCTACTATCAAAATATGATTTACCGTTCTTTCTTCCCGCACCTATTGTATATCTCTCGGATATTGTATAATCGATTTTCATTAATACAGAAGTTCCAGATGAATCTGTAACCCAGTATAGATCGCGCTTTGTGTAAGAAATAACAAACGCATCTCGTTCAATATCTCCTAAGTGATATCGATCACTGTTTTCTCCCGCGCTTAGCACAACTCCAAAACCATAACTAAGCGCTCCCTCCAGAGTATATGCTGACAGCAGGCCAAAAGCATTGGCGGTTGTAATATTATCTTCCAAACATCGATCAGTATCAGTTTCGACATAATATCCTTTAACTAGATTGGTGACTTTAAACTTATCAGTTGCATGCCCCGTATCTGAAACAATTAACGAGGGATATTGTGTATAGGCCTCAAAATCAACGCCGTATGTGTTGGCAAAGATATCAGTGAATTCTTCGTACTCAGAAGCGTTTACGGTTGCGCCTTCTCTTCCTTCGTCATCTTTTTGGCGAACCGGCTTATTCCGACAATACGCAATCAGATTGTGACTGAGCAACTTCCCAACTCCGCCCAGTAACCCATCCGCGTTTACAAATCGCCCCCACTTCGGATCATAATACCTACTCCTGAGATAGTAATACCCCGCCTCCTCATCGTACACATACCCACGATACCTAAACGGATTCAACTCTGCCAGCATTTCACATCCAGTTTTCAAACAGCGCGTTTCCAGCGACTTCCCCCACGGATCGTACGCATATTCTACCACCAAGTCCTGCGCACTGTCAATGATTCCCAGAATATCTCCCTGGAGGCTATGCACGTAAGTATAATATTGGCTTTCCGCTTCCTCGTTCCCCACGCGAACCATACTCGGACTGCCCGCCGCGTCATAATAGAAGTGCAACTGATACGGCTCCTGCTCCACGCCGTCTATGGTCGTCATGGTCTTCTGATGTGTCAGCATCTTCCCGTGCAGGATGTAGTCGGTCGTCTCCACGATCGCCTGCCCCAGCTCGTCCGTATATGTATTCTTCTTCTGCGTTCTTAGCCCAACCGCGTCATACGCAAATTCCAGCTTCTTGTCCTGTACACCCAGTTCATCCCGGTGCGTCATGGATTTCAGCTGCCTACCTGCCTGCCACTCGTACGTCCACCCGTCATATTTGTACGGGTTCCCCATGTGGAAGTACGCCATGCCATCCGGCATCTGCGGCGGCGTGTCGGGCGTATACTGAATGGCCTTGCCGTCGTAGCTGGTCAGCAGGTCCTTCCACTCGGCGTCATACGTATAGTTGACGACCTTTGTGGGCACTGTCGGTAACTCGTTGTCGATGTCCGTCAGCTTCGGATAGCCTTCCTTTTTCAGGATATTGCCGCCCATATCATAGGTGTATACCCACGTCGTTCCGTTCACACCACAGGTCGTATCGTTCCGCACATTCGCACGGATCAGCTGACCCAGCTTGTCGTAGCGGTACTGGTTCGCATTTCCGTCCAGGTCACAGCTCTCCGAAACGATGTTCCCCAGCTCGTCGTAGGCATAGTCCAGCTGCGCGTTCAGTGCACTATGCACGATGCGCGTCACACGGGTGCTGGCACTGTTCGCGCCCTGCCCGCCGTCCGCAAACTGGTAGCTGACGATGTTTACGTCGCCCGTGTAGTCGGTGGTATCGGTATCCGTTTTCTCGTCTTCGTCGATTTCGTAGACCGTGCCGCCGTTCTGCATCATTACCTGACTCACGCGGCCCAGATTGTCGTAGGTGTACTGAAGCGACCGCTCCTCGTCCTTTTCGTCGTAGGCGATCTTGGTCACCCGGTCGTCCCGGTCGTACTCGTACTTGGTGGTGATGTTCTCGGTGCCGTCGTCGTCCGCGGGCTTGTCCTTGCCGGGCACGCGCTCCCCGAACAGCGCCAGATGGTTGTACTTGTCATACTTGAGCGTCGTACGGTACATCAGTTTCCCGCGCTCCGCAGAAGTCTCCGAATCAAATAAGCCGTCCCAGGTGGTAAACTGCATCGGGCGGCCCGCCTGATCGTACTCCGCCCATTGGGTGCGGCCCAAATGCGTATCCGTCAAATAGGCGGTATGGCCGTTTGCGCCAAAGGCGTACTTGTAGCGGGAATTTGTTTCTGGGTCGTCACCGTCGTAGCTGATTCCAGTCACGCGGTCGAAATCGTCGTAGGCCTTCCGCAGCCGCCCGCCATTTCCGAATATGGATTCCTCCAACCGATGGCTCCGGTCGGTCTGGCTGTACACGCTCTTCGAGAGTGTATGTCCAGCCACTTTCACCTCGGTCTGCGCGCCCAGCGCATCATATTCAAAGGTATAGCTCACGTCGGAGGCCGCGCCGGTGGTGTTGTGTGCCACGGTGGACAGCCGCCCCTTGTCGTCATAGGTGTAGTCGTTGCGGTATGTCACGCCGTCTTCGGGCGTGCACTTGACGTTCTTGAGCCGCTTCAGGTAATCGTATTCGTAGTCCAACTGCGTGCCTGCCGGATCCTTCACCCACTGGACGAGCCCGCTGTCCTTGTCCACCTTCGTGGTGGCGGTCTTGCCCATCGCGTCGGTGCGCGTCACAGCATAGTTGCCTGCGGTGTCCATTTCGCCCGTGCCATAGCCGATGGTCGATTTGATAAACTTTCTTCCGCCCTTTTCCTTTGCCGTGCTCTCCAGCGCGTTGCCATACTTGTCGTACTTGGCTGTGGAGATCATGCCCATGGGCGTCCGGGTCTCGCGCACCAGGTGCTCCTTTTTCTCCCGCTCGTTGTTGCCGTACTTCAATTTGTACTTGTTGTCATCCGTCGTCGGTCTGCCCGGCTTGCGATAGGAGATCAGGTTGCCAAAGGTGTCATACTCCATGCCCGCCTGCTGTCCCGCACGCTCCGTGGTTGAAACCACGTTCTTTTTGCCGTCATATTGATAGCTTTTGCCAAATTCCTCCCGGAAGAGGTAGAAGTTTGTGAACTTGGCGTACAGCGGCTGTCCCTTCGCAACCAACCCGACGCGCACCTTCGAATAATCCTTCGGTGCGGTCGCGGCGCCTGCCTGCATCTGCCAGCCAACCCATTCGCTGTTGAAGTTGTGCTTGCCGCCCTTGCCGGTGTACCATTTCCACTTGCCCTTTTTGTCCTTGCAGTAGAATTGGATCACAAACTGGAAGCCGCGCACACCGTCGGTCGAGCCGGGCATGGCCTTCGCGCTAGCCCAGCCACCTGCGTAATACACATCCTTTTCTTTGCCGGATACGTACAGCGTCTGTGCAAACCAGCAGTCCTGCGCCTTTCGCTGCAAACCGCTCCTGAACTGTAAGTAGTTCCCCGTAAAGACGGACAGGAATGGATCATAGTCATTTCCCGGTAAGTCGTAGGGATTGTAGCCCGTGACGCTGGTATCGGAGGGCCGCACATTTGGATCGAACACGCCAATGCGCTGATCAGACGCGGTTGCAACCCTGGAACCCGACGCATTCAGCTTCTCCTTGTTGACATCCGTGCCCGCACCCCAATAGGACGGCCATACGCGATTCTTGTGCCCTGTCGGTGTCGGATCGGTGCTCTTCTTCTTCACGATGGGTTCGTCCTGCGTCAGAAAAAAGTCGCCGTTGGTCAGCAGGTTGACGGGATTGGCCACAAGGCCTTCCTCCAACTGCGGTGCCGCGAAGTATGCCGTTCCGCTCACGCCGTCCAGCACAAACTCCACAACCATGGTAACCGAACCGTCCCCTTCCACACCTGGCGTGGGAAAGCTGAGTCGCAGCCGCTCCCAACCGTCCGCCGCGAGCCCGTCGCCATATGAATCCGCAGTGCTGCCGGTGATCGCCTCACTCTTGAACCCGGCAGCGGCGGCGGTACCTTCCTGATATACACGCATGAACGCTCCATCGCCCGGAACGAACACGCTTTCACCGTTCACGTTCTGCACGTTTGCGACGATCGCATTTGTCTTGACATAGGCAGACAGCGTCCACTGCTTTCCCTTTTCGAGAACCACCGACTGGCTGAACTTGATCGTGCCCGTCTTCTTGCGCACCATTTTCATGCTGGCGCAGTTCAGGCATCGGTTGGTCTTGTTGTCAAACCCGCAAATATTGCCGGGGTTCGTCCTGGCGTTCGTTTCTTCGTTTTCAATCGTCCTCGCCCACTCGGTGCCGATGCTGTTGGCATTTCTGAGAAGAACCGGGCGTTTGATCCGGTTGATCACCGCGCGCTGCGTGGTCGATACCGCGGTCGGCGCATTCTCCTGATCGCTTTCATACTTCACGAACTGCGCATAGCCCAGCTCGTCGCGCATCGAGATCACATTGCCCTTGTCGTTGAACTGATAGATGATCTTTTTGCCCGCCGTCTCACCGGAACTTACACTTTCGACATTGGTCACCTCGGTCACGCTGTTGCGGTAATCGAACATCTGCTTGACGCCGCGCGCAAGGACAGTTCCGTTCTCATCCGTTTTGACGGTCTCCATGCAGATTGCGCGCAGCATATTTTCGCTCATCCCAACCGTAACCGTGGTATCCGCGATCTGCTCATCCTCGTCTGTCTCAGAGGAATCCGCAAACGAATCGTCATCCCTGCCTTCCGCAATATCAAAGAAAGCGGCGTTGGGCGCAAGCTGCTCGTACTGAATTGCAACGCGCGTCCCTTCGTAGTTGACGCCCGTTTGCAGCAGGTTCGTCGTGCCTGCATAAAGATACTGGGTATGCCATGCAACATCGCCGTCCAGCGCAAGCTGCAAAAGTTCCTTTCCTGCCGGAAGGGTGCCGGTTGGCGGCGTCTGCATGAATCGATCCTCGTAAACGATGCCCGTCAGGCGCTGTTCCGCGTCATAGAGAAAGAACGTGCTGACCGGCCCGTCCACGCCGTTGGACGCCTGAATTTCTTTGAGCAGTCCCATACCGGGTGCCAGACTGCCCGCTCCTTCGTACTGGGTGCCGACGTAATCGCCGTCCTCATAATAATAGAAACGGGTAACGCGTCCGGCCGGATCGGAGACAGCTTCCAACTTGCCTTCCAAATGGAAAGACGGGGCATGAAGATCGGATCACGGATTTCACTCTCATCGTCATCCAAATCATCGTCTGCGGTCGGATCGTCGGCCGAGCTCTCGCTTGCGGTCTTAAAAATGGGTGCGGCGGAGAAAGGATCGCCTTCCTCCCAATCGTCTGGATACTGTGTTTCGTAGATTCTCCGCCAATCGATTGAATCGTCGGCGAAGCGCTGTAAGTTGAAGCGTGGTTCCTCTGTGCCTGAACGGTCCGCATCGCTCGGACATAAAGGCATTCCATATCCGTTATTGATCGGTTTGTCCATATTGTTTCCTCCTGTGTCTTCTCCTTTTCCTCATTCGGGAAACCGAAATTCAAATGTGTCCCATCCGTTTCGCCCGCTTCTGCGTCCCTCTTGATCGAGTCATCGTCTCTTGCCGGTGATTGCTGCACTTCGGCGCACACGGGACCTGGGCGCGGGCGAAAATCGTTGAGATTTGGTCTTTCCGTTTGTTGGTTTCTTTTTTGATCGGCGCCGATCTATATATAATCGCCTCCGGTCGTTTATCCGGAAGGCGTTGTTATTGAGTACCGCTTGCAAAGTGGTACGCGCAAGTCAAATGGTTTCATTACGGGGTCTGTTACGGTCCGTTGTCGCTTTGACTTGTCTCAATGGTCTTCTGAAGCCATGGCTGGATGATGCCATTCCAGGCGGCAGAGAGCGCAGCGGAAACCGCTGAAATTCCGAGACCGATCCAGAACGTACGATTCTTGCCTTGTATGGTGATGTCAACGCCGGACAACCCGGCAAAGACAGTAGTGATACCAACCTCGATGAACGTCTTAACCGACCGTTCGATGATGTCCTTAAGCTCTGTGCTCATGTGCTATCCCCCCAATTACTTTCCTTCATTTCCTTTCACTGATTCATAAGAGTTGGTCTGAATGCCAGTCGGCTTATGTCTGTCGTCCGTGCGGACAAAGAGATGTTCGCTCCTCGTTTATGATCCAAATTAACACAATGATCGGAACCATACTACATTAGATGGTGATTGAAAAATCAATCCAAGGAGCTTGCCATATTATGATCATTAGCTGATAACAGACGATACCGGTTGTGTGCCTCCTTCATATCAGTTTGGTTGGTACATAACAAGACACGTGGTCTAAATTGACCACGTGCCATAAATCATAATGTTGTCCCCGATTCGTGCCGAGTGTATTCTAGCATGAGTCAACGGTAAATGTCAATCTAGGTTTTGGTTCATGTCTTTTCCAAAATAAAGGGAGATACGTTCATGTCGATGAGAAAAACGAATCATTGCCCAATGATCTCATTCTCAGAATTGCTTATGAACAAACAATTCTCTGCCGCATATTGTTGCTGGAATTTGTTAACGAGTGTTCGCCCTGCCGTTTTTCCGCGCCGAGGACTTGCAGGAGCCGGTCGAGCGCGCGCTGCCTACAGCTCATCCTCCGCAACGAACAGGACGCCAGAACGGCCTTTCCTTCCTCATATGCGAACGTGCGGTCGATGAGGGCCGCAAGCGGATTGGTATGATCTGCAAAATGAGCCATAGAACAGTGCTTTGAGGCGATTGACCGCATGAGATTTTTGTTACAATCCAGCGATGATAAGCGGAGAAAGGATCGGTCAGAGTCGGAGATTCCCTTTTCTATTCGATTCGAATCAGCTCGTCATCCGTCCGCACAATCCGAACGGGAAGATCGTGTCCTTCAATTGGCACGGTAGGAAATAGCGCCCATCCCCGGCAAAGACAAACCGTGGGACAGTCAAGGTTTGCGAGATAGCGGTCGTAGTAGCCCCCGCCGTGGCCGATCCGATATCCCCGTCGGTCGGCCGCCACACAGGGGATGATGGCAAGCTCGATTTCCGTCACCGGAACGATTGCCGCGCTCTCATCAGGCTCAAGAAGGCCGTGCGGCGCGGGTTTGAGCGCGTTGAGCAAGGAGATTTGCCTGGCCTGCATGATGCCTTGCCCCTCGCAACGGGGTACACAGAGCCGCTTTCCGGATTCGAGCGCAGCCGAAAGGAGGCCTCTCGTGGAAGGCTCATTGCGCACGCTGACGTAGCAAAACACAACACGTGCCTTCTTCCACTCCGGGAGGGCCAGAACACCCTCTTCAATTTTGCGATTGGATTCCGTAAAATCATTTGCTTCCCAGCCAACGCGCATTCGGGCCATTTCTGCGCGCACCTTCGCTTTTTGTTCCATCTTCTTTCCTCCGGCAACCAGGCTTGACCATCCATGCGGTCATGCACGATCTACGTGCATAAACTTACCATTTGCCGAGAAAAAGAATATACCGTTCACATTTCATTTACGTTAATTTTCCGCGTAACATTCATAAACAATCTCTCTCCGGGTGCGTGCATGAAAACCACCGGGCGTAAATTTGCAGATCGGATGGCGTCGCCCATGATTCTGGCGCAACGAAAATACACCGTTTGGGATATTGTCACGCTCTCCTTCCGCAGCGCGCCATGGTCGGCGGGTATTTTGACGCTACTCAAGATCGGCAAAGGCTTCCAACACTCCCCATCCCTGCACGGCGTCCCTTGTCGATACGGTGCAGGCGGTTGCCGGCGTCACCACCCCCACCGTCTCAAATGCCTCCGTTTATCGTTTACCGCGTCTTATTTTTGTGCTTACGTGGACAAATCGCACGATAAACACATCAAAAATCAACCACCCCAAAACCCACCAAATCCAGTTCATTTGCTCACCCCATTGCGAGTATATGCAGTCATTGCCCGATTATTCGGGTCATTATTCCGTCATTTCATCCGTCACACTATAACGCGCGGTCACACCGAGCGGTTAAGGCTATACCGCACAAAGCACGCGTGTGCCGACGAGATGAATTTTCAGCATATTGTGCTTGCAGAATTCGCCGGCATAGCAGGGCTACGTCAAGAATTTTGCAGGGACGAGATGGCGGAGATGCGTCCGTCCGCGCGTGTAGGATTTGTGCGGTATAGCCTTAACGCCTGCAAATTGAAAACGCCCCTGCGGCGATTTGTGATGCCGCGGGGCGCGCATTCCCATTTGGTCGAACTTGTGTGTTACTGGATTTCGAGACCCGCGCTGACAAAGCCGCTGAAAGTCGTTGCGATGTCGATGCCAGCGGTAACGGAGGCAGAAAACACCATCATCAGGCACGTCTGCGCAGTTACGGGAATCGAAAGTCCCGTCGTGATTCTATTTAGCGTTGCTCCGATCGCAACCAGACCGGTGTGTCGCCCGTAGGCCCTGTCGGACCAGTGGGGCCGGTGGCGCCGGTGGCGCCTTCCGCGTTATCGTTTGTGAGTGCACGACCTGCCTTCACCAAAGGATTGGTCGCATCGTTATAAGATGCGCCGCTCGTGTTTACCAGCGATACGGTGACCGGCGCGGCCTCGACGAGGATGACGCCCACGCCGCCGACTTCTCCCGTTTTCACCGCTGAAGTGCCTGCCAGTTCGTCGCCCTGGGAAGAGATCGGGGAAAATGACGCGTGCGTGGATTGCGATAACTGGGTGGCCACCCACCAGTTGATCAAATACCGTCTGGGATTATTGATGGTTATAACACCCGACACTGCGCTGTACGAAATGTTTCCATCGGATAATGCCACATGATCGAAAACAACATTGCTTGCGGAGGCAACGGGGGTTCCGGAAAGAAGCTCCAACTACAAGGAGATATTTGTCATTGCAATATCCTTCTGAAAGTTTTTTATCTACACATTCGCTTAAATATGAATGTGCCATGCCATTCTATATGATCATTGTGGCACTTGTTACGTTTTCCATTGAGCGGTCAAGGCTTTTGCACTTCCCATCGGCTGCCTATAACGACGCTTCAAACAGGCTGTGCGAAAAAATCGGTCTCGTGCGTGAAGGCCGACTGAGGAACACAGTTTATACAGATGGTCTGTTTTATGATGAAATACGATATGGTCTGACAATTGACGAGTATCATAACCTCACAAAATAAGGCCTTTCATTGGCCATCGCAGATTCAGGCACTTTCGATAGATGCAGCGTCCGGCAATGTACCAAGCCGTGCGGGTCCTTCGGATTAGTCGGGTAACGCATTTCATTTCCCATTTATTTTTACCCACGGCGTGTCGACGGCGGATTGTTCCGCTTTTGTCGCGCAACGCGCAAGCGCCGTCTCAATTGTCCCGCCAAAGATCCGATCCAACTCTTTGATAAACGCCTCGGGATCCTCTCCCATGCCGCCCTTGACCCAATCCAGCATAAAGCCCACACTCACGAATTTCAGCAGATTGGCGATGAAATCCGCGTCTCTCTCCGAAATCAGCGCCCCCTCCGGCGCTTTTTGAATGAGCAAGCGGGCCAGACGGTCGTTCGCATTGTAAAGGTAATTTTCAAGCTCTTCACGGCTTAGCGAACCGCACAGATTCACCACCACGCGCCGGTTATCCGTCATGTACTGCGCAATGCGCAAAACGCCCTCATGCCAGCTCGCGATCTCGTCTCCCTCGAAGAGCAACGCATCCAGGTCTGATTTTACGACCCATTTGATCATGTCGTAGATGTCGTGAAAGTGATAGTAAAACGTCTGGCGGTTGTAGCCGGATTCGTCGCATATATCCTGTATTGTGATCTTTTCAAACGGCTTTTTTTCCGCGAGCTTCTTAAACGCCTGCACCAGATGCATTTTCGTCCGATTGGCCATAAGGCTCCCCTCCGTTCGTCGCAAGTCCCTTCGTCAAAAGCTTCATCATGCGCTTCGCCAGCTCCGTAGGCCGCTCCAGCATGCCGCCCTCGAGCCAGCCAAGCGCGCTTTGCGTGATCGCGGCGGCGTAAAAATGTTGGTCAAAACTGTCGATCTCCCGTCGGAGGAATTTGTCCGCATAATCGCGGATCGCAACGCACGCATCATCCGTGATGAGGCGCGCGATGTACTCCCTTCCTCGATTTCGGAGAAGCCCCATAAAGGCGGGGCGGTTCACCCGCAGGTATTCCATCAGGCGAACGATCGCGTCTTCGATGGAATCGCATTCGCGGCAGGCGGCGACCAGCTTGCCCGATTCGCATGTGAACATCCACTCCGCGAGCGCATGTATGTCCAAAAAATGATAATAAAACGTCTGGCGGTTGACGCCGCACAGCCCGGCAATGTCCTTTACGGTAATCTCACCCAAGGATCTTTCGGCCAAAAGGCGCTTGAGCGCCTCCGCAAGTTCGCTCTTTGTCCTTTCAGATGTCACGTATTTCATGTCGCACCACTCCATTTTCATTATAACACGCGCATCCGGACTCCGGCGATAGACAATTTTATACGTTTGTCTAAAATTCAAACAGCCGCAAAGCGTTGTCTATTCCATGACGCCGCATTGCGCGGTATACTCCGGTGCGTAAAACAAGGAGGGTACTGGCATGTATGGATTCGGAAAATGGATTGCGCGCCGCCGCGTGCCGATTCTGATCATGGGGCTTTTGCTCCTGATCCCATCGTTCATCGGCATCGCGCACACGCAAGTGAACTACGACCTCTTGTATTATCTGCCGGACGACCTCGAAACCGTGCGGGGAGAGGATATTCTTCAAAACGACTTTGGAAAGGGGGCATTCTCCCTGCTCGTCATCGACGGCATGGATGATAGGGGCGTTTCCGCCCTGCGCGCGAAAATCGAAGCTGTCGACCATGTGGAATCGGCGCTCTGGTATGATTGTATGATGGACGTGACCGTTCCCAAGGAGATATTGCCCGACGCGGTTTATGATGCGTTCGTATCGGGCGATAGCACGCTCATGGCCGTGTTCTTTGACGATTCGGCCTCTGCAAAGAGTACCATGGACGCCATCGCCGAAATCCGCACGCTCGCGGGCAGGCAGTGCTTCGTAAGCGGCATTTCGGCGGTCGTTACGGACACCAAGGACCTCGTGAATGAGCAGGAAGCGCGCTATGTCATGATCGCAGTGCTGCTCGCATGCGCGGTACTGGCGCTGACGATGGATTCGTTGCTGCTTCCGTTTTTGTTCCTGTTTTCCATCGGCGTTGCAATCGTCTATAACATGGGTTCGAACGCCGTTCTGGGCGAAATCTCTTACATCACAAAGGCAATCGCGGCGGTATTGCAACTGGCGGTGACGCTCGATTACTCCATCTTCCTCTGGCACAGCTATTCGGAACAGAAGCGGCTGGTGGAAACGCGCGAAGAAGCAATGGCAAAGGCCATCGCGCTCACGCTCGCCTCCATCGTGGGCAGCTCGCTCACAACCGTCGCCGGCTTTCTCTCCATTTGCTTCATGAGCTTCACGTTGGGCCGCGACCTGGGCATCGTGATGGCAAAGGGCGTGGTGCTGGGCGTCGTTGCCACGATAACGGTGCTTCCTTGCCTCATCCTGATCTTTGATCGTCCGATTACGAAGCTCTCGCATAAGCCGCTTCTCCCTTCCATGGACCCGCTCGCGCGGTTTGTCACCAGGCACCGGGTCTGGTTCATCGCGGCGCTTCTCCTCCTGATCGCGCCTGCGCTCTACGGCTACAATCACGTGCAGGTGTACTACGACATGAGCAACGTTCTACCGGACGACCTCGACAGCATCGTCGCAAATGAGAAGCTCTCAAGCGAATTCGATATGTCCACCATGCACCTCCTGCTCGTGCGCGCCGACATGCCGATCAAAGACATGGATGCGATGACCGAACAGATTGAGACGCTGGACGGCGTGAAGTACATGCTCGGGCAAAACACCGTCATCGGTCCTGCGATTCCGACGGCGTTTCTGCCGGCTGGGGCGACATCCGCGCTCGTGGACGGCGATGACCAGCTCATGCTGATCGCGTCGCAGTATGTCACCTCCACGGACGAAATCAACCGGCAGATCGATCAAATCAACGCTATCGTGAAACAGTACGATTCCGGCGCGATGCTGATCGGCGAGGCTCCCCTCACCAAGGATCTGATCGCCCTGACGGATCACGATTTCAAGGTGGTGAGCATCATCTCCATCGCGGTGATCTTCCTCATCATCCTGTTCGTCCTGAAATCGATCGCGCTGCCGGTGGTGCTCGTTTCCATCATCGAGTTTGCGATCTTCATCAACCTCGGTATCCCCTATTATACGGGTACAACGCTGCCGTTCATCGCATCGATCCTCATCAGCACCATACAGCTCGGATCGACCGTCGATTACGCCATTCTCATGACCACGCGCTACCAACAGGCGCGCAGGGGCGGCATGGATCGACATGAGGCAGTCCATACCGCGCTCTCCTCGTCGGCACAGTCCATCCTCGTCAGCGGCCTCGGCTTCTTCGCAGCCACCATTGGCGTGGGTCTCTATTCCGATATTGACATCATCAGTTCCATGTGCCTGCTCATGGCGCGCGGCGCGATATTGAGCGTCACGGTCGTTTTGACCATCCTGCCCTCGCTGCTGCTGGCGTTCGACGCGATCATCATACGCACGAGCCTCGGCCTGCGCGGTGTCGCAAAAAGAGAATCGAAAGGAAGCAAATGAATATGAATCGGAAAATCATCGCCATCCTCCTGGCACTCCTTCTCGTTTCACTCCCCGCGCGCGGAGAAGCCGCAAAGCGTGAGACCGTTTACGTCATCTCGGATGCCGCCGGTACGCCCACAAAGATCATCGTCTCCGACCACCTCATAAACGCAGATCGCCTCGACACAATCGAGGATGTGAGTACGCTCTCCAGCATTGAAAACATGGGCGGCGATCAGACGTTCACCCAGTCGGGCGAATCCCTCGCATGGGCCGCAAACGGGAGCGACATTTACTATCAGGGCACCTCCGACCGATCGCTCCCCGTCGCCACGCGGATCAGCTATTCTGTAGACGGCACAGAAGTGACACCGGAGCAACTTGCGGGGCAGGCGGGTACGGTTACGCTCACCTTTACATACGAAAACGCAACGGAGCCTTACGCGCCCTTCGTGGCGATGACGGCATTGGTGCTCGACGCGGATCAGTTCTCAAATGTCATGGTCACAAACGGCATCTGCCTCTCGGATGGGAGCCGCTACGCCATCGTGGGCATCGCCGTGCCGGGCTTGACCGAAAAGCTGGCTTTGCCGGAAGACGCGGATGTCGAGATTCCCGAAAGCATCACCGTAACGGCCGACACCACCGACTTTTCGCTCATCGGCACGCTTACCCTACTCGCGCCCATCGGCGATACGTCCATTTCCGATGCCCTCGACGATGCGTTTGACCAGCTCGTCTCAACGACCTCCGACCTTGCCGACGCATCCGGTCAACTCGTGGATGGCAGCGCGTCTCTCGCAGGCGGCGCATCCGACTTGGTGGACGGCGCAGTAAACCTTGCGGATGGCGCAAAGGACCTCGATGACGGCGCCGCCGCGTTGCTCTCCGGCGTCAATGACCTCGTGGACGGCTTGAACGCCCTCACCGAAAACAACGATGCACTCACCGCCGGGGCAAAGTCCGTGTTCGAACATCTCATCGAAACCGCCAACCAACAGCTCGCGTCGTTTGCCGACGCGGGTATTCCCGTTCCGACACTGACCATTGAGAACTATGCGGACGTACTCGATTCCATCTCCTCTGAGGACGGCATTCGCGCGCTCGTCACCACAGCCGCGCAAGCGCAGGTGCAGGAAGCCGTCGAAGCCAAGCGCGACGACATCGCCGCACAGGTCACGCAGGCCGTTCAAACAAAGGCGCTCGAGACGGTTCTTCAAAAGGCGGGCCTTGACATGACGGCAGCGGACTATACGACTGCCGTTCAGGCGGGCCAGATTCCGGATGCAACGAGCCTGCAGATCAGCCAGGCACTGGACGCAGCAATGCAGAGTGACGGGATTCGGGCACAAATCGAATCCGAAACCGACGAACAGGTGGCGACGCTCGTCCGTCAGAACCTCGCGGGCGACGATGTGCAGGCAAAAATTGATCAGGGCGTCACCGCAGCACTGTCCGCGATTTCGGAACAGGCCGATGCGCTCGCCGCTCTACGGGAAGCACTCGACAGTTATCAGACATTCTATCAGGGAATCATCTCCTACACCTCCGGCGTCACAAGCGCCGCAGCGGGTGCGGATCAACTTTCCGAGGGCGCAAAGACCCTGAAAGAGGGCAGTTCCTCCCTCTCGATCGGTGCCGATCGCCTCGCAAGCGGCGCATCCGACCTGAACGACGGCGTGGCAGAACTCGCGGACGGCTTGGCGCAATTTGACGGCGAAGGCGTGGGCGAGATTGCATCCTACGTGAACGACACGCTGGCCGCACTCGTCGCCTCGGTCGATGACGCCTTCGCGGGCGGCTCGGCCTATGGCCTCTACACCGAAGCGGCAGATGGCATGAACGCGCACTGCGTGTTCCTGTATCGCAGCAGCGCGGTAAAATAACCGATAAGGCGTGCAAGGGGGCACGGGGACATCGCCGTCCGCATGCCCCCGCCCATGTGCCCGACCGACAAAAGAGGCGATCTGGCCGGATTTTGACGCTTCGGGCGCGTTCTATGGCGCACGGCGAATTGGCCTGCTAAGATGAATACTGAGAGGGGTGATATGAATGGGCATTTCGACAGGTCCTAAACAAACTGCGTATCACATGGCATACGCCTATCTCGACAGGGACCCGGAAGTGAATCTTCCGCACCTTCTGGACTGGGTCGATCAGATCGATGCACACGATGTCCTCAGGGAGCAGCGGGAAGCATTCCGGCGCATCATCGCGGACAGGAATAGCAACTGGTACAAACTCCTTTGCAGCCTGTGGACGAACGTTGGCACAGGTGTGCGCAGGAAACTGTTTGAAAATATCGTCTTACATGCCGCCATCCTCTCCGCACCCATCCGCGCTGCGGCGCGCGCACGGTACGGCTGCGATGTGCCGTGTGCAATCTTCATGGACCCGACCGACGCTCACAGTTGCCTTTTCATGGACAGCAGGACTGCGGATGACAGCTGCAAGCCCGGCCTGGACTTCGATACGCTCGATTCCGTCATCTGTCAGGGCAAGGAAATCGGCATCTATCTGTATGCCTATGCGGGCTGCGAGCTTCTCGCGCGCAAAAGGGATCTCATCGCGCTCTGCAATAAGCATCAGGATTGTACGTTCCTGGCCTTCACAAATGGGACATGCATCGACAAACCCTTTGCTGCCGACATGCGACGGGTGAAAAACCTCATCCTTGCCATCTCGGTCGCGGAACTTGCGACGGAAACCGACGCCCTGCGCGGCAAAGGAACTCTCGCCAAGGTGCGCGCTGCGACAAGCATGCTGCTGGAAAACAGTCTGCCTTTCGGCGTATTCTGCCGCCACACGTCCGGGATCGTTTCGGGCTTCGCCAGCGAAGCGTGGTTCGACAAGATGATCGCGTTGGGCGCAAAGTTCGCATTGCTTTTCCCCTCCCTGCCAACCGGAGGGGATGCGGGAAGGGATCAGATGCCCGCGCCTGAACAACGCGCATTCATAAGCCGCCGTGTGCTCGAATTCAGGAAGACAAAGCCCCTTTATACCGTGGATTTCTGCAATGACACGGCGTCCGCGGGCGGCTGTATCGCGGGCAGACGCCATTTTCTGACCATCAACGCAGCAGGGAATGTCGGGCCTTGCGCCTTCATCCATAACGCAGATGCAAACATCCACACAGGCACGCTCATCCAGGCGCTTCAGACACCGTTCTTTGCATGCGATCGGACAGGCCATCCGCTTCAAGGCAGCGCGCGCCGTCTCTGCCCGCTTATGGACAATCCCGGCTAAGTGCGGTGCGCATTCATACGCGCGCCCGATCACAATCAGCCATTGGCTTTCTTGACAGTTTTGTGTGGTTATGTTACAGTTTGTTTCACGGATTTTCCCATCAATCCGATCAAAAAAGGATGACCGAGCGAGGCAAACATGATGAAATGGACTCTTGCAAACGACAGGACATCCCCGGTGATCACCGCCGAACGGCACATCCATAGTCCGCACGGAAGCGCATCAGAGATCATACTTCCCAATACATGCGTAATTTTCGAAATGGGAAAAGCCATGTCCTATCTCAAAACGCATTATGACACCACGGTTCTCGTAGAGCGGCTCCCTTGTTTTATCGCCGATTCCGCATGCATTTCCCTCAAGGGCAACGAGAATCTTTGCTTTGTGCACGGCGGCTATGGCGCTCCCGCCGCTGTCGATCTGCTCGAAACCATACTGGCGCTGGGCGTCCAGCAGGTCATTGTCGCCGGTATGTGCGGCGGCTTTGGCGTGAACATTCAGGTCGGCGACGTCGTCATTCCGCAAAGGATACTGTGCGAAGAAGGTACCTCGCATCATTATTATGAGGAGATTGAATACGCCGTCGCGGACCAGTCTTTATTTAACCATGCCGTGTCCGGCTTTGCCGATAAGTTTACAGTCATTTCCGCGGACACCGTGACCACCGATTCCTTCTATCGGCAAACATACGCAAAAGAAGCGTACTGGAGGGAAAAAGGCTGCGTTGGCGTCGATCTGGAGTCGTCCGCACTCCTGGCAGTCGGTCGGTATTACTCGATTCCCGCCGTCTCCATCCTGCTTTGTTCTGATAAGCATCCGCTTTCTGAAACGCAGGCCGGGTGGACATGGGGAAACGCGGATTTCTCCGCAACCAGACAGGATTATATCAGACAAGTCGTCCAATTCGCCTTGTCCGTGTGACATGCGTTCATGCAGAATTCCTCAAAGGCGCCCTCCTTTCGGAGAGCGCCTTTCCTTTTCTCACCCATCCGGTGCGGATCTGGTCCCCTCTTCTTCCAATCACGGCAGTCCGGCAAATAAGTCGTCGCAAAATTGATCCCATTTTCGCCTGTAGTCCGCGTCGCTCACAAGCTCCATGTCGGCAACGCTGGTGATGCCACGCCGGATCGCCTCCTCGACGAAGTGAAAAATCGTATCGTCATAGGGACTCAAATAAACATATACGCGAGGATACCCCAAATCAAGCGCGGCCCTTAACCGCGTATGCCCGTCGAGTGAAATGCTCTTCCCGTCTTTTTGCACGATCGGGATCACAATGTCCGCATGGCTTTTGATCCATTTTTTGCAACCTTCAAGCTTTTCCTCATTCACGTAAAACTGGCTCGGTTGTATTTGGGCAACCTCATATAAATAGGGCGCATTGGGCGTTCTGGCCGCAATCACCCGGCCATCCACATCCTGAATTATCTGAATGAACCCCGAATAAAACAGGAATTCATCGATTGCCTCCTCGATATACCGGTTTGCATTTGTATAAAGCGTCGCTTTGCGCCCTCGTATTTTGAAATAGTATCGATTCTTCTTGTCTTCGGAATAAAAACAACACGCCCCGTGATCCAACTCCCTTTTCGCAAAAACATCCGTATCCGTGCGCTCCGCTCTAATGATCTTCATGTATCACACCACATAATCAAAACTTCTCGCATGCCGCCATGCGTATAGCATACCAGAATCGCGCATGCGACACAATCCCCGTCTGGTGTATTGCCAGGGCTTACGCATGAACTATGTTCATACGTAAGCCAAAGGAAAGAGGAACCGGATTTCTAAATTTTCTCACGAAAATTCCGGGCGAAATCCGGGGGCATGAACTGATTCTTCGCCGGGCGGGCATGCTCGCCCTTCGGACGAATCCATTTTCACCGGCAAAGCCGGTAAAAATGATGATACATGGAGGGCTGTGGCCCTCCAAACCTCCCGAGGTTCATACTTTCTTTATTCATGCGTTGACCGTGGGTGTATTGCCCCAAGCGTCACGTGCTCTCGCAACATAACGCTTTCTCTGTCGAAGCCATGCAAGGTTTTCCATTCTTGACAGCCCTTCCCAGCCGCGCTATCATAGGGGCAACCCATATCGATGGATGAGAGGAGCTTTTTTTCATGGTTCATCTACAGCGCGCTGCCCTGGTCACAGGCGGGAGCAGCGGCATCGGTCAGGGGATCGCCATTTCCCTTGCCAGGGAAGGATACGACCTGGCCATTACCTATGGCCATAACAGAACCGGTGCGGAGGAGACGCAGGCCCAAATCGCGGCGCTCGGCAGGCGTTGCGTGATTCTCGAGTCCCACATGGAGGATCTCGATGCCCCATCCCGCTGCGTCGATGCCGCGCATGCCGCGCTCGGACGCATCGACGTGCTCGTCAATAACGCAGCCTTTGATCGTCGTTTGAGCGTCCTAACCGTGACGCCGGAAGAACTGGCACAGATCATGCAGGTCGATTTCGCGTCGTACCTGCTCTGCGCCGGCGCTGCTGCCCGGCACATGATCCGTGACGGCATTCATGGAAGTCTCTTCTTCATTACATCCACCCGCGGCGAGCGCGCCTATTTCGACAACGCTGTGTACGGCGGACTGAAGGCGGGCGTGAACCATGCCTGCGCCTCCATCGCCCTCGACCTCGCTCCCTATGGCATCCGCGCCATCGCAATCGCCCCGGGGGCCACGCGCGTGCGCCCCGTGAACCCCGATCACAAGCCCGATCACCCGATCGAAAACGCCGTTCCTCTGGGGCGCATGGGCCTGCCCGCCGACAGCGGCGCGCTCATTACTTTCCTGGCCTCCGAACAGGCGAGCTATCTCACGGGTATCACCATCCGCGTGGACGGCGGCCTCGCGCTGATGGGCCCGCCGGAAGGCTATGCGGACGCCCATTGGATCGACCCCGCATGGACAAAAAGACATTACGAACAGATGATGAAGGAGAATTCGCATGAGTGACATCCGGATCACCGGCGTTCGCGCCATCGAGACAGCACCCCAACGCGGCTGCAACCTGATCGTGGTGCGCATCGACACCAGCCAGCCGGGCCTGTATGGCTGGGGCTGCGCAACCTTTACCCAGCGCCATAAGGCGGTCGTCACCGCCATCGCGGAATACATGGATCAACTCCTTCGGGGACGCGATCCCCTCATGGTCGAAGATGCCTGGCAGGTCATGATGAACAGCAGCTACTGGCGCAACGGCCCCGTGCTCAATAACGCCATCTCCGGCTGTGATATGGCGTTGTGGGACATCGTCGGCAAGGTGGCGGGATTGCCCGTCTACCAGCTGTGGGGCGGCAAGTGCCGCGATGCGGTACCCGTTTACCGCCATACGGACGGCACGGATTTTGGCGCGCTCGATGAAAAAATCGCCTCCTTCCTGGAAGAAGGGTACCAGTACATCCGCTGCCAGTTCGGCGGCTATGGCGGCAAAACGCGCTATCTGAGGACGCCCGAACCCGCGCGCCCCGGCACCTATTTTGACGCGCTCAGCTATATGCGCGGCGTGCCCCGCATCTTCGAGCATGTGCGCGCGAAATTCGGCGAGGAGGTGGAGCTTCTGCACGATGTACACGAGCGCCTGACGCCCGTGGACGCCATCCGCCTTGCCAAATCCCTCGAACCATACCGCCTGTTTTTTCTGGAGGACGCGCTGCCGCCGGAACAGGGACATTGGTTTGAAAAGCTCCGTGCCGCCGCTGCCGTACCGCTCGCCATGGGCGAACTGTTCAATAATCCCATGGAGTGGATTCCGCTCCTGCAAAATCGCCTGATCGACTATATCCGCTGCCACATTTCCCAGATCGGCGGCGTCACCCCCGCGCGCAAACTGGCGGCGCAGTGCGACCTGTTCGGCATCCGCACGGCCTGGCACGGCCCGGGCGATGTGTCCCCCATCGGTCACATGGCAAATGTCCATCTGGATCTTTCCACGCCGAATTTCGGCATCCAGGAATGGTGCGGCATGGAGACCGACCCGCATGTGCAGGAAGTCTTCGAGGGCTGCGCCTCCATCAAGGATGGGTTTGCCTGGGCAAACGACAAGCCCGGCTGGGGCATGGAGGTCAACGAAAAGGCCGCTGCGAAATATCCCTGCGACGCATCGCAACCCGCGTGGCTCCTCTCGCGTCTCCCGGACGGCACCTCCGTCAAGGCATAACCGGTTCCCGAAAAAGCCCGATGATTGGGCTTTTTCGCGTTTTGGGGCTGGCATTGCGCGGTTCACGCGTGTATAATCAACCGCAAAGGGCAACCGCACCACAGCGAACATTCTTACATTTGGCAGGTGGACGATATGATCACGGATATTCAGCGATTTTCTCTGAACGACGGTGATGGCATCCGCACGACCGTCTTCTTCAAAGGATGCAACATGGCATGCGCATGGTGTCATAACCCCGAGGCCATCGCGGCTCAGCCGGTGCTTTTGACGTACATGGAAAAATGCATGGGCTGCGGTTATTGCATCACCGCCTGTCCGACCGGCGCGCGCCGCATGGCGGACGGGCAGTTGCGCTTCGATCGCGCGGTTTGCGTGGGCTGCGGCGCGTGCGCGGACGTCTGCTTTTCCGGTGCGCTCGAATGGGCGGGAAAGGATGTCTCCGCGTCAAAAATCATCGAGGAAGTCCGCAAAGACAAACCATATTACGATCAATCCGCAAAAAACGGGCGCGCACCCGGCGGCGTCACCCTCTCGGGCGGCGAGGCGTTCTTGCAGCCGGATGCCCTCATGTCGCTTTTGCAGCAGGCGCGGGAAGCGGGCATCTCCTCGGGCGTGGAAACGTGCCTCAATGTCCCGTGGGCGCTGATTGAACAGGCGCTCCCCCTCATCGACCTTCTGATGTTTGATCTCAAGATCATGGATGAAGCGGCGCACATCCGCTGGACGGGGACGTCCAATCGCCTGATTCTCGAAAACATCGACCGACTCGCGCAGACAAACGTCCCGCTCATCGGGCGCACCCCCGTCATCCCCGGGGCGACCGACTCCATCCAAAATATCGAATCGATCGCGGAAAAGCTCAGCGGCATCCGCAATCTGCGGTATTACGAGCTTCTCAATTACAACCCGCTTGGCGCGAGTAAGTACCGGGCGCTCGATCGGCCCTATGCCTTCCAGGACGCACAACCGCTCTCCCCAGAGGCGATGGACGCGCTGCGACGCGCCGCCGAGGCAAAGGGCGTCGAAGTCAGAATCGGATAGGAGGAGAATCTCATGCGCAACAGGCTCGCCACCATTCCGGCAGACGCGCAGGTCGGGTATCGCGACAGGCTCGCGATCCTGCGTATTCGCAAGATCGAGGACACGCAGGATAAAAAAGACCTGCGCCAGTTCGCAGACAGCGACGATTACGGCACCGTGAAGGCACCGGACGACTTCACCTTCACGCCTTACAGCAACCACGAAAACGGCTCCTTCTACGGCTATGACGGCTGGAGCAAGAACTTCTACAAGCTCATGGCGGAGCACCCCATCTGCATCGACCCGTGCGATGCGTTTCCTAACCGCTGGATGAACACGATGATCTGGATGAAACCCGTCCCGGGCTTTTGCCCCGATTTTTCCTATGACCACCTGAAGCCGTTGCAGGCACTGTACGGCATCGTTCCCGGTATCGGTGCGGATGCGCACTTCGGCGGCGATTACGAAATCGGGCTGCGGCTCGGCTGGGGCGGCCTCAAGGAAAAGCTGGCACAGTATCGCGCCGTCAATCCCGGACACGCGGATTTCTATGATGCCGAGACGCGCACCGTCGAGGGCATCCAAATTTGGATCAGCCGGACCTGCGACGCACTCACGCTTGCCATCCCCAACGAGCCGAACTCCGCCCTGCGCGAAAACCTCATCCAAATGCGCGCCGTCAATCGGCATCTGATCGAAGGCGCACCCCGCACGCTGCGCGAAGCCTGCCAGTGGATCTGCTGGTTTAACATGGCCTCCCGCGCCTATAACCGGGATGGTGCGGGTTGCCAGCTCGATGAAATTCTACGCCCGTATTATGAGGCGGATCTGGCAAACGACGCCATCACAGCGGACGAGGCGAAATACTTGATCGCGTGCCTCCTGCTCAACGATCCGCATTATTATCAGCTGGGCGGGCTCCGCCCGGACGGTACCGACCAGACCACGTATTTTTCGTATCTGTGTCTCGAGGCGGCGGATTGGCTGGATTCAACCTGCAACATCACCATTCGCGTCCATGAAAACATGAGCCGCGATTTCCTGAAAACCGCCGTGGGGTATCTTTTCAAGAACAAAAACGGCTGGCCCCGCTTCTCGGGAGACACCTCGCTCTCCACCGGGTTCATGAACAAGGGCTACCCCGTGGAGCTTGCGCGCCGGCGCGTGGCCGTCGGCTGCCATTGGATGAGCCTTCCCGGTTTGGAATACACGCTCAATGACTGCGTCAAGGTTAATAACCTCAAGGTGTTCACCGTCGCCCTCGATGAAATGATGGCAGAAGGTGGCGAAAAGAGCACAAAGCGATTGTTCGACCTGTACTGCAAGCACCAAAAGCGCGCGGTGCGCGCGACGGCGGACGGCATCCTGTTCCATCTGGATCATCAGGTGGACAATGAGCCGGAGCTCATGCTGAATCTCATTTCCCACGGCCCGATCGAAAAGGGCCTCGATATGTCCGGCGGCGGTGCGGCCTATTACAACATGTGCATCGACGGCACGGGCATCGCCTCCGTGGCCGACTCCTTCGCCGCGCTTGAACAGCGCATCGAACGCGAAGGCCGTTTCAGTTTCGACAAGATGTATGCGGCGCTTCAAACCAACTTCGCCGGACAGGAGGGCGAATACATCCGCAGCATGCTCTCCGCCAGCGAGCGGTATGGCGCGGGCGGAAACGGGGATCGATGGGGCGTCCTGATTTCCGAAAGTTTCACGCAGGACGTGAACGACATGGACGGCCTGCGCCCACCGGTCAAGTTCATCCCGGGCTGGTTTTCCTGGTCGAACACCATCGCATTGGGGAAAATTGTCAAGGCCACGCCGAACGGGCGCCGGGATTTCGAGCCCATCAACCACGGCGCGAACCCGCATCCCGGATTCCGCAAGGACGGCGCGCTGACCGCCATGAGCAATGCCATCTGCGCAATTCAGCCCGCCTGCGGCAATACCGCACCGGTTCAGTTGGAACTCGATCCCGGCATGGCAAACGGCGAGGACGCCGTCGATAAAGTCTGCGACTATATCATGACGATCTTCGAGCTCGGCGCAACGCTTCTCAATATCAATATCATCGACGCCGATCAGATTCTCGCGGCAAACGAGAATCCAGACGCCTTCCCCGACCTCGTCGTGCGCGTCACGGGCTTCACCGCCTATTTCTGCCTGCTCACGCCGGCATTCCGCAAGCTCGTCGTCGACCGCATCCTGCGCGCGGGCTGACCCAACCGACCCAAAAAGGAGGATTTCACCATGGCAAATTCACCCTATGAGGCAATCAAACTGGACGAAACCTGCTGGCGCATCGAAGAGGGCGGCGTGCGCTCCTTTCTGGTCGTCGGCAGCGAAAAGGCACTCCTGATCGACAGCGGTTTTGGCACGGGCAATCTGAAGGAAGTCGTGGATCAACTCACGGCCCTCCCCGTGATGCTCGTCAATACGCACGCCGACCGGGACCACATCGGCTGTAACCGTTTGTTTGAAAAGGCGTATCTGCATCCGTCAGAATTCGACCGCTATCATCAGGCCATCGGCTACGACGCGCCGGTCGAGCCGCTGTGGGAAGGTGATCGGATCGACGTGGGCGGGCGCAGCTTCGCGGTCATCCTGATCCCCGGTCATACGCCCGGCAGCATCGCCCTTCTGGACGACGAAAACGGCGTGCTCATCGGCGGAGATAGCGTTCAGTCGGGCGCGATCTTCATGTTCGGTCAGGGCCGCAATCTGCCCGCCTACCGCACGAGCATGATCAAACTCAATGCAATGAAAGCCAGGTTCCATACCGTTTACCCCTCGCACGGCGACATCCCCTTCACGTGCGACATGCGGGGCTTTGTCGATGGCGCCGAAAAGGTGCTGCGCGGGGAAGTCGTCGGCACGGATTCGCCCAGGCCGCAGATTCAGGCAAAGGTCTACGACGCGGGAACGGCGAAATTCCTTTATCAGGAAAAGGACTCTTAGCACATAAAAAAAAGAGCGGCACACACGCCGCTCTTTTGGTTTGCACTTATCCGATCGCAATCCCCGTCAGGCCGAAGAACGCGAACGCGTACCGATCCGCATAGAAATCCGACTTTCCGTCCTTCCATGTCCCGTAGAGGGAGAACGTGTCGGGCGAGACGCCGAAGGGCTCAGGATCACGTGCGAAGTGGAATGGCCCAAGCGTATTGCGGCGCGCGCAGATGATGGTAATCTCAACCTCGTTCGCGCCGGGTTTCAGCATGCCGGTCACGTCGGCGGTATCGGAGAACATCACGGTCGTCTCCCTGTCGCCGATCTTCACCTTCGCGACCGCGTAGCGCCCGGTCAGCCGGAGCTTCGTCTCCTCGCCCGTCGCCTCAATCTGCGCGCGCAGCGTCATCGCGCCGGAGAAGAAGGGATACCCGCTCTCAAGCAGCATGTCCGCACGCACGTTCTTCTCCGATTTCACGATCGAGAACGCACCGTCCTGCGAAATGCGGGTGTTCTTCTCGCCCTTTTCGAGCTGCGCCGTCACGCCGAAATCGCCGCGCAGATACACGGCCTCGACGTCCGTTTCATAGCTCAGGCAGTTGATCAGGCTCTCCGTACCGCCGTCGCGATCGTAATACACGCCGTTAAACACGCGGTACACATGCTCCGACTGGGCGTATTCGATCTCGAACACCAGCTCATTTTCGCCGATTTGGGCCATGCCGCGCATATCCGCCACGACGTTCGAACGGTCGATCTCGCCCGCGCCATCCATCGTCAGCGGCGCGCCGTTGAGCGTCACGGCCCTCGCAGCCATCTTTTCCGCCTCAATGCACAGGCTCGCCGGCAACTCCGATATCGAAAAAACGTACTTGAGGTAGACCGTACGGTTCGTCCGCTCGCGCAATAGCCGATCGGAAATCGCCATGATGGGCAGCGGCTGCGTGTATTCCTTCCCATCATAGGATAGCCGCGCGCGGTCAAGCGTCAGGCTGTTGTCGTCCGCCTTTGCAATCTCCAGCGCGATGGGAAGCGCCTTGAGCTTCTTCGGTTTTGCGGGCGCATCCGCGCTCGCCGCGCCGTCCAGCATCAGTACAACCGACTCCCCGGGCGCAAATTTCAGCGCAACCATGACATATGCGCCGTCCTTTTTGTAATAGACCTTCTCGCGCGCTCCGGTTTCGAGATTCAGCTTCGAAAGCCCCGCCGCGCGCATGCGGTATTCGATGTCGTATTCCACCGTCTTTGAGAGGTTGACGGCGTACAGGAAATCGCCGTCCTCCGCATGCCGCAACGTGGAGCGCACATCCGTTCCGGAATTACTGACCTGATAGCTGGGGTTTTTCATGTCGTCGAATTTCACGTTCGAGACATAGCCGAGCGCGACCTCCTCGCCATCCACAAAGCGCGGGCACGCACCCTGGAGCCACATCCTGCCCCCGTTGAGCAAAAATTCATCCAACAGCTCGACCGTCGAACCGTCGAGACCCTCCATGTCGGGAATCACGACATACTTGTAGGAGCAGTCGCCCATCACAAGCCTGTCTTCCTCCACCGCGCCGTACTTCTCCAGCAGGAGCTCATCCACATAGTGGTGACCGATGTTCGCAGCACCCAGCCGCTCCACCAGCGTCGCGCATTTTTTCTCGAGCGCGGCGAGGGAAGCCTCATCGTGGCGGTCGTACTGGAAGTACGCGGAATGGACGGGATGAATGACCGCGACTTCCGCTTCCTCGCGGCTTTCGGCAAGCATGGCGCCCAACCGCGTAAAGTAGTCATTGAAGTGCTTGAACGCGACCGTCCACGGATTGTGCTCGGAATAAAAAGCGGGATAATCGCGCTTGCGCTGTCCGCGGATGGAGTAGGGATAGAGATGCTGGCACATCAGATTCACGCCGTTGACGTACTGCCATTCGGCGATGCGCTTCAGTTCCTTTGGCGTCACATCCCAACCCGCGCACGCAAACGTCTCGGTCAGGACGTGCTTTTTGCCAAGCTGCTGCGCAACGGAAAAGACCTGCCTGGGCGCAACCTCCGTGCTGATCTCCCGTCCAAGCCAGTCGATCCCCGGAATATGCTCGTACTCATAAAACGGCATGATCCCCGCGCAGGCGATCATCTGCCCAAACAGGCTGGATTCCTCGATGGCGTGCCCGGTGAGCATGCAATCGTGCGCGTCGCACCACTTGTAAATCTGCCCGGCAAAATTCTCGGTGAACAACTCGTTCATCAACCGCCAATAGCGGAATCTGAGCCGACGCGCCTGCGCGCAATCGACAAACAACGCGCCCAACTCGTCGAGTATATCATCGCCGTAACGGCCCCGATAGATCGTCTGGATCATGGGCGTATACGCCGTATCCCAGCGGAAATACTGCGGCTCGTCCGTGAAAAACCCCGCCATCACGTTTCCAAAGTCCTTTCCGAACCGCTCATAATACTTTTCGTGCGTCTCATCAATGAACTTTTTGACCACATCCGGGTTGAGAATGTCGACGACCGACGCATTCACCTTGTCATACAGGCAAACGCAGGTTTCCCCGTCGTCCTTGTACACGCGCGCGATCTGCCCGCCTGTCACGCGATAGCACGCGAGCGCGGCGGGATCAAATGCCCGCTCCTCGCGGGTGATGTAGTGTGCAAGATTCGCCGGGTCCTCCAACAGCTTCATGCCCGCAAACCCGCTCGGCCAGCCGTTTTCGTCGTAACACCAGGCGTTCATGTCCTGCTTTTTGGCTTCATCGATGCACGCCTCGACCGCCTTCATCCAATCTTCGCCCATGTAGTCGGTCAAAAGGCCGCCGCGCGCATGCATGAAAAAACCGCCGATCCCGGCCTTTTTCATCTCACGAATCTGTCTGCGGAGTTCCTCGGGTTCCAATTTGTCGTTCCAACTCCAAAAGGGGATGGACTGATAGTCTTTCAGTGCCGATTTGGGCATGATGGTTCCTCCTCGCCGCATCGCGGTTTTTTGCTTTCTCCTTTGGTTTTTGCTGCGGGTCGCCGAATCTCATCGCAGCGCAGATCTGGGTCACAATCTGGGTACATGGCGTTGAGGTTTCAGGACATTCCACGCAAACGGTTCTTGCATTCTTCCTTTATCGATCCCTGCGCGCTGTCATTCGACAGATTTCGCCGATTCCCCTCATCATCCGTCCCACCGATATACGCAAAGCTCCCGAAAACACAATGATCGGCCTGCATCATCCCGTGCGCGCGCTTCGCGCAATAGAGGGCGCCGTCCGCACGCGCGACCACGTCCTCAAACTGCGCCCGATCATACACAAGCGCGATCCCCATCGAACAGCGTATGTCGCTGTCCACAGCGGCTAAATATTCCGCAAACCTGCGCGCCACAGTGCCCGGAAGCGCAGGATCACGAAACGCCCGCGCGTATACGACGAACTCGTCTCCGCCAAAGCGCCCCTTGACATCCTCCGCGCGAAAGACCGTGCGAATCGCATCCGCAACTTTCGCAAGCGCGGCATCGCCCTGCACATGCCCCCGCGTGTCGTTGATGCGCTTGAAGTCGTCGATGTCGATCATAAACAGCGCATCGCACCCCGCCTTCCGGGGTTCCGCAAGCGCCGCTTCGATGCAGCGCTGTACCGTCAGCCGGTTACACAACCCCGTCACGCCGTCAATGCGCGCGCTTCGTTCCAACTCCGCGCGTATGGCCATCTCTTCTTCCGCTTCATCCGCGCGCCCCACCACGCGATACACGCGACCATCCGCATCACCCTTGCTCAAATAACGCAGGTGATACCAAAGATAGCCTTCACCGAAGAAATCCGCACGATACACAAACGAGCCGCGCGTGGGCGCGCGCAATGCACGCGACAAATGCGCCCGGCAGGTTTCCCGCGATTGTGGGGCAATATGCGTACAGGTCTCCAATCGAGCCAGATAATCAGATACGTTGCCCTCGATGCAAGCACCATCCGGCATATGCACGGAATAGTCCAGCACGTCCGTCGCGGGGTCGTAATCGAACGTTACAACGCCCGCGTCTTCCGCAAGCATCCGGTACCGCTCCATGCGCCGCATGTCCACGTCATAGTGTCCAGTATACGCTCTTTTATCGGTGCTGTCCAGATGGGATTGCACATCGGCGCATGCGGGAAATTTGGTTTCACTTCCCGTCGCCGTCTCATTTTTTGCGCCTGAATTTGCACCCAGACCACGGCACATGCGCCTCCGCCGATAGCAGCGTGCATAACCACGCCACACAACAGATGTGCCGCTGGTCTTCGCGCGCAAAACACCCTCGCATCCATGCCGTACACACATGGGCGCGGTTCCATCATGCTCTTTTTCAACAAGCGCTTCGGTCCCGTGCGTGCTTTCCTTCTGCAAGACATCCATATCGTGCAAGCGATCACCCCCAAACAAGGAACTGTGATACTGTATATACGTTTGATCACACCAAAAAATGACACAAAAAGCGAGGATCCTGTGTCGCATCCATGCGAACGCGCTCGATGGATTGTATTGTTACTTGTGTATGCTATGCGTAACCATTTTATCGAAATCCGCGTAACCAGCCCGCGAGAATAAGGAAAACCCGCGGATCGCATTGATTCCGCGGGAAAGGCTCCTGCCAATGGTGAATACGATTTCGCCCAAAGTGTCGAAAGATTTGTTCGTTCAACGCGCTTTGGAGTCAGAGCGCAGGCGTAGCAGACAGAGGCGGACTTTCGGCCTGTGTCAAGCGGAGAGCGGCAAAGGAGGGGGTTCAACCCGACGCGACCACGAAATCAGATTGGGAATTGGTATCAGATCTCCTCGCTTCCGATTGGGCTAAGCCGATAATTGAAGACGATGTTCGAACTCGGATACTTCTGATAAAAGACGCGCTTGATGCGCTCGATCGCAATCGATCCCGTCTCATAGTTGACGGTGGGAAGCAAGAGCGCGCATTGTGCGGGCAGATAATGCGTGACGGCATCGCCTTTGCGCAGATTGGTGCGCAAAATCTCGAGGAGATTCTGCATGATCTCGTCGAGTTTGAGCGGCGAAAGGTGCGATCCGTCGACATTGCTGACCATGACGAGGGCCAGGAACATCGGCACGCCGAGCCGCTCAAGATTGCGAATCTGGAGATTGTAAATCTCCTTGAACACCGTGTACTCGCAGAGGAACGCGCCGCGCTTGTGATTGGTTTCCATCAGATCCGCACGAATGGACTCCATGTTAATCTCAAGGTCGCTGCGCGCCTGCATGATCTGCCTGTAAAAATCCTGAATCGCGGCCGGCGGCTGGACGCCCAGATATCGGTAGTGCAAATTCGTGATGTGCTTGTATTGCTGCAGCGCCTCGTTGTCGCGGTCCGTCTTCGTAAGCGCGTTTAATAACTCAAGGTGCAGCCGCTCGTCAAACGCATCGATGTCGAGCGCGATGCGCGTGGCATTCACGATTTCCTCATACGCGCCCATCTTTTTCAGCAGGTCGATGTCGTGGTAAACCGCGCTCAGATATTGCCCATGCAGAAGCACCGCCCGCGGGACCGCCCACTCGCACTGCTCGCGCTGCCCCTGCAGAAGGTCGCCCTTATAAAGGCGCATGAGCCGCTTGAACGCCTCGCCCGTCTGCAAATCAGATGTCTCCTTGACCATCAGTTTCTTGATCAAATCGACCGTTTCGTAATAATCGACCGTCATCTCCGGCAGCATCCGCCATTGATACGCCCCGCGCGTCGAGGCAATCGCATCCCCAAAGCCGGGCGACACGGTGTTTAAAATCACGCGCATGCGACTCACGAGTGTCTTCAGGGCATTCTCGGGATTCGTGCTTTCCTCCTCGGGCCAAAGAATCTCAAAGAGTTTCTGATTCAGCACAGGCTCATCCTTGTTGAGCATGAGATATTGAATCAGCGCCGTACCCTTGCGCGACTTGCTGATCTGTTCCGTTACTTTGCCCTTATCGACATATATTTCAAAGTCGCCAAGCAATTCGATTTGGATCATGGACATCGCCGCCCTCCTTGCATCAAATGCGCCCGCGCTACAACTTGCGAAGCATGGTCTCGGGGTTTGAGGCATACATGAGCGCGTTTGCACGGCTGATGAGATCCTCTCTGTAGAGTTTGATGATCTGGGTATCCATGAGCAACATTCCCTTGTCCGTACTGGAGGAAATGACGTTGTCGATCTGTTGGGTCTTGCTCTCGCGAATCAACGACCGAATGGCATTTGTCGCTTGCATGACCTCAAACACCGGAACGATCCGCCCATTGAGCGTGGGAATCAACTGCTGGGAAACCACCGCCTCAAGCACCATGGAAAGCTGAATGCGCGTCTGCTGCTGCTGGTTTGCGGGACACATTTCGATGATGCGGTCGATGGTCTTTGCTGCGCCCATCGTGTGCAGCGACGAAAGCATCAGATGCCCCATTTCCGCCGCATTCATCGCGATTTGGATCGTCTCATGATCTCGAATATCGCCCAGCATAATCACATCCGGCGCCTGTCGAAGCGCCGCGCGCAAAGCCTCCGGAAACGAGGACGTGTCCGAGTGCACTTCGCGCTGGCTCACGATCGATTGCGCGTGGGGATGCAAATATTCAATCGGATCTTCGATGGTGATGATGTGGCCCATGCGTTCGTGGTTGATCCTGTCCACCAGACACGCAAGCGTGGTCGACTTTCCACTGCACGCCGGCCCTGTTACGAGTACCATGCCCTGCTTTTTTGTATACAGCGACATGACGGCGTCCGGAATGCCCAACAAATCAGGATCAGGAAGCCCCAACCTAACCACGCGCAAAACTGCCGCCAGTGAACCGCGCTGCCGAAACGCATTGCATCGGAAACGACCAAGCCCCGTAATAGAAAAGGAAAAATCGTCGTCCCCGGTGTCGTATAATTCCTCGAGCGAGCGGTTTATACTCATCTCATAGATTTCGCGCAGTATAATTTCAGTATCCGATGGCATCAGTTTCTCCCCGGTCAGCTGAACATGTCTGCCCATACATTTGACGACGATCGGAGAACCCGGAACAATATAAATGTCCGATCCGTTCAATTGAACGGTATGCGCTACAATTTCGTATAAATCCATTTTATCCACCTGCACATTCCATTATATTTCAACGGCCAACGCACAGCATCTGCCTTTTGTGCGCGTGCGAAACCGCATAAATACCGCCGTGCAAGTGCTTTTTGTTCACTTCCACGATACCAAAGCCGATTAAATCCGGTTACATCCATTATACAGATTTATATCGAAAGTTCAAGTGTTTGTTATATGGAGGAGCAAAAAGCCCCTATCCTGCATATAAGCAAATTGCCAACCCTTCCCTACATCGATTCCATACGCAAACCCATATTTTGGCATCTGACTCCATCCGGCGATTTCAGCGCCGAATGGTTACATCATCAATTCCTGTTTTGAGACTCTGTTTGCGTGCCGCTTTATTCCGATACATCTCTCTGTCCGCTTTTGATAAAAGCGCATCCAGCGAGTCGATCTTGTCCACCCCGTACTCTGCAAGGCCGCAACTGAGCGAAATGGGACATTTCGCCTCCGTTTCAGTATTCATCGCAGCGACCCGCATCGAAATCGCGGCGTCCAGGTTGAATTCTTCTCCCCTCTCGCGCGTCGCGAGAATCACAAATTCGTCACCTCCCATGCGTGCGAGAAAATCTCGCGACGGCGCACAAATTGCCTCGAGCATGTGAGCCATCTGAACGAGCATCGCGTCGCCATACGCATGTCCGTAAGAATCGTTCATCTGCTTGAAGTCGTCCGCATCAATCATCATTGCGAACAGCCGCTTGGAAGCGCCGAGCGACTCCGTCATACGCACGTACGCGCGCGCAATCTGCCTGCGATTGTTGATGTCCGTTATTTCGTCGGTGTAAATCTGCCGATTCTGAATATTGATGTAAATCATGACGAACGAAAGCACGGTAGCAATCCAAACGAGCTGCAATCCGCGGGTCGCAATTTGAATCCCCAGACAGATCAACGGAACGATCAAGTAGCGAGAGAGCTTGGTTACCTCGTCCCGCTCCGTCTTCGTCCTGCATTCGCGCCGATCCCGCATCGTCAGGATCTCAATCCAAACCGGATATGCCACCATTGTCAGTGGAATGAGTGCAAATGCCTGCCCACGCACATAAACATTCGCCGCATTGACCCCGTAGAACCAGCCCGTCGCGCCGTTGACCGCAAAAACGGTATACGCAAACAGAAGCGGAATGACGTAGTACCGCATCTTTTCGTTAAGCCTTCTCATACTGCCGTGGATCTTATAGTCACAGTAGATCAGACATGAAAATGTGACAAGCGGATTGAGAAAATAATATAGATTGACACTCGCGACCAGAAGGACATGGCTCCCCGGAAACAGTGCGCCGTTCGAAATCCGAACCAACATGTCGCAAACCAAAGTCAATGCGTTTGCGACGAGCGCACGGTTGAAAAACTTCTGCTCCAGTGGATAGGCACGATCCCCAATTCGACCGTACATCATGATCACGAGAATGGTGATCGCAAACGCATTCAGCTCAACATGCAAATACGAACACACGACCTCGCCCCCGTCACCAAAAACTTCTTATTGTATCATATATGAAAACAGCGCGTATGGCAAGCGCAAAAGTTACATTTTGCATGCAAGTTTACATAAACTGCGTAATGTTTGAGTGCAAAAAAGAAGAAACACTCGGCCATGCTCAAACGCCGCGCGCTGCCTTTTTCATTGCCTTATTCCGGTACATGGCCCGATCCGCTGCGGAAAGCAGCGTGTCTAGCGTATCCACGCCGTCTTTGCCAAAAACAGCCGCTCCGCAGCTGAGCGAAAGCGTACGTTCGGCAGATATCTCCCCCTCGTTAAACGCCGCAATGGCCTCTTGTATTTCCTGAAGCAATAAAAAAGGCTCGTCCGCACGGCGCGTTGCGAGAATCAAAAATTCATCGCCCCCCATGCGCGCAAGGTAATCATCGCACGGCGCACACAAACGCTCGAGGAGCCGAGCAGCCCGCACGAGCAGCTGGTCGCCCGCCGCGTGTCCGTATTGATCGTTGACCTTTTTAAAATCGTCCGCATCAATCATGATCGCATAAATGCGCCGCATGGAATCAGGTGCATCGTTGCGGCGGGAAAACTCGCGGGCAAGTTGCCTGCGGTTGCTGATTCCGGTGAGTTCGTCCATGTAGATGCGCCGATTCTGCACCTTGATGTAGATCATAAACATCGAAACGGTGGCAGCGATGAAGACAAGAGGCAATCCGTAATAGAGCGTCTGCACGATAAAGCAGATCGACGGAAGGACCATGAAGTATAGAAGAAATTTGAGCTCGCGCCGTTGCGCATCCATCCGCTCATGGTACAGATGCCGGGCAGTCAAAACCGCAGAAAAAAGAACCGGAAGATAGGTCAAAACGGCATATAGCGGAAACAGGTTACCACGCAAATAATGATTCGCAGCATCAAAGTAAAACACGCCCCGCGTCCAGCCGTTGACAGCAACCATCCCGATCGAAACGAAAGTTGGTACGAAGTACATCCACATCCGCCGCTTGAGTCCCGACACGCTTCCCAATATCTTAAAGTCGCAATAGATGAGCCACGCATACGGCACCAGCGTATTCGGAATGAAATATAAATAGGAGAATGTGACTTCCGCGGCGCCCGTACCTTCCCGCCCGTCAAAGAACCATTGAAACGCATCGAAGAAGATCGTCGCCGCAGTCAAAAGGAGAACCATATTGAACAGCCTTTGCTCGATCGACTGCACATCCCTGCGGTTATGGATACCAACCATCAGCAGCAGGAGCACCACCGCAAATAGATCTAACTCGAGATAGATGTATGCTTCCATACAGAACACCCCATCCCACGTAGCAATAACTCTATTATAGAGAGGAACGCCCCGCATTGCAAGCGCAACGCGGGGTGCAAATTATACGATTCCCGCATAAAATCTCGGGTTATATAACGGCGCACGGCCTTCCGGATCCGTCCGGCATTGGGGTCTTCTTGCCCTCCATAAAATCAGTCCATGTAACCAATTTTGCCGCGCACCGCGCCTCCCGTCAGTTTTCCAGCAGGAACCGATACTGCGCGTCGCACAGCCCCCGGTAATGCCCGCCTTCGAGCTGGATCAGCTCCTCATGCGTGCCCTTTTCGGCGATGTTTTTGTCCTGAATGACCATGATGCAGTCGGCGTTTCGGATCGTCGAAAGCCTGTGTGCGATCACGAAGCTTGTGCGGTCCTTGAGCAAAACATCGAGCGCCTTCTGAATGAGCAGTTCCGTGTGCGTGTCGATGGACGAGGTCGCTTCGTCCAGGATCAAAATCTTCGGATCATTGAGCAACGCGCGCGCAAAGGAGATGAGCTGCTTTTGCCCCACCGACAGCGACGAGCCGCGCTCGTTGACCTCCGTCTGGTATCCCTTTTCCATGCCCATGATAAACTCGTGCGCGGAGACGGCCTTCGCGGCTTGCATCACCTCCTCGTCCGTAGCATTGAGCTTTCCATAGCGGATGTTATCCATGATCGTGCCGGAAAAGATGAAGCTGTCCTGCATCATCACGGACATCTGCTCGCGCAGGGAGCGCAGCTTCACGTCCCGAATGTCGTGTCCGTCCACCTTCACCGCGCCGCCGCGCACGTCGTAGAACCGACTGATCAGGTTGACGACCGTGGACTTGCCCGCGCCCGTCGGGCCGACGAGCGCCACGGTCTGCCCCGGTTCGACCGTGAAGGAAAGATCCTTCAGGACGACCTTGTCCGGTGCGTACCAGAAGTCCACATGCGCAAATTCCACCCGCCCCTCGATGGGCGGCAGGTCGGGCGCATTCGGCTTGTCGACGATGTCCGACTTGGTATCCATGATTTCGAAGATGCGCTCCATGGACGCCATTGCGGAGAGGATGGAGTTGTAAAAGTTCGATATGGTATTGAGCGGCTCCCAGAATCTGCCCAAATACCACAGGATGAGCAACAGTCCGGAAAGCGTGAGCGGTTCAACCGGCGCGTTCATCATGCGAATGCCGAAGTAATAAACCAAAACCGTGCCCAGCGTGCCGGTCAAGTCGAGCGCGGGCCAGAATGCGTTGTTGATCCGGATCGCGCGCATCCAGTTTCTGCGGATGTCGTCGTTGACGCTCGTGAACGTGTCAAAGTTCTCGTCCTCGCGCACAAACGCTTCCGTCACGCGCATGCCCGCAAGCGATTCGTGCAGGTATCCGTTCATGCTCGATGTCTTCATGCGCACCACCTGCCAGCGCATGCGCATCACGCGCTTGAGCTTGAACATGATGAAAACGAGAAGCGGCATGATGCACATCGAGATGAGCGTCAGCTTCCAGTTGACAAACAGCATGATCAGCAGGAGCAGTATCAGCGTCATGCAATCGACCAGCACGTTCACGATGCCGTTTGTGAATAGGTCGTTCAGAGAGTTGACATCATTGATGACCCGCACGAGGATCTTGCCCGCGCTGCGCGTGTCGAAAAACGAAAACGACAATCCCTGTATGTGCTGAAACAGATCCTCGCGCAGCTGCGCAAGCGCGCTCCTGCCCGATGTGTCCATCAGCCGCACGCGATAGCGCGTACAGATGGCGCCGATTCCCGCCGCCGCGAACATCCCGCCGATCAGGTACGGGATATATGTCCCGCGCGGAATTTGCAGCTCCGCAATGGCGTTTGAGAGAAGATACGTCGATGCGAGCGACATAAAGGTCGCTGTCACCATCAATAAAAGTGCAACCGCAATCTTTTTCCGGAAAGGCTTCAGATATCTGAGCAGTCTTAAGAACTGCCCCTTGTCAAACGGTCGTTCGATGGCCTCGTCGTCGATCTGTCGGAGCATCTTCGCCATATCAAGCGCCCCCCTTCGGCATGACGGTGTCGAGGTCGCGGTACTGGTCCTGCACCATCTGGTAGTAAATGCCCTTCTTCGCAAGCAATTCCTTATGCGTGCCGCGCTCGGCCACCGCGCCGTTGTCGAGCACGAGGATCAAATCCGCGTTTTTCACCGACGAAATGCGATGCGCGATGATGAACGTCGTTCGCCCCGCAAGCACGCTTTTCAGCTTCTGCTGGATCACGTACTCCGTCTCCATGTCCACGGCGGATGTGGAATCGTCCATCACGAGGATCGACGGATTGGTCAATACCGCGCGGGCAATGGCGGTTCGCTGCTTCTGCCCGCCCGATAATCCCATGCCACGCTCGCCCACCACCGTCTCGTATCCCTCAGGCATGGCATCCACAAACTCCGTCGCCTGCGCAACATCCGCCGCTTCCGAAACCCTGTCCATCTCTGCGCGGGGTGTGCCGAAACGGATATTGTCCGCCAGGGTGTCGGAAAAGAGGAATGTCTCCTGCGGTACATAGGCGATGCGCGTGCGCAGGGGCTTGATCTTCTGGTCTCGCACGTCGATCCCATCGATTTTCACCGAACCCCGGCTCACGTCGTAATAACGGCCCATGAGCAGGATCAGGGTCGACTTTCCCGCACCCGTCGCACCCATCACGGCGATGGTCTGCCCCGGCTCGGCGGTAAATGTAATGTCATGCAATACCTCGGCATCGCCGTAGGCAAAACTCACGTGGTCGAATTCCACCTTGCCCGCATACTGCGCGGGCTGAATGGCATCCGGCTTTTCCCTGATCGCCGCGCCGAAGTCCACGTAGTAAAATAGCTTCTCCGCGGACGTCACTGCGTTTGTAAACATGTTGACCATGTTCGAAAGCTGACGCATGGGGTTCGTGATGAGCCACACATAGCCGTTTACCGTGATGAGGGTCGCGATGTCCATGTGCCCTTTGAGGGTGAGATACGCGCCCACGATCAACATCACCGGCGTGCAGATCCCCGAGAGTAACTCCATCAGCGGCACGAAGTCCGACCAGATCCACGTCGCCTTCAGGTTCAGCTTCAATAGCTTGCGGTTGTCCTTTTCAAACTCCGCAAACTCGTATGGCTCGCGTGCAAACGCCTTCACGACGCGCATGCCCGCAAGGTTCTCCTGCGTGCGGGTGTTGAGCACCGCGTTCTGCTCGCGTATGTTGACAAACGCCGGATGAATGCGCTTGCGGAACTGCCATGCGGTCACGGCCAGCACCGGCGCAAAGATCAGAAGCGCAAGCATCAACTGCCAACTCTGAAAGGTCAGAAATACCAGCGCGCCGGCAAAGTTCAGCAGGTTGTTGAAGATCGTCACCAATCCGCCCGCGATCAGGTTTCGGATGCCCTCGATGTCGCCCGTCATGCGCGACATGATCTCGCCGATGCGGTGCTTGTCGTAAAACTGGTACGGCAATTCCTGCATGTGGCGGTACAGCCCTGTACGCAGATCGAAAACCACGTTCTGCGAAACGTCTTCGAGCAAGATTCCACGCCCGTAGTTGCATGCACCGCGCACAAGAACCAACCCAATCAGTCCGAGACACAGCGGCCCGAGCCTGTTGAGCATCTGATTCAGGATGACGTTGTTGATAATGGATTTGGTGACGAGAGGGGCGACCAGCGTGCTTGAAATGACAAAAAGTTGCAGCGTCATCGCGATTGTGATGCGCCATCGGTACGGCCCCATCAGTTTGATGAGGCGCCTAGTGGTGTCCATCGCATGTACCTCGCTTGTTTCGGGTTTCCCGGGCATCCTTCTCAAACGGTTCAAGAAGAATGGCGCATTCGCGGCCCGGCCCGCCGGAGCAGACCAACCTCACCCGACTTTGATATATACTAAGCCCGTGGTTTTAAAACGAATACCCATCCTGCGTAGCGTTTTTATTACGTTTTCGTTAATGTCGGTTTCGAGCAAAGTCATGCCAAATCCGGCAAATAATACGAATGGAGCATCATAACGCGTCCAAAGCGTCGAGAGATTTTTTCGTTCCGCTCGTACTCCGTGAATGACCCGCTGGCCGGAAAAATATTCGGTGCGGCGACGCGTTATGATTGGGAATTCGTATAAATCAAAAAGGGCAACCGTCCGCGGCCCCGTGCCGCGAAAGATCGCCCCGAACGATTTGCCCGATGTCTGTGGTCAGTCGCCCAAATACGCCCCGCCCGTGCGCAGCGTCTCCCGCAGCTTCTGGGTGTCCACCTGTGCGCAACTCGTCTGATCCTGCTTTGCGATGGCAACAGCCGCCCCGGCGGCCTCTCCCGTGGTTATGCAGATGGGCATGATCCGCACGGACGCCTGCGCCTCGTGCGTCGCTGAAATCGCGCGCCCCGCAACAAGCAGATTGTCGACGTGAATGGGCACGAGACTCCGGTAGGGAATCTGATAATAGTGTCCCTCCGGAAAGTAGAAATGGCTCGTACCGCTGCCCGCGGGATTGTGAATGTCGATGTCATAGTTCCCCGCCGCAATGGCGTCCGGGAACCGCACGCAATCCTTCATTTCTTCGGCGCACAGAACATGCCGCCCGTCGATCATGCGGCTTTCGCGCACGCCGATCTCGATCGCAGAAAACGCCAGGTCCGCATTTTCAAATCCCTCGATATTCTCCTTCATGAAGGTGAAAAGCTCCAGCATCTGCTCGCGCGCCTCGCGCTCGGCACGGGAGAGGTCAAAGGGATCTGTGGGATTCAGCTTCACCACGCGCGTGGAATTGAAATGCAGCATGCCCCCCACCAGCGTGTGGAAGATGAGCACGTCCTCGCGCGGATTTCTGATTTTTCCGGCCTTCTGCGCTTCCTGATAGCTCGGTGAGATGGTCGCATGCACCCGCTTGTACGCCTCGATGTCCACGTTCGCAACCCGGAAACAGAGTGTCATCGGCTGGCAGAGCCCGTCTTCCGGGCGTCCGAGCCGATAGGGGCAACCGCACATCACCGCGAGATCGGCATCGCCCGTCGCGTCCACAAAGGACGCCGCCTCGAAAACCTGTACGCCCGCCTTGCCCACGACGCGTACGCGCTTGACTTCGTTCCCCTCGACATCCGCGCCCACAAGCGTCGCGTGAAACAGCACGTCCACACCCGCCTCGGCGCACATCCGGTCGAGCACAATTTTTAAATATTCTTCGTGAAACATGCGGCCCCGTATACCCCCCATGTCCGCAAGCCGCGCCTTGATCTCGGCGTAAAGCCCCTGCGAAAGCTCGGTATACCTGCCGCCGATCTTCGTTCCGTTGGGCATGAACGGATTGACGAGATTTACGACCGCCGCACCGCCCAGCGCACCTGTCTTTTCAATCAGAAGGACACAAAGCCCGCGCCGCGCGGCAGCAATTGCCGCCGCACAGCCCGTCAGCCCGCCGCCCATTGCGATCAGGTCGTACATGTTGCCTCCAAATAATCCTTTTTCAAAATGGAACACAGTTCCACATCTACAAACTTGCCCTTGTTCACAAGCCGTTGGCGCAAAATCCCCTCGGGCATCATGCCGCACTTTCGCATAACCGCACCCGAGGCGGGGTTCGTCGTCTCGAACATCGCCTCGACGCGGTTCAGCTCCATCTCTACGAATGCGTAGCGCAAAATCGCCGCGAGCGCCTCGGTCATGTAGCCCTTGTTCCAGTGCGCGCGCGAAAGGGAGTACCCCACCTCGGCGGCGGCGTTTTCGGGCGAAATCCACATGAAGCCGATCGTGCCGATCACCACATCGTCGGTGTTCAGGCAGATTCCCCAACTGGACGGCTCCCCATACCGATACTTGCGGATCATGTATCTGACATAGCCCCGCGTCTCAAGCACGTTGCGGTGCGCCTCCCACAGCACGTGCTCCGCGACGAGCGGATCACGGGAGTAGGCGAAGATGTCCTGCGCATCACGCATGGTCAGCCGCCGAAGGTGCAGTCTCGCCGCCTCGATCTTCGGGGTTTGGAGAAAGTAGTCCATCTCGCGCCTCTCCCGCCTTCTAAATATCAACCTCGCGGTTCTGCTGAGCGGAATCATAGATACCCTGCAACATCCGCTGCACCGTCACGCCGTCCTCGAGGGGGGATTCGGGCTTTTCGCCGGTGCGCAGACAATTGATAAAGTGGTCGATTTCCACGGCAAAGTGGTTCACCTCGAGCGTCGTGGGCTTCACGTCCGCCAGATACCCCGTATCCTCGCCGTAGATCGTCAGCGGGTTCAGCGTCGCGCCCGCCTTGGTGCCGCAAATCTGCGTATATTCGCTCGGCGGTGCATTGAGCGCCCAGCTCACTTCAAAGAGCATCACCGCGCCGTTTTCGAAGTGGATCGCGCCCGCCGCGCTGTCCTCGGTATCAAACGCGGTTACGTCGTTGTCCAATGCCTCCCAGCGCTTGACGCCCTTGGTCTTGAAATCGCCGATCCTGTGGGCGGTATTCGCACTCACGCGCACCGGACGCGGACGCCCCATGAGGTACCATGTGCGGTCGATGCAGTGAACGCCGATGTCAATGACCGGCCCGCCGCCGGATTTTCCCGTGTCCGTGAACCAGCCGATGGGCGTGCCGCGCCTTCTGATGTACCCGGTCTTCGCATAATACACGTCGCCGAGCTTGCCCTCCTTGCGCATCTGGTTCAAAAGCTGCGCCTCGCTGCCGTAGCGCGTCGGAACAGCAAGCATAAACTGAACGCCCGTCTCCTTGATGACCTTCTCCATCTCGAGCGCGTCCGTCAGGTTGATCGCCATGGGCTTTTCACACAATATGTGCTTCCCGGCCTTTGCGGCCGCGATGGCCACCGGCGCGTGCGAACGGTTCCATACGCAGATGTCCACATAATCGACCTCGACATTCGCCAGCAGTTCCTCGACGTTTGAAAACGCATGCTTGATGCCGAACTTTGTTGCAGCCGCCTGCGCCCTCTCCAGGTTCCAATCCGCAATCGCAACGACTTCCACGTCGTCCCGCTCCATATAGACCGGCAAGTGCGCGCTCTGGGCAATGTTCCCGGCGCCGATTAGGCCAACGCGAATCTTTTCCATCTGTGCTCCCTCCATGTACCTGTTTGGTTTATTTATTATAACCACGTTGCGTCGGAATGTAAAGGGTTTCGGCACGATCCGGCAGGTTTTCGCACGAACCACCCCAAGCCCCAAGCAAGTGTACGCCTTTCCCCTTGCCCGTCTACCTTCCTGCGCATCATCCGCAAACTTTACATCGCCCGGCCCAATGCACCGCAAGCGAAACGCGAACGTTTGCCCCGAAAAATGAAGTGTCTGCCCGCCGCAACGTCAAGCTGCATGGCGCATATCTTCGTTCTGCATTGCATCCCTACCTGGCCGAAAAAAGGTCCATCAGCTCGTCCTTGGTCATCTCGGAAAGGGACGCACCCTCCCCCTCGATCACATCCGCAAGCTCGCCCTTGCGCTTTTGAAGCGCCAGGATCTTCTCCTCCACGGTATTCTTCGCAATCAGTTTGTAGACCATGACGCTCTTCTCCTGCCCAATGCGATGCGCGCGGTCCGTCGCCTGATCCTGCGCGGCGGTGTTCCACCACGGATCATAGTGAATCACCGTGTCCGCCCCCGTCAGGTTCAGCCCCGTACCGCCCGCCTTCAGCGAAATGAGGAATACGCCCGTATCGTCGGCGTTAAAACGGTTCACCAGGGCGAGGCGCTCCTCCTTGGGCGTGTCGCCCGTGAGCGCGAAAAAGGAAATCCCGTCCTTTAAAAGCTGCTTTTTGATGATGTCAAGCATGGAAGTAAACTGTGAAAACAGGAGCACCTTGTGTCCGCCGTCGATCGCCTCGGCCAAAAGATCCATGCATGCCTCCAGCTTCGCAGACGGGCCTTCGTAATTTTCAAGGCAGAGGTTTGGATCACAGCAAAGCTGGCGCAACCGGGTCAGCATGGCAAACACCTTCATGCGCCGCTCATTCGGCGCGTTCCCATCCAGCTCGTCCAGCTCTCCTGCCGCCTTCATGGCATACGCCTCGTAGACCTTTCGCTGCTCGCCTTCGAGAAGTACCGTCGAAATGGTCGTGACCTTGGGCGGCAGTTCTGAAAGCACGTCCTTTTTCAGCCTTCTCAGGATGAACGGCGCGATGAACCGCTTCAGATCCGCGCGCGCATCGGCATCGTCGTTTTTCGCAATCGGCGTCTCAAACCGCTCCCGAAACCGCGCATAGGAATACAGATACCCCGGCATCAGAAAATCAAAGATACTCCAAAGCTCGGAAAGCCGGTTCTCGATGGGTGTCCCCGTCAACGCAAAGCGGTACTGGCTCACGATGCGCTTGGCAGCCTGCGCGTTCTTGGTCGCGCGGTTTTTGATGTACTGCGCCTCGTCGATGGCAAAGTACCGGAACCGCACGGATTGGTATGCCTCCACATCGCGTTTGAGAAGGTCGTAGGATGTAATGGCCACCCCGCGCCCGGAAAGCGATTTGATCTGCGCCTGCCGTTGCGCCGCAGTTCCGGAAAGCACGAGCACGGGAAGCGTCGGCGCAAACAGGTGAATCTCGCTCTCCCAGTTGAGGGTCACGGACGCGGGGCATGCGATGAGCGACGGCCTGTCCGCCCCGTCCGACAGGAGCAGCGCGATAAACTGAATGGTCTTCCCAAGTCCCATATCGTCCGCAAGAATGCCGCAAAGTGCGGAATCCGCCAGCGTGCGCATCCAGCGGAAACCCGCCTCCTGATACGGGCGCAGCGCCCCGTTGAAATCAGATGGCACCGGATGATCGGCATCCGACGCCTCCGCAATCGCGTTGACCAGCGCGCGAAACGCCGCATCCCGCCGCACGGCGATCTTCCCGTCGGATTTGAATAACCCGTCCAAATACATCGCCCGGAATGCCGGGATCGCAGCCTTTCCCTCCGCAATCTGCTTGCCCGTCAACATCAACCCGTCCGTCAACCGCGCCATGTCCCCGAATGCGCTGCCTTCAAAGCGCACAAACCGCCCGTCCTGGAGCCGATAATAGCGCCTCTTTTCGCGGTAGGCATCCAGCGCCTGCGAGAGCTCCTCCTTCGGGAATTCGCCAAGGTCGAAGTTCAGATCGAGTATTCCGCTGTTCAAAGAGACCTCGACCGTCGGTCGCTTGCTAGGCGCAAAGGATAGCCTGCGCACGCGGTCGCTCACCTGCACGTCGCTGATCTTCTGGAGCGCCGGGATGCCCTCGTCAAGCAGATCGGCGATCTTCTCCTCCCCCGCCACCGTGTAAGTGCCGTTCTCCGGCACGCCGAACATCCGCCCCAACGCGCGGATGAACGCGTGCTCCGCGCGCCGGTCGCGCGCATGTCCGCCCATTTCGTCGCGGAACAGGTCGAGCTCGTCGTGCTCATAGGCCGCGACAGGACGGCATGTCAGGAGATCGCGTTCCGGCAAATCGATGTATACGCGCGGCTCGAGCGTCTCCGGCGCGTGCCCCTCAAACGCCGCCTCGCCGTCAAGCGCAATGTAAGGCCGAATGACCGGCAAAACATCCGCGCAAAAAGCGTCGACGTCGCGCCCCGCTAGAATCAACCGCCGCTTGCTCTGCTCCAGGAGAGCGAGAAGGCCGCCCATCGCGCGCGCCATCCCAAGCGAGGTTTGATAAAGGTTGTCCCCTGCCGCTATGTAAAGGTGCCCCGGCATGCGCGCAAGCAAAACGTCTTTGGTCGTCATCTCGACCTCGCCGTTCACAAGCCTGCGCGCCGCGATGCCGATCACCGGGTCGTCCTTGCGCAGGAGCAGATCGCCACGCTCAGACACATGCAGCCGCGTCTTCTCAAACATGCCGAAAAGATCGTCCAACGCGGCGGGCGATAGCCCGCGCAGCCGCTTGTCCTGCAAATAATATGCATTTTTCAGCCTCGTATAGGCCTCGCACTCCTCGTCCCGCTCCGCCAGCATCAGCGCAAACGCGCGGCTTCTTTGCTCGAATGCGTCAAACGTGTGGGTAAACGCGAGCCCCTTTCCATATTCAACGTGGCTGCCCCTGTGGAGCGCGTCGAGAAAATCGCGCACCGCACGTACCACATACAAGCGCGCAGTGCCAACCTTGAGCGACACATACGCCATCGCGGGCGTCCCGCGAAACGATAGCTCGGCTTCAAGCCGTACCTGTCCCTCCAGATCCGCCTCCGCACCGCCGTCCGCGACGCGCGCATAGTCGTCAATCAGCTTGCGAACGCCCGCGCCGGAACGCGGAACGTGCTTCTCCCGCACCGCCCCTGTGTTCAGCCCGCCACGCGCCGCTAGGAGCACGGCGACGCAGTGCTTGCATAACCCCTCATATTGCGCAAATGCAGGACATGCGCAGTTCGCACTTTTCAGCCCGGCGGATTCACCCAGAATCAGCTCGACCTGATAGTGCGAAAAATAGGTCCCCGTAACGTCCGCCCGCACGGTGATCGATTCATTTTCCGACAGCATGCGCATCCGCCGGACGTGCCCGTTGTCGAAATAAGACTTCCCGCGCCGAAACGTCGCTTCGTCGGTCGCCCAAATTTTGATTTTTTCAATGCTGAGGTTCATTCCATGGCCTCCGTGCGAGGGTCAGGTCGATGGTGTCCAAAAGCGCAATCGTCCCGCCGTGCGCATCGATGGCGGCGATGACGTCCTTGCCCAGTGCGCGCCGCACATCCGGCGCGAGCGAGAGAAAATCAGAATAGGTGTCAAATAACAGGTCGTGTTCCCGCGCGGTCAAATGCCGCCGCGATTCGTATATATGCGTCTGTGCGTCCCTGAATCCGTATTGCAGAAAGGTCAGCTGGCGGCGCGAGAGGGCATCCCGGTCAAACGGCTTCGGCTTCGACCATCCGGTGTGCTTTGCGATGGCGGTTTGGATGTCCGCATCCATGTCCGCGCATTCCGGCACCGGCGCAGGATGGTTCCAGAAGAGCGCGGCCGTGCCGCCCGGTTTCAAAAGCGCCCGCACCTTGGGATAGCCGATTTCTTCCGGAATCCAGTGAAAAGATGTCGCGGCATAGATCAGGTCGAATGCCTCTTCCCCCATGTAATTCTGAAATAGCGTTTCCTCAACGCGAAAGCGCGGATTTTCCCCAAACTTCCGGCGCAACATTTTGGCCATCTCCGCGCCGGGTTCGAGGGCGGTCACCTCAAAGCCCAAAGCAAGAAATGACTCGGTCGCCTGCCCCGTGCCCGCGCCAATCTCAAGCGCGCGTCGCCCTGTCCCCACATAGGCGGCGACATCCGCAAACAGCGCCTTCACATACCGCGGGCGCAGACGATCATAAATCTCAGCGCTTTGATCGAAGATTAAATGGATCCCCATCCGCTCCACCTCCCTCAAACGATATGCACAAATGCGGTCGCCCGAACCCCGGGCGACCGATCTGTGATTCCTATGCCGATTGCCGCCAGATGGGCGACCTCCCCCGCTCTACTTCCCCAGCTTCCCCTTCGCCCCCGATATAATGTTCGAGATCAGCGCGGAATCGTAGGAGAAGACGGAGCCGTTCTTGTCGGCATGCGCCTGGAACGCGTCCTCAATCATGGTATCCAGAAGCTTGTCAAACGGCAGGCCCGCAGGCTCCCAAAGATAAAAGGCCAGTGAGCCGGGAATGATGTTTGCCTCGTTGACGTAGACATTGTCGTCCTTGTCGATGATAAAGTCGATGCGCACGACGCCCTTTAAATCCATCACGCGATGAACCTCGAGCGCGAGCGCCTTGATCTTCTCGGTCATCTCGTCCGGGATCGGCGCGGGAATTCGGCGCGCCAGCGCCTCCATGCCCTTCGCTCCGCCCTTCGCGCTTCTCAGATACTTGTCTGAAAAGTCCAAAAGCTCCTTCTGCGTCACGGGCATCTCGAGCAGGGACGCCTTCGCGCGTTCGCCGTAGCCAACGACCGAGCAATTCACTTCGCGCGGTTCGGATACGCCCTGCTCGATCAAAATGCGACGGTCATAGCTGCACGCCGTATCGATTGCATCCTCCAGCGCCTCCCGGTCGTCCGCGCGCGCGATGCCGATGGACGATCCGAGGTTCGCCGGCTTGACAAACATGGGGTATTGTAAAACCGCCTCCGCCTCGTCGAGGTACTTTTCGCGCGCGTCGCCCCAAGCCGCGCGCGTAAACCAAACGCCGTCGAGCACCGGAATCCCGCAGCCCTTGTAGAGCTGCTTCATGGCGATTTTGTCCATGCCCACCGCACAGCCCAGCACGCCCGCCGATGTGTACGGCACATTGAACAATTCCAGCATGCCCTGCAATGTTCCGTCCTCGCCGTTCATGCCGTGCAAAACCGGGAGAACCACGTCGTATTCGCCGTAAAGGGAATCATCCTTCCCAAAGGCACGCTCGAAAAGGCTCTTTCTGCGCGGCACGCGCAAAAGTCGCAGCTTCCCCTCGCCCGCTGCCGGCATCACACATTCGAGCTTTGAAAAATCCGGCTTCTGAAAAAACTTCATATCAGAAAGCGCCTGGCCCACGTACCACTTGCCGTTGCCCGCAATGTAAACCCGTTCCACCTGATATTCGCGTTGATCAAGCGCGCCCGCCGCCTGCATGCCGGAAATCACCGACACATCATGCTCGCAGGTGCGGCTTCCGTAGATGACCGCAACATTCAACTTCATACGATCCTCCAAAAAGCGATTCGTCTCTATTCGCTGTAATTGTCCGGCAGGTCGTTTTCAAACAGCACCACGTCGCCGGGTCGCCCGAGTTCGCGCAAAAGATCGGTCGCCTCGTTGAGATCGTCTGCGACGTAAATTCTGCCCTCGTCAAAACCTGCCTCGACCATGCCCTCAAAGATGGGCCTGGTGTGCTTGGGCCCAACGAGGATGGCGACATCCACTTTCCCGTACATCTGCGTGCCGAACGCAAAATTCAGGGAATCCTCGCGCTCGCCCTGCTCCACCATGCCCGGCGTTACAATGAACCGCCTGCCCGAAAACCCGCCCAGCACGTTCAGCGCCTCGCGCGAACCGGCGGGGTTCGAATTGAACGCGTCGTCGATGACCGTGATCTGTCCGGGAATGAGCTGGAGCCGGTGTTCCACGGGCGTAATTTTCCGGATGCCCCGCGCGATCTCCTCCATGGTCAGTCCGAGCCGCTTCGCCACGGACGCCGCAAGCGCGATGTTCTGGATGTTGTGCCGTCCCAGGAGCTTCGTGCGGCAGCGTGCATACGTGCCGTCAGAACACGTCAGTGTGAAGCGGCTGCCTTGCGTGTCAACCTCCACCTCGCCAATCAGCATGTGCGGCTTGCGCATGGGGTCGAAGGCCACGCGGTATTTCTCGCGTTCGAGTTTGGCAAACAATCGGTCGCAGTATTCGCCGTCCGAGGCAAAAAAGCCCACGCCGTCCGGCGGCAACGCTTCCATGATCTCGTTTTTCGTATTTACGATGTTCATGATGGACCCGAATGTCTCAAGATGCTGCTCGCCGATGGAGGTCAACACGGAATACTTCGGGTGCACCAGATCGCACATTTCCTTGATGTCGCCTACGTGGCGCGCGCCCATCTCGGCGATGAACACCTGATGCTCGCGCTTCAATTTGTCGTTCACGATGGACGAAACGCCCATGGGCGTATTGAAGCTTGACGGCGTCGCAAGTACGTTGTATTTCACCGAAAGGATGTCGCGCAGCACGAACTTGGTGGATGTCTTTCCGTAGCTGCCGGTAATGCCGATTTTGATGAGGTCGCTGCGCGCGGCGAGCTTTTCCCGCGCCGCGTTAAAATAGCCCATATTGATGCGCTTTTCAATGGGTTCTTCCGCAAATTCAGCCGCATAGACGAGATATGCGACCGCCGCGTATATAATGTACGGCGGCAGTCCAATGAACGAGACGATGGTACAGCCCAAAAGCGCGATGGCGGCGAGCGCGATGTACAGCCGCCGGGCGCGCTTGGTCAAGACGAGCGGCTTTTTCGCGGGCGCACGGAAATCGACGACTGCGAGCGCCCCGGTTACGATGATGAAAAGCGTGAGCGTCACCCACATCGCGATGGTCGCGCGCTTCTCCGGAATGCCCACCGTAAAAGGCTGGAGGATGTATGTCATCGCAAAGCCCATCAGTGTAAAAACCACACCCACCAGCACCAGACGTCGGAACATCCGGTCCAGCGTACGGTTGAGATAGCGCTTGTACCCGGGAAGCTGGTAGCTTTCGAGCTGGAGCATATGAATGTAATGACGCGCGCCAACGGCGCAGCACGCCGCAGTCAGCACGATTTCGATCCAGTTCAGTGTCATGCCCGCCCTCCGTTATTCAGGATTCCAAACCGTCTCTGCACAGGGCACACGGGCAGTTTTCCGCTCCGCTCATCCGTTCGCCGTTCGCCGTGCGAAACCCAAAAGCCGACCTGCCGACCTGGCATCCGATCAGCGATCCTTTAGAAATGCCCGCGCAATGGCCAGAAAGCGCGGATATTGATCCAGATATGCAAAATGTCCCGCCCCCGCGAAACGAATGAGCGCCGCATCTGGGATTTCTTTCTCCATCAGCTCGCCCATCCAGATCGGCGTCGCCGTATCGTTCTCGCCCCAGACGAGAAGCGTCGGTGCCTTAATCTTTTTGAGATATTCCGTCAGATCCTGCTTCAGAATCCGATTGAACGTCTGCCGCATGGACGGCGTAAGCGCCCTGTAATCCGCCGAGCCGAACTTCTGCACCAGCGATTCGCGCCAGTCGTCCACCCTGTCTCCGAACATCCCGCGCGTGACAGCGTTGTCCGCCATGCCGCGCAGCGCCTTGTATGCGCGCGTCTTCGTGCTCACCTTGTTCGCCTGTCTGGGCGGAATGCCCGCGCAGCCCGTGAGCAGAAGCCGGTTGACCATTTCGGGATGTTGCGCCGCCAGTAGGATCGACACGCGCCCGCCAAATGAATGCGCCACAATATCAGCACCCGCGAAGCCCTCCTCCGCAAGGAGCGCCCGCGTCAGTTCCATATATTCCGTGACCTCCCAAGGCTCCGGCGGCTCCGGGCTCTGTCCATGCCCCGGAAAGTCCACCGCGAGCACCCGCCGCGTCTCCTTGAAGTCGCGGGTCAGGGGTGCCATGCTGTCCGCTTTTCCGCCCCAACCGTGCAAAAGCACCAGCGGATCGCCCGTCGCGCCGTGCGTCTCGTAGTACATACGCGCGCTGCCATGGTCAAAATACATCGATCAGGCTCCTTTACCGGATACATTGTAGCGCAAGCGGCACTTTCTGTCAAATCGTATGCAAGGCCCCGCCCCTGCGCCCCGGCAAAAACATTCATTTCTTGTCGGCTGCCCGGAATCGGAGCCCCGAAAACACAGGGATGAAAATCGAATATATGGCTTAATCTCGATCGCCCGGGGGGCTACCCCCAGGCGATCGGCAGACAGATAAAAACCCTTCTCCCAGATCGGGCTTCCGATGGGATCGCGGTTCCTTCGGAAGGGGTCCCCCGGCATCATGCCCCGTCTTCCCCCTCACCCAGCGCTTCCAGCGCCATCACGAGCGCGTCCTCGCGGTTGTCCTCGTAGTAGCGCTTGCGATATCCGACATCGACGAAACCGAGCTTGTGGTAAAGGTTTTGGGCAACGAGGTTTGAACGGCGGCATTCGAGGGTCATCCACGTCATGCCGCTCTGCGCCGCAAGCCGGATCAGCTCGCGCATGAGTGCCTCTCCAATGCCCTGTCCGCGTGCATCCTGCCGTATGGCGACGTTTGTGACGTGTGCCTCGTCGATGACAAACCACATGCCCGCATAACCGAGAATCTCAGGGCCGTCGCGTACCACCAGATAGCGTGCGCAGACATTCTCCATCACCTCGCGCTCGAGCGAAGCGCGCGACCATGGAATCGCGAATGTCGCGCGCTCAATCTCCTCCACCTGATCAATGTCCGCCAACGTCATGGGCGTAAAAGTCAAATCACGCATGATTGAGCTTCTCCATCCGTTCGCGCTCCGCCTGCGGCTTGCGCAGGTAGACAGGCGTCAGTGCGCGCGCCGCAACCCACTCGTCTTCCTTTTGTGCCGCAAGCACCGCCACCGCGTCCGCGCGCAGCGATAATAAATGCGCAGGCGGCAAAAACACGCGCGCGCCGAGCATTACTTTGATCTTTTCCGCGTTCACAGGCACACCGTCGCCCACAAAGGCGTATTTCTCGCACGGCGGGAGCGATCCAATAAAATCCTCGAGCGCCACCGCGTCGTCGTCCAAAGCGCGCACAGGCACGCCCGTTTTCACATCGAACGCCGCGCAATAGACCTGACCGCGCCGTGCATCCAGAATCGGACACACCAATCCGTCAAATCCGGCGAGATTGAGCGACAGCGCCTCCAGCGCGTGAATCGGCGCGCAGGGCTTCCCCCACGCATGCGCAAATCCCTTCGCGGCACAAACGCCGATGCGCACGCCCGTAAAGGAACCGGGACCCGCAACCACCGCGAATAAATCGATTTCCCGCGCGCAAACCCCTGCCGCCTCGAGTGCCCGGTCGATCGCCGGCATGATCGTCTCGGAATGAGTCAACCCATTGTCCATCTCAATCAGCTGCGCAATCTTCCCGTTCGTCATAACGCAGCAACCCGCGACGGGGCCTGAGGTGTCAATTGCAAGTATGTTCACCTGTCCGCCTCCCATCTTTCGAGCGCGCGCCGCGCCCCGGTCTCGATGATTCGCTCGTCCTCATCCGCACCGCGCGCAATATGGACGCGGATTGCGCCAGATGGGTTTAAATCCGCCATTTCCGGCCATTCGATGACCGCGATCCCATCCCCGCCCAAAAACTCCTCCAGCCCCGCCGCATAAAACTCGTCGGGGTCCATGAGCCGATAGAGGTCAAAGTGATAAAGTTTTTTTTCGCCCTCATAGGGGATCATAATCGTAAAAGTCGGGCTCGGCATAGGCCCGTCAATCCCGCAGGCGGCGGCAATTCCCCGCGCGAGCACCGACTTGCCCGCGCCCAGTTCGCCCGATAAAAGCACGGCGTCGCCCGGGGCAAGGTCTACCCCGAGCGCCGCGCCAAACTCAAATGTGTCGCGCGCGCCGCGCGTCAGATATTTCATCTCTCGAAAACCACGTCTCCGTTTACGATTGTCAGCGCCACCTTGCTGCGGCAGTCCAGCGGATCGCCGTCATACATCACGACATCCGCGTCCTTGCCTGCGCGGATCGAGCCGACCTTGTCCGCAAGCCCGATCATCTCCGCGCCATTGGCGGTAATCGCCTTCATCGCTTCGTACTCCGGCAACCCCTCCGCAACGCAGATGCCCGCCTGCACGCGCAGATACTGAATCGGGATGACCGGATGATCGGTCATCAGCGCAAACGGCACGCCCGCCTTGTAAAACTCGCTCGGCGCGCGAAACGTCATGTTGCGAAGCTCGATCTTCGAACGCTCGCCGAGGATCGGCCCCAGGATGCAGCCCACGATATTCGCCTTTTTGAGCTCGTCGAGAATCAGGTATCCCTCCGTGCAATGATCCACGGTCGCCCGCAACCCAAACTCGGCAGCCAGCCGAATCGCGGTCAGTATGTCGTCCGCCCGGTGCGCATGCATCTTAACGGGCAGATCCCCGCGCAACGCGCTCGCGAGCACATCCAGCCCCAAATCACGCGCGGGGCGCTTTTCGGGATCGGGGTTGTCGGACTTCTCCATGTACGTGCGCGCCTCGGTAAACGCCTTGCGGAAGATGGCGGCGGTCGCCATGCGCGTGGAGGGCGCCTTGTTCTGCCCGGAATAGACGCGCTTCGGATTCTCACCAAAGGCGCTTTTCAAGGACTGCGGCTCCTTGATCACCATCTCGTCCATGGTGCGCCCTGCCGTCTTCATCGCCAAAAACTGCCCGCCAATGACGTTGGCGGATCCGGGGCCGGTGCAGGCCGTCGTCACGCCGCCCGCAATTGCCTCGCGAAAGCACGGATCGACGGGGTTCACGGCGTCCAGCGCGCGCAGCGCGGGCGTCACGGGATCGGTTCTCTCATTGCCGTCCGCGCCCTCAAAGCCCATGCCGTCCTCCCACATGCCGATGTGGCAGTGGGCATCCACAATGCCCGGCATGACCACGCGCCCCTTCGCGTCGAATACCTGCGCGCCAGGGGCCGAAAGGTTCTGCCCCACGGCAATGATCTTCGCGCCGTCCATCAAAACGTCACCGCGCGTCACGCGGCCCGCTTCATCCATCGTATAAAGATCAGCATTCTTGATGAGAATCATATGTTCACTCCCTATTTCAAGTAAACCGGGCCTGTCGGCCGAATCGCCAGTACGCTCACCGCGCCTTCGCCGAACGTCGCATCCATCACCGCGCGGTATTCCTCCGTCACATCCTTGGGCACGAACGCGAGGATCGTCCCCGCAAACCCGCCGCCGTGAATGCGCCATGCCCCTCTGCCCTCGAGGTAGCGCCTGCTCATCTCGAGCGCCATGCTCATTTCCTGATTGTCGGAGTTCGGAACAAAGATGTTCTGCAACAGCTTCCAGCTCGACTCGCCGGATTCGTTGATCGCCGAGAAAAACGCCTCAATGTCGTCCTTTTTCAGCGCCTCAACCGCCATGCGCACGCGCTCTGTCTCGTCCGCAAAGTGCAGCGCGCGCAAAATCGCGCGATCAGGCACCTTGTTTTTAAGCATGGGGATCGCCTTCACGATTTCGGTCGCGGTCGTGCTGCCGAGCACTTCCTTGCCCATCGCGATTGCAACATCCTTCATCTCCGCGGGAATCGCCGCATACTGCTCCGTCAGGTTCCCGTGTTCGCCGCCCGCGGACACCACGCAGATGTCATAGCCCTTCTTGCCAAAGTCGTAGGCCACGGTCTCCACATTGGGCGCTTCCGGTCCAAAGTTGATCGCCACCAGGTCGCCCATCGCGCTCGCCATCTGGTCCATCAGCCCGGAGGGCTTGCCGAAATAGTTGTTCTCGGCGTACTGAGCAGCCTGCGCGATCGTCTTGGGATCGATCTTCCATTCGTTGTAAAGCGCATTGAGAATCGAACCCAAAAGCACCTCGACCGCCGCAGAGGAGGATAGGCCGGAGCCCTTCAGAACGGTCGAATTCGCATACGCGGAAAACCCGCCGATTTCATAACCCAGCTCATTTAGACGCCCTGCGACGCCGCGAATAAGCGACAGGGTCGTTTCCTGCTCGCCCACGATGGGTTTGAGCGTCTGGAGCGACACCTTGAACGGACGCGAATATCCGTCCGAATACATCTCGACGCGCATGTCGTCGCGCCGCCTGACCGCCGCAACGATGTCCATGTCAACCGATGCCGCGAGCACGCGCCCGCGGTTGTGATCGGTGTGGTTGCCGATGATTTCGGCGCGGCCGGGTGCGGAAACGAACATCGTGGGCTCCTCGGAAAAGCGCTTTCGGAATCCTTCCGCCACCGCCTCATATCTTTTTGTCTGGTCGACGCCCGCGTAAAGGGTCTCCATGCGCGCGGCATTCGCCGTTAAAACTGATTGTACGTTCATACACATACCCCGCTTTCGGAAAAAAACTTTGTCCAGGGTGTCGAACGTCCATCCCGCTCAGCGCCGATCAAACGCGGCCGAAACGGGAAACATGGGCTTTAGACATCCAAATCGTCATTGTTTATTTTACCCCCGTGCTATAACAGAAGCAAGGATAAATTAAAATCTTTACGATTGACACGGCGCACCCGCGTACTTGATAATGGATGAGACGCATAAATGAAGGAGAATACCGTTATGACGAATCTCGCCACCCAGGCAATCTACCGCCTCGTCGATTTCGCGCAGGAACATGCAATGATTTATCCAATCGATCGGGCTTATTGTGTCAATCGGCTCCTGGAAATCATGGGAATGTCCGCGCCCGCGGACATCGAATATACGCCCGCGCCAATCCCCGAAACGGCGGATGCATACTTGGAGATGCTATCAGATTGCGCGGTTCAGGCGGGCCTCATCGGGGATCGCGCCGAGGCGCGGGATTTGTTTACCGCAAAAATCATGGGCGCTTTGACCCCCTCCCCCGCCGAGGTGCGCGAAACGTTTGCGAAGCTTGCGGGCGTGTCCCCGCAGGCCGCGACGGGTTGGTTCTACGCCCTGTGCAGACACAACGATTATATCAAGGTCTCCCGCATCGCAAAAAACCAGCGCTTCTTCGAAGACTCACCCTGCGGCCAGCTTGAGATCACCATCAACCTCTCCAAGCCCGAAAAGGATCCCCGCGATATCGCGGCCGCAAAATCGCTCCCGCAGGTCGGCTATCCCAAGTGCATGCTCTGCATCGAAAACGTGGGCTACGCGGGACGCATCGGCTTTCCCGCCCGCCAGAATCACCGCATGGTGCCCCTGCATTTCGGCGGTGAAAACTGGTTTTTGCAGTATTCGCCCTATCTCTATTATGACGAACACTGCATCGTGCTCAATGAACAGCATGTTCCCATGGCAATTTCAGAAAAGACGTTTGTGCGCCTTTTTGACTTTGTGTCCCAGTTCCCGCACTACTTCCTCGGCTCAAACGCCGATCTGCCCATCGTGGGCGGCTCCATTCTCAATCACGATCACTTCCAGGGCGGACGCCACCTTTTCCCCATGGACGCGGCAAAGACCAAAATCGCGCTGACGGGCGTCCCGGGCGTCGAGGCGGAAATCGCGGACTGGCCGATGACCTGCATCCGGCTGCGCGGACGCGACCGCGCGCGCCTCACCGAAACCGCAGCCCGCATCCTCAACGCCTGGCGCACGTATTCCGATCCGGCGCGCGGCATCTATGCGGAAACAGACGGCACGCCCCACAACACCGTCACGCCGATCCTCCGGATCGAAGACGGACAATTCAAGCTCGACCTCGTTTTGCGCAATAATCTGACGACCCCCGAACATCCGCTGGGCGTATTCCATCCGCACGCGGACCTTCATCACATCAAAAAAGAGAACATCGGACTGATCGAGGTCATGGGCATGTTTATCCTGCCCGGTCGGCTCGTCACCGAGTTTGCGGAACTGAAAAAATACCTGACCGGAGAAACGCCCCTCTCCGAAATTCCCGCGGAAGATTCCCCGCTTTCCAAGCACTACCGGTGGATTGCGGAAATCGCAAAAGCAACCGGCACAGCCCTCACGGACGACCAGGCGGACGCAGCCATCCGCAAGGCACTGTCCGTGAAGTGCGCACGCGTGCTTTCCGATGCGGGCGTCATGAAGGACGATGCGGGCATCCTCCGCTTCCTCGAGACCGTCGGATTAACCAAAAAGTAACACGCCTCAGGATTGACAGATTGAATTTCATGGGCTATGATTCTTTGCAACAAACAATTCAGTTTGGAAGGAGGCGCGTCCAGATGATTTCGTGTTTTGCGTATCAACCGATGCTTCACGTTATTATCATCCCGGCGCGTTCCGCATAGCGTAAAAAGTTGCGGCCGCGCGGGGAGCGCGTCCGCATCGACTGAACGAATCACGGGGTCGGTGCATACCGGCCTCGTTTTTTGTACATCAAATGCAGGAGGGATGACCATGGAATGCGTGTTGGCAAAGGGACTGACAAAGACGTACCGCTCGCGCGTGAAAAACCCGGGGCTCGCGGCCTCGTTTCGCGCGCTCGCAAAGCCGGAATACCGCGAGGTTCAGGCCGTTCGGGGCATTGACTTTACGGTGCACGCGGGCGAGCGGCTCGCCTTCATCGGCCCCAACGGCGCGGGGAAATCGACCACCATCAAGATGATGACCGGCATCCTCACCCCCACATCCGGCGCGATCACGGTACTCGGCATGGATCCCATGCGCGAGCGCAAAAACCTCTCCCGGCGCATCGGCACCGTCTTCGGTCAAAAATCGCAGCTTTGGTTTCATCTCCCGCCCGCCGACAGCTTCGAGCTTTTGGGCGCCATCTATGACATCGAGCGGGATACCCTCAAAAGCCGCACCCAAAATCTCGTCGAGGCGTTCGCGCTCGGGGAATTTTTCCGCACGCCCGTGCGCAAGCTCTCGCTCGGTCAGCGCATCCGCTGCGAGGTGGCGGCGTCTCTCCTGCATGAGCCTGAAATCCTGTTTCTTGACGAGCCGACCATCGGACTCGATGTGGTCGTCAAGCAGGAACTGCGCGCGCGCATCCTCGAAATGAACCGCTCGCGCGGCACGACCATCTTCCTCACAAGCCATGACGCGGGCGACATCGAAAACATCTGCCAAAGGGCCATCATCATCGACGCGGGCGGCATCGTGCTCGACGAGCCCGTGGACGAACTGCGCACCCGCCACATCTCCAAAAAGCGCGTCACCGTGCGCTATCAGGCCGAGGTGGATATCGACCCGCCCGCATGGGCGGACGTTCTCGAACAGACGAAATCGAGCGCCATTTTCCTGGTGGATACGAACATGGTGTCAATCGACGAGGCGCTGCGCGGCGTCGTGGCGCTCGGACCCGTGAGCGACATCACTGTCGAGGACCCCTCGATGGAAAAGATCATCGCCTCGATCTTCAAGGGGGACCGGTCATGAAAAAGTATCTCATGACGTTCCGGCTGGCGCTGCAAAACGCGTTCATGTACCGGGGAAACATCATCGCGGGCTTTTTTACATACGCCATGTTCATCTTCGTGTTCCTGTATCTCTGGTCGGCCATCTATGAGGACGGCGGCGTGTCGGGTCTGACGCTCACGCAGATCATCTGGTATCTGTGTGTGACCGAGATCATCTCCTTCGGTGCGAACACCCGCGTCTACGCAACCGTCGCGGAGGACGTGAAATCGGGCGCCATCGCCTACCAGCTTCTGCGCCCCTATGGCTATGTAGGCTATCAATATGCCTCCGCCATGGGCCCGGCGCTCGTGAATATACTGCTCTTCGGCGCGGTGGGCGCGGTCCTCGGCTTCTCGTTCGTCGGGCCCATCCAGGGATACCAAGCCTGGACGCTTCTCCCCGCCACCCTCTCGCTCATCCTCGGCGTGTCCCTTTATTTCTTCGTCCAGATGTTCATCGGGCTCTCGGCGTTTTTTGTGGAAGACCCCTATGGCTTCAACCTCCTGTTCGGCAAGTTCGTGTTCATGTTCGGCACGTTCCTGCCCATTGAATTTCTGCCCGGGTGGCTGCAGGCGTTCGCGCGTAAAATGCCCTTTTCGTATGTCAGCTGGGCGCCCGCGCGGCTGTTCGTGGGCTATTCGGATGAACTGTTCAGAAATGCCGTGCCCGTGCAGGTTTTGTACCTCGTGCTCTTTATGGGCCTGTGCGCACTCATTCTGCGGCTCGGGCGACGCGCCATCCAGGCGAACGGAGGCTGACCATGCAAAAGAAACGCAAACTCGCGGCACTGTACATACGCTTTAATCTTTCCGCCGCGCTCGAATACCGCGCGAGCTTTCTTTCCGCAGCGGTGGGAATGTTCGTATCCGATGCGACCTTCATCTTTTTCTGGTGGGCTCTTTTTCAACAAGCGGACGGCCCCATCGGCGGCTATGACTTCCGCGACATGATGTTTATCTGGGCAACCGCAGCATCCGGTTTTGGGCTCATGAACATCCTGTTCGGAAATCTTCCGCGCATCAACGACATGGTGATGACCGGTGCGCTTGATACCTACCTCCTTCAACCGCGCAACGTGCTTCTGAACCTCCTCATGTCGCGCACGGACTTCACAGCCTGGGGCGACTTCCTCTACGGCATCGCGGTGATGATCCTGTCCCATCAGAGCTTTTCCGGCTGGATGGGCTATCTGCTCGGCGTCTTCTCCGGCGGAATTGTGATGGCGTCCGAGATCGTGATCCTCCAATCGACGGTCTTCTTTCTCGGTAATTCCTCATTCCTCTCGGGCATGTCGCTCAATCTGTCCATCAACTTCTGCACCTACCCGGAGGGCATCTTCCCCCGCGCGCTCCGATTCTTGCTCTACTGGCTCATCCCCGCGCAGTTCATCGTCCACGTCCCGCTGCGGATCGCGCGCGGCATCGGCGTGGCCTACTGGCTCCCTGCGCAGATCGGCGCGACGTTGTGCTTTGTCGCGCTCGCCCTCTGGGTATTCGAAAGGGGTCTTCGCAAGTATGAATCCGGAAACCTCATCATCACGCGCATGTAGCCGCCTGCGTCTGGCGCTTCTCTATCTGCGCTTCAACCTCGCATCCGCCATGGAATACCGCGCGAGCTTCCTCTCCTCCGCCATCGGCATGTTCATCTCCGACGCGACCTATATCTTCTTCTGGTGGGTGGTGTTCAAGGGGACGGGCGGCACCGTCGGCGGTTATGACTTCCGCGACGTCATGTTCATCTGGGCGACGGGCGCAGCCGGCGGCGGACTGATGCTCGTTCTGTTCGGAAACGTCGCGCGCATCAATGAGTTGGTCATGACCGGCGCGCTCGATTCCTACCTTCTCCAGCCGCGCAACGCGCTTTTGAACCTCCTCATGTCGCGCGCGCAGTTCACCGGCTTTGGCGACATCGCCTACGGCTTTTTCATCATGGCGCTGACCCATCAGGGCATATCCGGCTGGCTCGGCTTTCTTCTGGGTGTGATAACAGGAGGCCTCGTCATGGCCGCGGTGGTGACAATCCTCCAGTCGACCGTCTTCTTCCTCGGCAATTCCTCATTTCTCTCCACACTCTCCATGGACTTCGCGGGCATCTTCTGCTTTTACCCGGTGGGTGTCTTTCCAAAGGCCGTCCGCTTCCTGCTCTATTGGCTCATCCCCGCGCAGTTCATCGTCCACGTCCCGCTCAAAATCGCGCGCGGAAACAACGCCGCATATTGGCTGCCTGCGCAAATCTGCGCGGCTACGTGTTTCGCGGCGCTGGCAATGTGGATTTTTCATCAGGGCGTCAAAAGATATGAATCTGGAAACCTGATCGTCACGCGGCTATAGCGTAATCTCGGAAAATCCTTTGTGGAGCGTCTTCACCTGCACAGACTTGCCGTTCAGATACGAAAGGATTCCCGCGTCCGAAGCAAACGCAAATTCGACGCGATAGGCATAGAGCTGCTGAAAATGCACGGGGTATTTCCGGTTGATCGCCGGGTCTCCGTACTGGGTGTCCCCGACGAGGGGATGCCCGGAGGCCGCGAACTGCGCGCGAATCTGGTGCGTGCGGCCCGTAACCAGCTCGCACTCGATCATCGAAACGCCGTTTTCATCGGAAAGCACCCGATAGAGCGTTTCGGCATACTGCGCGCCCGGGACGCTCCTGTCCAGCACGTACACGCGCTTACCTTCCTTGACAAGGTACCCCTTGAGCGCGCCCTGCGCACGGGGCATTTTCCCCACAGCCGCGCAAAGGTAAAACTTCTTCACTTCACGGTTTCGGATCAGCCGATCCATGCACAAAAGCGCCTCCCGCGTCTTCGCCGCGATCACCAGTCCGCCGGTGAAGCGGTCGATGCGGTTGCAGAGCGCGGGGGCAAATGCCTCGTCGTATGCTCCTTTTTGATAGAGATACGCCTGGATGTGCGTAATGAGCGTGTCCACCTTTTCGTCGGCGTCGGGATGCACGCGCATGCCCGGGCGCTTGTCCACGATCAGTATGTTTTCGTCCTCATATGCCACGTCGATGCGATGCCGAAAACCCGCCAACAGCTTGTTCTCGCGCGGCTTTTCGTCAAACAGTTCGTCGTTCAGGTACACCTGAATCGCGTCGCCCGCAGCCAAGACTGCGCCGTCCCGCGCGGGCTTGCCGTTCACCCGAACCCGCTTGAGCCGCAGATACTTGCGCGCAAGCCCCATCGTCAATCCGGGCGCGGCGGTCAAAAGCCACTTTTCGATTTTCCTGCCGTCGTCCTTCTGTGTGATCTTGAATGCGCGCATTATTGCACCGTTACGGTCGGCTTCTTCTTCGCATAGACCGCCTTTTTGAGAAGCACATAAATAACCGAGCACAGCGGCACGCCCACCAGCATGCCAATCACGCCCGCAACGTTGCCGCCCACGGTGATCGCCGCCAGAACCAGCACACCCGGCAGCCCCACGGATGTCCCCACCACGCGCGGATAAACAAAGTTGTTGTCAATCTGCTGGAGAACCAGTATAAAAAGCAGGAACAGGAGCGCCTTGATGGGGCTCACGATCACGATCAAAAACGCCGCCACGCCCGCGCCGATCCACGCGCCAAGTATGGGAATGAGCGCCGTCACGCCGATCAAAAGCGAGATGACCGCAGGATTGGGAAACCGGAAGACCATCATGCCGATAAAGCACAGCATGCCGAGAATGCACGCCTCGAGAAGCTGCCCCTTCACAAACGACGCAAACGTCGTAAACGAAAGATGCATGATCTCGACCGTCCTGTCCCATCGCCTGACGGGAATCAGTTTGCGCATCGCGTCGTTCACAAACTTGCCGATCTTTTCCTTGCTCGCGAGTATGTACAGCGCGAAAATCACGCCCAGCACAATCGACAGGAATGTATCGAGAATCGATGTCGTCACGTCCAGCGCAAAGTTCGCCACGCCAAACGATTCGGACTTCAGATAATCGAGCAGTTGGTTAATCAGATCGAGAAAACGCGTCTGCATGTCGGCAACGATCTTCGCGTTAAAACCCATGTTTGTCAGTTGAGCCGCCGCCCAGTCCGCCGCTTCTGTCGATGATTGCGGCAAATACCTGGTAACCTGATTCACCGTATCCCCAATCGCCGGTATGATGACGAACAAAACGCCCACCACCGCGCCGAGCATCAACGTGAAGGTCAAAAGCAGCCCAATGGCGCGCACGAGCCCGTGACGCATCTTCCCGCGCGAAAAAAACGTGAGCGTTCGCTCTATAAAATCCAGAAACACATTCAGGACAAATGCAATGGCAAGGCCCAGCATGATGGGCGAAAAGACCCGCCATACCCAGCCGATGAATCCGGAAAGCCGCTCAGGCGTTTGCAGGATCACGTACAGCCCGACGCCAAACGCAATGAGGATGAGCCTCGGGCGTAGATAGCCCTTCCATTCATTCTTGTTCATGGTCGCATTTTACCAGATGCCGGTTAAAAAAGCAATCGTGCGCCGTGGCATTTCCCCACGGCGCGCATCCTTCAACCTTTTTTCGATTCGTTCCGCGTGCGATCCTCTCTCAACCGCGTTCCGCCTCGTCGTCCCGTGCCCTGACGGAATGCCGATATTCGATCGGCGTTCCGTCTCTGCGCCTCAGCTCCATTTCGCAGTGCCGACAAGCGCCTTGAATTTATCATTCGGAATGGGTTGCAGACAACATGGAACATGTTCATCGTGAGCGATGGAGCGCCACGCATTCCCTGCATTTCCCGTGCCAATCGCAAAGGGCGTTCGGGCATGTGCATACCGTCACCAAAGGATCGGCAGTCAACTTTCTGTTTTGAAGAACCTGCTCGTCGTATTCTTCCTTCGATCTCATTGGAGTAACCTCCCCTTCTGCCGCAACACGCACAGCACATATGGAACATCGGCCGTTAAACATGCGGCGGCTTGTCCTCTGCAACCGAAATAAGGGATCTCCTCTGCTCGAACGCACCGCGCGTGCGTTCCTTTTCCGCACGCGCGGTCTCCAGCGCCCCATCGTCGTGCCCGTCAAACGCCGCCAGCGCGCGGATCACTTCATAGATATCCGCCAGTTCCGAAAGCGCGCCGCTCTCCAGATATTCCGAAACCTCTTCGGAAAGCTTCACGCGCAGCGCAGCTTTGTATTCCGCCTGCGTCAGCGTCCGCGTCTCACAGTTCGCGCCGCGCGCTTTTATGATCTCCGGAATCCGGTCGCGCACGAGTTTTTCATAAATCTTCACGCAGCGCCGCTCATCTCGTAGATCACGGTCCCGTTAGCATCCACGAGCTGGTACACGCTCCCGTCGAATACCCAGTAACGGTCTGTCGTGAGGTAGGTCATCTCGGTATACTTGGTCTCGAGAATGGTGTTGCCGTCCTGATCGATCACGCCGTAGCGGTAGCTGTCATAATCCACATCCGGCCCGTCGCTTGAATCGGTCACGTCATAGGTCGCAACCTGATAGCGGCCCGCGCCGCCGATCCACGTCAGCGCGCTCATCTCCTGATACCCATCGCTCGTCACATTTCCGGAAAGATCCATCAGCTTGCACTTCTCGTTCGGCCAGTCGCCCTCGGAAACCAGGATGCGTCCGGGCTGGGCGTCGCAGTAGAAATAGCTCGTATACGCGTTGGCGCTCGCAGCACCTGTGTAGACCACGGTGCCCGTCGCATCGATGATGGACATGCTCTCGTCCGAGAAGGCGAAAATCAAACCGTCGCCCGATTGATAGGCATACAGGCTCGCGTCCGCCTGCGGCGGTTCGAAGCTCTTTATGACCGAAAGATCGCCCTTGGAAAGCAGGTCGAATCCCCCGTCCACCAGATTCGCAACGATGGGCATTCCGTTATCCGCAGCGCCGAAGTCAAACCAGCTGTACGGCTTATCGGTCACAAACGCGCCGCTTTTATCGATCAACCGCTCGTTGTAATCCGCGTCGGTCACGTCCGCATAGTTGCCGGAGAAGTTATATGCGCCGGTAAAGATCTGGCCAAAGGCGTCATTCCCGTCGGTGTCGATGAAAATATAACTCATCTCCTCGCCGTCGCTGTCGGTGTCATCGCCGAACGCGCCGAGATCCGCAAACGTGGAAATGCTCATCAGCCCGGACGAGAAGCCGGCCAGGTCGTATGTACCCGTCACGAAACCCGTATCCTGCTCGGTTCCGTCCGCAAGCACGTGCACGAGCGCCGACTTATAATAGAAGTCCCCGTACTCGTCGATCATCGTCAGATCGGGCTTCGTCGCAAAGAAACCGCCCTTCGTATCGGAAACGATCGCCGCATAGTTGCCCTCAAGGAGCACATTGCCCTTTTCGTCCAGCGCGGTCACGAATCCGTCCGTGCGGTAGCCGATCACGACCGCGTTTTTCTGGTCATGGGTAAACATGGTGTATGCGTAATCGGTGAGCAAATTCCCCTGCGCGTCCATGAGCGCGCAGCTCGTCTCGTAAGGACCGTCAAAGTCCGAAAAATCGCCATTGGAATCGATGATATCGCCGATTTCGCCGTCCGCTCCGTCGTCAAAGTCCGCACTCTGGTCGATCGGGATGTCGATCACCTCGTCGCCTTCGTCCAGTTCGCCCCCATCGGTCGGCCATTCCTCGACCTCGCCGTCGAGTATGGAGTCATCAACCGTCATATCCGCATTCGAGGTCGCGTAATAGAGCACGCGATCGGTCGGACAGTCGGCATCCGACACGCGGTAAATAAAATCATAATCGCCCGCCTGTGTCATCGGCGTGCCGTCCGCCCGCATGAGCATCGAACCGCTGCCAAAGTCCACAACCATGGTCTCCATGCCCTCCGCCAGCGCCGCCGGCACGAGCAGCATCAAGCAGATCAATATCGCCGTCAGTTTCCGCATCTTCTTACCTCCGTTCATATTCGTAGACTCCACTTTAACGCTCATTGTTGCAATGTCACCGTCAAGTCGCAGGACGCCGTCTTGCCGTTTACTGATGTGGCCGTGATTTTGCATGACCCCTGCATGACCGCGGTCACATTCCCGTTCTCGTCCACCGTTGCGACCGATTCGTTGGAACTTTTCCAGCAAACGGTCACCTCGTCCGCCCATGCGGGCACCACCGCCGCAGAAAGCCGCGCCGTCTCGCCCGGGGAAAGCGCCATCTCATCCCTGTCTATTTCCACGTTCGTCGGATCCTTGGGCGTGAGCGCGATCATGTCCACTTCATAGGAAATTTCAGCATCCGCACCGTCCGTCGTCTTGAGTCCCGTCAAATGGACCTGCCAAACCTGATTCTGCTGGTACTGCTCAATGCCCATGGCCTGAAGATCCGGCACAAAAATCACACAGGGTCCCGCGCCGTAGTTCTCCGCATTGACATTAAAGTAGGAAAGATTCGCAATACCCGCACTTTTTTCGGACATGGTAACACGAATATCGGATTTTTCCGCGTCATAATACCGGGGATTGAGCGTCACCGACCATGCGAGCGAATTCGCCATCAGTTCCGCCGGAAACGCACCCGCGGACGGCCATGCGATCGACTGCCAGTCCGCGCATTTTCCCGACAGATCGTGCGCGTACATGGCTGCATATGTGATCCCGCTCTGCGCGTTCGCAAGCCCAAAGCCCGTCTCACCCATGTTCGGATTGAGAAGCCATCGCCTGTGTCCGAGCGCGGAAAGGTTCTCCGCACCGTCGTCGCGCACAAAATATGCGATGGCAGTCAAAAGGATGTCGTTATCCATCCAATTAATGGACGCGATGTTCGAGGATGTGGTGCCCGCATGCGCCGTCTCATAAAAGTCCTGCTCCATGTCCGGCGCAATCGGCGCATCGTGGAGGAGTTGGTCGTTGGCGGCCAGGAGCGTCGCTGCGTACTGCGCGCGCATTGTGTAAAGGTCTGAGAGCGCCACATCGTTCTCGATATAGGCGACGCGCCGCAGGAAATTGACGTAATTGAGGGCCGCCTGAAGCGCCTCGTCCGTAAGCGCGCCCGCATCATAGGGTGGTATGACGTGCGGAAGAACGCGATATGGCAATTCATCCTCGCGCGAAACGAGCTGTGCGTAAAGGGTTCGGATCTCGGCGCGCGTATGGGTCTTTGCAGATGCGGGAAGAGCCAACAATACAAGCGCCACCATTAAAAAAAGACTGATTCTTTTGTGCATTTCAGTTGATTCACATCGCATGCTTTTCATCTTCTGTATGTTTTATTCATCACAATGCGTAAAAATCCTGCCCGGGGGGCTTTTCAAATATGAGCTTTTCTGTTAAAATGTAATCATATTGGCGTGTAGAAACGCACTCCGCTTCGTTGTTTGTCTGTAAGGGCTGCGATTTTTTTACGTACTGGCAGCCACACGGCCGGACGTACGGCGGCAAAATAGAATCAGGGGGAGTATCGCAATGAAGGATTACAATGCCTCAAACATCCGCAACGTCGCCGTCGTCGGCCACGGAAGCGATGGCAAGACGACGCTGGTCGAGTCCCTGTTGTATTACGCGGGCGCAATCGACCGCCAGGGGCGCGTGGAAGACGGTTCGACCACCACCGACTGCGAGCCGGAGGAAATCAAGCGTCAGATTTCCATCAGCGCTGCCATGGCCCCGTTGGAGTGGAAGGAGACGAAGATCAACTTCATCGACGTCCCCGGCTATTTTGATTTTGCGGGCGAGATGGTCGGTCCCATGGCCGTTTGCGAGGGTGCGCTCATCGCGGTCGGCGCGGTCTCCGGGCTTACGGTCGGTGCGGAAAAGGCCTGGAAGATGTGTGAAAAAACAGGCACCGCCAAAATGATCGTCATCAATCAGATGGATCGGGATAACGCCAATTTCGAAAAGGCGCTTCAGACCGTCAAAGATCAGTATGGCACCCATATCGCGCCCATCGAAGTGCCGATCATCGAAAACGGCAAGTTCGTCGGCGTGGTTTGCGTGCTTGAGAATAAGGCGTTCATGGGCGAGGGCAAGACCTATCAGGAGGTTGACGTTCCCGCGTCCATGCAGTCAGACGTCGAATCCGCACGCGAAGCCATCATGGAAGCCGCGGCGGGCGCCGACGAAGAACTCATGGAGAAATTCTTCGAGGAAATGGAACTCTCCCCCGAGGACACGATCAAGGGCCTGCGCAAGGGCATCGTCGACGGAACCATCGTTCCTGTCGTGTGCTGCTCCGCCATCACCCGCATCGGCGTCGCAAAACTCCTCGATCACGTGATTAACCTCATGCCCGCGCCGGCGGGGGTCAAGCTCACCGGGATAAATCCCAGAACGGACGCAGAGGAAACCCGCGTGTGCAGCGAGGATCAGCCCTTCTCCGCGCGCGTGTTTAAGACGCTTGCCGACCCGTTTGTCGGAAAGCTCTCCCTGCTGAAGGTCACGTCCGGCGTTCTCACCTCTTCGACAGCGCTGTATAACGCAAATGCCGATAAGACCGAGAAGCCCGGCACCATCTATATTCAGCGCGGCAAAAAGCAGACCCCGACTGATAAGGTCGTCGCTGGTGACATCTGCGCGCTGGCAAAGCTCGCGTCCGTGTCCACGAGCAACACGCTCTCGGATGCCGCAAATCCCATCCAGTTCCCGGATCTCGATTTCCCGGCGCCCTGCATCTCCATGGCGGTGTACGCCAAGAAGGCTGGCGACGAGGACAAGATCTTCTCCGGCCTCTCCCGCCTCATGGAGGAAGATCCCACGATCACGATCTCGAAAAACGTCGAAACGACGGAGTCCGTGCTCTCGGGTCTGGGCGAAATGCACATCGACGTCGTCGCGAAAAAGCTTCAGTCGAAGTTCGGCGCGGAGTGCGTCCTGCAACTTCCCCGCATCCCGTATCGCGAGTCGATCAAAAAGCCCATTGACGTCGAAGGCCGCCATAAGAAGCAGACCGGTGGCCATGGCCAGTTCGGCGATGTCAAGATCAAGTTCCGCCCCAACGATGACCCGGGTGACATCGAGTTCCACTTCGAGGACGCGGTCGTGGGCGGCACCGTCCCGCGCAACTTCATCCCCGCGGTCGAAAAAGGCCTGCGCGAGAATATTTCGCGCGGCGTGCTCGCGGGTTACCCGGTCGTGAGCCTGACCGCACAGCTCTATGACGGCGGCTATCACCCGGTCGATTCCTCCGAAATGGCGTTCAAGACCGCGGCGCGCCTCGCCTTCAAGCAGCTCTCCACCGCGAACCCCGTGCTCCTCGAGCCCATCTATTCCGTCAAGGTCTACGTGCCCGACGAGTACATGGGCGACATCATCGGCGACATGAATAAGCGGCGCGGCCGTATCATGGGCATGGATCAGGTGGATGGCCAGCAGTGTGTCTCCGCCGAGGTACCGCTGGGCGAAATGTTCAAGTACGCCACCGACCTTCGCTCCATGACCCAGGCGCGCGGCAGCTTCGAAATGCAGTTCGAACGCTACGAGGAAGTGCCCGCGGCGGATGCAAAGAAGATCATCGAGAGCGCAAAGCGCGAAGAAGAAGAGGACGAGTAAGGATAAACGGTGCCGGAGGCTCTCCCCCCGGCACCTCCACCAAAGCGATTTGTTCGTCTGGAAAATACGCCTGCATATGCACGTCGACGGCGCGGGGGCTCAGCCCCCGCGCCGTCAATTTTACTGTTCGGTCTATTTTGCAGGGTCACGAAGTTCCCCCGTCCACCCGCCCCTCCGAGGCTTCTTCATTTAAATTTGTGCGTTCTGCGCGTCCGGATTCGGTATTGGATACTTCGCGCCAACCGCATCACGCCATGTGCCAAGAAGATTTCGCATGTCCGCGGCAACCTCCGGCAGTTCCGCGGAAAGATCCCGCGCTTCGGAGATGTCGCTCTCCACGTCGTAAAGCGCGGCCTTCCCCGTCTCGAAAAACTCAATCAGCAGATATTTCCCGCGCCGCACCGACGAACCGGGCGTCCCGCCCTGATTCCCGTAGTGCGGATAATGCCAGAAAATCGGCCGTTCCGCAATCGTCCCGCCCGTGAAAAGCGGCAGTATGTTCACCCCGTCGATTTCGGATCGCACATCCGCCGGAAGCCCTGCCGCCGCAAGGAACGTGGGATAGAAGTCCGGCGTCGTCACGGGAACATCGCACACCGATCCCGCCGCGATCTTCCCCGGCCAATGCGCGATCATCGGCACGCGCGTGCCGCCCTCGTACATCCAGCCCTTCCCCTCGCGCGCGGGCGCGTTGCACGTGGGACTCCCTTCTGTGGTCGCAAGTCCTCCGTTGTCGGAAGTAAATATGAGAAGCGTGTCGTCCAATCTGCCCGCCTCTTTGAGCGCCTCCACCAACCGCCCGATGTTCCAGTCGAGATTGTAGATCATCGCCGCGTATGCGGCGTTCGATTGCATCACCCTGCGCCGAATATGCCCCGCGTGCACGGGATGGCGCTCGCCCTCGACAAAGGGCGACAGCTCATCCAGATGAAGAGAGCGCGCCTTCGCGCGGAAGCGCGCAATGTCCGCTTCCTTGGCCTGAATCGGATTGTGTACGGCGTAGTGGCACAGGCTTAAAAAGAACGGCTCCGGCCCCGCGCCTTCGATCAGCCGAATCGCCTCGTCAGTCATCCGATCGTTCAGGTATTCGCCCTCCGGCCCCTCCGGCAAATTTGGAATCTGATAAGGGCTGAAATACCCGCAGCGCGGGTGGCCCCAGTCGCAGCCGCCGATGTTCACCTCGAAGCCGAAATCCTCGGGCAGGTACCCCTTCCCGCCCAGATGCCACTTCCCCACATGCCATGTGCGGTACCCCCCCGCCCCGAGCGCATGGGCAATGGTGCGCGTTCCGTCCGGCAAGTGCTTCAAATACGGCGCGTCGATCAGCTTCCCCTTCAGCGGATGCATGATCCCTTCCCCGTCAATCCAGTCCGTTACGCCCACGCGCGCCGGATACATGCCCGTCAGGTAACTCGCCCGGGAGGGCGAGCACACGGGGCAGGCGGCATACGCGGCGGGAAAGCGCATGCCGTTTTGGCAAAGCCGGTCGATGTTGGGCGTCTCGTAAAACCCGGAACCCGTGCATGCGAGATCGCGCCAGCCCATATCGTCCATGAAGATGAATACGATGTCCGGGTGCTTCATGCTGCTCACTCCATCTCAAGCGCCACGCAGTTCGCGTACCCCGTCGGGAGTGTGTCCGGCAGCTTTGCCGAAACCACACCGAAACTCTGCGTGAACGGAATGTTTCCAACGCCCAGCAGTCGGACGTTTTGCACATGCTCGCCTTCCGTCAGACTCTTGATGACCGCGACGTGGTTCTCGGGGACCGCCATCAAAAACGCATAGAGCGTGTTGCCCTTCTGCGTGAATCGAATGTCGTCTCCCCGCCAATCGGTTTCGTCCTCGTGGAAGCATTCGACCACCGCGCGCGAGGAACCCTCGCCATACACGCGCCAGGGTCGCGTTCCGTATACGCCCTCCGCACAGACGGCAAACCAGTCCGCCAATTCGTCGAGGATGTAGCCCGCCTCGTCGTCGATGGCGCCATCCGGCTTTTGCAGAATGTTGAGAAGCAGCGCCCCGTTTTTCGAGATGATGTCAACCAGCGCACCCACGATGTAAGCAGGCGTCTTGTAGGGCTGCTTCGCGTCATAAAACCAGCCTCCGATGCAGGTATCGGTCTGCCATGCCCGCTGCGCGATGCCGGAAAGGCGTCCGCGTTCGACGTCGAGAATGCCCACGCGGTGGATCGCCTCGCGCGCATCCTTCTGGGTGTAAATCGCGCGGTTTTTGCCGTGGATGCGCGCAGACGTATTGTAAAGCCGCGCAACCACCTCAAGCCCGGATACATAGGCGGGATCGGCCTGCAAATCCTCCCCCTGCGTCGCGCCGTCCCAGTGCGAACCGAAGGGCAGGGAGCCATCCGTATAAAGCATGTCCGGCTGATAGCGGTCGATAAGCTCCGCCATCACCGCACGCCAATACGCGTGGAACTTTTTATTGTCCGTAAACCACGGCCGCGCTGCGCCCGGTTCATCCGTGCCGTACTCAAAATTGTCAAAATAAAAATCGCGCCACGCGGGATCGTTGCCGTCATAGGGCACGCCCGCAAACGGACCAAACCTGTCCGCACCCTTGTTGACGCGCCACCATGAAAACGACGCGGAAAGGTGCTCGGTCAGACCAAAGGGCATGCCGTATTTTTCGGCGGCGGCCTTCCAAAGCCCCACGATGTCCTTTTTCGGGCCGACCTGCGCGCTGTTCATGCGATTGATCTGCGAGGCATAATTAAAGAAATGATCGTGATGCATCGCCTGTCCGACGAAATAGCGCGCGCCCGCTTTGTGATAGCGCGCCATGAGCGCGTCCGGGTCGAACTTCTCGGCTTTCCAGAGCGCACAGATGTCCTTGTATCCAAAGGTCGACGGGTGCCCGTAATGGCGCAGGTGATAAAGATATTGCGGCGTGCCCTCGACATACATGTTCCTGGCATACCAGTCGCCGCACATGGGCACCGATTGCGGCCCCCAATGACTCCAGATACCGAACTTTGCGTCGCGCACCCAATCCGGAATTTCAATTCCGCCAAGCGATTCAAAGGTAGATTCGTAGTTCAAAAAAGCACTCCCCCAGAATAAATTCGTCAAGTGTAGGTTTGTCAATGATATTGGACAGAGAAGTCAGCGAGGAAGCGATTGGGAGAGCGATAGCCAAGGGGGCGCATCGGGATACCGTTTGATCGACTTTGGTAGGCAGCTAGCTGCCTACCAAAGT
>JAEZSP010000015.1 GCA_023421735.1 Bacillota bacterium | reverse complement strand
TGCCGGAGGTCTTGCCAAGTCCGGAACCGACGCCCCGGCCCAGCCTCTTGGGGGCGGTGGTTGCGCCCTCTGCCGGATGGAGTTCGTGTAGTTTCATCTCGGGCCCTCCTCAGTCTTCGATTTCTTCGACCTTGACCATGTGCTTGACCTTGAAGATCATACCGCGGATGGCAGGATTGTCTTCCTTGACGACCGTCTGGCTGATCTTGTGAAGGCCCAGCGCCTCAATGGTCGCGATCTGATCTTTCAGGCAGGCGATCGTGGACTTCGTCTGTGTGATTTTCAGCTTCATGTTCACGTACCTCCCTAGCCCAGAATCTCTTCCACAGACTTGCCGCGAAGCCTTGCGACTTCTTCGGCGCTGCGGAGTTGGCTCAGGCCCTGCATGGTGGCCTTTGCGACGTTAATCTTGTTGTTGGTGCCGATGGACTTGGTCACGATGTCCTTGATGCCGCAGGCTTCGAGCACGTCGCGCACCGGGCCGCCGGCGATGACGCCGGTTCCTTCCGGAGCGGGGATGAGCTTCACCTTGCCGGTACCAAAGACGCCGACAACCGCGTGGGGAATGGTTGTGCCCGCAATCGGGACTGTGATCATGGTCTTCTTGGCGTCATCGGTTCCCTTGCGAATCGCTTCCGGAATTTCGACTGCCTTGCCCATGCCGCAGCCGACGCGGCCGTTCTGGTCTCCCACGACCATCAGAGCGGAGAACCGCATGTTGCGGCCGCCCTTGACGGTCTTGGAAACGCGATTGACCGAGACCAGTTTCTCTTTAAATTCGGAATCCTGTTGATAGTTGCGCTGCATGCGTTTACCCTCCACTTTAGAAGTTCAGGCCGCCCTCGCGAGCGCCACTTGCCAGCTCGGCCACGCGGCCGGTGTAAATATACCCACCGCGGTCGAACACGACTTCCTTGATCCCCTTCTGGGCGGCGCGCTCGGCGATTGCCTTCCCGACGAGCTTGCCTGCTGCTTTCTTGTCGAGCTCGGCGATCTGAGACGCGATGTCCTTCTCGACGGTCGAAGCGCTTGCAAGCGTCACGCCGGCGACGTCGTCGATGATCTGCGCATAGATGTGCGCGTTCGAGCGATAGATGCACAGGCGCGGACGTTCGGGCGTTCCGCTGATCTTTTTGCGCACGCGTGCGTGGCGAATGAGCCGCACTTCGTTGCGGTCACGCTTTTTAAACATTTGCGGTTACCTCCCTCTTACTTCTTTCCGGCCTTGCCTTCCTTGCGGCGGATGTGCTCGTTCTCGTAGCGGATGCCCTTGCCCAAATACGGCTCGGGCTTTCTAACCGCGCGGATGTCAGCTGCGATCGCCCCGACCTGCTGGCGGGAGATGCCCTTGATGACAATCCTGGTTGCGGCGGGCGTTTCAAAGGCGATATCGGTCGGCGGGGTGAACACGACCGGGTGGGAGTAGCCCACCGACAGGGTCAGGTTCTTTCCGTCGAGCGTCGCGCGATAACCGACGCCTTCCATGAGCAGCACCTTTTCAAAGCCCTTGGTGACGCCTGTCACCATGTTATTGATCAGTGCTCTGTAAAGTCCGTGCATGGACTTGTGCGGTTTGGAGTCGGACGGGCGGGTGACAATGATCTGATCGCCTTCCATCTCCACCTTGATGTCTTTATTGACCATTTCCGAAAGCGTGCCCTTGGGACCTTTGACGGTCACGGTATTGTCATCCGCAATGTCAATGGTGACGCCCGCCGGGACGGCGATCGGAAGCTTACCGATTCGAGACATTTCGATAACCCCCCTTACCAGATGTAGGCCAGGACTTCGCCGCCCACGCCTGACGTGCGCGCGGTCCGGTCGGTCATGACGCCCTTGGACGTGGAAATGACCGCGATGCCGAGGCCGCCGAGAACCTTCGGGACAGCGTCGTTCTTCGCGTAAACGCGAAGGCCGGGCTTCGAGATGCGCTTGAGGCCCTTGATGACAGAGGACTTGCCCTGCGCATATTTGAGAGAGATTTTGATCTGGCCCTGCAGCCCGTCGTCGATAAAGTCGATGGCCTTGACGTATCCCTCTTCCAAAAGGATCTTGGCGATCGCCTTTTTCATATTGGAGGCCGGGATCGTCACGGCGTCGTGCCTGGCAACCAGGGCATTGCGGATTCTGGTCAGCATATCCGCGATGGGATCGTTTATAACCATTTGAGAACCTCCTTCCGTATTGCCCTTTTTACCAGCTAGCCTTGCGCACTCCGGGAATCTCGCCCTTGTAAGCGAGTTCGCGGAAGCAGATGCGGCAGACGCCGTACTTGCGGAGCACCGAGTGGGGCCTTCCGCAGATGCGGCAGCGGGTGTAGGCGCGCGTAGAGAACTTAGGCGTCCTCTGCTGCTTATTGATTAAACTGGTCTTTGCCACAGCGTATTTCCTCCTTCAATCAAGCCGAGAACGGCATGCCGAGCAAGCGGAGAAGTTCCCTTGCTTCCTCGTCGGTCTTTGCGGTGGTGACGAAAATCATCTCCATGCCGCGGATCTTCTCGACCTTATCATAGTCGATCTCAGGGAAGATCAGCTGCTCGCGAACGCCCAGGGAATAGTTTCCGCGGCCGTCAAAGGCCTTCACGGAAACACCACGGAAGTCGCGCACGCGGGGCAGGACGATCGAGACCAGCTTGTCGCAGAACTCGTACATCCGCTCCCCCCGGAGCGTCACCTTCGCGCCGACATTCATGCCCTCACGAAGTTTGAAGTTCGCAATGGACTTCTTCGCCTTGGTGACGAGCGGCTTCTGACCGGAAATGGTCGTCAGCTCCGTCACCGCGGTCTCGAGAGCCTTGGAATTGTCCTTGCAATCGCCCAGGCCCATGTTGATGACGATCTTTTCGAGGCGAGGAATCTGCATCACGTTCTCATAGCCGAACTTCTGCTTGAGAGACGGCGCGACCTCCTCGCGGTATTTTTCCTTCAGTCTGGCCACAGCGTATTTCCTCCTTTAACGTCAGTCGTCAATGCTCTGTCCGCACTTGCGGCAGACGCGCTGCTTGACCAGCTTGCCCTCGTCGTTTTTGACAAAGGCATGGGCGATCCGCGTAGCCTTTTTGCAGGCGGGGCAAAGGAGCATGGTCTTGCTCGCGGGAATCGCGGCTTCACGCTCGATGATGCCGCCGGGCATGCCCTGTCCGCGGGGCTTCTGATGCTTCTTGACCACGTTGACCTTCTCAACGACCACGGTTCCGTCCTTGGGATAGGCTTTGGTGATCTTGCCGCTCTTGCCCTTGTTGACGCCCGAGATCACGACGACGGTATCTCCGGTTTTAACCTGTAATTTTGGTGTGCTCATTACTCTGTGCACCTCCGTTAAAGCACTTCGGGCGCCAGCGAGACGATTTTCATATAATCCTTCTCGCGCAGCTCGCGCGCAACCGGCCCAAAGATACGGGTGCCCTTGGGCTGCTTGGCGTCGTTGATGATGACGGCAGCATTGTCGTCGAAGCGAATGTAGGTGCCGTCCTTGCGCCTGTACTGCTTTTTCGTCCTCACGATGACTGCCTTGACGACGTCGCCCTTTTTCACCTGGCCGCCGGGCGTGGCGGTCTTCACGGACGCGACGATGATATCCCCGATGGCTCCCGTGCGGCGGAAGGAACCGCCCAGCACGCGGAAGCACATGATTTCCTTCGCGCCGGAGTTATCCGCGACTTTAAGTCGGGTTTGGGGCTGAATCATGGATGCTCTCCTCCTTTGCTTGCGGCCTTACTTCGCCTTCTCGATGATCTCGACAAGGCGCCACCTTTTATCCTTGGACAGGGGGCGAGTCTCCATGACGCGGACGGTATCGCCGATGCCGCAGTCATTATTCTCGTCGTGGGCCTTGAGTTTGTTTGTCTTGTTCATGATTTTCCCGTACAGCGGATGCTTCACGCGCGTGCGGATTTCGACGACGATCGTCTTATCCATCTTGTCGGAGACGACAACGCCTGTGCGGGTCTTCCGATTGCCTCTTGCTTCGGCCATGTTCTCTGCCTCCCTTTCGCGTTACGCCTTCCCCGCCAACTCACGCTGGCGGATGACGGTCTTTACTCTGGCGATGTCCTTGCGGCATTCCCGGATGGCCGCGTTGTTCTGAAGCTGACCGGTCGCCAGTTGGAAGCGCAGATTGAACAGCTCCGACTTCTTCTCCTTGAGATCGGTGTCGAGCTCGGCCATGGTCTTCTGCTGAAGGGCGGTAATGGTCTCTTTGGTCTTCACTGCTCTTCACCACCAGTCTCGGTTTCTTTCTTAATGAATTTCGTCGTAATGGGGAGCTTGTGGCTCGCAAGCGTCAATGCCTCGCGCGCCATCTCCTCTGAAATGCCGCCCATCTCAAAGAGCACGCGGCCGGGCTTGACGACCGCGACCCAGTACTCGGGCGAGCCTTTGCCGGAACCCATTCTGGTTTCCGCGGGCTTGGCGGTCACGGGCTTGTCGGGGAATATCTTAATCCAGACCTGACCGCCTCTCTTGGTGCGGCGGGTCATCGCCTGACGGGCTGCCTCGATCTGATTCGAGGTCACCCAGCCGGGCTGGGTTGCGACGATACCAAATTCACCGTATGCGAGGAAATTGCCGCGCTGGGCCTTTCCCTTCATGCGACCGCGCATGGTCTTGCGGTGCTTGACTCTCTTGGGCATCAGCATGACTTATTTGCCTCCTTCCATCCTTCTGTCCGGGCGGCGATCGCGGCGATCAGGCCTGTCAGACCGCTCGGGTCTGTCATAACGCCTGGGAGACGCGGGCGTACCGTCCTGGCGCCGGGGCGCGTTGGGCAGAATCTGACCCTTGTAGATCCAAACCTTGACGCCGATGCGACCATAGGTGGTCTTCGCCTCGGCAAAGCCGTAATCGATGTTCGCGCGCAGGGTCTGCAGCGGGATCGAACCCTCATGATACCCTTCGGAGCGGGCGATGTCCGCGCCGTTGAGGCGGCCTGCGACCGAGACCTTAATTCCCTTCGCGCCGGCTTTCATGGTGCGGCCGAGCGATTGCTTCATCGCGCGACGGAAGGCGATGCGCTTTTCGAGCTGGGCTGCAATATTCTCGGCAACCAGCTGTGCGTCGATGTCCGGATGCTTGATCTCCATGATGTCAAGGCCAACGGCTTTGCCGGTGAATGCCTCGACTTCCTTTTTGAGCGCCTCGACGCCCGCGCCGCCCTTGCCGATAACGATGCCCGGCTTGGCGGTGAAGATCTGAACCTGAACCTTCGCGCCGGTCCTCTGGATATCGATGTGGGAAATTCCCGCCATCATCAGCTTCGCCTTGAGCATCTTGCGCAGCTTGTAATCCTCGATGAGGTTATTCGAGAAATCCTTCTTACCGGCGTACCATTTGGTGCTCCAGTCCAGAATCACACCGACGCGCGCGCCGTGGGGATTTACTTTCTGACCCATCTTTTATCCTCCCTCACTTCTGGTCAAGCACAATGGTAATGTGACTGGTGTGCTTTTTAATCATGTCGGCGCGGCCATGCGAGCGCGCCCAGTATTTTTTGAGCGTGGGGCCCTGATTGGCGTAGCACTCTGCAACGTAGAGCATCTCGCGGTCCATCTCAAGATTGTTCTCCGCATTGGCAATGGCGGAGCTGAGAAGCTTTTCGACCACGGGAGAAGCGCTCTTGGGCGTATACATCACGATCGCCAGCGCGTCGTCCACACTTTTTCCGCGAATGAGATCCAGAACGATCTGAACCTTCCTGGGCGCCACGCGCACATACTTTGCAGAGGCGCGCGGGCGCTTATCTGCATTCAGCTTGCGCTGGGCTGCCTTCACTTTTTGACGGGTAGCCATATCTTCTCTCTCCTTCCGTTACTTCCGGCCCGACGCTTTTTCCCCGGCGTGTCCCCGGAAGGTGCGAGTGGGGGCGAATTCGCCGAACTTGTGGCCGACCATGTCCTCCGTGACGTAGACCGGCACATGCTTTTTGCCGTCGTGGACGGCAACCGTGTGGCCGATAAAATCTGGGAAGATGGTGGAGGAACGCGACCAGGTCTTGATGACCTTCTTATCGCCCGAGGTGTTCAGCGCCTGAACGCGCTTCAAAAGAGCCTCCTGAATAAAAGGTCCCTTCTTAATTGATCTGCTCATCTGTTTGCCTCCTTTCGGCTTACTTGCGCTTCTTGCCGCGCTTGCTGGCGATCAGCTTGTCGGAATACTTCTTATGCTTTCTGGTCTTGACGCCCTGCGTCTTCTTGCCCCAGGGGGACATCGGCGCGGGCATGCCGACGGGGCTCTTGCCCTCGCCGCCGCCGTGCGGGTGGTCAACCGGGTTCATGACGACGCCGCGGACGGTTGGACGGATGCCCATGTGGCGCTTTCTTCCGGCTTTGCCGACGCGCACGTTGGAATGATCGGTATTGCCGACCTGACCGACGGTCGCACGCGCACTCATGGAAACCTTGCGCACCTCGCCGGAGGGCAGGCGCACTTGGGCGTAAGCGCCCTCCTTGGCCATGACCTGCGCGGCAGTGCCGGCGGAGCGAACCATCTGTCCGCCGCGGCCGACCTTGATTTCCACGTTGTGGATGAGCGTTCCGAGCGGGATGTTATTGATCGGCAGGCAGTTGCCGGGCTTGATGTCGGCGGTTTCGCCGGACATCACGGTATCGCCTACCTTGAGGCCGAGCGGCGCGAGGATGTAGGTCTTCTCGCCATCGGCGTAGTAGAGAAGCGCGATAAAGCAGGTGCGGTTCGGATCGTACTCGATCGCCTTGACGGTCGCGGGGATGCCGTCCTTGTTCCTGCGGAAGTCGATCACGCGGTACTTGCGGCGCGCGCCGCCCCCCTGATGGCGGACGGTGATCTTGCCCGTGTTGTTGCGGCCCGCCTTGTGGCGCAGGTCGGTCGTCAGGCTCTTTTCGGGCGCCTTTTTGGTCAGCTCCTCGTAAGTCAGAACCGACATCAGTCGCCTGGCCGGCGACGTCGGCTTATAGACACGAATTCCCATTTGGTATTCTCCCCTTTGCATTCACGGTTCTTTTTCGGCGAACCTACCTTTATTGAGCAAAACGCGGAAGGATTTCCGGGAGATTGCTCTAGGCCTGCTCTTCCTGCATGCCCTCGAAGAACGGGATTCCCTTGGAATCCTTCTTGAGGGTCACAATGGCCTTTTTCCGCTCGGGGCGGCGGCCCATGGTGCGGCCCTGGCGCTTCATCTTGCCCTGGACGCGCATGGTGTTGACGGAGTCCACCTTGACTCCCTCGAAAATTTCCTCGACCGCGTCCTTGATCTCGGTCTTATTGGCGGAAATGGCAACCTCGAAGGTGTACTTCTTGAAGGCCATGTCGTCATAAGACTTTTCGGTCAGAACGGGGCGAATAATGACGTCGTATGCGCTCTTCATTCTGCGTAAACCTCCTCGACCGTTTCAACGGCATCCTTCGCGAAGATGATCTTGTCGCAGTTGAGGATGTCGTAGACATTCAGGGAGCCGACGAAGGTCGTCTTCACGCCCTGGATGTTGGCACTGGCGCGAACCATCATGGGGTCCGACTCCTTGGTGACGATGAGCGCTTTTTTCTGGGCGCCCAGCGCTTCGAGCATCTTGACGACCGTTTTCGTCTTCGTCTCGGTCAGCTGGAGCGCGTCCACCACGATCATTTCGGCCTCACCCACTTTGGCGGAGAGCGCCGACTTCATCGCAAGACGCTTGACTTTCTTGGGAACGGAGATGCGGTAGTCACGGGGCTTCGGCGCGAAGACCACGCCGCCGTGGGTGAACTGGGGGGCGCGGCGGCCGTGATGGCGCGCGTTGCCGGTGCCCTTCTGGCGATAAATTTTGCGTCCACCGCCGCGAACCTCTTCGCGGTTGAGCGTGGATTGCGTGCCCTGGCGCTGCGCGTTCTGATAGGCCCTGACGACCTGATGCATCGCGAACACGTGCGGTTCAAGGCCGAAAACCTCGTCGGAGAGGTTCATCTCCCCGATCGGGGCGCCCTGCATGTTGTATACTTTCACATTCGGCATTTTGTGCGTCCTCCTTAAGCCTTGACCGCGTCGCGAACCATCACAAGGCTGCCGTTCGCGCCGGGGATGGCTCCCTTGATCATGATAAGATTGCGCTCCGCGTCGACCTTGACGACCTCCAGGTTCTGAACTGTGACCTGCTCGCCGCCGTACTGGCCAGGCATCTTCTTGTTTTTGAAAACGCGCGAGGGATCCGAGTTGGCCGAGAGGGAACCGACGCCCCTGTGATACTTCGAACCGTGCGCCATGGGGCCGGTGTGCTGGTTCCACCGCTGGATAACGCCCGTGAAGCCGTGGCCCTTGCTGGTTCCGATCGCATCGACCTTGTCGCCCTCGGCGAACACGTCGCATTTGATCTCGTCACCCACTTTATAGGAAGAAATGTCCTCAAAGCGGAATTCCTTCAAGTGGCGGGCAGGAGATACGCCTGCCTTGGTGAAATGACCGAGCTCGGGCTTGTTGAGCAGTTTCTTCGCCCTCTGTTCAGAGAGCTCACCGAAACCGACCTGAACAGCTTCGTAACCGTCGGTCTTTGCGGTCTTGACCTGCGTCACTTTGCAGGGGCCCGCCTCGACCACGGTAACCGGCACGAGACGTCCGTCGGAGACGAAAATCTGGGTCATGCCGATCTTCTTGCCGAGAATTGCCTTTTTCATCGTTGCACCTCTTTACAATGTATCAGATAAAGCCGATTAAAGCTTGATCTCGATTTCGACGCCCGCGGGAAGATCGAGCTTTGTCAGCGCGTCCACGGTACGGGGGGTGGGGTTGAGAATGTCGATCAGCCTCTTGTGCGTGCGCATTTCAAACTGCTCGCGGCTATCCTTGTGCTTGTGGGGAGAACGCAGAATGGTCACGATTTCCTTCTCAGTCGGGAGCGGAATGGGACCTGAGACGCGGGAACCGGTCCTCTTTGCAGTCTCTGCGATGCGGGCGGCTGACTGGTCAATGAGGGTGTGCTCGTAAGCCTTCAGCTTGATGCGGATCTTCTGGCTCGCCATGTGGTATTCCTCCTGTCGAACTCATGCACACGCTGCCGGGCGTGTTCTTTGTTTTTTCATTCGACGGGCATTTGCTCGTCGTCCGATTGGCGGACTGGTCCCCGGAAATGACCGGCATCGGCAGTGCCGCAACCTCCCGGTTCATCCCTTTGCCGGCTGAAAGGCACAAAGGTACCCCAGCGCAAGCTTTACTATTATAGCACCTTACGCCGGGGCGAGCAAACATTTTTGCGCACAAGTATGTTATTTTTTTGCTAAATATGATCTATTCTTCCTCAAATGACAAATCGATGTCGCCGGACGTGGTCGTGACCGAGATGTCGACCGGGCCGCCTGCCTGCTTCGTGGGGAGCGCGTTTTTGCCCGAGACGGTTCCACTCTTAATCGTATAATCGCGCGCGCTGCCGGGAAGCATGCCCGTTACATCGCCTGAAACGGTCCCGAATTTATACGAAGCTGCGGAAACACCCATGATGTCGATCGCACCGGAGGTGGTCATTGCGCTGATCGCTCCATCGCCCGCATCGATGCCATCCAGACGGATCTTGCCCGAAACGCTGCCAAACGTGAAGGATGCCGCGCCAATATCCGAGGCCGCCAGACTCCCGGATGTCGATATGGCCTTCCACGCACCACCGACTATCAGGCCGGATGCCTTGATTTTTCCGCTCGTCGTAATGGCGCTCGCGTCGCCCGCGACCGTCATATCGCGCATATCGATGTCGCCGGACGTCGTCACCATCGCAAGCGACCCCGCGCTACCCGAGGCAGCGACCTTGCCGCTCGTCGAGCCATAATGCGCCGTGCCGGTGACGGGGACATCCGTGACAAACACGTTTCCGGAGGTCGAAAGGAAGGTGGCGTCCCCGCGCACCTCCGGCACACGCACGACAATCTTGCGCGACCCGCTCCACGAAAAGCGGATATAATCACGCCACGTGCGTCCTTGCGTCTGCTTGATCGTCAGGACGCCGTCTTTAACCATCACGTCGACGCCCTCGTGTTCTCCCTCAAAATATGTTACTTCCACCCGGCCGGCATCCGCTTTTTCCACCAACACGTCCGCCGTAATCGCATTAATCCAAATTGAATCGATCTCAGCCGCATCATAAGACGCCGTGCGCGGTTCAACGGTCGATTTGAAATCGCCGAAGCCATCCATGGCGAAGCCGACGCCGAACAGAATCGCGCCGAGGACGAACAGGCTCACCCCAATTCGAAGCCAGCGTTTCTTTCTACTTATCATCCCGATTTCTCCTCCCCAACGCCAATCTCTTGATGCCGCGCGACATGCCATGCCATGCGGCGATACATCCCTTCGTCGCGCCGGTCACGCCGATTGCGAGTACCACCGTCAATCCCGCGCCCGCAAGCGCAACGCCCGCATACAGAAGTCCGCTCGCAGAAAACGTGACGTTCAAAACCGCCGCCAGCGCGGAGACAGCCACGGAAAGAACCGCCACCCAGAGTACAAGCGCAACCAAAAACACGAACAGGTATGCCAACAGCACGAACACGACGATTAGTATGACGGCCGCGATCGACAGCGGCAACCATACGGGACTTCCTAGCACGATCAGCACCGCGGCAAGGCCGCGAAACCGGGCGCGCCGCTTCACCCTGCGCCGAACGAGCGCCGATACGGGTTGATCCATCAGGATCTCTCCGGCAATTTCAGCCGGCGTGCCCACTGCCAGGACCGCCTCTTCCTCGGTCATCCCATCGTCCATATGGTCGCAAATCAGCTCGTCATAAAACTGAACCGATTTCTCAATCTCTCCCCCATTGAGTCCGCGCAGTTCGCCACGCAGAAGGCTCGCAAACGAAAGCCGCGTCATTGCCCGTCACCCTTTCCCCTGATAAATTCATAAATGGCGTTGACATCCTGCCATTCCAAAAGAAACCGCGCAATCCGCTCGCGCCCGTTCTCCGTGATGGCGTAATACTTTCGGAGCCGTCCGTCCATCTCCCGCGCATACTCGTTGACGAAACCCGCTGCCTCCAGGCGCCGAAGGATCGGATACAGAGTGGACTCCGAGATGTCAACCCGTCCGGCAAGCGTCTTCACGATCGCATAGCCGTAGGAATCCTCCGCCGACAGCGCTTTCAGGACGCATACATCCAAAAGACCGCGCTTCAACTGTGCATCCATGCGAATACCTCCCGTCGCACGATACTATACATCGCATAGCATACTCTGTCAAGCGTTTGCAACCTGCGTTCGAGAAAATTTTGACCATGATTGACATATGGGAGGTAAGGTTATACAATATGCATATAAAGAAGGGGTGGTAATGAAATGCAAGAGCTCCCTCCGCACAAAAAACCACTGATATGGTATTCAGTCGCCGTCGTTTTGTTGCTTCTTTTATTCAACACGCTCATCGTTCCGCAGATGAACGCCGCAAAGGTCACAGAAGTCCCATACTCGACGTTTTTAAACATGCTTTCGGCAGGCGAGATCGACAAGGTGGACGTACAGGACAACCAGCTCGTCTTTACGGATAAGACCGATAAGGCATACCGTACGGGCCGGATCGACGACTCCGGTTTGATCGATCGGCTTAACAGCGCGGGCGTTGTGTTTGAAACGCAGATCGTCGAACAAACGAGTCCACTATTGATGCTGCTAATCAGCTGGGTTTTCCCGATCCTGCTGTTTGTTGTGTTGGGACAGCTGCTCATGAAGCGGATGGCGAAGAACATGGGCGGCTCGAACGCCATGATGTTCGGCAAGCAGGGTTCCGGCGCAAAGATCTACGTCAAGTCCGTGGACGGCATCAAGTTTGCAGACGTCGCGGGAGAGGACGAGGCGAAGGAGCTTTTGAGCGAGATCGTCGATTTCCTGCATAACCCCGGAAAATACCGCGAGATCGGCGCGGCAATGCCCAAGGGCGCGCTGCTCGTGGGCCCGCCCGGTACGGGCAAAACGCTGCTTGCAAAAGCGGTCGCGGGGGAAGCGGACGTGCCGTTTTTCTCCATGTCGGGCTCGGCATTTGTCGAGATGTTCGTCGGCATGGGCGCAGCGAAGGTGCGCGACCTGTTCAAGCAGGCAAACGAAAAAGCGCCGTGCATCGTGTTTATCGACGAGATCGACGCTATCGGTCAGCGGCGCGACGGCAGGATTGGCGGCAACGACGAACGCGAACAGACGCTGAATCAGCTATTGACCGAAATGGACGGATTCGACGGCACGCGCGGCGTGGTCATCCTCGCGGCGACAAACCGACCCGAATCGCTCGACCCGGCGCTTTTGCGTCCCGGTCGGTTTGATCGGCGCGTTCCCGTGGAGCTTCCCGATCAGAAGGGGCGCGAGGAAATCCTGAAGGTACATGCAAAGAAGATTCGCCACGACCCGAATATCAACTTCGGCGCCATCGCGCGCGCGGCAGCGGGCACATCGGGCGCGGAACTTGCGAACATCATCAATGAAGCGGCGCTGCGCGCCGTACGCGAAGGACGAAATGCCGCGACACAGGCCGATCTCGAGGAATCCATCGAAGTTGTGCTTGCAGGTTATCAAAAAAAGAACCGCATCCTCTCCGATCACGAACGCGAGATCGTCGCCTACCACGAGATCGGTCACGCGCTGGTCGCCGCGAAGCAGTCGAATTCCGCGCCGGTACACAAAATTACGATCATTCCCCGCACATCGGGCGCGCTCGGCTACACCATGCAGGTGGAGGAAAACGAGCATTTCCTGATGAGCAAAGAGGAACTCGAAAACAAGATCGCAACCATCACCGGCGGGCGCGCCGCCGAGGAGGTCGTGTTCGGATCGATCACAACCGGCGCATCCAACGATATCGAAACCGCAACCAAACTCGCGCGCGCCATGATCACCCGCTACGGCATGTCGGACGAGTTTGGAATGGTCGCCATGGAGGCCGTCACGAACCAGTATCTGGGTGGCGATACGACGCTGGCCTGTTCCGCAGAAACGCAGGCCGCGATCGACAAGAAGGTCAAGGAACTCATCTCCGAGCAACACGCCAAGGCATACAAGATCATTCGTGACAACGAGGAAAAGCTGCATGAGCTTGCGGATTACCTCTGCGAACACGAGACCATTACGGGCGAGGAGTTCATGGCCATCATCCGCGGCGAGCTCAAAGGCCCCGGCACCCATCGCTGCCAGCGCGCCGCGCTTACGGATGGCGGGAATATAGAGGGACTTGGCGCCGTACCCAAACCCTCCGTTTAAGAATCATTGGCCCTTCAGAATCCAAAACTGATATTGCAACAGCCGTCGACCGTCCGGAGCTTTGGCTCCGGACGGTCGGTTTTTTGCGGTGTGAGATCGTGCTGGGTTTTATCAAGCGCATCCGCACGCTGTTTTTTTACAGGGTATCGTCGGTCAGGCAGTCGTACCAATGGACGTAGGTCTCCCCGTTGATCGTGATCCGCTCATTATCCGGCATGCGCTTTGACCAGAGGCCGCCGTAGCGCTCCGCCTTCCAGCCATCGGAATTGAACCTGCGCCAGAGGATCGGGCGACCGTCTTTGTCCACGAATTGCTCCGTGGCGACGCCATCCTCGAGGCACTCCATGAGACACACAGTGTCGTAGCGCTTGCCGGCGAGCACCACTTCCGCGCGGCCAACCACGTCGATGACATCACGGGCGCGCACGCTTTTGACGTCGTTTCCTTCGCGTGTGATCGCACCCTTGGGCGTGAAATTGATCTCGATGCCGCAGTTATCCGGGCCGAATCCCCAGTTATTGGTGAAATTGTCGCCGTCGAGGAAAGTAATTGTGCGTTTCACATCGCCGTCCATGTGCGTTTCCGCAAGGATACGGGAGTGTGTATCGGTGAGCTGAACGATGAAGGTGCGCTCGACGAGCTTGCCGCCGACATGTTCCTTCGAGACAACTTCGACGCCCTCGATCCCGTGTACGCTGGCGCGTCCCATGACCGCAGTTTCGACATAAGAGGTCATTTTCTTCTCCGGAAAATCGTACATCGCCCAGTTGCATTTTTCCCCCACCTTCGGCACAATGAACCAGCCGACAACCGCCTCGACGCGCACCGGGAACGGCGCCGTGTCAAGCATCCTGATCGTGTAATCGGGCATCATTTCAGGCAACTTCTTCATGAAAACCTCTCCTTTCTCAGAACCCCGGTAGACTTCGCGGAACCGTCCACGCGCGGTATGGAGCCGGCTTTTCACCGTTCCCTCCGGCACAGCAAGCGTTTGGGCAATATCCGCAACGGACTGATCGTGAAGGTAGAAGCGGGAGAGGAGCGTTCGGTCTCGCGGGGAGAGCGCGTCGAGCGCATCTGAAACATCCGTGCGTCGCGGCGGGTGTGCGAAGTTTCCCGGGCGTATCTGCTCGGAAAGTGCCTCGCGCCGATAGCGCGCACGGTAAAAGTCACGAATCTGGTTGCGCGTGATCTGGATGATCCAAGCCTTGAATCGGTCCGGATCGGAAAGCGCATCCATGGAGCGATATGCCCGAAGACAAGCCTCCTGCACCACATCCTCCGCGTCCTGGCGCGCGGAAATTTTCAGGCTTGCGAGCCGGAGCATTGCCCCGCGCACGGTGGAAAGCCGCGCCTCAAATTCGTCCCGTTTCATGTTCTCCCACTTCCCTTCGCCCATGAAGACGATTGCCGGCGCCAAGGAGGTTCAAGGATACGCAAAAAAACCCGCCAAATTGGCGGGACGTGGCGATCCGGAGGGGGCTCGAACCCCTGACCTCCAGCGTGACAGGCTGGCATTCTAACCAACTGAACTACCGGACCACGTGGTGGGCCTTCAGGGACTTGAACCCCGGACCGATCGGTTATGAGCC